>NZ_JBIAYX010000015.1:0-289259 GCF_042898365.1 Streptosporangium sp. NPDC000509 | reverse complement strand
CTCCTACACCCACGCCGCCGCACGGCTCCGCGAGGAGATGCACACCATGCCCACCCCCAACGACCTCGTCCCCGAACTGGAAAGACTCACCGCCCGATATCGCGGCACCACGGGGACCGGCTGAGGCCGCGAGGCCGGCCGCAGGAAGGAACACCATGCGCGTCCTGTTCACGACGTACGCCGAAAAAAGCCATTTCCTGGGGATGGTGCCGCTGGCGTGGGCGTTGCGCAACGCCGGTCACGAGGTGCGGGTGGCGAGCCAGCCGGAGCTCACCGACGTCATCACCGGCGCCGGCCTCACCGCGGTGCCCGTCGGCAGGGACCACAGTCTCGGCAGGGTGCTCCAGCACGCCAAGGACTCGGGCCAGGAGAAGGACTTCGACATGGCCGAGGACCGCCCCGAGATGCTCACCTGGGAGAAGATCAGGGAGGGCTACCAGGGGCACGTGCTGTGGTGGTGCCGGCTGGTGAACGATCCGATGATCGTGGATCTCACCGACTTCTGCCGGCACTGGAAGCCCGATCTCGTCATCTGGGAGCCGCTCACCTATGCCGGTGCGATCGCGGCGAAGGCGACCGGGGCCGCGCACGCCCGCTTCATGTGGGGGCTCGACCTGTTCGCCCGCATGCGCGGCCACTACCTGCGGGCGAGGCGCGAGCACGGAGGCCACCTGTCGGACGCGCTCGGGCAGTGGATGGGGCTGCACGCGAGACGGGCGGGCGTGGCTTTCTCCGAGGACATGACGAGCGGTCACTTCACCATCGACTACACCCCCACCTCACTACGCCTGGACCTGCCCCACACCTACCTGCCCCTGCGCTACATCCCCTACAACGGCACCGCCGTCATCCCCCCCTGGCTGCACACCCCACCCACCCGGCCCCGAATCTGCCTCACCCTCGGCACCTCCGCCACCGAACGCCTCGACGGCTACTCCGTCCCCGTCCAAGACATCCTCACCCACCTCGCCGACCTCGACATCGAAATCATCGCCACCCTCCCCGAAAAACAACAGGCCGAACTCCACCACGTCCCCACCAACACCCGCCTCGTCTCCTTCGTCCCCCTGCACGCCCTCGCCCCCACCTGCTCGGCGATCATCCACCACGGCGGCGGCGGATCCTTCTCCACCAGCCTCGTCAACGCCGTCCCCCAACTCATCCTCGCCGACATGTTCGACGCCCCCCTCAAAGGCGAACTCCTCGCCCGCCAAGGCGCCGGCCTCACCCTGCACAGCAGCCAGGCCACCGGACCCAACGTCCGCGAACACCTCCTACGCCTCCTCAACGACCCCACCCACACCCACGCCGCCCAACGACTCCGCCAGGAAACCCTCACCACCCCCGGCCCCAACCAACTCGTCCCCGAACTGGAAAGACTCACCGCCCACCACCGCGACACGGTGTCCGGGTAGAGACGGGCAGAGAGGCGAGAGCATGCGAGTCGTGTTCGCCACCCACGCGGAGAAGAGCCATTTCCTGGGGATGGTGCCGCTGGCGTGGGCGTTGCGCAACGCCGGTCACGAGGTGCGGGTGGCGAGCCAGCCGGAGCTCACCGACGTCATCACCGGCGCCGGCCTCACCGCGGTGCCGGTCGGCAGGGACCACGAGCTGCGGCGTCTCTCCCGGACGCGCGAGCACGTCGCGCCCGGCGCGCCCGTCTTCGACATGGCCGAGGACCGCCCCGAGATCCTCACCTGGGAACACCTCAAGTGGGGCTACGGCGGCGTGGTGCCGTGGTGGTGGCGGGTGGTGAACGATCCGATGATCGTGGACCTCACCGACTTCTGCCGGCACTGGAAGCCCGATCTCGTCATCTGGGAGCCGCTCACCTATGCCGGTGCGATCGCGGCGAAGGCGAGCGGGGCCGCGCACGCCCGCTTCATGTGGGGGCTCGACCTGTTCGCCCGCATGCGCGGCCACTACCTGCGCGTCAAGGAGCAGCAGCCGCCCGGCGACCGGCAGGACGTGCTCGCCCAGTGGCTCACCGCCCGCGCCGCCAAGGTCGGCACCACCTTCTCCGAGGACATGACGAGCGGTCACTTCACCATCGACTACACCCCCACCTCACTACGCCTGGACCTGCCCCACACCTACCTGCCCCTGCGCTACATCCCCTACAACGGCACCGCCGTCATCCCCCCCTGGCTCCACACCCCACCCACCCGGCCCCGAATCTGCCTCACCCTCGGCACCTCCGCCACCGAACGCCTCGACGGCTACTCCGTCCCCGTCCAAGACATCCTCACCCACCTCGCCGACCTCGACATCGAAATCATCGCCACCCTCCCCGAAAAACAACAGGCCGAACTCCACCACGTCCCCGCCAACACCCGCCTCGTCTCCTTCGTCCCCCTGCACGCCCTCGCCCCCACCTGCTCGGCGATCATCCACCACGGCGGCGGCGGATCCTTCTCCACCAGCCTCGTCAACGCCGTCCCCCAACTCATCCTCGCCGACATGTTCGACGCCCCCCTCAAAGGCGAACTCCTCGCCCGCCAAGGCGCCGGCCTCACCCTGCACAGCAGCCAGGCCACCGGACCCAACGTCCGCGAACACCTCCTACGCCTCCTCAACGACCCCACCCACACCCACGCCGCCCAACGACTCCGCCAGGAAACCCTCACCACCCCCGGCCCCAACCAACTCGTCCCCGAACTGGAAAGACTCACCGCCCACCACCGCGACACGGCGGGCTGAGGCCGGGCGCGGGCGATCAGACGACGTGGACCTCGGGCACGTACAGGATCCACCTGCCGCCCGCCTCACGGAAGGCGCGCTCCTTGGCCATGATCTCCTCGGCGTGGTTCCAGGCGAACAGCAGCGCGTAGTCGGGGTACGGCTCGGCGAACGCCGAGGGCTCGCGGACCGGGATGTGCGATCCGGGGGTGAGTCTGCCCTGCTTGGCGACGGTGGTGTCGCAGACGAACGGGACCAGCTCCGGGCCGATGCCGCAGTAGTTGGTCACCGTCGCGCTCTTGGCGGTCGCCCCGTAGCCCACGACCCGCTTGCCGTCGTCGCGCAGGTCGCGCAGCAGGGCGACGAGGTCGTCGCGGATCCGCTCGACGTTGCGCGCGAAGCCCTTCAGCGTGGGCATGGCCGCGAGGTTGCGCTTGTTCTCGTCCGCCAGCAGCTCGGCCACCGCGGCCGTCGGCGTCCTGGTGCCCGCGTGGGCCAGCGTGTAGCGGACCTCGCCGCCGTGCACCGGAAGCCTCTCGACGTCGACGAGCTCCAGGTCGAAGCGGGCG
Organism: Streptosporangium sp. NPDC000509; assembly: GCF_042898365.1. Classification (NCBI taxonomy): domain Bacteria; kingdom Bacillati; phylum Actinomycetota; class Actinomycetes; order Streptosporangiales; family Streptosporangiaceae; genus Streptosporangium; species Streptosporangium sp. NPDC000509. The sequence goes on along the minus strand of NZ_JBIAYX010000015.1, from coordinate 286,011 downwards.
GCCATCGCCTGGACCGCGCGGACGGTGAAGAAGTAGAAGTGCTCGTCGTAGATCTGGTCGAAGGACGTGCGCTCGACGATCTCGGAGAAGTAGGGGTCCTCGAACACGAAGACGCCGGTCGGGGCGAGCAGCGCGGTCACCCCGCGCAGGATCGACTCGATGTAGGGGATGTGGCACAGGGTGTTGGCGGCGTAGATGACGTCCGCCCTGCCGTCGGCGGCGAGGATGTCCTTCGCGGTCGTCTCCTCGAAGAAGTCCTTGCGGACGCGGATGCCCTTGGCGTGCGCCATCTCCGCCACCCCTCCGGACGGCTCCACCCCCAGGTGCCTCACCCCGGCGTCGGCGATCGCCTTCAGCATCACCCCGTCGTTGCAGCCGAGTTCGACCACGAACGGGTCCTCGCCGGTCAGCTCGGTGGCGAGCAGCCGCCTGGCCAGCTTCTCGAAGTGCGCGCGCATGACGGCCGACCCCGAGGACACGTACGGGTAGTCCTGGTGGAACATGCGGTCGCGGGGGATCTCCTCCATGAGCTGAACCATCGTGCACGCCTCGCATATCCCGACGGCGAGCCGCACGAAGAATTCGTCCGCGAAATCGCCGGGGCGGACGAACGCGTCGGAGAGCGGCTGGCGCCCGAAGTCGAAGAATTCAGCGAGGGATCCGGCGCAGACACGGCACCGCGACGTGGCAGACATACTTTGCTCCTCGATTCTGGATGGCACGGGGTGAATCAGCTGTAAATCGCAGCGCGGCCCGCCGCCTGCGTGCGAAACAAAGAGGCGCGGCAGCGTTTTATCAGGGCACGGGGACGCGGCCGGCGGCCACTTTCCTCGCTTTTCATGTTCATATCGTTATCCGCCGGGCCCGCTCGCGGATCGCGTCGACGAGCTCGGCCTGGGCAAGGGCCGGCTTCGTGTGCTCGGCCTGCCCGTCGCCCTCCCGCACGGATCGCGCGAAGGACTCCAGGATGTTGACGAACTGGCGGTCGGCGGCGAGCGTCCGCTCCTGCACGAGGTCCTGCCGTTCGATCCGCACGACGGGGCGCATCGAGTCCGGAGGGGTGTAGGCGCGGTCCAGCAGGATCGACCCCTCCGAGCCCCACAGCGCGTACGAGCTGCGGTAGGAGTGCTCGAACCCGAACCTGATCTGCGCGGTGATGCCCCCGGGCGAGCACAGCAGCGCGCTTCCCTCGACGTCCACCCCGCTGGCGGCGTCGTAGCGCAGGAACGCGCCGCAGACCTCGAGGTCGTCGCCGAGGAAGAGCCGCGCGGCGCGGATCGGGTAGACGCCGACCTCGAACAGGGCGCCGCCGCCGAGTTCTGGCCGGTAGCGGAAGTCGCCGGGGGCGCGCGGGGGGATGCCGAAGTCGCCGGTGAAGGAGCGCAGCCGCCCGATCGTCCCGTCGTCGAGCAGCCGGCCCACCTCCTCGTGCTGGGAGTGGTGCGGGAAGACGAGGTTCTCCACGAGGAGCAGGTCGCGCTCCTCGGCGAGGGCGAGCAGCCTCTCGGCCTCGGCACGACTGGTGGCCAGCGGTTTCTCGGCCAGCACGTGCTTGCCCGCCCGCAGCGCGCGGTCGACCCACTCGGCGCGCAGCCCGGTGGGCAGCGGGATGTAGACCGCCTCCACGTCGGGGCGCTCCAGGAGGTTTCCGTACCCGGTCACCGCGTCGCAGCCGAAGCGCCGGGCGAAGGTCTCGGCCTTGGCCGCGTCGCGGCTCGCGACCGCGACCGGCAGCACGGCCGGGGCCTCCGCCATCGCCGGGAGCGTGCGCCGCCAGGCGATGTCCGCGCAGGAGAGCACGCCCATGCGCACGGGTGAGGTCGTCGTCAACGCTCTCCTCCCCAGAGTCCCTGCAGGCAGGCGACGAGCGTCCTGGCCTGGACGTTGAGGTAGTAGCTGTGCCGCAGCAGCCCGGACAGCTGGCCGACGGTGACCCAGGTGTAGTCCTCGGGCACCTCGACGGGGAAGTCGTCGTCGGCCTCGATCACCAGGTATCTGATCACCGCACCCATGAAGCGCCCGCCCTCCTCCGACAGCAGCGACTCGAAGCGGATCCGGGAGCGGTCGGCGTTCAGCACGTAGTCCATGAAGTACGGGCGCCGGTCGGCGGGCACCCCCTCGTAGCTCTCGGGCGCGCACTGCAGGGTGGCGGCCAGCTCGACCATGTCCGGCAGGCCGCCCTCCATCCTGGCGTGGACCAGCACGTGCAGCACGCCGTGGATCCGCTTGACGACGAAGGCGACCACGCCCTGGCCCACCGGCACGAACAGCGGCTGGCTCCACGAGCCGACCTCCCTGCCGGCCCCGCTCACCGCGACCGCGGCGACCGTGAAGTACTTTCCCTCCTCGTGGGCGATCTCGTCGCGGGACCGCTTCCAGCGGGTGACCTGCTCCAGGTTCACGCACCAGCGGTCGACGAGCTTGCTGCTTCTCGCCGCGGTGAACCAGCTCAGCAGGCTGGAGGTGGTGTGCAGGGCGGCCCCGCCGCTCACCACCGAGCGGCGCAGCGCTCCTACGAAATCCTCGCAGTCCTCGCCGCTGCCGCCACCGTCGGCGAGGATCGCGCCGTCGAAGGGGACGCACGCGAGCACGGTCCTGGAGTCCATGTTGACGAGGTTGTCGACACGCAGCAGTTCCTGCAGCTGGCCGATGGTGAGCCAGCGAAAGCCGTCGCGGACCTCGACGTCCTCGGTCACCTCGACGACCATGTTGCGGTTGCGTTTGCACCAGAACCAGGAGCCGTGCTCGGACTGGAGCACGTCGACGAGCACGCTGCCGGGCCGGGGCCGGGTGAAGTACTCCAGGTAGGGCACGCCCGCGCCGCGGTGCACGCCCACGTAGTTGCTGTGCGTGGCCTGCACCGTGGGCGACAGCTGCACGGAGTTGACGTTCCCCGGCTCCATCTTGGCCTGCATGAGGAAGTGGACGACGCCGTCGATCTCCTTGGCGAGGATGCCGAGGATGCCGATCTCGGACTGGTTGATGATCGGCTGTGACCAGCCCTCCGCCGGGTCCGAGCGGGTACTGACCCGCAGCCCCTCCACCGAGAAGAACCGTCCGCTGCGGTGGACCAGGTTGCCGCTGCCCGGCGTGAAGCTCCAGCCGTCGAGGTCGGCGAAGGGGATCCTGGTGACCTCGGCGCGCTCCGTGCGGTGGCGTTCGGCGAACCACTCCCTGAACTCGGCGAGCGGCAGGACGGCGCTGTCCCTGGCCATGGACGATTTAGTGAGGCGGGCTCTGAATTCGTTATTCTCCCGGCGCAGAGAATGTGATATCTGGGGGAGGCTGGTCATATTCCGACCCTCCGGTCTTTGGATCGCACGGCCTTCGCCGGAGAGTAATTATATAAATCTCGTTAGTCCATTGCATTCGTTCTTCCGGAGGGCTTCCAAGGCGCCGAGAATCACTTGACCGCCGGGTTCTCGAAAAATAGCGTTTGTCCCGCTGGCGAGACGGGACGGGGCGGAACGACCCCTCGTCCGAGGGAGGGTGGAGGCTCGATGAGTTCTTCGGTGAACGGCGGCGAGGACCTCGCGGTCGGCAGGGTCGAGCCATGCCGCCTCGTCGAGCTTCCGGAGATCGTCGACCCTCGGGGCAGCCTGTGCGTGGTCGAGTCCGGCAAGGAGATCGACTTCGACGTCAAGCGGGCCTACTACATGTTCGACATGCCGCCGGGCACCCGGCGCGGCGGGCACGGCCACCGCCGCCTGCGGCAGCTGATCATAGCCGTGCACGGCCGCTTCGAGGTGAAGGTGGACGACGGCTTCAACCGGCGCACGTTCGTGCTCGACCATCCCCGGCTGGGGCTCTACATGACCCCGATGGTCTGGCGGGACATGGTCGACTTCGCGCCGGGGACGGTCGGTCTGTGGCTGGTCTCCGAGCCCTACGACGAGGGCGACTACTACCGCGACTACGACGAGTTCCTGCGAGACGCGCGGAGCGGGGCGTGAAGGTCCCCTTCCTCGACCTGCGGGCCCCGTACGAGGAGTTGCGGGACGACCTCGACGCGGCGCTCCAGCGGGTGCTGAGCTCGGGCTGGTATCTCATGGGTCCCGAGGTGGAGGCGTTCGAGGCGGAGTTCGCGGCCTACTGCGGCAACGCGCACTGCGTGGCGGTGGGCAGCGGCTGCGACGCGCTGGAGCTGTCCCTGCGCGCGATGGGCGTGGGCCGGGGCGACGAGGTGATCGTCGCGTCCCACACGTTCATCGCGAGCTGGGTGGCGATCTCCAGGGTCGGCGCGCGGCCGGTGCCGGTGGAGCCGGACGAGCGCACCTGCACCCTGGACCCCGCGCGGATCGAGGAGGCGGTCACCCCCCGCACCAAGGTGATCATGCCGGTGCACCTGTACGGCCACCCCGCCGACCTGGGGGCCGTCGAGCGGATCGCGGCCAGGCACGGTCTGCGCGTCCTGGAGGACGCGGCACAGGCCCACGGCGCGCGCGAGCACGGACGCCGGGTGGGGTCGGGCGCCACCGCCGCGTTCAGCTTCTATCCCGGCAAGAACCTCGGCGCCCTCGGCGACGGCGGCGCCGTCGTGACGGGGGACGCGGAGCTGGCGGCTCGGGTGCGGCTGCTGCGCAACGTCGGGGCCCGCGAGAAGTACCGGCACGAGGTCGTGGCCGCCAACTCCCGGCTGGACGAGATGCAGGCCGCCACGCTGCGGGTCAAGCTGGCGTGGCTGGACGAGTGGAACGATCGCCGCCGTGCCGTGGCCGCGCGCTACCTGGACGAGCTCAAGGGGGTGGGCGACCTGCTGCTGCCCGTGCCGGCCCCGTGGGCCGAGCCGGTCTGGCACCTGTTCGTGGTCCGCACCGCCCGCCGGCGGGAGCTTCAGGAGCGGCTCGCCGCCGCCGGGATCGGCACGCTCGTGCACTACCCGATCGCGGTGCACCGCTCCCCCGCCTACGCCCGCGAGGGATACGCGCCCGGATCGCTGCCGCTGGCCGAGCGGCTCGCCGACGAGGTGCTGAGCCTGCCGATCGGCCCGCACCTCGACGACCGGGCGGTGGACGCGGTCGTCGCCGCGACCCGCGCGGCCTGCCTCTGAGCGGAGGCGCCCGGCACCGGTTGCGCCCCGAGCCCGCGGCGCGAGCGATACTCCCCTGGCCCGCCATGAGCCTGCGCCATGAAGTCGCGGCCGATCGTCAGGCGGTCCGGGACCGGCATCCTCGCCAAGGAGCCTGTGCCGTACCGCGACCATGGCCGCGCCGGCCCCTCACGGACCGGCGCCGCCCGGCCGCCGGTCAGCTGGAACCGCTGTCGGGCTGCTCCAGCCACCAGGGGTTGGCCCGCGCCCAGTCGATCGTCCTGGCCAGGCCGTCCCGCAGGGTGGTGGTGCTGCGCCACCCGAGCACGGCGAGCGCCTTGGAGGTGTCGGGAACGCGCCGCGACAGGTCCTGGTAGGCGTCGCCGAAGCCGTCGCGCGGGTCGACGGGGACCGCCTCGTCCCCGCCCGTCAGCTCGACCACGAGCTCGATCACCGCGCGGATGGTCGTCTCGACGGAACTGCCGATGTTGAAGCACTCCCCCAGCGCCGCGGCGGCGGTGCCCGCCTCGATCGTGGCCTCGATCGCGTCGTCGACGAAGGTGAAGCAGCGCGTCTGCCCGCCGCCGTCGTACAGGATCGGCGGCAGGCCGCGCAGGGCGCGGTGGACGCTGCGGCTGACCACGAAACCCGGCCGCTGGCCGGGCCCGTAGACGTTGAAGTAGCGCACGATGGTGGCGTCGAGCCCGCGCTGGCGCATGTAGGCGAACGTCAGGTGCTCGGCCAGCGCCTTGCTCGAGGAGTAACTCCACCTGTCGGTGGCGGTGCTGCCGAGGACGCGGTCGTCGTCCTCGGCCCACGGGACGGCCGGGTTCTTGCCGAACACCTCGCTGGTGCTGGCCAGGACGACCCGGGCACCGGCCTTCTGGGCGAGTTCCAGGACGTTCTTCGTCCCCGACAGGTTGATGTCGATGACGTCGAGCGGCCGGTCGATGTAGCGGTCGACGCCGACCACGGCGGCGAGGTGGTAGACGGTGTCCACGTCGCCGGTGATCGCGCCCGCGAGCGCCTCCGCGTCCCTGATGTCGCCGCCGACGTGGCGGGGGGCGTCGCCGCCGCGGCCGGACGGGGGCGGCCCACCGTCGAAGACCGCGTCGAAGACCGTCACCTCGTCCCCGCGCCGGGAGAGCGCGTCGGCGAGATGACCGCCGAGGAAACCGAGACCGCCGGTGACCACCACGTTCGCCACGGCCCCTACCTCCCGATCCCGCGGTAGGCGAATCCGGCCTCGCGCAGCAGCTCTATGGTCTCGCGCGGATAGTAGGCGCGGCCGTCGACCACCGCGCACGAGGGGGCGACCCGCTCGCGGAGCGCGGCGAGGTCGATGTCCTCGAACTCCCGGTGCCAGGCGAGCACCGCCAGGCAGTCGGCTCCGCGCACGGCCTCCTCCAGCGAGGAGGCCCTCGGCAGCCCGAAGAGCTTCTCCGCCTCGTCGCCGTCGACCAGCGGGTCGTACAGGCTCACCTCCGCGCCCGCTTTGCGTAGTTCCTCGACGACCGGTCTGACCGGTGTCTCGCGCAGGTCGCCGGTGTTGTTCTTGAAGGCGAGCCCGAGGACCGCCACCTTCGCGCCCGCCGGCGACCTGCCGAGCTTGGCCAGCTCCTGCACGATGAGGTCGCTGGTGTAGTGCGGCATGGAGTCGTTGACCTCGCGGGCGGCCGGGATGGTCAGCAGGTCGATGCCGCGCTGCCTGGCGGCTCGCCAGACCATCCAGGGGTCCTTGGTCAGGCAGGAGCCGCCCACTCCCACGCTCGGCAGCAGGATGTTGACGTTGCCGTTGCCCTTGGGGATCGAGTTCGCCGCGGAGATGATGTCGAGGACATCGACCTCCAGCGCGGCGCAGAGCCGGGCGAGCTCGTTGGCCAGGGCGATGTTGTGGTCGATCCACCAGTTGTCGGCGAGCTTGACCATCTCGGCCGCCTCCAGGGAGGCCACCGGGATCACCTCCACCCCGACGGCCCGGCGCCAGAACGTCACCGCCGCCTGGGTGCTGTCGGCGCACCACCCGCCGACGATGATGGGGAAGCTGAGCAGCTCGCGCAGCGCGGTCCCCTCGGAGAGGCGTTCCGGGCAGAAGGCGAGGCCGAAGTCCGCACCGCAGACCAGGCCGCCGCGCTCCAGCAGCGGCAGGGCGAGCGAGCGGGTCACCCCCGGCGGGACGGTGCTCTTGAAGACCAGGAGCTGGCCCGGCCTGATGTGCCGGCCCAGTTCCTCGCAGGCGCCGCGCAGCTGGCTCTCCTTCATCACCCCGCGCTCGCCGGTGGGTGTGCCGACCGCGACGATGACGACGTCCGCCTCGGAGACGCTCTCGTAGCTCGTGGTGACACGCAGGCGGCCGGTGCCCGCGTGGCGGGCCACGAGCTCGGGCAGCCCGGTCTCGCTGAACCGGCAGTGCCCGGCGTTGAGCTCCTCGACGAGTACGGGGTCGGTGTCCACCCCGATCACGTTCACGCCGCGGTCGGCCAGGACGGCGGCGACGCACGAGCCGACGTATCCCAGGCCGAGGACCGCGGCAGTGATGTTCTCCCGATCGGGCAGGAAACGCATGTCATCTCCAATGGTCTCGGCTTTACCGGGTGAGGACACGGCGCATGCGCCAGACGCCGAGGGCGAACAGGACGGCCGCGTAGCAGCTCAGGACACCGAACTGGGGCAGGATGTCGACGATGGTGCCGCCGTTCCTGACCAGCTCGGCGAAGGCCTCGTAGGCCCAGGCGTGCGGGGTCAGGTGGGCGACGACCTGCATCACGCCGCCGAACGACTCCAGGGGCAGCATGGAGCCGCCGAGCGCGGCGAGCCCCAGTCCGAGGATCATGGCGACGGAGATCGCCGCTCCCGGCGTCTTGAACGCCGATCCCAGGAGCATGGCGGCCCCGCTCCCGACCAGGGAGAAGACGACGACGAGCGCCGCCGCCGCCAGCGGGTCGCCCCAGTCGACCCCGAAGATCAGCGCGGAGCCGAGCATGATCAGCAGCGCCTGCGTCAGCGCGATGACCATCCGGCCGAGCGCCTCTCCGGCGACGATGGCGCGGGCCGAGATCGGGGTCGCGTACATCCGGCGCGCCACTCCGAGCAGCCGGGTCTCGACGAGCCCGATCGCGGCGGTCAGCGAGGTGAGGAAGGTGAACAGCAGCAGCAGCGGCGGAGCCGAGGCGGCGAAGGGGTTGAACCCCTCGGGGAACAGGCTCCGGCCCGTGGTGGTGACGCGCACCTGGACCTCGGCGACGCTCGCCTGCCCCGCCCTGCTCAGGCTCTCGTCGAAGCTTCCCGCCCCCTCCTGCTGCCCGAAGCGGGCGGCCCGCAGCAGGGCGGCCTGCTGGGGGACGACGGAGCGGACCCAGGTGCCGATCTCGGCCGCTCCCGAATCCTGCTGCCGGGTCAGGTAGCGCACCTCGACCTGGTCGCCCTCGCGGATCCGGGCGTCGTAGTCGGCCGGGACGACCACGCCGGCCCGCAGCTCGCCGCGCTCCACCGCGGTGCGCAGCGCGGACTCGTCCCCGGTCCTTTCGACCGTGACGCGCTCGCCGGAGCCTAGCGCCCCGACCAGCTGCTGCGTCAGCGGTCCCGGACCGCTCACCACGCCCAGCCTCAGCTGCTGGTCGACGCCGAACATCTGCCCGAGCACGAAGACCATCAGGAACGGCGCGACGATCACGAAGAAGATGTTGGTGCGGTCGCTGAAGACCCGGCGGAGGTTGACCATCCCTATGGCGAGGGCCTTCACGCGTGCACCATCCTTCCGACACGGGACAGGGCGAGGGCGCCGCCCAGTACGGCGAAGCCGAGCAGTGCCGCGACCGGGACCGCCACGGCCTGCACCGACCCTCCGCCGGCCAGGTCGGCCAGCCCCTGCATGAACCACTTGTGCGGCGTGAGATAGCCGAGCGCGGTGAGCCCGCCGAGTTGCGCGCTGGGGAAGAACACCCCGCCGAGGATGCCCAGCACCATCGCCACCACCGACTGCCAGTTCGACGCCTGCTCGGCGGTACGGGCGAACGTGGCGAGCGCGGCCATCAGCCCGGTGGCGGCGAGCACGCCGGAGACCACCAGCGCGGCCACGCCGAGCGGATCGCCCCAGCGGGCGCCGATGACGAGGGTGGTGACCACGACGAGGATCGTCATGCTCACGATGCCCACCAGGACGCCGCTGAGCAGCTTGCCCAGGACGATCGCCGGCCGGGAGATCGGGGCGGCCAGCATCCTGGTCAGCGTCCCCGCCCTGCGCTCGTCGAAGACGCTGGTGATGCTGAAGACGACGGCGAAGAAGAGGAAGAACATCGCCATGCCGGCGGCGTAGTAGGTGGTGACGTCCAGCTGCCGCCGTACGGCGGAGGCGTCCTCGCGCACCGACACCGGCACCGGGAGCGCGCCGGCCCGCTCCGCGAGCCGGGCGGCCCGCTCCGCGTCCGGCGCCGTCCCCGAGGGGGAGACCACGGCCACGGCCAGCTGGACCGAGCGCAGCCCGGTCGCGTAGGCCTGCCCGACCTCGCGGGCGACCTGGACCGCGACGGGCGCGGCGACACTTCCGATGATCTCCAGGGTGGCGGCGCGTCCCGCCCGCACGTCGGCGGAGAAGCCGGCGGGGATGACGAAGGTGGCCTCCACCTCGCCGCGCTGCGTCAGCGCCCGTCCCTCCTCGGCCGTCGCCACCGGCCGCAGGGTGACGATGCCCGAGTCGCGCATCGGCTCAAGGACCTGCTGGACGAACCCGCCGCCGGCGGCGCGGTCGGCGTCGGCCACCGCGTAGCGGGCCGTGAAGCCGCCGCCCGTGCCGCCCAGGACCGCGTTGAGGATGAACGCCATGCCCAGCGGCAGCACGATCGCGAAAACGATCAGGGTGCTGTCCTTCGCCCGCTGGCGCAGGTCCTTCAGCAGGATGATGATCATTCCACGCACCGTAGGCCCCGTCCCACTCAGTCCCGAAGCGCCTTACCGGTGAGGTGCAGGAAGACCGCCTCCAGGTCGGGTTCGCGCACCTCCGCGGACCGGATCGCCGCGTCCTGGCCGGCCACGGCCTCGAAGAGCCGGGGCAGGATCGCCCTCGCCCCCTCGACGAGCAGTTCGATGTGCGGGCCCTCGCCGCTCACCTTGCGGACCCGCGGCAGCTCGGCGAGCGCGCGCCTCACCCGGTCCAGGTCGCCGTCCACCTGTAGGACCACCTGGTCGTTCTCCCCCACCATGTCCACCAGCTCGCGGCGGGTGCCCTCGGCCTTCATCTGGCCCTCGTCGACGATGCCGACCCGGTCGCAGAGCCGCTCGGCCTCCTCCATGTAGTGGGTGGTGTAGAGCACGGCCACCCCCTCCCCCGCCAGGCGCCGCACGCTCTCCAGGATGGAGTTGCGGCTCTGCGGGTCGACTCCGGCGGTCGGCTCGTCCAGGATCAGCAGGCGTGGCCGGTTCAGCAGCCCGATCCCGATGTTGAGGCGGCGGGCCATGCCTCCCGAGTAGGCGGAGACCGCCTCGTCGGCGCGGTCGGCCAGCCCGATCGTCTCAAGCACCTCGCCCACCTTGCTCCTGCCCTGGCGTCCTCGCAGGCCGTACAGCTGCCCGAAGAACCAGAGGTTCTGACGTGCCGTGAGATCCTGGTAAAGCGCGAGCTCCTGGGGCACGTAACCGATCAGCGCTTTCGTCTTCGTGTTCCGCGCGTCGTGCGGCTGCCCGTCGACGAGAACCGTGCCCTCGTCGCGCTCGACAACTCCGACAATCATCGAAATCGTCGTCGTCTTTCCCGCCCCATTCGGACCGAGCAGGCCATAGACCTCGCCCTCCGCAATGGAAAAACCGACTCCGTCGACCGCGACCATCTGGCCATAACGTTTACGCAGTCCTTCGCACGCCAGAATGATGTCGCTCATGGGGCCCAATTGAACACGGCCCCTTCTCGGGGCACAAGGCGAGAGAAAATCGGAAAGGATCGCGGCGCGTTTTGCCGTCTCGTCGGCGGTCGCGCGGCCCGTCACGGAGTGTGGTGCCCCGCCTCGGGGAGGGCACCCGGCGCCCGGCCGCGAGATCCGCGTCCACCGGGTGTGCCGGTGACCGCGAACGCGGGGGGAGGCACGGGACCGCCCCCCGCGAACACGGAGGAATCAGCAGGTGCTGTTGCTGATGGTGCTACTGGGGAGATCGGCGTACTCGGGTGCGACGTCGATCTCCTGCAGCTCAAGAATGTTGGACAGGTCCATTAAGACACCTCCTTCGAGGGCTCGAAAGTCAGACCGGCCGTGTGGCGGCCCCGGGCCGGCCGGGTCTTCCTCTCTGACACACCGCCGCCCTCGCCGGCTTCGGAGGGTGAACCGCGCGCATTCCACGGATTTCACGGAGTCTGCACCGTGACACCTGCACCGAAAAACGATGACGAGCGAAAGCGCCATAAAGGCGTTAATCCCGGCCGTTCCGCTGACGAAACATAGTTATGGAACCCCGGAATGCGCAACGGCCTGTCCTAAAACGGCCATCCCCGGCGTTTCCATAAGTCGGAAACGACGACGGTCCCGAGACTTTAGCCATGACATTATATTTTCATGCGCCACGCCGATACAAACAGCAGCGAGGATCGGATAATCACACCACAGGAACTGCGTGAAGTGTTTTCCCGGATGACGGAGAGCCGGTATCGGGAAGTCCTGGCGGTGCTCTCCGACGATCCGCTGGGGCGCTTCCTGTCCGGCCGGGTGGGAGAGCTGCTCGTCGAGGGGAATTGCCCGGTGTCCGTCGTGCGCGCCGGGGGCGGCGAGGAGACCGAACCTCTCGCGGCCCCTTCCCTCGATCCCCGGCACGCCCGGACCAGGACGCTGCCTTCGGTCCCGCTGTCGGCGGTGATCGCCGACCGGCGGGTGGCGCTGCTGAGCCTGCGGCCCCCACCGGGGGAGGTGGCGCCCGTGACCCTGGTGACGCGGGCCGGTCACCTCTCCACGCTGCTGGCCATCTTCGGCCATCTGTGGGGCACCGCGCACGTTCCACCACCCCAGGAGACCGGGGCCGGGCAACGGCGCGGCGCCGTACTGAGCCTCCTGGCCGAGGGACTGACCGATGGCGGCGTCGCGGCCCGGCTGGGCGTCGCGGAGCGGACGGTCAGGCGCGAGGTGAACGGGCTGATGCGCTCGGCGGGCGCGACCAGCAGGTTTCAGCTGGCGTTGCGGGCTCAGGAACTCGGCTGGCTGCCCCGTCCCGCCGGCGAGACAACGCCGGATGACGATTCCGCATTTCACGGGCGCGCCGCTTTCTCATAGCCCCGGATAGCGAAACGTTGACGACCTGGGAACGCCAAACCTAGTGTCCAGATATCGACGAGCTCAGGACGGTTCGATCCCCACGGGACCATCGGGTCCGGAAACCATCGCCGCCGAAAGAATTCAAGGTGACACAGTCGTGCTCATTCCCCATGTCGAGACTCAGCGGACGGCGCTCACCATCGCCGACCCGTCGGACGGGGTCGCCCTCTACGAGCTCCTTCTCGGCCTGGGACTGCACAGCATGCCGCCGCTCAAGGTATTCGTTGACCAGCTGAAAAAGCAGGACATCTCCGCGATTTTCGCGATCAGGCTGCGGCACAGCGGGGAGACCGTCGGATTCGGGACCCTGCACGAGATGGACCCCGCCGGACACATCCAGGTCGGTATATTCACCGACACCGACAAGGCCAGATACGGCCTCGGCGGCGAGGCGATGATGCTTCTGGTGAATTACGCGTTCGCCACCTGGGAAGACATAAGAAAAGTATATTTCGTCACCACGGACGCCAGTATCGACCGGATCGGCTGGGTCGGTGACCTCATTCCCAAGGAGGCGACCCTCCCCAAGCACATGTTCTTCCGGGGATGCCTCTGGGACGTGCATTTCTACGCCATTTATCGGCATATGTGGGAAAAGCAGGGCGCGGATGTTCTCACCCGGCTGGTCCGGGGGCCAGAGGCCGAGCGTCCGAGGGGCATCAGGGCGCTCATCCACCACCTCAGGTGGCTCGTCACCAGGCCGAAGCCCGCCACGAGCCCGAAGGAGTACGCGCGGTGACCGACACACCGGCCGACCGCCGGCCCCCCGAGTTCGGCGGCGAGCGCCTGCTCGTGATCGGCACCGGCGCCATCGCCGCGATGTACCTGCCGTTCTGGCTCAACTGGCTGATCACGGCGTACCGGGACCTTGAGGTGCAGGTCGTCCTCACCCCGAGCGCGGAGCGCTTCGTGAGCGGGGAGGCGTTGAGCGTGCTCGTCCGCCGGGAGGTCGTGCGGGACCGGTGGCCCGAGGAGGCGCGGCCGGACGCCCTGCACGTGCGGCTCACCGAGTGGAGCGACAGCGTGATCGTCTATCCGGCGTGCGTGAACTTCATCTCCAGGCTCGCGCTCGGGCTCGCCGACACCCCCGCGCTGCTGTCCCTGCAGTGCACCTCCGCCCCCATCGCGGTGGCGCCCTCGCTGCCCCCCGGGGCGATGGACAACCCGACGTTGCGGGGGCATCTGCGGACCCTCTCCGAACGGCGCAACGTCGTGGTGGCGCCGGTACGGGCGACGAGGAGCCTCAGCACCGGACGCCAGGACGCGGCGGGCGCGCCCCCGCTGTCGACGATGATCGGCCTTCTGGAACGACTGCGCGGGTCCCTCTCCGCCGACGGCGAGAGCGACACGGACGACAGGAGCAACGGGGACCGCGAGAGCGAAGCGGACGGCAGGAGCAACGGGGACCGCGAGAGCGACGGTGGCGGCGAGCGCGGCGGGGACGGCGCGGGAGCGACGAGCACGGGCGAGGAGCACCACGCGTGCAGGACATGATGCAGATCTACACCCTGGCCGACCCCCTCTTCTTCGAGGAGCCCACCCGCTGGTCGGGCGGGGTGGGCTTCATCCGGGACCACGCGTTCACCGTGTCGGGCACGGCCGTTCCCGAGGGGTGGGTGCGCAAGGAGCGCGGGGTCTGGGTGTCCCTGCGCCCGCAGGGCCAGACCACCGCCGAGCAGGGCTGGAAGGTCCACCTGTCCGCGACGCTGGAGAACGCCGACCGGCTCTGCTCCGCCGCCTGGGACTACTGCGTCGAGCGCGGCATCCCCTTCAAGCACCTGCGCGACCGCAACATGCTGCTCGTCTTCAACGCCAAGTACTCGCCGCGCGGCTCCAGCGGAAAGCTGGTCACCGTCTACCCGCGCGACGAGGAGGAGTTGCGGGCCGTGCTGACGGACCTGTCGGCGGAACTGAAGGGCGAGCAGGGTCCGTACATCCTCAGCGACCTGCGCTGGGGCGACGGCCCGCTGTACGTCCGCTACGGCGGTTTCACCGAGATGACGTGCGTGGACGAGCACGGCGAGACCGTCTTCGCGATCCGTCACCCCGACGGCACCCTGCTGCCCGACCGGCGCAGGCCGTTCTTCGACCCGCCCAAATGGGTGGAACTGCCCGGCTTCCTCCAGCCGCACCTGGACTCCCGTCGCGACGGCGCGGGCGCCGAGCTCCCCTACCTGGTGCGCCGGGCCCTGCACTTCTCCAACGCCGGGGGCGTCTACCTCGCCACCCGCCGCACCGACGGCAGGGAGGTCGTGCTCAAGGAGGCCCGCCCGCACGCGGCGGTGGACGCCAACCATCACGACGCGACGACGAGGATGGAACGCGAGAGCTGGGCCCTCACCGCGCTGCGCGGCATCCCCGGGGTCCCCGCCCTGTACGACGAGCTCGACGTGGCGGGGCACCGCTTCCTGGTCGAGGAGTACGTCGAGGGGCAACCGCTGAACGTGTGGTGCGGCACCGCCCATCCCTGGGTGGTCATGGCCGAGCCCACGGCCGAGGACATCGAGTCCTACACCCGCAGGGCCGTGCAGATCACCGACCGCGTCGAGGCGCTGATCGCCGAGATACACGCCCGCGGGGTGGTCTTCGGCGACCTGCACCTGGGCAACGTCATCGTCCGGCCCGACGAGACGGTGACCCTGGTCGATTTCGAACTGGCGTTCGACGCTGCGGACACCGACTGGCGGCCGGGACTGGCCGCGACCGGTTTCGCCGGCCGGGACACCAACGGTGTGGCCCGCGACCTGTACGCCCTCGCCGCGTTGCGCCTCACCGTGTTCCTGCCGTTCAGCAAGATCACCGCACTGCGGCCCGACCGGGTCCACCGGCTCGTACGCACGATGTGCGACAACTTCCCGGTTCCCGCCGGCTGGGCCGAGACGATCCTCTCCCACCTCGCTCCTTCGCGAGGACTCCCGGACTCCCCCGCCACCGAACCGGTGGAGGTGGAGGTGGGGCCCGCCGGTCCTGACGCCCCCGCCGTGGACTGGCGGGCGGTGCGCGAGTCCCTGGCCAGGGGAATCCTGAGTTCCGCGACCCCCGAACGCGAGGACCGCCTGTTCCCCGGCGACGTGCACCAGTTCGTGTCCGGCGGGCTCGGGTTCGCCTACGGCGCCGCCGGGGTGCTGTGGGCCCTGGAGGTGACCGGCCACGGCAGGCATCCGGAGCACGAGAGGTGGCTGCTCGACGCCGTGCGGCGCGACAGACCGCGCCGCCCCGGCTTCTACGACGGGACCGCCGGCATCGCCTACACCCTCGACCACCTGGGATACCCGCAGGAGGCGGCCGAGCTGCTCGACCGACAGCCGGTGCCCGATCGCGCGAACATCTCGATGTTCTCCGGGTACGCCGGCATCGGGGCGGCGCTGGCGCACCTCGCGGGCACCCAGGGCAGGCCGGAGCATCTCACCGCGGCACTCGCCGTCGCCGACCGGCTGGCCGACGCGGTGGAACGCGGAGACCCCGGCACGGCACGCGGCCCGGGGCTCCCGGCCCCCACCCGGCCCCTGGAGGCCGGCCTCATGCGGGGCTGGTGCGGAGTGGCCCTCTTCCTCGTCCGGCTGTTCGAGCGGACCGGCGACCCCGCCCTCCTCGACCACGCCGCCCGAGCCGTCGGGCTGGACCTCGACCGGTGCGTGACGACCGCGGACGGCTGGCTCGTGGTCGAGGAGGCGGGGGTGCGTACGATGCCCTACCTCGACGTGGGCAGCGCGGGCATCGCCCTCGTCGCCGCCGAACTCCTCGCCCACCGCGAGGACGACAGGATCCGCGCGAGTCTCCCCGGCCTGCTGCGCGCCTGCCGGACGCGCGTCTCGCTGCAGGCCGACCTCTTCCGCGGCATGGCCGGGCAGGTGGCCGTACTCTCCCGGCTCGCGAACGGCACACCCGACAGCGGGGCGGACAACATGACGGGCGACATGACGGGCGACGCGGCGGAGGACCGGCGGCTGCGGGACCTGTGCGAGCACGCCGTCTCCTTCCAGGGGCACCTCGCGTTCACCGGCACCAGGGGCTTCCGGATCTCCATGGACCTGGCGACGGGTGGCGCGGGCGTCCTGCTCGCCATGTCGCAGGCCACCGGAAGCACCGGGGGCGCTGGGAGCACTTCCCCCTTCCTGCCGTTCTTCTCCCCTCGCGGGGGGCGGTGAGGTGGACGACGGCGCGGCGGTGTCCGTGAGGGGACTGCGCAAGGAGTACGGGAAGATCGAGGCCGTCAGGGGCGTCGACTTCGACGTCGCCCCCGGCGAGGTGTTCGGCCTGCTGGGTCCCAACGGCGCCGGCAAGAGCACGACGATCAACATGTTGTGCACGCTGATCCGGCCCAGCGGGGGCAGCGCGACCGTCGGCGGGCACGACATCGTGCGGCGGCGCGACGAGGTGAGGCGCGACATCGGCCTGGTCTTCCAGGAACCGACCGTCGACGGATACCTCACCGGCGCGCAGAACCTGAGCTTCCACGCCGAGCTGTACGGCCTGCCGAAGAACGCCATCGACGACCGGATCAGGCGGGTCCTGGACATCGTCGGCCTGTGGAAGCGCCGCGACGACCGGGTGCACACCTACTCCGGCGGCATGCGACGGCGCCTGGAGATCGCCCGCGGCCTGCTGCACTCCCCCCGGGTGCTCTTCCTCGACGAGCCGACGGTCGGGCTCGATCCGCAGACCCGCGCGGCCATCTGGGGGTACATCACCGAACTCCGCGACCTGGAGAAGATCACGATCTTCATGACGACGCACTACCTGGAGGAGGCCGAGCACTGCGACCGCATCGCGATCATCGATCACGGTTCCGTCGTGGCGCTGGACACCCCGGAAGCGCTCAAGGCCGCGGTGGGCAGGGACCGGATCCGCATCCAGACCGGTGATGACCCGGCCGCCACCGTCATGCTGCGGGAACGCCTCTCGGTGGAGGCCGTGGCACGCGACGGGGGACTCACCTTCTCCGTCCCCAGCGGCGAGGAGTTCGTCCCGCGCCTGTTCGCCGAGTTGGGCGTCCCCATCCTCTCCGTCCAGATGACCCGCCCCTCCCTGGACGACGTCTTCCTCTCCTACACCGGCTCGACCATCCGCGACGCGGAGGACACCGGGGAGAACGGGAGAACCGGCGGCCCCGAACAGGCCGGCGCGAAGGCCCACGCGGAGACCGGGGACGGCACGAACGGCGAAGGCGAGCACATCGTGGGCGCGAAGTCCTCCTCTGAGATCGGGGACGACGCGAACGCCGAAGCCGAGCACACCGTGGGCGGGAAGGCCCACGACGAGGAGGTGCCGGCCCATGGTCGCGGCTGAGACGGCCACGCCCCGCGTCCCGCTGCGCGGCGCCGCCCACAACCTGCGCGCGGTGAAGGTGGTGCTCCGCAGGGAGCTGATCCGCTTCGCCACCGACGGCAAGCGGGTCACGGCGATGCTCTTCCAGGCATTCATGTGGATCTTCATCATCGGCACGGGATTCGGGTCCCTGATGCCGGGGGTTCCCGACGGCGTGGACCTGAAGACCTTCATGTTCCCCGGCGTGATCTCGATGACGGTGATCCTGACGGCGATGTTCTCCGCCTCGTCGATCGTCTGGGACCGCGAGTTCGGCTTCCTACGGGAGATGCTCGTGGCACCGGTGAGCCGTACCGCGATCGTGGTCGGCAAGATACTCGGCGGCGCGCTGGTCGCGACGCTGCAGAGCCTGGTGATCGTGGCCATGGCGGGACTGGTCGGCGTACCCTACGACCCGGTCCTCATCGTCTCGCTGGTCGGGGTGATGTTCCTGACCGCCTTCACCATGTCGGCCTTCGGCGTGCTGGTCGCCGCGCGGATGACGAGCATGGAGTCGTTCCAGGGGATCGCCCAGATGGCGATCATGCCGCTCATGTATCTGTCGGGGGCGCTGTTCCCGCTCACCAACCTGCCCGGGTGGATGAGCACCGTGACGCTGCTGAACCCTCTGACGTACGCGGTCGACCCCGCTCGCCAGGTCGTCTTCGCCCACCTGTCCGTCCCGCCCGAGGTGATGGCCGTGTACGGTCCCGGGGTGTCCTGGTCGGGATGGACCGTCCCGGTGGCGCTCGAACTCCTGCTGGTCGGCGGCGCGGGCCTGCTCATGCTCGCCCTCGCCGTCGCCCGCTTCCACCGGACCGGCTGAAAACCGCCGGCCACCTCCACCGGACCGGCTGAAAACCAGCTGAAAGGTTGTCACCCGCTCCCACCGAAACGCAGGAAACCCGGGGCCCGCGATCCGCGCCCCCGGTGGCGGCCGGGTCAGACGGACTGCGCGTCGACCGTGCCGAGCAGCTCCCCGAGCCGGTCCTGCTGCTCGGGGGTGAGCACGGAGAACAGCTCCTCGGCCACCCGCCTGCGCGCCTCACGCACCTGCTCGTACCGCTTCCTGCCCTCACCGGTGACCACGAGCAGGGTGGAGCGGCGGTTTGCGGGATCGACCTCGCGGCGGACCAGCCCGGCCTCCTCCAGCGCGTCGACCACCGGGGTCACCGAGCGGGGCACGATCCGCAGCCTCTCGGCGAGCTGCACCATCTTCAGCGGCGGCTCGGAGTCGACGATGACCCGAAGCGCCCGCGCCTGACCAGGGCTCAGGCCGAGCGGCCCGAGCCGCTCACCGTACCCCTGCCGCAGCCGACGGCCGACGCCGTGCACCAGGTCGGCCAGTTCCGTCTCCACAGCGCCGAACCTATCCCAGTGCCACATGGAATGAATGTGAGCTAACCTCTGTTTGAGACTACATCAGAAAGGAGTTCCATGGAGGAACAAACCAAAAGTGCCATACGGCACGAAACACCTGAGGTGAACGACGAACCTCGCGCCCCCCTGCGACGCGTCATCGGTCTGTTCCGCCCCTACCAGGGCCGCCTCGCCATCGTGGGCATCCTCATCGGACTGTCCTCCCTCGTCTCGCTCGCCTCCCCGTTCATGCTCCGCGCGGTGCTCGACGACGCGATCCCGCACGGCAGGACCGGCCTGCTCACGCTGCTCGCGCTCGGCATGGTCGCGGTCGCCGTCGTCACCAGCGTGCTCGACGTCGTCCAGACGCTGATCTCCACCGGGGTCGGCCAGCGCGTCATGCACGACCTGCGCACCAGCGTCTACGGCCACCTGCAGCGCATGTCCATGGCCTTCTTCACCCGCACCAGGACCGGCGAGGTGCAGTCGCGCATCGCCGGCGACATCGGCGGCATGCAGCTGGTGGTCACCTCCACCGCGGCCTCGATGGTCTCCAACCTCACCACCGTGGTGGCGACGATCATCGCGATGCTCGTGCTGGACTGGCGGCTCACCATCGTGTCGCTGCTGCTGCTCCCCGTCTTCGTCGCGATCAGCCGCAGGGTCGGCAGGGAGCGCAGGAAGATCACCTCTGAGCGGCAGCGGAAGATGGCCGCCATGTCGTCGATGGTCCAGGAGTCGCTCTCGATCAGCGGCATCCTGCTGGGCCGGACGATGGGCCGCGGCCCCGAGCTCGCCGGGCGGTTCTCCGCCGCCTCCGACGAGCTCGCCGACCTGGAGGTCCGTTCCAGCATGGCCGGGCGCTGGCGGCAGTCCACCATCCAGATCATCATGGCGGCGATGCCCGCGGTGATCTACTGGGCCACCGGGCTCACCTCGGTCGTCTCCATCGGCACCGTCGTCGCCTTCACCACGCTGCAGATGAACCTGTTCCGGCCCGCCGTGTCGCTACTGCGGCTCGGCGTCGACGTGCAGAGCTCCCTCGCACTGTTCGCCCGGATCTTCGAGTATCTGGACCTGCCGGTGGACATCCACCCCGGCACCCGCACACCGGAGACCGTACGCGGCGAGATCCGCTTCGAGCACGTCGACTTCGCCTACGGCGAGACCCCGACCCTCTCCGACATCGACCTCACCGTCCCCGCCGGCACCACCCTGGCCGTGGTCGGCGAGACCGGCTCCGGCAAGACCACGCTGAGCTACCTGCTGCCCCGCCTGTACGACGTGACCGGCGGCCGGGTCACGATCGACGGGGTGGACGTGCGCGACCTCACCTTCGAGTCGCTGGCCGAGACGGTCGGCGTGGTCTCGCAGGAGACCTACCTGTTCCACTCCTCCATCGCCGACAACCTCAGGTTCGCCAACCCCTCCGCCACCGACGAGGAGATCGTCGCGGCCGCGCGGGCCGCGCGGATCCACGACCACATCGCCGCACTGCCCGACGGGTACGACACCGTGGTCGGCGAACGCGGCTACCGCTTCTCCGGCGGCGAGAAACAGCGCCTCGCCATCGCCAGGACCCTGCTGCGCGACCCGCCCGTGCTCATCCTCGACGAGGCCACCAGCTCCCTCGACACCCAGACCGAACGCGCCGTCCAGGAGGCCCTGGACACCCTGTCGCGGGGCCGGACCACCATCACGATCGCCCACCGCCTGTCGACGATCCGCGACGCCGACCAGATCGTGGTCCTCGACCACGGCCGCGTCGTCGAACGCGGCACCCACGACGAACTCCTCGCCGCCGACGGCCCCTACGCCGCCCTCGTCAACCGCGACCGCTCCCTCACCTCCGCCTGACCCGAGCCGTGTTCGCCCCCGGAGCCCGCCAGGCCGGTCGTTCCCGCCTCGGTCACCACACCCGTTTCCGGCCTCGCGTGATCGGTCGAAGCCATCGGCCCCCAGCGGGAATCTTGCGACCAAAAAATGATCCGGTTGCCCCGGAATGACCGGCCGTAAAGGGCGACACACCATAACGAACATGCCGACAAGGGGCATTGTCGCTGGTAAGCAAGGGATATAGTCTGCCGCGTGTGGTGGAACGAGACGACTACGCGGCCATCCGCGACCGCATCACGGCTCTCGCCCGCGACCACGGTCTGCGTTGCGACTGGGCCGAGACGACCAGAAGGCAACGTTTCCTGCTGCTGTGGGATACCGAGGGCCGCGTCGTGGCCCGCGCGATCGTCCCGCTGTATCCGGGCGAGACACCTCACGTTGTGGACAATCTCGAACGAGGGCTCGCGTTCCTGTTCGGTGATGACTGGCTGGAGGACTGATGGGCGCCCAGGACAGCGTTGACGTTCACGTCACCAAAACCGGCGCGCTGTGGCTCGCGACCGTGCAGGGCGTGGCGGGCGGCATGTCCGCACGGTCTTTGAAAGAGCTGCACGGCGACATCGCCGAAGGGTTTCCCTTCCTTTTCGCCGACCGCGACCAGCCGCCCGTCCCGGTGTTCCACTACACCCTGCCCGGTCTCACCGAAGACGACCTGAACGACTTCGCCGAGCTTCAGCGACGGGCGGCCGCGATCGCCGACGACTACACCAGGACCGCCAGGGCCCGTGTCGACCAGCTGGCCGGACTCGGCCTGTCGGACCCCGACATCGGGGAGCTGCTGGGACTGAGCAAGCAGCGGATTCAGCAGATCCGCACGAGCAGAAGCGAAGACCGCCAGACCGCCTGATGCCCCTTCCCTGCTCGTGACCAGGCAGCCGAAAGGTCACGCCTTGGCGGATGGGATCCGGTCGAGGGTGATCCCGAAGTGGTCGCGGTAGGCGGGGAGGAGTTCACTCTCGTCCAGGTCGCGTTCCGTACGCTCGCCGTCCACGGTGTGGATCAGCTTGCGGTCGCGGAGCGTGATCCGGCCCTCGGCCGTGCGCATCGAGCAGACCGGCGACCTGGTGAAGTGTGACTTCGGAGAGGTCTGCTGCCACCAGCACATCGGGACGAAGTCCGCCAGCTCGTAGGACCGGGCGGTCAGCCGGTAACCGGGGTCACTGTTGTGCGTGACGTCGAGGTCGCCGTGGTCGCCGGGGGCGAGCCCGACCAGGAACGCGCCCCCGCCGTTCCTCTGCTCCGCGCGCCCGTCGAGCCGCAGCGGCTCGTCGGAGAAGTCACCGAACCCGACGTCGACCAGCCACGGCTCGTCGAGATCGACGCGCAGCGCGAGGTGGTCGAAGAGCGGCCCCGGCACACCACCGCCGCCGAAGACGCGGGCGGCGAGCAGCGTCACCCGGTAGCCGAGCGCGGTCAGCAACTCGGCGAGCAGTCCGTTCAGCTCGTAACAGAAGCCACCTCGACGGCGAACGACGATCTTGTCGTACAGGGCGTCGAGGTCGAGCGAGATCGGCTCACCGAGATGAATGCTCAGATTCTCGAACGGTACCGCCCTGAGGTGTGCGAGCTGCAGGGTCCGCAGGCTCTCGGCGTCCGGCTCCGCGGGGCGGTTCACGCCCAATCTGTCCAGGTAACGAGTAATCCGCGATTCATCCATGGGGAAAGCAAACCACGCGCCGCTACCCGCCGGATCCCACCACCGGCTCCCCGTCCGCCCCACCGTACGGAGAGCCGCGACCGGACGAAAAGAGCCCATCACCGCCGAAACACCGTGCGCGCCCCTCGATATACGCAGTCACTTATTCAGCACTGGCGAGACATTCGACCACGAAGTAGCGTTCCGGGCATGGGTGACGTTCACGCCGCCAAAAAAATGATCCTGCTGTGCTCCGCAATCGCGTTCATGTCGGCCTGTTCCGGACAAGCGGGACCGGGCAGCGACTCCAGCACGGCGGCGGATCAATGGCGCGATTTTCCATACACACGCGATCCACGCCCGATAATCATCGTTGACGATCTCCCAAAACTCGTTGGTGACGCCAAGCCCGGAACGCGGTTCACTTTACAGGAAAAACTGTCCGACGATCCGCCGGGGAGCCAGGATGTCCTGCTCGACGGAGACAAGGTAAGCCTAACCCGGATATCGGCCGCAGATGCTTTCGATCGCCTTTCTGAGCGGCTTCGGGGGTTACCCGGAGAGACCATGACCGTCGTCGAAGCGCGCCTGAGCCAGCTGGAATGGATGACGGACAGGGGCTCGCTGTCGCTTCCCTCATGGAGCTTCCGCACGGACAACGGAGGGTCGGTAAGCTGGCCGGCGGTAACCCCTGACGCGTTTTGGCGCCTAGGTCAGACAAGGCGCTCGGCGGCGATCGACGGTGTTTCCCTGGACACGTCGAGAACCTCACTTTCCTTTAAAGTCACCGTCGCTCCGACTTCCTGCGATGGATCAACCGGCGACGATCATTTCGAAGCCGGCCAACTCCAGTCCGCCGTGGTGATCCTTACCGGTGAGCCAAGCACCGCGCAGCCCGACTGCGATCGGCCGGCCTTCGCCATGCTGAAGAGCGGAACCGTACGAATAGATCGCCCACTGGAGGGAAGGGTCGTCGTCGATCAGCAAGGCAACCCTGTGCCGGTTGAAACACCGTGAAATCATCACTCCCGACAGAGTTTCACCTTTGGTCGTACACGCTCTCGGAGCGTCGGTAGGTTCGCAGCTGTAGCGAAAAACCGGCATCGAGGATCAGTGGCGTCATGCTCATCCCCGCACACCTCGAAGGGCCGCTCCTCGGTGGGCGCATCACCACCCCGTCTGCGGTCTGACCATCCAGCGGCCGCCTTCTTCCGTCCTCGTGTCCCGGTGTCCGGTCATCTCTCGCGGCCGTTCGGGCGTGTCTTGATCGATGAACGTTCACTGGCGTGAGACATGGAGACGTTCATGCGGTGACTCGTGACGTCGCCCGCGTCACGGCCCGCTCAGGCCACCGTCGCGTGTCTCATCTGGCGGAGAAGTCGAACTCCCCGTCCTTGACACCACCGACGAACGCCTCCCACTCCGCACGGCTATAGACGATCACCTCACCATCAGGCCGATGACTATGCCGCACCGCAACCCGCCCACTACCGTCCCCCAACGGACCAACCTCAACGCAATTCCCGCCGCCGTTCTCGCTTCTCGTGCTGATGCGCCAGGCGACACCGGCCAGATCACCGGGACCGAGCACCTCGGACCCTTCCATCGCGTTCACCTCGGCCCCCTCCAATGTCGGCGAGCTTCCACGATGTCTCACGGGGCGGAGAAGTCGAACTCCCCATCTTTGACACCACCGACAAACGCCTCCCACTCCGCACGGGTATAAACGATCACCTCACCATCAGGCCGATGACTATGCCGCACCGCAACCCGCCCACTACCGTCCCCCAACGGACCAACCTCAACGCAGCTCCCGCCGCCGTTGTCGCTCTTCGTACTGATGCGCCAGGCAACGTCGGCCAAACTCATGGAATCAGGCATTTCACACCCTTCCCTCGCGTTTACCGCAATAGCTCCTCTGCTGTCGCGGAGATCAATACAGCCGACTCCTCGGGAGTCAGAGCCAGCTCCCGCAGTTCATCGTACGTCCGCACGAAACGCTGAGCATCTGGCGATTCAATATAAATAGCCCCTTTCGGAGTCTCCGCGTAGCCGATCTCAGGAAACGCCTTCTCCATCGTGAAAATCCGGAACGCACCGGCCGGACTGGCATGCGCCCCAGCGCTGAATGGCAGGACGCGGACCTCGATGTTGGGCTGAGCGGCATGCCTGGCCAGTTCTCCGAGTTGCTTCGCCAGGCATACGGCACCACCGACCTGCCTGTGCAGCACAGACTCATCGATGATCGACAACAGACGGGGTGGGTTGTCTCCCGCGAGGATCCCTTGACGAGTCGTGCGAAGCTCGACCCAGCGGTCGATCTGCTCGTCTTTCGCGTCATACTCGGCCGCCGTGATCGCTGCCCGCGCATACTCCGGGGTGTGGAGCAGGCCGGGCAGCAGAGTGTTGTCGAAGGCCCGTATCTCACGCGCCCGAGACTCCAGCCACACATAGTCGACGAACGCGCCGGCGTACCCGTCCCACCAGCCCTTCTGCCAGACTTCCTGGCTCAGTTTCAGTAGCGCCTCACGGCGATGACCGTCCGCGACGCCGTACAAGTCGAGGAGCGCGAACAGGTCTGGCCTCCGAATGGGGTATCCGCCGGACTCGAAGCGGCTGATGGTGCCCGGATCACGTTGCAGATACTCGGCCACGTCCTTGAGCAGAAGATCGTTGGCCTCCCTCAGTTCTCGAAGTTGCTGACCGAGCCACTGGGAACGCAAAGTGATCCACTTCGGAGCAGCCATACCCATTCCTTCCGAACCGGTCACACAAATCGAGGCACTATCCAATCGATGAGGCCAGACAACTTGTCGAGCCCTTGCGGCTGTGCCGCTATACCGAAAGTAATCAAGCGATCACAACAAGTACGCAAAAGCGACAGTTGACGACCAATTACGGAGTCATGAGGTCACGTCAACACCAAGAACCAGAAAAGGGACCTGGGCAGACTTCGCTTGGAGGCCATGCCCGCCCAGGCCCCGGCGGCCGGAAAGGAAACACTCAAGATGGAGCACTTCGACGATTCCAACCACTCGACTGTCTACCACGGCACAGGCTCTCAGAAGGCGGCAAACGGAAGCGAGGGAGACACCTTTCCCGAGAACGTCGGCACCACCAGGGAGGACGTGAGGGCGTTGGCCGGTGGTCTGCCTCGGGTGTTCGCCCTGGTCCAGGAGTTCGGCGAGGACGTCCCCGAGGTGGTGGCGTACGGGCTGGCACTGCCGGGCGGAGAGGCGGCCACCGTCGGGGTGACCGCCCGGGGGTTCGGCAGCTGGCGGAGCGCCAACAGCGCCGCGTACCGGCTCCACTCCGATCTCGTCTGGCTCGGAGAGAACGGAGAAACCTCCGCCTGAAAGAACGGCGGACCGCGTCCCCGTACGGCGACGGCTAGGCCGCGCGAGGTGGCCGCTCGGCACCGCACGAGCCTGGACAGGGAGCCGCCCGCCTCACCTGGTCTCGCCGACCGCGCCCGGTGCCACGCGGACCCGGACGGGGACGCCCTTCAGCGGATCTCCCCGTCCGGGCTCGCGCGAACACCGTCCAGACTCGCGCGCAGACCCGCCAGGATCGCGTTCAGCCCGTACTCGAAGTCGGCGTCGGCCGCCTCGCGCGACACCCCCTCCACAGGGCGACCGACGCTCGCCTGCTCCTCAAGAGCCCACCCGACGATGTAGCGGCCGATGACGAGAATCACCCGCCGGGCCTCCTCGGGAGAAAACCCCGCCTCGCCCAGCACCTCGACCACGGAGTCGGAGGTCGCGGCCTGGTTCCCGACCGGCCGGGCACCGACGTGCAGCCGCGCGCCGTCGCGATAGGTGAGCAGGCTCCGGCGCAGCGCCCGCCCCCGCTCGGCGAGCCAGTCGGCCCAGTCCTGGCCGGGCCCCGGGCGGGCCAGGTGCGCGAACGCGTCCTCGATCATGGTCGCGGCCATGTGGTCGAGGAGTTCCCGCTTGTTGCCGAAGTGGCGATACAGGACCGGTGAGCGTACGTCGAGCTCCTGCGCGAGCCCGCGCGTGGTCAGACCGTCCAGTCCGACCTCGTCGAGCAGCCGCAGCGCCGCCCGCATCACCGCCGCACGCGTGTGTCGCATCCCCCGCCTCCCCACGTCATCCCCCGATTCCCCACGTTCCGTTATCGACGATAACTGCACGTGACGGAGAACGCGCGGGGCGTGGATCCGCACGGGGCCGGAACCGACCCGTAGGCGGGTTCCTCACCCTCCCGCGCCCGCTCTCCGCGCGCTACGGCGGGCCACGAGGAAGAGAGCGAGCGCGCCGAGGACGAGGACCGTCTGGCCGATCAGGTTGGCGGTGGTCGCGGTGCCGTGAAGGAACAACAGCAGGAAACCGAGGAACGCCTGAGTCAGCAGCGCGCCCCCCGCCAGCGCGAGCCGGTGCCTGGCGTCCCAGCCGTCACCTCGCGACCACCGGCCGATCACGACCGCCGTCACGGCGATCAGTACGATGCCCGCGGCGGTCCCCCACCAGTCCTCGGGACGGGCGACGAACGCCGCGGACGCGACGAATCCCGCCGTACCCGCCAGCCAGGGCTTCGGCGACCGCGCACCCTTCGCCGACCGGGAGCGCCGTCCGACGAGGAACGCGGCGACGACCAGGAGCACGACCACGGCGGCGGCGCCGATCCTCTGTGGCGGCGAGGCCATGAATCCGCTGTCGTCGCGGATGCCGCCGAAGAGCACGAGGGAACCGAGGACGAACACGACGCAGGCGAAGAGCAGGCCGGGTATGCCCAGCCAGGGAGTCGTGGCGCGGCGGGGCACCAGGGTCTCGACGACGGCGATCGGGACGCCGATGCTCCAGACGGCGTGTCCCGCGGTGAATCCCAGAGCGTTGACCGCGCTGAACCCCAGTGCCGGGATGAGGGTGGAACTGCGGGAGACGTCCCCCTCGAACAGCGGGGCGGGGTTGAAGAGGGTCTGGTCGATCAGGGTCGCCTCCAGCACGCCGTACGCGCACCCGAGCAGGATGATCGTCGGCCAGCCGCGCCCGGCGCGGCGCGCGACCTCGCGGATGATGATCGCGCCACCGCCGTACATCGGCGCGAGGACGACCAGGCCCCAGAGCTCGGACGGGGGAACGTTGCCGAGCAGGTACTCCGCGACCAGCGGGGAGAGGAGGAAGAGCCCGAGTGCGGGCGCGACCCGACGCAACGGCCCCGGACGCCCGCCGGGGGCCGCCTGAGCCGGCCGCGCCCCCCTGGCTGCTTGGTCCGCCTCAGCCGTCTGAGGCGTCCGAGATGTCGGGGCCGGCTCGAAGGTCCGGGCCGCCTCGGCGGTCCTGGAGGGCTCGGAGATCCGAGCCGTTCGGTCAGTTTGGGTCGCGTGCCGTCGGTCGTCGGGAGGATTTCCGGTCATGGCGGCGACGCTAGGTCCGGACGCCCTCCGAGCACATCGAACGCGGGAGTGGCCTTCATCCCCCTCCCAGGACGGAGCCGGGCCGTACCTCTCCCCCCTCGGACGGATTCCGGCCGAGGAGGATCTCAAAGGGAGCGCGGGCGCACGAGTCCCACGTCGTAGGCGAGGACGACGGCCTGGACCCGGTCGCGCAGGCCGAGCTTGCGCAGTATCGAGGACACGTGCGTCTTGACCGTCGCCTCGGTGAGCACGAGTCGCTCGGCGATCTCGGCGTTGGACAGCGCGAGCGCGACCAGCCGCAGCACCTCGACCTCCCGCCCGGTCAGCGAGCCGAGGTCGGGCGGCGTGGCACCGGGATCAGGCAGAACGGTGACGAACCGGTCGAGCAGCCTGCGGGTGACCGACGGCGCGAGCAGCGCGTCGCCGCGCGCGACCACGCGAACCGCCTCCACCAGTTCCGCGGGCCGCACGTCCTTGAGCAGGAAGGCACTCGCCCCGGCGCGCAGGGCGGCGAACACGGACTCGTCGACGTCGTAGGTGGTCAGCACGATGACCCGGGCCGGACTCCCCGAGGCGACGATCCTCCTGGTCGCCTCCAGGCCGTCGACGCCGGGCATCCGCACGTCCATCAGGACGACGTCGGGCCTCAGCCGCTCGACCAGGGCCGTGGCCTCCTCGCCGTCCCCGGCCTCGCCGACCACCTCAAGGTCCGCCCTCGCCTCCAGGATCATCCGGAAACCGCCGCGGACCAACGCCTGGTCGTCGGCGAGGACCACCCGGACGCTCATCGCGGCGCTCCCAACGGCAGATGGGCACGAACGCGGAATCCGCCTCCGGGTCGCGGACCCGCGTCGAGGGTGCCGCCCAGCATCACGGCGCGCTCGCGCATCCCCGCGATCCCGTGACCGCCGCCACCGTCGCCCATGCCGTCACCGCTCCCGTCTTCACCGCCCAAGCCTCCGTTGCTCCCGTTGCCACCGCTGCCGTCACCGTCTCCGCCGCTCCCGCCACCACCGCTGTCCACACCGTCACCGCCTCCGCCACCGCGCCCGTCGTCGAGAATGTCCAGTTCGAGCATCCCTGAGCCGACCCTGACGGTGACCTCCGCGCGCCCGGCGCCCGCGTGGCGCAACGTGTTGGTGAGCGCCTCCTGAACGATCCGGTAGGCGGCGAGATCGACCCCCGGCGGCAGCGCGCCGTCGGCACCGGTGTCCTCCCAGCGCACCGCGACCTGCAGACCGGCGGCGCGGAACGGCTCCACGAGCTCCCCGAGCCGGTCGAGTCCCGGCTGGGGATGCTGCAAAGCGGCCTCCGCGCCCGGCCGCACCACGGCCAGCAACCCGCGCAGTTCCCCGAGCGCCTCACGCCCCGCCGCCTCGATCGAGCGCAGCGCGGCGCGTGCCTGGTCGGGATGTTCGTCGAAGACGTCGTCGGCGGCGGCCGCCTGTACCACGATGACCGAGACACTGTGCGCGATCACGTCGTGCAGCTCGCGGGCGATCCGCGCCTGCTCCTCGCTGACCGCCCTGCGCGACTCCTGGTCGATCGCCACACGCCGGTTGCGTACGACCTCGCCGAGCGCCCAGGCGAGGACGGGGAACGCCATCGCGAACTGCGCGTCCTGGCTGGGAGCGGTGCGGAAGTTCAGCGCGGTGAGGGCGAGCAGCGCCGCGAGCGCGGGCAGCGACACGCGGGGCGGGCGGAGCGCGGCCAGCGAGCCGATCGCGAAGAGGCCCGCGAACGGGAAGAGCCCCTGCGGCGCGAGGTAGTGGACGACAAGCCCTCCGGCGAGCGCGACCGCCATCACCGTCACCGGATGGGAACGCCGCCACCACAGCGCCACGCCCTGCGCCGCGCCCGCGATCATCCCGAGGACCACCAGCGGTCCCGGGCGCGCCACCGCCTCGTCCATCACCAGGGCGACGAGATACAGCCCGACGACGAGTGAGACGGCGATGTCGGCGATCAACCGGAGAGTGCTGCGGGACGAACGTCGCACTCGCGGAGTATCCCAGATCGACCACCACGTTTCCGTTGTCCCCGGTCCGCCCGCCGGTCTCCTGTACGGGAGCGAACACGTCCGGCCAAGAGATCCGCGACCCGGCCCGACCGTCATGCCTCCAGTACACCGACAGCATCCGATCCCCACTCCCCCGTACGAAGGGCCTCATCCACATGAGTGAGACTGTTCCGCGCGGTACCGCAGCGGTTCGCGCAACAGGTCGCCAGGTACGCCGCGCCGCGCTCGCGGGCGTCCTGGTGGCCGTCCTGGGCGCCTCGATGGTGAACGGCGCCCTCCCGGCCGGCGCGGCCGAGACCCCCGTGTCGCAGGGCCGGAGTGCCGTCGCCTCCTCGGTCGAGCGAGGCGACCTGTCCGCCGCGGCCGCGGTCGACGGCAGGAGCGACACCCGCTGGTCCAGCGCGTTCAGCGACCCGCAGTGGCTGCGGGTTGACCTGGGCAGGCCCACCGCGATCAACAAGATCGTGCTGAACTGGGAACACGCCTACGCCACCGCGTTCCGGATCCAGACGTCCAACGGCGACGGCCGGTGGAAGACGATCCACAGTACGACCGCGGGCAGGGGCGGCGTGCAGACCATCGACGTGTCGGCCACCGGCCGGTACGTGCGGCTTCACGCCACCCAGCGGGCCGGCCGGTACGGTGTCTCGCTCTGGGAGTTCCAGGTCTTCGGCAAGGGCTCGGCCGCCCCCGTACCGGGCGTCACCCCGACCGCGCCGACGCCGAGTTCAAGCCCGAGTCGCACCCCGACCGCCGCACCGACGCCGAGTCCCGCCCCCAGCAGGACCCCGGCCACACCGGTCCCCGAGGTTCCCGTGGGAACCTCCGCCAAGAAGGGTGTGGGTGTGTGGCAGGCGCCCGGTGTCAGCGCGGCCCTCGCGGCCTCCGGCGCGAGCTGGTACTACACGTGGTCCACGAACCACAACGGTGTCACGACTCCGAAGTCGGCCGAGTTCGTCCCGATGATCTGGGGAGCCGACAGCGTCACCGACCAGAATCTCGCCCAGGCGAAGAACGCCGGCCCCTATCTGCTCGGTTTCAACGAGCCGGACATGGCCGAACAGTCCAACATGACCGTGGAGAAGGCGCTGTCGCTGTGGCCGAGGCTCACCGCGACGGGCCAGAAGATCGGCAGTCCCGCCGTCGCCTACGGCGGTGACCGGGCGGGCGGCTGGCTGGACCGCTTCATGTCCGGGGCGGCCCAGAGGAACTACCGCGTCGACTTCGTCACGCTGCACTGGTACGGCGGGGACTTCCGCACCGAGGCGGCGGTCGGCCAGCTCAAGTCGTACCTCCAGGCCGTGTACGAGCGCTACCGCAAGCCGATCTGGCTCACCGAGTACGCCCTGATCGACTTCTCGAACGGTGTCCGCTTCCCCACCGACGCCCAGCAGGCCGCCTTCGTCACCGCGTCCACCGCGATGCTGGCCTCCCTGCCGTACGTGCAGCGCTACGCCTGGTTCGGCCTGCCCTCCTCGGACAAGGAGCCGAACAGCGGCCTGTTCCTGAGCAACGGCGTCGCCACCCCCGCGGGCCGTGCCTTCCAGGCGGCCAAGTGAGCTGAGCAGCCCGTTTGACTATG
This sequence comes from Streptosporangium sp. NPDC000509, assembly GCF_042898365.1. Lineage (NCBI taxonomy): Bacteria > Bacillati > Actinomycetota > Actinomycetes > Streptosporangiales > Streptosporangiaceae > Streptosporangium > Streptosporangium sp. NPDC000509. Next base: position 254,516 of record NZ_JBIAYX010000015.1, on the reverse strand, counting down.
ATGCGCAGGATCAGGCGACTCGATGACCGTACGTGTCACCGCCTGTTCAGGCGATCACCCCCGCCTTCCCTTTCACGCCGGAAGGCGGGGTTCTCCTGCGCAGAAAGGACTCCTCGGATGAACACCCCCTCCCGGACCACGCGACCGGTCTTCCGCGCGGCCACCGTCGCGGACGTGCCCGCCCTGGTGCGCCTGGTCCATTCCGCCTACCGGGGGGAGTCGAGCCGGGCCGGGTGGACGACCGAGGCGGACCTGCTGGACGGGCGGCGGACGGACGTGGAGAGCGTGACCGCCGAGTTGGAGAAGCCGGAAAACCACATGATCCTCATGGAGGTGGACGGCGAGCTCGTCGCCTGCTGCCAGGTGGAGCACCGCGGCGAATACGCATATTTCGGGATGTTCGCTGTACGCCCCACCCTGCAGAACGGCGGCTTCGGCAAGGCGCTTCTCTCCGAGGCCGAGCGCTTCGCCCGCGAGACCTGGGACGTGCGCGAGATGCGCATGACCGTGATCTCGGTCCGCGAGGAGCTCCTGGCCTGGTACGTACGCCGAGGCTACTCCCGCACCGGTGAGACGGCCCCCTTCCCCTACGGCGACGAGAGCTTCGGCCTGCCGACCAGGGACGACCTGGAATTCGAGATCTTGGTCAAGAAACTCGGCTGAGCGGGAAGCGGCACCGACGGCCGGAACACCCTGCCCGTTCGGCGGCAGGCCGTCGAGCGGACGACCGCCGCGCGTCGGCGGGTTCCGGCCACGACCGGCCGCCGGCGAAGGTAGCGTGACGCGAATGAGCGAGTCCTATCTCGACCCCGCCGAATGGTACGCGTCCCTGCCCACCGTGTTCGTCTCGGCCTGCATGCTGATCACCGACGCGGAGGACCGTGTCCTGCTGGTCAAGCCCAACTACCGGCCCGGCTGGAACTTCCCCGGCGGGATCGTCGAGGAGGGGGAGGCACCCCACGACGGCGCGACGCGCGAGGTGGCCGAGGAGCTCGGGGTGTCCGTCAAGGCGGGCGACCTGCTCGTGGTCCAGTGGACACCACCGGCGAAGGACCGTCCCCGCCCGGTGATCCACTTCATGTTCGACGGCGGCGTCCTGGACGACTCCGCCCACATCCGGTTGCAGGCCGAGGAACTCGACGAGGCGGCGTTCCTCCCCTGGGACATCGCGATGTCCCTCCTGCCGGGGGACATCGCCCCACGCCTCGCCGCGGGGCGCCTCGCCCGCGAGAGCCAGCGTCCCGTCTACCTGCCGAGCGGCCTCTCGGACACCGGCGGCTGAGCCACCCGGTCGCGGGCCCCGCCGAGGTACGGGGACGAACACCTGGCCTGGGATTCAAGGCGACAAAACGGGTAGGGCCGCGGTATGAGTGAAATGCCCCCAGACCGCGAGGGTCTGAGTGACGAGCAGGCGGTCGAGGTCGAGGAGTGGACCGACGACCTCGGCCTCAACCACGAGATCGTCGAACACGACGACGAGCACCGTGACACCCTCGACGAGCGCCTCCGGCGCGAGGCACCGGACCGCGAGCGGGCGCCGCGCGAGGATACCCGCCTGGTGGCACCGGACGAGGGGTTGAGCCCCGACGAGACGTCCGAGGAGTACGCCTCGGATGTGGGCTCCGACGACGGCGACCTGTCGGCCGAGGAACGCGCCGTCCACATCGAGCCGGACATCGAGTACCGCGACACCTGAGCGCCGGGAGCACGCCACCCGCTCGGGCACCGCGACACATGAGGACCTCGGGGCCCCGCGAAGCCGCAACTCGGCGATGCGGTCAGGCCCCGAGGTCGGCTCGGTCTCGTCTCCGGGGCGGTCAGCGGGCGAGGGCGGCGGCCAGGGCGTGCAGGTCGTCGACCACGTGGTCCGCCTCGGCGGCGCGGGGACGCTCCGCGTGGAGATGCCCCCAGGGCCCCCGGCGGATCAGTGCGGTCCGCATGCCCGCCGCTCGGGCGGGCAGGACGTCGTTGTCCAGCCGGTCGCCCACGTAGAGGATCTCGCCGGGCTCGCGACCCGACACCGCGACGACCCTGGCGAAGAACTCCGGGGCCGGTTTGGAGACACCCCAGCCGTCGGAGGTGTGGATCGCGTCGACGGGCAGGTCCATCGCGGCGAGCGCGTCGCGCGCCTGCGGAGGCTGGTTGCCCGCGATGATCAGATCGTATCCGAGGTCGCGCAGCGCCGCGAGGGCGGGCCGTACGTCCGGATAGAGGTCGTCGGCGTCGAAGTTCACCCGGAGCCCGGTGGGGTCGTCGCGCTTCCACGCCTCCTGCTCGGCCTCGACCTCGAACCCGGGCCTCAGCAGCCGGAACGCGTCCTCGAACGACCGGTCGAGCGCGGCCATGCCGCCGAGCACGCCGAGCATGGTGAACCGGGTGACGCCCAGCCGGTCGGCCCAGCGCGACCAGATGCGCGTCTCGTCGATCAGCGTCTCACCCACGTCGAACACCAGCGCCCGGACCACGGTGCCTCCCTCTCCTTTTCAGGCCCCCGATCGTAGTCCGGCCGCTCGAGACGACACCGAGCGGGACCGCGTCACCCATCTCCCTCACCAAACGGAACCGGGAACCCCGCACCCCCCATGCTCCCGGCCTCGCCTCCACGCCCGCGCCACGTCGCCGCCAGGCCGACCCGCGACCACGGACCATACGCGTCGCGCCGCACCACACCACCATGCGAGACTTAGAGTCATCGCCCGAACACGGAGGGAGAGATCTCATGGTGACAACGGCACGCGGCCGTCCCGCTCCCCATGTTCCCCGGAAGAATCCGTCGTCGGCTCACACAGCGCGGGATCTTCTCGAAACCCTGCCCCCCACCCCCGGCTTTCGCGCCGAAGTCATCGACGGGAACCTGATCGTGAGCCCCGTGGGCACCCCCGAACACAGCTGGAGCGCGACACTCCTCTCGTACGCGCTGCAGCCGGTCGTCATGGAGCGGAAGTGGCACGCCCACCTGGGCGGGGTGAACGTCTGCATCGAAAGCCCCCGAGACAGTCTCGTCCCCGACCTCGTGCTCGCCCCCGCCGACTGCCCACGCTGGGGCACACTGGAGCTACGATCCTCTGGATTGATCATGGTCACCGAGATCGTCTCCCCGGAGAGCACGCGGGTCGACCATGACGACAAGCCTCACATCTACGCCACGGGCGAGGTGCCCCTCATGCTGCTCGTCGACCCGATCGCCACCCCTCCCACGGTCACGGTCCTGAGCGATCCCGAGGACGGGACCTACCAGACCGTCACGCGCGTCCAGATGGGCAAGCCGCTCCGCATCCCCTCCCCCGTCGACTTCGACCTCGACACCTCGATCTTCCTGTAACGCGACCGGCCACCCACCGGACGGCGACCTCAGCGCCCCGGTCGCGAAAGGTCCCAGCATCCGGCTCGCGCAGCCGCAGCGCCTTCGACCGTTCCACTCGTTTCGGATTCCTTGTTCATGAAAGCCTCCACATCCGGGCCGGAACCTCGGTTCCGGCCCGCGTACAGGGATCATTTCTCTCCCACCGCAGGGGGCCTTGTGGCACACTCAGAGTGCATGTTCGGACACGGAGGGATACAAAGCCGATGGTGATGACAGCGTCTCAGCGATCCGTCCCGCGCACCGCGACCCAGCCACCCCCTCAGCCCTCCGTCCCAGAAGAGCAGCCGCTCCCTCGTACTCCAAGGGACATCTTCGAGTCCCTTCCCCCAACCCTGTGCCTTCGCGCCGAGATCATCGACGGGAACCTCATCGTGAGCCCATCCGGCATTCCACAACATGGCCGAATCGCCATGCGCCTCGCCTTCGCCCTGCAGCCGATTTTGGAGAAAAACAGCTGGGAGAGTTTCGCGGGGAATGTCGACGTCTGCATCGAGGGGCCACGTGACACCTTGGTTCCCGACTACTGCCTGGTCCCGGTGGACGCTCCGCTCTGGGGTGAGCGTGAGATCCTCTCCTCGGGGCTCATCCTGGCGGCGGAGATCGTCTCACCGGGGAGCATGGAGATGGACCGCGCCACGAAGCCCAGGATCTACGCGGGCTGCGGCGTCCCGATCATGATGATCGTCGACCCGGTCGCCTCCCCGCCGATGGTCACGGTCCTGAGTGACCCCGAGGAGGGCACCTACCGGACCATGACCCACACCGAGATGGGCAAGCCGCTGCGCATCCCCTCCCCCGTCGACTTCGACCTCGACACCTCGATCTTCCTGTAGCTCCCCGCCCCGGCGGAGCCTCGGCCTGCGGCAACGCACTCCGGAGCCGAACGCCGGCGGCTCCTCCCGGGACAGCCCTTCACAGCTTCTCCATCGCCTTGCGGATGCGCTTGTCGGAGATCGAGTACGGAGTTCCGAGGGTCTGCGCGAAGTAGCTCACCCTGAGCTCCTCGATCATCCAGCGGATCTGGCGGACGTCGTCGTCCGAGCGGCGGGCCGGTGGGAGCTTCTCGACCAGTTCGTGATACTCGTCCTCGATGTCGTGCACCCTGTCCATCCGCTCCCCGTCGCGGAACGCGTCCTCGTGCACCTTCTCCAGCCGCCGTTCGGCCCCCTTGAGATAGCGGAGCAGGTCGGGCAGTCGCTTGTAACCGGTGTCGGTGACGAAACCCGGGTAGACGAGGTTGGCCACCTGGTCGCGGATGTCCTCGATCGCGGGGGTGGAGCGAGACTCGGGCAACAGGGTCGAGACGGTGTGCCAGACCTTGAGGATGCTCTCGACACGGGCGACCACCTCGGCGGTGGTGTCGAACAGTTCGGCCCTGACCCTGTCGTGCAGGGTGGTGAAGGCCGTCTCGTCCCAGACCGGGCCCCCGTGCTCGGCCATGAGGTGATCGGCGGCGCAGGCGATGCAGTCGTCGAACAGCGCGGTGGCACCGGCGTGCGGGCTGCGGCTCAGGGCGAGCTTGGACTGGTTGCCGAGGCGGCCGAGCACCCATTTGGCCGGTGACGGGGTGTTGAGCAGCAGCAGCCTGCGGGTGCCCTCCCACATCGCCCGGCGCTGCTCGGTCTCGGTCTCGTACATCCGTACGGCCACGGTGGCGCCCTCGTCCGCGAGCGCCGGGTACGCCTTCATCCTGCGCTCTTCGAACGTCTTGGGCAGCGCGCCCACGGTCCATCCCGTCAGGCCGGTCTTCTCCAGGCCGGCGGCTTTGGACAGGGTCTGGCGGAGCTTGGGGGCGAGCCGCCGTTTCAGCTCGGCCAGGTCCTTGCTCTCCGCCAGCTTGTGCCTGCGCCCGTCGATCACCCGGAAGGTGATCTTGAGGTGGTCGGGGACGAGGTCGGGCTGCCATGCCTCGCGCGGCACCTGGACGCCGGTCAGGTTCAGCAGCTCGCGCTCCAGCACGGCGAGCAGCGGCTCCTGGGTGGGCTCGGCCCGTTCCAGCGCCTTCTTGGCGTAGTTGGGGGCGGGGACGAAGTTGCGCCGGATGTGCTTGGGCAGGCTCCGGATGAGCGCGGTGAGCAACTCCTCGCGCAGCCCGGGGATCTGCCAGTCGAAACCCTCGACGTTGACCTGGTTGAGCAGCGCGAGCGGGATGTGCGCGGTGACGCCGTCGGCGTCGGTGCCGGGCTCGAACTGGTAGGTGAGGGGGAAGCGCAGGCCGCCCTGGCGCCACACGTCGGGGTAGTCGCGTCTGCTGACGTCGCCCGCCGTCTCGCTGATCAGCATCGACTTCTCGAAGTTGAGCAGGTCGGGCTGATCGGCGCGAACCTTCTTCCACCAGGAGTCGAAGTGGCGTCCGGAGACGACGTCGGCGGGGACGCGCTGGTCGTAGAAGTCGAACAGCGTCTCGTCGTCGACGAGGATGTCGCGGCGCCGTGCCCGTTCCTCCAGCTCCTCGACCTCTTCGAGCAGCCTGCGGTTCTCGGTGAAGAAGGCGTGGTGGGTCTCCCAGTCGCCCTCGACCAGGGCGTGCCGGATGAACAGCTCCCGGCTCAGCTCGGGGTCGATGCGGCCGTAGTTGACCTTGCGCTGGACCACGATCGGGACGCCGTACAGCGTCACCTTCTCGTAGGCCATCACCGAGCCCTGCTTCTTCTCCCAGTGCGGCTCGGAGTAGGTGCGCTTGATCAGGTGCTGGGCGAGCGGCTCGACCCACTCGGGCTCGATCTTGGCGTTCACCCGGGCCCAGAGCCTGGAGGTCTCCACCAGCTCGGCCGACATCACCCAGAGCGGCTGCTTCTTGGCGAGCGCGGAGCCGGGGAAGATCGCGAACCGGGCGTTGCGCGCGCCGACGTACTCGGTCATGGGCCTGCGCGGTTCGTTCGGGGGGCGGCGACCGCCGCCGGCGGCGTCGGCGGTCTTCTTGTCGATGTCCTTGACGCCGACGTGCGACAGCAGACCCGACAGCAGGGAGATGTGGATCTTCTGCTCGTCGCCGGGGGTGCTGTTGAGGGTGACGCCCAGGGTCTTCGACATCTGGCGGAGCTGGCCGTAGACGTCCTGCCACTCGCGGACGCGCAGGTAGTTGAGGAACTCGGCCTTGCACAGTCGCCGGAACGCGCTGGAGGAGAGCTCCTTCTGCTGTTCCTGCAGGTATTCCCACAGGTTCAGGTACGAGACGAAGTCGGACTCCTTGTCCGCGAAGCGGCGGTGTTTCTCGTCGGCGGCCTGCTGCTTGTCGGCCGGTCGCTCGCGCGGGTCCTGGATCGACAGCGCGGAGGCGATGACCATGACCTCGCGGACGCAGCCGTTGTGGTCGGCCTCCAGCACCATGCGGGCCAGTCGCGGGTCGACCGGCAGGCCCGCCAGCTTGCGGCCGAGCGGGGTCATCCGCCGCCCCTGGTCGAAGGCGCCCAGCTCAAGCAGCAGGTCGTAGCCGTCCTTGACCTGGCGCTGGTCGGGCGGCTCGACGAACGGGAAGGCGCCGATGTCGCCCAGGCCGATCGAGGTCATCTGCAGGATGACCGAGGCGAGGTTGGTACGCAGGATCTCCGGGTCGGTGAACTCCGGCCGGGTGACGAAGTCGTCCTCCTCGTACAGCCGGATGCAGACGCCCTCGGAGACGCGGCCGCAGCGGCCCTTGCGCTGGTTGGCCGAGGCCTGGGAGATCGCCTCGATGGGCAGGCGCTGGACCTTGGTGCGGTGGCTGTATCGGGAGATCCTGGCGAAGCCGGGGTCGACCACGTACTTGATGCCCGGCACGGTCAGCGAGGTCTCGGCCACGTTGGTGGCGAGCACGACCCGGCGGTTGGTGTGCGTCTGGAAGACCCGGTGCTGCTCGGCGGCGGACAGCCTGGCGTACAGCGGCAGGATCTCCGCGTCCTCGCGCTTCGACAGCGCCTCGGCGGTGTCGCGGATCTCGCGCTCGCCGCTGAGGAAGACGAGGATGTCGCCGGGTCCCTCCGCGCACAGCTCGTCGACCGCCTTGCCGATCGCCTGGATCTGGTCGTCGTCCTCGGCGATCGGCCGGTAGCGCACCTCGACGGGGTAGGTCCGGCCGGAGACCTCCACGATCGGCGCGTCGCCGAAGTGCCGGGAGAATCGCTCGGGGTCGATCGTCGCCGAGGTGATGATCACCTTCAGGTCGGGGCGGCGCGGGAGCAGCTGCTTGAGGTAGCCCAGGATGAAGTCGATGTTGAGGCTGCGCTCGTGCGCCTCGTCGACGATGAGCGTGTCGTACTGGTCGAGGTCGCGGTCGTTCTGCAGCTCGGCGAGGAGGATGCCGTCCGTCATGACCTTGACGAGGGTGCCGTCGCCCACCTGGTCGGTGAAGCGCACCTTGTAGCCCACGGCGTCGCCGAGCGGGGTGTCGAGCTCCTCGGCGACGCGCTCGGCCACGGTGCGGGCCGCGATGCGGCGGGGCTGGGTGTGCCCGATCAGGCCCCTCACGCCCCTGCCCAGCTCAAGGCAGATCTTCGGCAGCTGGGTGGTCTTGCCGGAGCCGGTCTCTCCGGCGACGATCACGACCTGGTTGTCGCGGATCGCCTCCAGGATGTCGTCCCTGCGCCGGCTGACCGGCAGCGCCTCCGGATAGGTGATCGCGGGGACACCGGCGCGGCGCCGGGCGACGCGCCGTTCGGCCCGCTCGATGTCGGAGGTGATCTCCGTGGCGATCTTCTGCTGCGCGGCGCGGTTTCTGACCCTGCGTGCCCCGTCGAGCCTGCGGCGAAGCCGCCGCTGGTCACGCAGCGTGAGCTCGGGCAGGCGTGCGTGCAGGTCGGAGAGAGACGATGTCAAAGGAGGCGTTCCCATACTGAACCCAGGATACTTTCGGCCCACGTGTGAAGGCTCACCCGCGGTCGTGAGACGCGTGTGAAGCTCCACACCTGAAGGCCCCTGTGCGAAGGCCCAACCGCCCATGCTGCCCGAGACACCGCGCCACCGCATCCCAATATCGGACCGTACGGAGGCCCGCCCTCGGCCTCAGGGCCGATCCCCGTGCCGAAGACGAGCGCGCGGTGGCGGGAGGCCGGGGAAAGGCGACCGGAGACCCTCGGGAAGGTGGCGGCCCCGAGGGGAGGCCGGGACTTCAGGAGGAAAGGAGGCGGCCCCGCCTCCCCGAAATCGGAATTCGGGGTGACGGGGCCGTCGTGTCGAGCCTCACCCGGATCCCGCCGGGGCGGGATCCGGGGTCAGCGGGTTACGGGAGGGGAGGGTAGGCGTTCTGCAGCAGCTGGCGGAACTGGGCGGAGAACCACTGGCCGGAGACCGGGGCGTCACCCAGGGCGCCGGTGGGGTTGTTGCCGTTGCGCTCGTTACCGCCGTAGGTCGGGTCGCACATCCGGTCGAAGCCCTTGCCCTCGTTGTTCGGGATCTCCTTGCTGGAGCCGTCGGACTCACCCGGAGGCTTGACCCAGACGTAGGCGTCCAGCCCGGGGGCGGGGTTGGGCTGCGGGCGCTCGCCGAGTCCGGCACCGTCCTGGTTGCACCAGTTGCCGGCGTGGACCCTGCGGTCGACGCGCGACTGGTTGACGAAGGTGTCCACGTTCGTCGAGGTGCTGGGAGCGGCCGGGCGGGCCGAGCCTCCCCAGCCGTTGCGGGAGGTGTCGATCAGCATGCCGATGTTGGACTTGAAGCCCTTCTGGATCAGCGTGGTCCTGAAGGCCTGGGCGAAGGAGAGCTCGTCGACGTAGAAGTTCCAGTCGACCCACTTGGACTGGCGGACGCTCTGGCCGTTGACGTTGGTGTTGATGGTGAAGTGCGGCTCACGCAGCGCCGAGTAGTTGGCGGTGTTGGTGATGAAACCGTCCACGCTGTCGAAGCCCGCGGTGGTGCCGGCGACGGTGGTCGCGAACAGGTCGGCGGACGGACCGAAGTTGGAGTCCCAACCGAGCCAGCCGTGGTGTCCGGCGTCGACGTAGGTGTAGACGTTCTTGATCGCGTGCAGCTTGTTCAGGGCGTAGCGGACGCCGTCGACGTAGGCGCCGCTGCTCTTGGCCTCCTGGCACTTCGCCAGGTTGAGGTTGGTGACCAGGTTCGGCAGCGAGTCGATCTCGACGATCGTCGAGATCCGCAGGCCCGCGTACTTCGACTCGGCCATGATCGCGGCGATCGGGTCGATGTACTCGGTCTTGTAGCGGTTCAGGCCGTTCTCGGAGATGAGCAGCTCACCGTTGGAGGCGAGCGCCGAGCAGTCGCGGTTGGGCAGGTTGTAGATGACGATCTGGATCGTCAGCGGCTTGCTGCCGTTGGCCGCGTCCTGCAGCAGGGCCTCGTCCAGGTGGGCGCGCAGGCCCCTGCCCGAGGAGGTGCCCTCGATGGCGGCGATCCGGTCCAGCCACACGGCGGTGGAGATCTTGGAGACCGCGGTGCCACCGGGCTCGGCGGCGGCCTTGGTGGACCAGTCGGGGTTCACGTAGCCGTCGGCGCCGTCGTAGGGGTTGTCGACGTGCACCGGCGTCGGGTCGGTGCCGTCGTCGTCGGCCTCGGTCACGGCGACGGTGGCGGAGGTGTGTCCTGTGGCGGTGGCCGTGATGGTGGCGGTGCCGTTGGTCTGGTCGGCGTCCTGGGCCGCCGAGACCGTCACGTTCTGCGCCGTGTTCCAGTTGGCGGTGGTGAAGGTCAGCGTGCTGGGCGCGATGGTGATGTCGCTGTCACCCGTCTTGGCCAGGCTGACCGTGACGTTGCCGGTCGGCGCCTGGCTGAGCCGGAAACCAACCGTCCTCGACGAGCCCTCGGGGACGCTGAGGGAGGTCGGGGAGGCGACGATCGACGGCGTCGTGTTGCCGCCGCCCACGGTGAAGGGCACCGCGGCGGTCTGGGTGGAGAGCGCCGGGGAGGCGTTGTCGTACGCCTTGGCACTCGCGGTGTGCGAGCCGCTCGCCAGGCCGGTGGCGGAGTAGGAGTAGGGGGCGGTGGTGTCGGTGTTGACCAGCGTGCCGTCGACGTAGAACTCCACCTTGCTGATGGAGCCGTCGTCGCTCGCGGTCGCGGCGAGCGGCACGGCGGCACCGGCCTGGTGGGTGGAGCCGGAGGCGGGGCTGGTCAGGCTGACCGTGGGGGGCTGGTTGACCGGGGGCTGCCCGCCGCAGGTCACGCCGTTGACCGTGAAGGAGGTGGGCTTGGGGTTACTCCCGTTCCACGATCCGTTGAAGCCGAGGCTGGTGGAGGCGCCGGTGGCGAGGGCGCCGTTCCAGGCGAGGTTCTTCGCGGTGACCTGGGCGCCCGACTGTGCCCAGGTGGCCGACCAGCCCTGCTGGATCGTCTGCCCGGCGCCGAAGGTGAAGCCCAGGGTCCAGCTCGTGAGCGGGTCACCGAGGTTCTTCAGGGTAACGTTGGCGGTGAATCCGCCCTGCCAGTCATTGGTGGTGTAGGCGACGTCGCAGGCGACCGCGGCGTGCGCCGTGGCGGCCTGCCCGGTGGCGAGACCGGCGGCGGCCACGAACATGGCCGCCATGGTCGCCACCCGGTTGCGCCAGGTATGGCGGCGCGGATTGACTGTCATTCGTAATCATCTCCAGGACGATGGTGGGAGCGCTCCCATAGTCCGGATGTTTCGAGGATGTGTACAGCTTGTTGCACGTCGGAGCCCTTGGATTGGCACCCTCCCGGCCGCTGACCTCACCGAACGGGTTTCGAACCCGATGAAAGTTTCAGACCTCTGTCCTCAAGTGCTCCAAAACGGTGCGCGGCCACCGGTGAACGGCCCCCGGGGCACCGCGAATCTCTCCGCCCCGCCTCCGGATCGCCTCCATGAAGCACACACCCGAGCCGCACCATGTGCCGCCGACCCGGACCGGGTGCTCCACGACATCCACCCGGCACCGAACCCGGGCGGCCTGCCGGCGGTCATCGAGACGGACGCGCCGCGCGCTTCCTGCCCGACGACACCGGCCTGAAGACACGCCGTCCCGAGGCGGCTGCACAGGCGGGCCCACCGCGCTCACCGAGGCCGAGACAGGCGATCACCACGCGCCGCCCGCCCTGGGGGCCAGAGCCGGCCTGCGGCGTTGAAATAACCGCGGCATCGGCACCGTTGCACAGCACTCAGGGGGGTGCACGCTCCTTTCTCCCCGTGACGAAAGGCTTGCTCTCCATGGCTCTTCCACTCTCCATCCTTGATCTGGCGCACATCGGCGAGGGAGAGACGGCCGCCGACAGCCTGCGGGCCACCGTGACCCTGGCCCGGCGCGCGGAGGAGCTGGGCTACCGGCGGATCTGGTACGCGGAGCACCACAACATGCCCAGCATCGCGTCCTCGGCGACCGGCGTGCTCATCGCCCATGTGGCCGCGCACACCCGGACGATCCGCCTCGGAGCCGGCGGCGTCATGCTTCCCAACCATTCCCCGCTGACCATCGCCGAGCAGTACGGAACCCTCGAAACCCTGCATCCGGGGCGCATCGACCTCGGTCTCGGCCGGGCGCCGGGCAGTGACCAGCAGACCGCACGAGCCCTGCGTCGCGACCCGATGTCCGCGGACGACTTCCCGCAGGACGTCCTGGAACTGCAGGGGTACCTGACCGGCGAGTCCAGAATCCCCGGTGTCGACGCGACGCCGGGCAAGGGCACCGACGTGCCGCTGTACATCCTCGGCTCCTCCCTGTTCGGAGCCCGGCTCGCCGCCGCACTCGGGCTGCCGTACGCCTTCGCCTCCCACTTCGCGCCGACCGCGCTCCAGGACGCCGTCTCGCTCTACCGGCGCGAGTTCAAGCCGTCCCGGCAGCTGGACCGCCCGTACATCATCGCCGGCGTCAACGTCCTCGCGGCCGACACCACGGCCGAGGCCCAGGAGCAGTTCCTGGCCATGAAGCGGAGCCGGGTCGGCCTGCTGCTCGGCCGGGGCCGGAAGTTCACGCCGGAGGAGGCGGACAGCATCCTCGCCTCCCCCGCGGGGCGGCAGATCCTCCAGATGACCACCTACTCCGCCATCGGGACCCCGGCCGAGGTGACCGACTACCTCGACCGCTTCGCCGAACACGCCCAGGCCGACGAGCTGATCACCGTCTCCGCCACCCCCGACCGGACGGCCTGGCTGCGCTCCTTCGAACTCCTCGCGGAAGCCCACGGTCTCCTCACCACCTGAGCGAGCCACTCCCCCGCCGGGCCTGGCGGCGGTGCGGTCCCGTTCACCGCCAAGCTCCCCCCTGCTCATCCTCTGGATCGGCATCGGCGAGGAGACCAAGGTGCTCCTCGTGATCCTGGCCACCGCGATCCCGGTCTACTTCAACACCTTCGGCGGCATCAGGAACGTCGACCGGCGCCTGGTCGAGGCGGGCAAGGTGTACGGCCTCACCGCGTACCGACTCTCCACCCGGGTGCTGCTTCGCGGCGCCCTGCCTTCGGTGTTCATCGGCATCCGGTACGCCCTCGGCATCACGTGGGCCGTGCTCGTGCTCACCGAAAGCCTCAACGCGGTAACCGGCATCGGGTTCCTTTTGACGAACGCCCGCCAGTACGGCCAGGGCGAGATCGTCATCCTCTGCGTCGTCCTGTACGCGGTGCTGGGACTCGTGACCGACGCGCTGGTCGCGCTGCTCGAACGCAGGATCTTCCGCTGGCGGCAGGCCCACAGCGGCGTTTAGCACCACATCGGACGCTCCCCGGTCCGCTGGTTCAAGAAAGTAAGAAAACCCCTGATGAACACCTCCCTCCGCGTCCACGGCCGGCATCGCCTGCTCGGCGGCCTCACCCTTGTGGCGGCACTCGCGCTGAGCGCCTGCGGCGGCGGCACCGAACCCTCGGCCACCGCGACGGAGACAGCGCAGGCGGCGAACGGCGAGCCGGTCGTCGCCCGGGTCGGGCACTTCGGCGGCACGAGCCTGTGGACGCTGGCGGAGGACAGCAACGCGGTCGCCGACACGCTCAAGAGCGTCGGCGGATCTGTCGAGTGGAACGGTCCGCTCGCGCCGGTCGAGGCATCCGAGGCGGCCAAGGCCGGCCGGATCGATTTCACGTCGAACTCCGTCGCCACCTTCTTCAACGAGGCCGACACCGCGTCGCCGCTCGTGGCCTTCGCCCTCAGCCTCAACAACGGCAACAACCAGGGCATCGTCGTGCGAAACGATGCCGGCGTCTCGACCGTCGCCGATCTCAAGGGCAAGAAGGTCGCCGTGAGCACCCGCGGTTCGACCGGCGCATACGTGCTGCTCGCCGCGCTGGAGTCGGCCGGCGACGTTCACGATCGACAACGGCAAGCTGCTGGAGAACCCGGCGCATCCGGGCACGGCGGAGTACTTCCTGGCGAGCCTCGCCGGGTGCGCGCTGAACATCATCGCGGCACGCTCGGTGGAGTAGGAGCTGCCGTATCCGCGGTTGGAGGTGACCGGCTCGTACCTCGTCGACGAGAACGACAGCACCCGTTTCGAACGGATCGAGCTCCACTTCAGGTTCGCGGACGTCACGGAGGAACAGGGCCTGCGGTACGTCGACGACTTCAGCGCGCGCTGCCCGATCTACAACACGCTGGTACGTGGTGGCGCGCCGATCGACGTCCACATCCGGGCCGACGGGGCGGCTACACCGGGGTGAGACGGCGTCTTCACACGGCCGCCATGGCCGCGCCCACAATACCTGCCTCGTTCTGCAGCGCCGCGGGGACGATCGGGGTGCGCAGCTTGATCAGGGGCAGGAATCTGTCCGCCTTCTTGCTGACCCCTCCTCCGATGATGAACAGCGAAGGAGAGAACAGCGCCTCGACGTGCTCCAGATACTCCTGCACCCTCTCGGCCCACTCGGCCCAGTCGAGGTCGTGCGCCTCGCGCGCGTGGTCGGAGGCGCGCTTCTCGGCCTCCTTGCCCCTGATCTCCAGATGCCCGAGCTCGGTGTTGGGCACCAGGCGGCCGTCGATGAGCAGGGCGCTGCCGATCCCCGTGCCGAAGGTCAGCATCATCACCACCCCCGGCCTGCCCCTCGCGGCCCCCGCCGCCACCTCGGCCAGACCGGCCGCGTCCGCGTCGTTGAGCACGGTGACGGGCAACCTCGTCACCCGGGAGAACAGCTTCCGCGCGTCCGTGCCGATCCAGTCCTTGTCCACGTTGGCGGCCGACCTGGCGACCCCGTCGAGCACGATCCCGGGGAAGGTGACCCCCACCGGCCCGTCCCAGGCGAAGTGCTTGACGATCTCCGCCACCACCTCGGCCACCGCCTCGGGCTTGGCGGGGCTCGGCGTGGGCACGCGCAGCCTCTCCCGCGTCAGCCGCCCTCTCGCGACGTCCACCGGCGCACCCTTGATCCCCGACCCGCCGATGTCTATTCCCAGCGCTTCCATGCACTTACCTCCTGTTGACTCCACATTCCCTCTTATAAGTGGCTGATACTCGTTTGCAGTGAGCGGTCAACCCGGTTGAAAGCGGTCCATCACACACTGTGGTCACAACAGCCGGAAAGGAATCCCTCCCATGACGATCAGCCGCCTTCTCACCGGACTCGCCCTCGCCACCGCACTCGTCTCCATCGCCCCGGCGACCGCACAGGCGGCGACCGCCCCGACGCGGAGCGGCCCGGCGGCCGCCGACGCGACGGCGGAGCAGGGCGCCGGCCCGTGGGGCACCTACTACGCCCCCGGCAGGAGGGCCAAGGCGCACGGCTCGATCACCGTCTACGGTGAGGACCACGCCGACATCCCCGCCGCCGAGAGAGGCAAGATCTCCGGTAAGGTCTACGACCTGACCAGGGACTCCTCCTGCGGCTGGGCGGTCTTCCGTCTCACCTACCGCACCCCCGACGGCAAGAACCTGCCGTTCAAGCACCGCAGCGTCGTCGACTGCTCCTACGGCACCCCGAAGTCGTTCTCGTTCACCCAGCACGACCTCTACCAGGTCGAGCTCAAGGTCTGCTCCGAGCGCAAGGCTTCCAAGCCCTCCCTGAACTGCCTGTACGCGGGCAGCTGGAAGATCCTCTACGTCTCGAAGTGAGCGCCGGGCGGGGTCTCCCCGCCCGGCACGGCCACCGGGCCGCGGGCCGCAACCTCGGCGGGAGAACCAACTCGCCGAGGCGGCGGCCCGGCGCCTGCGGCGCACCACGATGCCGAGGGCGGCGGCCGGCACGACCGGCTCGGCCGCCGGTTCCATCCGGGCAGCCGGTTGTCGTCGGGCTCGATGGAGAGACCCGAGCCCGCCGCGGGAAAGCGCGGGCGACGAGGATCCGCCGGGCGCCCCTCAGGAAGAACGGGGATGTTCTGACACCTTTTCACGACATATGTTCGTAATAAATAAACACAGGCTCGGAATATAATGATGTCCAACCGCTAGATCGTCCGTGGTGTGATCTGAAACGGGTCCTGCGGCGCGGCGTCGTCGCCCGAGCACCAAGGATGCCCCGCCCCGGAGCTCCGGCGGGCCGACCTGCGAGAGGACCGGGGATCGAAGGACGTCGGCCGCCTCACCGGGCGCGGGGCGACGCCCCCGCCTCGCGATCGGCGCCCCTCAGCGTTTGACCGGGCCGGTCGAGGCCCTGACCACCAGTTCGGGCTCGAAGAGCAGCTCGTCGGCCGGGACGAGGGCCTTGTCGATCTGGGCCGCGAGCAGGTCGACGACCGCGCGGCCCATCGCGTCGATCGGCTGGCGCAGCGTCGTCAGCGGCGGGTCGGTGCAGTTCATCAGCGCGGAGTCGTCGTAGCCGATCACCGAGACGTCGTCGGGCACGGAGAGCCCGGCCCTGCGGGCCGCCCTGATCGCGCCCAGGGCCATCACGTCGCTCGCGCAGATGACGCCGGTCACGCCCTTTCGCATCAGCCGGGCGGCCGCCGCGTGCCCCCCTTCCAGGGAGAACATGGTGTGCTCCACGAACTCGGGGTCGAGGTCGGCCGCGTCCAGCTTGCGCCGCGAGGGCACGTGGTCGGGAGGGCCGAGCACCATGCCGATCCGCTCGTGGCCCAGCGAGCGCAGGTGGCCGAGCGCCATCTCGGCGGCGGCCACGTCGTCGCAGGAGACCTGCGGGAAGGCGAGGTGCGCGACCGCGGCGTTCACCAGCACGGTCGGCAGGCGTCGCTCCCGCAGCAGCTCGTAGTGGTCGTGGGGGGCGTCGGCCTGGGCGAACAGGCCTCCGGCGAAGACGACCCCCGACACCTGCTGCTGGAGCAGCAGATCGACGTACTCCGCCTCGGAGACGCCGCCCAGGGTCCGGGTGCACAGCACGGAGGTGAAGCCCTGCTGGGCCAGCGCGCCCCCGACCACCTCGGCGAAGGCGGGGAAGATGGGGTTCTGCAGCTCGGGGAGGACGAGCCCGACCAGCCGCGCCCTGTCACCTCGCAGCTGGGTCGGCCGCTCGTAGCCGAGCACGTCGAGCGCCGTGAGGACGGCCTCACGGGTCGCCTCGGACACGCCGGGCTTCCCGTTGAGCACGCGACTGACCGTCGCCTCGCTCATCCCGACCTTCTTGGCCACTTCTGCAAGCCGTCGCGTCATGATGAAACTATAAGGCAAAAGAAGCAATTACTTGCAGAGACTTGCGAAAGTTACGTCATCAGTCAGGTCCCGCGGCGTCTCGGTCACCTTTCGGCGATCCGGCCCTCGTCGACGTGGATCCGCCGGGTGGTGTGCACCGCCTCCAGCATCCGGCGGTCGTGGGTGACCAGCAGCAGCGTACCGGGATAGGAGGCGAGCGCGGACTCCAGCTGCTCGATCGCGGCCAGGTCCAGGTGGTTGGTCGGCTCGTCCAGCACGAGCAGGTTCACCCCGCGCGCCTGGAGCAGCGCGAGCGCGGCCCGGGTCCGCTCCCCCGGCGAGAGGGTGGCGGCCGGGCGCGGCACGTGCGCGGCGCGCAGGCCGAACTTGGCGAGCAGCGTGCGGACGTCACCGGGGACCATGTCGGGCACGGCCGCGCCGAAGGCGTCCACCAGGGGTTCGTGACCGAGGAAGAGCCCGCGCGCCTGGTCCACCTCCCCGACGACCACGCCGGGACCGAGCGAGGCGTTGCCCTCCTCCAGCGGGAGCCGGCCCAGAAGCGCCGCGAGCAGGGTGGACTTCCCCGAGCCGTTCGCGCCGGTGATCGCCACCCGCTCCGCCCAGCCGACCTCCAGGTTCACCGGGCCGAGGGTGAACGTGCCGCGCCGGACCACGGCGTCGCGCAGCGTCGCGACGACGGCGCCCGACCTCGGCGCCACCGCGATCTCCATGCGCAGCTCCCACTCCTTGCGGGGCTCCTCCACCTCTTCCAGCCGCTCGATCATCCGCTCGGTCTGGCGGGCCTTCGCCGCCTGCTTCTCCGTCGTCTCGGTACGGAGGTTGCGGCCGATCTTGTCGTTGTCGGGCGCCTTTCGCCGCGCGTTCTTGACGCCCTTCTCCATCCAGGCGCGCTGCATCCCCGCGCGCTGCTTGAGGGAGGCGACGGTGCCCGCGTACTCCTCGTACTCCTCGCGGGCGTGCCGACGGGCGACCTCGCGCTCGGCGAGGTATGCCTCGTAGCCACCGCCGTGCACCCTGACCAGCTGCTGGGCGAGGTCGAGCTCGACGACCCTGTTCACGGTCCTGGCCAGGAACTCGCGGTCGTGGCTGACCAGGACGGTCCCGGCGCGCAGCCCGGTGACGAAGCGTTCGAGCCGCTCCAGCCCCTCCAGGTCGAGGTCGTTGGTGGGTTCGTCCAGCAGGAAGACGTCGTATCGGCTGAGCAGCAGGGAGGCCATGCCCGCCCGCGCGGCCTGGCCGCCGGAGAGCGCCGTCATCGGCCGGTCGAGCTCCACGGCGAGGCCGAGTTCGGCGACGACCTCGGCGGCCCGGTCCTCCAGGTCGGCGCCGCCCAGGGCGAGCCAGCGCTCCAGACCGGTGGCGTAGTCGTCGTCGGCGCCCGGGGCGCCCTCCACAAGCCCCTGGGTCGCGGCGTCCAGCGCGCGCTGCGCGGCGGCCACCCCGGTACGGCGGGCCAGGAACTCCGCGATCGTCTCGCCCGCGCGGCGCTCACGCTCCTGGGGCAGGTAGCCGACCGACGCCGAGGGCGGGCTGAGCCGCACGGAGCCGTGCTCGGCGGGCAGCAGCCCCGCGAGGATCCGCAGCAGGGTTGACTTGCCCGCGCCGTTCACCCCGACCAGGCCGACGATGTCACCGGGGGCGACCACCAGGTCGAGCCCGGTGAAAAGCGCGCGGTCGCCGTGTCCGGCGGCCAGGTCCTTGGCGACGATGGTGGCACTCATACGCAAACGCTATCCGTCCGGCGACACCGCGACACCACAACCTAATTGTCCGTTATGTCCGGTTAATGACATCGAACCCGCCCGCAACCCCTCCGCCCCACAAGAGGAATTCCGACAAATGAGACATAACAGACTTGCTTCAAATAAATTTTCGGGACCCGGCGTCCGACGCCTGACCTGGCCGTTCCCGCCTAGAAACGTTACCTTACGGAGACTTAAACCTCCTTTTTTGAAGATTTTTGGCAACATCACCCGCTTCTGTGTCGTCTTATGGATGCGGGAACGGTCAACCCTGGCCGTCTCCTGAAACGGGGAGAAAAGGAAAGCGTCTTGATGAAACGAATCGCCATCGGCCTGCTGTCGACCGCGGTGGGCAGCTCTCTGCTCCTGTCCGCGGGAACGGCCTCCGCGGAGCGAGTCGCTCTCAGTGTGCGCATCGACAACATCGACCCGAACCCGGTCGTCGTGAAGGGAGACGACGACACGAGGGTCTCCATCGAGGTCCGTACCACCGAGGCCACCCGCGTCGAGCTTCGCCTCAGGCCGGTCTCCGACCAGGCCCGCACCATGGCCGCCCAGGAGCCCAGGCTCCTGCACAAGGGCGACCTGTGGCGCTTCACGACCAGCTTCGACGAGAGCGACTTCGAGGGCCGCTGGGTCGCGATCGCCGACGCGTACGACAAGGACGGCAAGAAGGTGACCGACGAGGTCAACTTCTCCGTCGTGCACGAGAAGGCCGAGAAGGCCGAGACCCGCGTCTACCGGTTCTCCGCGAACCCCGAGCGCGTCCGCAAGGGCCGCTCGGTCTACTTCACCGGCAGTCTCCAGGTCGACGACAGGCGCTGGAAGGGCGTACGCGGTGAGGAGGTGGAGATCTACTTCCGCAAGCGCGGCTCCAGCGCCTGGAAGTACGTGACCTCCGCCGACACGAACTGGCAGGGTAAGTTCCGCGCCAAGGCCCGCGCGACCAAGAGCGGCGACTACCGCGCGATCTTCGACGGCACCGACAAGCTCGAGGAGAGCCGCAGCCGGACCGACGGGGTGCGTGTTTACACCCGCCGCTGGTAGTCCCGCCTGAGGCCGCGTCGCGGCCGGGTGACGCCTGACGGCGACCGACGTGAAGGCCCGGGGATCCCCCGGGCCTTCATCGTCTCCGGCGTGTTCCGCTTGATGCCCCGGCTTTCGGGCATTCGGCCAACAGAGGGACACGACTACCGGAGGGGAGCCGCGCCGATGACGACCGGTGATTTCTACGACTACTTCGACCTGCTGGAGGAGCACGAGAAGGAGATCGTGCTCCGGGTGCGGGAGTTCATGGCGCGCGAGGTCGCGCCCATCGCGAACGAGTCGTGGACCAACTCCCGCTTTCCCCACGAACTGGTTCCCGGGTTCGCCAAGCTTGACATCGCGGGCCTGTCCTATCGGGGAGCGCGGAGCCTGCTGACCGGCTTCGTGGTCCTGGAGATGAACCGGGTGGATCCGTCGATGGGCACGTTCTTCGGCGTCCACAACGGCCTCGCGATGGGCAGCGTCGACCGGCTGGGCTCGGAGGAGCAGCGGGAGCGGTGGCTGGCGCCGATGGCGGCGATGGAGAAGATCGGCGCGTTCGCGCTGACGGAACCCGAGGGGGGTTCCGACGTCGCGGCCGGACTGCGCACGACGGCCCGCCGCGAGGGCGACATGTGGGTGCTCAACGGGGCCAAGCGCTGGATCGGCAACGCGACCTTCGCCGACCTGATCGTGGTGTGGGCGAAGGACGAAACCGACGGCGCCGACGGCGCAGTCAAGGGATTCGTGGTCGAGAAGGGTACGCCCGGCTTCGCCGCGACGAAGATCGAGAACAAGACAGCCCTGCGGACGGTCCAGAACGCCGACATCACCCTCACCAACTGCTTGGTGCCGGAGATCAACCGGCTGCAGAAGGCCAACGGTTTCCGCGACACCGGCGCCATCCTGCGGCAGACCCGGGGAGGCGTGGCGTGGCAGGCGGTGGGGTGCATGATGGGCGCCTACGAGCTGGCGCTGGAGTACGCCGGGACGCGCGAGCAGTTCGGGCGGCCGATCGCGGGGTTCCAGCTCGTGCAGGACCTGCTCGTGCGGATGCTGGGCAACATCACCTGCTCACTGGGCATGGTGGTGCGGCTGGCGCAACTCCAGGACGCGGGCGTCTACAAAGACGAGCACTCGGCGATGGCCAAGGCCTTCTGCACGGCGCGGATGCGCGAGGCCGTGGGGTGGGCGAGGGAGATCCTGGGCGGTAACGGCATCGACCTCGACTACGACGTCGGCCGGTTCGTCGCCGACTCCGAGGCGATCTACTCCTACGAGGGGACGCGGGAGATCAACACCCTGATCGTGGGACGGGCGATCACCGGCATCGGCGCCTTCGTCTGAGGGCTCCGCCGAGGAGACGAACGCGGAGGCGCCCGCCCGCCTCCGCACCGTCTAGTGGTCGCGGCGGGTGACGAGACGAGCGAGGGTGGCCAGCTCCGCGGCGGGGCGGGGCGGCGCACCCACGGCCTCCAGGTGACGCAGTGCCCGCGCGAGCAGCTCGTCGGCCTCCACCCGCGTCCAGTCGCGCCCGCCCGCGGCCTCGACGAGCGTGGCCGCGTGGACCAGCTCGTCGTCGGAGAGCGGCTGCTCCCGGTGGTAGAGCCCGGCCAGCTCCCGTCCGGCCGGGGTGCCCGAGGTGAGGGCCGCGACGACCGGGACGGACTTCTTGCGGCTGCGCAGATCCGAGTGGACGGGCTTGCCGGTCGTCGCGGGATCTCCCCAGATGCCGAGCAGGTCGTCGACGAGCTGGAACGCGAGCCCCAGGTCCCTGCCGAAGGCGACGAGGTGCTCGACCTGCTGGGGAGTGCCACCGCCGAACAGCGCGCCGAGCCCGCACGCGCACCCCAGCAGGGCCCCGGTCTTACCGGTCGCCATGCTCAGGCAGTCGGCCGGCCCGACATCCCGGCGATCCTCGAAGGCGACGTCCGCGCTCTGGCCGTCCAGGAGCTCCTGCACGGCGGTGCTGAATATCCGGGTCGCCTCGGCGGTCGCCGGGTGCCCTCCGGTCGCGAGCACGTCGAAGGCGAGCGTCAGCAGCGCGTCACCGGCCAGGATCGCCGGGCTGACGCCGAAGACGGCCCAGGCCGTGGGGCGGTGGCGGCGGGTCCGGTCACCGTCCATCACGTCGTCGTGCAGCAGGGAGAAGTCGTGCACCAGCTCGACGGCCGCCGCCGGTCGAAGGGCCGAGACGGCGGTCCCCCCGACGGCTTCGGCCGAGAGCAGGGCGAGCGCGGGACGGAGCGCCTTGCCCCCGCCGATCGTGGACGGCCTGCCCTGCTCGTCCCACCAGCCGAACTGGTATCCGGCGATTCGCCGCATCGAGGCGGGGAGCGTGTCGGCCGCCGGGCGCAGGGTCGCCTCGACCATGTCCCGGCTCCAGGCGAGCACCTCACTCGCGGACCGCCCGTTCGTCGACATCTCGATGGTCGTCATCCTTGCTCTCCCTCGCTCAGCGGCCGGTCCGAAGGTGGTGGGTCGCCCGGCCCGTCCTCAGTGGCCGATCTCGACGTCTTCCAGGATGCCGAGCGCGTCGGGCACCAGGACGGCGGCGGAGTAGTAGGCGCTGACCAGGTAGGAGATGATCGCCTTCTCGCTGATGCCCATGAAGCGAACCGACAGGCTCGGCTGGTATTCGTCCGGGATGCCGGTCTGGTGCAGGCCGATGACCCCCTGGTTGTCCTCGCCGACGCGCATCGCCAGGATCGAGGTGGTGCGGGTGGAGGTGATGGGGATCTTGCTGCAGGAGAAGATGGGGACGCCGCGCCAGGCGGGCACCCCGCTGCCGCCGACGTCGACGCCCTGCGGGTAGAGTCCGCGCGCGTTGCACTCGCGGCCGAAGGCGGCGATGGCGTGCGGGTGGGCGAGGAAGAAGCTCGTGCTCCTGCGACGGCTGAGCAGCTCGTCGAGGTCGTCGGGGGTGGGCGGGCCGCTGCGGGTGTGGATCCGCTGCTTGAGGTCGGCGTTGTGCAGCAGCCCGAACTCGCGGTTGTTGATCAGCTCGTGTTCTTGGCGCTCGCGCAGCACCTCGATCGTGAGCCGGAGCTGCTGCTCGATCTGGTCCATCGGGTCGTTGTAGAGGTCGGCCACCCGGGTGTGCACCCGCAGGACCGTCTGCGCGACGCTCAGCTGGTATTCGCGCGGGGTGAGCTCGTAGTCGACGAACGTGCCCGGCAGGTCGGCCTCTCCCGCGTGCCCGGCGGCCACCTCGACGGCCGCCTCGCCGTATTTGTTCTGCGGCCCGCGCTCGGCCGTCTCCCGCTGCCGCAGGTGGGCCTGGAGCGGCTCGGCCTGCCCTGCCAGCTCAAGGAACGCGTGCCGGGGCAGGACCATCGCCGTGCCGCTGGTGACCGCCTTGGCGGTGAACGGCCACTCGCCCTCGTCACCCACGAGCGCGTCGTCACCGAAGTGGTCGCCCGCGGCGAGCACGGTCAGCACGATCTCGTCGCCGTACGGACCCGTGCCGAGCTTGTTGACCTTGCCGTGCGCGATGAGCACGACCTCGTCGGCCGGCTGTCCCGCCTCCACGAGCACGTCGCCGGCCTGGAACTCGCGCTGGACGAACCTGCCCGCCAGCGCGTCGAGGACGTCGGAGTCGTCGAATCCGCGCAGCAGGGGCAGCTCGCACAGCTCGGCCGGGATGACCGCCACCTGCGACCCCGAGTTGGTGAAGCTCACCCGCCCGTCACCGATCGTGTAGCTCAGCCGCCGGTTGACGCGGTAGGTGCCGCCCGAGACCTGCGTCCAGGGGAGCATCCGCAGCAGCCACCGTGAGGTGATCTCCTGCATCTGGGGAGTCGACTTGGTCGTCGTCGCCAGGTTACGCGCGGCGTCCGTACTCAAGCTCAGCTGCGACCGGCCAGCCTCGAACTCCGTCACAACACACCACCGATCCGTACTCGTATCTGACAGGGGAGAAAAAGACATGAAACAGCCAGGGGGGAACGTCAATTACCCGCGACAGAAACGGCAGAATCGTTGACCCCCCGATGCGCGGAGCCGGATACGGACCGCCATCGTGGACGCCTCAATATTGGGAGGTCCTTAAATAACCTGTCAAGCATTGACTACGATCCGGCCGGCAATTAAAAAAGTCGCCATCGCCAAATGCCCGAAAAACATTGAATGTCTTGTTCATCGCGGCACCGCACGCATACGACGGGCTCCGCGGGCCGGGGTGTCCGTCATGACAGACACGGCATCACGCATCCTCGGCGACCGGCGCCGCGACGCGGAAACCCCTCGCGCGAAACGGGCCCAGGTCACGTCCTCGCGACCTGGGCGCGCCCCGGACAGGCCGGCGGCCGATCCCGGACGCTCCCCGGTCGTCCCGGACACGCCCATATCCCGGGCGCCCGGACACACCCGCGGCCTCGCACGAAAACGCGACGGCACAGCGACGAAAAATGTGAAATATGAACCAGAGCGACATTTCCCTTAAAAGCGGAAAGTCGGGCAAAGCAGGTAAGTATTACCGTTCCGGCGCGCGGTCCAGAAGCTCGGCGAACAGGTTCTCCCAGAGCGGCATGACCACCTCGGGCGTGTAGTCGCGCGCGGTGACGATCGCGGCGGCCCCGATCCGCTCCCGCAACTCCCGGTCCTCGATGAGCCGGACCATCGCCGCCGCCAGCGCGTCGACGTCCTTGGGCGGGACGAGCAGCCCGTCGACGCCGGGAGTGAGCACGTCGGCCGGGCCGGTCGGGCAGTCGAAGGCGACCACGGGCAGCGCCTGGGCCATCGCCTCGATCATCACCATCGGCAACCCCTCGAACCGCGAGCTGAGCACGTAGAAGGACGCCTTGGCCAGCTCCTCGTCGAGGTGCTCGGTCCGTCCCATCAAGGTGACGTTGTCCCCCAGCGCGTGCTCCTTCAGGAGCTCGCGCAGCCTGTCCTTCTTCGGGCCGGTGCCGTAGATGCGCAGCCGCCAGTCCGGGTGGCGGTCGACGACCTGCCGGAACGCGGGGATCAGCAGGTCGAACCCCTTCTGCCCGACGAGCCGCCCGGCCGCGACCGCGAGCCTCCCCTCCCGCTCGGCGGGCGGCTGCCGCACCGGGCCGACCGCGTTGGGTATCCGCACGACGGGGGTGTCGGGCAGAAGCTCCTGGTATTCCTTCCTGTCGGTCCCGGTGAGCACGGCCACCGCGTCCAGGCCGCCGTAGTGGCGGGCGATCGCCGACCGGACCGCCGCGGGGTGGGTGGCCAGGTTCATGTGTTCCTGGGCGACCCTGACGACGCTCACGGGAGTACGCCGGGCGGAGATGAGGTTCAGCGCGGGACGGGTGGTGACCAGGATGCCGTCCCGGAGCGCGGAGACGTACTCGATGACGGCCCGCTCCACGCGCTCGGTGAAGTAGGAGGCCGCGAACTCCCCCGCGGGCACGATCTTGCCGCGGATCCGCCGCCAGGCCTTGCGTCCCACCGAGTCGACCGGCCTGGCCTCCCGCTGGTCCGACAGCGCCAGGAGACGGACGCGCTCGTCGATCGGGAACTGCGGGCTCTCCCTGCGGCGCACCACGCTGACGATCTCGACCTCGTGTCCGGCCGCGGCCATCGCGTTCGCCTGGTTGATCACCGTGCGGATCGTTCCACCCATGCCGTACGCGTGCAGGAGCATGTAGCGGATCTTCATCGCACCGGGAGATCCGGGCGCCCCCGGGGCCGTCACGCGGGCTCCGCGGCGCGCGGCAGGTATCCCCAGCTCTCGCACATCGGCCTGAGCGGCTCGGGGATCTCCTCCGTCGTCGGCAGCTCGCGCGCGGGCTGCACGCTCCCGGAGCGGATCTTGTCCTTCCAGTCGCCCAGCCCCTTCTCCAGCACGGACTGCTCCCCGTACGTCAGCATCTCCGGCTCCCAGGGAACGCCGAGAAAGTCGCAGAGGCGGCGCCCCTCGGTCTCGGGGTCGGCGGTCAGGTCCTCGTAGCGCACGGTGCACCCGCTGAGCGCCCCCCGGGCCCGCTGCACGGCCTTCATGTAGCGAAGGGCGTCGAGCGCCGCCTCCTCGGGCGTCCTCTTGCCCGCGCCGGCCTCGTACCACGAACTCGCGATGGACGCCGGGTGGCGCAGCAGGAAGACGAACCGGGCGTCCGGCCAGCACGCGGCGATGCGCCGGTACGCGAAGGCGTTGGCCGGAGTCTTGTCCACGACGAACGTCTTGCCGCTCTTGACCAGCTCGCGGTGCAGCACGCGGTCCCACAGCAGGTGTTCCAGGTCGGCCCGGTCGTGCCCGAGTGCCCCCATCGCCTTCTCCGCCAGCGAGGTGCCGAACTCCACCCGCAGCCTTCGGACGTGCAGCTCGTGCGGGGCGTGCAGCATGGAGTGGGCGTTGAGCAGGACCCTCAGGAGCGTGGAACCGGACCGCACCGGCGAGAGGATGAAGATCGGGGCGATCAGCAGCCGGTCGATCTTCGGGTCCGAGGGCGGCCTGAACGATTCCTCCGCCGCCGCGGGTGTCCTCACCGCTACCGGTGGACCAACTTTTCCTACTCGGTTAAGCTGGAATCCGGTGAGCCTGACAAGTGCGTTGTTTGCCTTGCGCTGCCAGTCCATGCCCACGGAGGGTAGCCACCTTTCCTGGCATTTAACTGTGTGTTGCCTCAAGACCACCTCTTTGCGCACGGCCCAAAGCCGGTGATTCACGCTCTCCACCCGGGGTAGGGACACGTTCCCACAGCTCAAAGGGCATGCAGCCGACAGCGACCGAGCTCCGGCACACCGCCCCGAGCACCGCCGCCGCCCCGCGAGGAGGAGATCGGGTGACCCACGACGTACGGCCGGAGACGGCCTCCTCCCGAACCTCGCCCGACGCCTCGTCCCGCGTCGATGCCGCAACCGAGGCCGACAGCAGTGCCGACACCGGGGCCGATATCGAGGTCGACGACGTGACCGCCGAGGCCCTGGGCAAGCTCTCCGAGGCCTTGGAGACGACCGAGAGGGCTCGCGGGCACCTCTACTCCTTCCACCAGCTGACCGGCCACGCCGACCTGCAACTCGACGAGGCCGTGGAACTGCTGCGCGCCGCGGGCCACCCCGAGATGGCCGACATGGTGACCCGCGAGCTGATCGGCCTGGACGTCATCCCCGACAGGTGGACCTTCCAGATCGTGGAGGAGTACGAGGACGGCTACCACGCCGCCTTCACCGGCGTGGAAAGGCGGATCAGGGAGCGGCTCGCCGGCGGGCGCCGCCACCTCCACGAGGCGCGGATGAAGAAAAGGCGCCAGGGCTGAGGCTCTCCACCTCCGCCACGCCCGAAAGCCCCTACGCCTGGAAGCCCGTTCCTCGCCGCCGGACCCTTACCTGTGCCCGGCGCTCGCACCTGTGCCCGCACTCACCGCGGGGCCTGCCGCCCAAGGGCTCGCCCGCTCCTCGCCGCCGTACCCCGATCTCGCGGACCGCGGGATTCGGCGTACGGATCCGATGGCGGCTCCCCGTACAGTGTGAGGCATGGGGATGGTCAAGACCGTGGGACTGGTTCTGCACCCGCAGCGCGATTCGAAGGTGGCCATCGACACGATCGTGGAGTGGGCCCGCGCCCGCGACGTCACGGTGCTCGGGCTGCCCGACGAGGTCGGGCGCATCGACTGCAGCGCCGTCGCGGTCGACGCCCCCACCCTGGTCGACCGCGCCGACCTGCTCGTCAGCCTCGGCGGCGACGGCACGATGCTGCGCACCATGCGGCTCGCCTCGGAGCGCAAGCTCCCCGTCCTGGGCGTCAACCTCGGCAAGCTGGGCTTCCTCGCGGAGATCGACGTCGACGAGCTGCCTCCCGCGCTGTCGGCCATCGACAACCACGACTACAGCGTCGAGCCGCGCATGGCGGTGCGGGCGACCCTGCCCGACGGCACGACGATGACCGCGTTCAACGACATCGCCCTGGTGCGGATACCGGGTGACGGGCTGTCGGCGGTGTCGATCACCGTGGAGGGCCATCCCTTCGTGCGCTACGCGGCCGACGCGGTGATCGTGGCCACCCCCACCGGGTCGACCGCCTACAGCTTCTCCGCGGGCGGTCCCATCGTGTCGCCGACGGTCGAGGGGTTCCTGGTGGTTCCCGCCGCCGCGCACTCGTCGTTCAACCGGGCCCTCGTGCTGTCGGCCGACGAGCGGGTGGTGCTCGACCTGCTGCCGACGAGCGGACGACTCGCCGTGGAGGTGGACGGCGCGGTGGCCGCGCACCTGACACCCGGGGACGCGCTCGGTATCACCGCGATCCGCGCCGCCGCCTGGGTGGTCAGGCTCGGCCCCAAGAGCTTCTACGACCGCGCCCGCCGCAAGCTCCGCGTCAACGGCAGCGCCGAGGTCGATCAGTAGCCGGATCTCGTCGTGGCGGAGCCGACACCTCAGGTGGCGACCGTCCTGTCACACGGACCTCACCCGTGCCGGCCCGAGGGCTGGATCACCCTCCGCCGTCCTCCCCGGCACGAGCCCCTCAAGGCATGCGGCCCGCGATGTTTTCTCGCGACGCTAACGGCGGCTGCGCTCGATGTGCTGGAGCATCACCTCGTGGTGGTGACGGATCGCGGCGCGGGTGGCGGTGTCGTCACCGGCGGTCATCCCGTCCAGGATGGGCTTGTGAATGGCCATCTGAGCGTCGGCGCTGTCCGGTAACAGCCAGTCGGGGATCAGGTCCCTGTTGACCCAGTCGTCGTACTCGTAAGAGATGATCGCGGTGTGGACCGCCTCGTAGATCGAGGTCAGGAACGGGTTGCCGGAGGTCCGGACGACCGCCGCGTGGAAGACCGTGTCGGCGGCGATCCACGCCGACGTGCCATGGGCCATGCTCTCCTTGAGGCGTTGCAGCGCCGACCTCACCTCGGCGAGGTCGGTTTCGGGGTTTCGCAGCCCTTCGGTCGCGCCCAGCGTCTCCAGCCAGAGCCTCAGGTCGACCAGGCGTGACAGAGACTGCCTGTCGAGGTCGAGCATCAGGTTGACGGAGGCGGCCAGGCCCGACTCCGGGCGACGCATCACGTACGCCCCCGAGCCCTGCTTGATCTCGACAAGCCCCATGAGCGACAACGTGCGCAAGGCCTGGCTGACGATCGGCCGACTGGCGCCGAACATCTCCGCGAGGTGGCGTTCCGACGGCAGGCGCGCACCTTCGGCGATGTCCTGGGTGATGATGAGCTGTCGAATCTGCTCGGCGACGTCGTCTGCGAGCCGGCTGGTCGACACGGTTCGGACGGCCCCGAACTCCACAACCTTGCGTGGGCGTGAACCGTTTTCGTGGTCCGCCAGCGCCATGGATTCCTCCAGTTTGACCAAGACGAGGGAGAGCGTACGCCCGCCACGGAACCGCCAGGAAGAGGGCTTGACACGGCATAAGCTCTGTGGTTGTACTAAAGCGGCATAGCCACTTTACCACTAGAGAGCAGACATGGACCAAAAAACCGAGTCACTCGCCGCGTTGGCCGACCGCATCCGGCTTCACGCCGTGCGGATGGTGGCGACGCATGGGCTTGGCTATCTGGGACAGGCGCTGTCGTCGGCCGAGATCCTGGCGACCGTCTACGGCAGGGTGTACCGACCCGAGGTGGACCGCATCGTGATCTCACCGGGCCACTATGTGATCGGAGCGTTCGCGGCGGCGGCCGAGTGCGGTCTGCTCGATCCGGCCGCGCTCGCGACCTACGGTCACGACGGCTCGCGTTTGGAAGCGATCGGCACGGAACGCTCCCCCTCGATCGACCTCACCTGCGGATCGCTGGGTCAGGGCCTGTCCGCCGCGGTCGGCTTCGCGCTCTCCGACCGGCTGCTGGGCCGCACCGACGCCAGGACCGTGGTGCTCGTCAGTGACGGCGAGTTGGAGGAGGGCCAGGTCTGGGAGGCGGCGATGTTCGCCGCCCACCACGGGCTCGGCGGCATCATCGCGCTCGTCGACGCGAACAACTCCCAGGTGGACGGCCCGGTCGCGGAGATCACCACGATCGAGCCCGTCGCCGACAAGTGGCGCGCGTTCGGGTGGCACGTCCAGGACGTGGACGGCCACGACATCCAGGCGCTGGAGTCCGCGCTCGAGAAGGCCGTCCGGTCCGACCGCCCCGCGGTCGTCACCGCCAGGACCGCCACGACCACCGGCCTGGACTGTCTGCCCAGCACCATCGACGGACACTTCGTCAAGCTCCCCCCGAAGTTGGCCGAGCAGGCCGTCGCCGAACTGGAGGCCCGCCTTGCGTAGACCGCCGTACCCCACAGTCTTGAAACCGTACGGCAGGACACTGCTGGATCTGGCCCGCGTCGACGAGCGGATCGTCTGCCTGTCCGGAGACCTGACCCGTCAGTGCGAGATAGACCTGTTCCGCGACGAGCTGCCGGAACGTTTCATCAACGTCGGCATGGCCGAGGCCAACATGATCGGCATCGCCGGGGCGCTGGCCCGGGCCGGTCACGTGCCGTTCGTGCACACCTTCGGCGTCTTCGCCACCCGGCGCCCGTTCGACCAGATCGTCAACGCCGTCGCGTACCCGAACCTGCCGGTGCGCATCGTCGGCTTCATGCCGGGCATCTCCAGCCCCGGTGGCCCGAGCCACCAGGCCATCGAGGACGTGGCGCTGATGCGTGCGCTGCCCAATCTGACGGTGATCGACGCCGCCGACGCCACGGAGATCCAACAGGTCGTGCCCGCGATCCTCGACCATCCGGGCCCGGTCTACCTGCGCCTCAAGCGCGGTGAGATCCCGGTGATCTTCGAGGAGGGGTACGAGTTCTCGATGCACCGCGCCCAGCGGCTGCGGACGGGGGGCGACGCGGTGATCGTCGCCAACGGCATGATGCTTCCCGCCGCCATTGTCGCCACCGACATACTCGCCGCCACCGGGATCGACTGCGGCCTCGTGCACGCCCCCGTGGTCAAGCCACTGGACGCCGCCACGGTGGTGGACGCCGCGGCCGGGGTGCGCGCGGTCGTGACCGCGGAGAACCACACGATCGTCGGCGGCCTGGGATCGGCGGTCGCCGAGGCCTTGGCCGAGGCCGGGTCGGGCGCCAGGCTGCGCCGGGTCGGCCTGCGGGACACCTTCGCCGAGGGCGCTCTGACCGCCCATCACCTTTTCCAGACCTACGACCTCACCACCCAGTCGATCGTCGACGCGGTGTGGGGTGTGCTCAAACCGGGCGGCCCCGCGCCGGTCGCCCCGACAAGTCCCGCCGCCGTCGGCGAGTACTCACCAGTCTGATACGGGAGGCCCTGTGACCAATTTCTATGCTCCACCGGCGGAGACCGGCTCGATCGCCTCACTCGGCGCGACCATGGGTGTCGACTGGGAGGAACGAGTCAACTTCGACCGGCTCCGCAGGGAGCGCTTCGCCAAGGTGCAGAACGCGTTCGCCCACTCCGACCTGGGCGCGCTTGTTCTGTTCGACATGAACAACATCCGCTACACGACCGGCACCCACATCGGGAACTGGGCGCGCGACAAGCTTTTCCGGTGCGCGCTCGTGATGCGGGACCAGGAGCCGATCTTGTGGGACATCGGTTCGGCCGCACGCACGCACCAGCGGTTCGCGCCCTGGTTCGGCAAGGAGAGCTGGCAGGCGGGCCTGTCCAGCTGGCGTGGCTCGATTCCCGAGGAGGTGGGTGTCGAGCGGGGCAACGCGGCCAGGATCGCCCAACTGCTCCGCGACCACGGCCTGGCAGGTGAGCCGATCGGTGTCGACGTGGTCGAGTTGCCGGTGCTGCGCGCCCTGGAGGGCGCCGGTCTCACCGTCGTCGACGGACACTCGTTCATGCAGGACGTCCGCGCGGTCAAAACCCCCGACGAGATCGCCCTGCTGGACCATTCGGCCGGCCTGGTGGACGGGGCCTACGAGGAGCTGTTCCGCACCCTGCGGCCGGGCATCCGCGAGAACGACTGCGTGGCGCTGGTCAACCGTTATCTCTACGAGCACGGCTCGGAAGAGGTCGAGGCGGTCAACTCCATCTCCGGCGGCCGCTGCAGCCCGCATCCGCACGTGTTCTCCGACCGCCTGATCCGGCCCGGCGACACCGCATACTTCGACATCATCCACTCCTTCAACGGCTACCGGACCTGCTACTACCGGACGTTCAACGTCGGAGGGGCCGGCCTGGCCCAGGTGGAGGCGTACCGGCGGGCCCGGGAGTTCATGGACAACGCGATCGCCGAGATCCGTCCCGGCGCGACCTCGGCCGACGTGGTCCGGCACTTCCCGGCCGCTCAGGAGTTCGGGTACGCCAACGAGGAGGAGGCGTTCGGACTGCAGTACTGCCACGGGCTCGGCCTGTCCAACTGGGAGCGGCCGCTGATGAGCCGATACCACTCCTTCGAGCATCCGGTGACGTTGCAGGAGGGCATGGTCTTCGCGATCGAGACCTACTGGCCGACGCCGGACGGCAGCGCCGCCGCGCGCATCGAGGAGGAGGTCGTGGTGACCGCGGACGGCTGTCAGCTGCTCACCCGTTTCCCGGCCGACCAGCTGTACGTGACGGGCATCCGGTATACGCGGGGCGCCGACCTACTGTGAGCGGAGAAGAGAAGATGACAGAGATCGGCTGGATCGGCGCTGGACGGATGGGCGCGGCGATGGCCGGCCGCCTGCTGGACGCCCGCCTCCCGGTGCGGGTCTGGAACCGTACGCGGGCCAAGGCGGAGGCGCTGGTGCCGCGCGGCGCGACGGTCGCCGACGAGGTGTCCGACCTGGGCGGCTGTGACGTCGTGTTCATCATGGTCTCGACCTCGGACGACCTGCGCGAGGTGTTGCGCCGCCTCTACGAGGGAACAGCCCTGCCGGGCACGGTGGTCGACTGCTCGACCGTCTCTGCGGAGGCGTCGGCCGAGGCGCGCGCCGAGTCGGCCGCGCGCGGCGTGCGTTTCGTGGCCTCCCCGGTGAGCGGAAACCCGCATGTG
The DNA here is from genome assembly GCF_042898365.1 of Streptosporangium sp. NPDC000509. Lineage (NCBI taxonomy): Bacteria > Bacillati > Actinomycetota > Actinomycetes > Streptosporangiales > Streptosporangiaceae > Streptosporangium > Streptosporangium sp. NPDC000509. The sequence goes on along the minus strand of NZ_JBIAYX010000015.1, from coordinate 222,118 downwards.
GTCGCCGCCGGGGACGCGCGCCTGGTGGCGTCGGGCGACCGGGAGAGCTTCGACCTGGTCCGGCCGTTGCTGGAGACGATCGGCCAGAGCGCGGTCTACGCCGGTCCGGGAGAGGTGAGCCGGCTGGTCAAGGTCTGCCACAACCTCTACCTGGGGATGATGGTCGAATCCCTGGTCGAGGTGGTGACGCTGGCCGAGAAGGGCGGTGTGGACAGGGCCGCGTTCCTGGAGTTCCTCGGCGGCACCGTGCTCGGCTCCGAGTGGGTCCGTCACCGCACCCCCGACCTGCTGGAACGGGACTGGCGTCCGACCTTCACGACCGCGCTGCTGCGCAAGGACTTCGATCTCGGCCTCGGCGCCGCCCGGACCCACGAGGTGCCGATGCCGGTGGCGAGCCTGGTGCACCAGATCATCCAGGCCGCGATCGGGCAGGGCCACCGCGACGACGACTTCCTGTCCATGTACGACGTGCAGGCGGCCAACGCCGGTCTGCGACACGACTCCACATGAGCGCTGTATGAGCGGCGTGATTCCGGTGGACGTGTCAACCGGAATGTTCGTCGCGGGCGAGCGAGGCAGGCCGGGTCGGCCGATCACGTCCCGGTGACCGGCCCGGCGACGGCCGAGGTCATCGCCGAAATCGCCGGCGGGAACGGTCGAGGACCTGCTCGCGGCGGTCGGCGCGGCGCCCCCGGCGGGTGGCGCCCTGGCCGGTGTCGAGGCGTTATTCGAACCTGAATACGTGACCGTCGACCGGTAGCTACGGCTTGGTAACGAGCCGTTCGCGACCTTGACACCATGGGCGGATCGTCCGTTTAAATTGGCTAAGCCACATGGCCACTAGGGCACTTCGAAGCGACATAATTACCCAAACCGGTATTTATCCGAAGATAAATAGGCACCAAAGTCAGGCATCGTTACGGGCGTGGCCACCGGCTCCGACCGTAGGAGGGAACCGGCCGTGCCACAGCACAGGGAGCTAACGACATGACACGCAAAGGGGCCGTATCGGGGATCGCCGCGCTCGCGTTCGCACTCGCCCTGACCGGTTGCGGCGGCAGCACCGTCGCGGGCGGCGAGAGTGCCGAGCCAACCGGCACGAGCGACTCGATCAAGATCGGGTTCATGGTGCCGAAGTCCGGCATCTACGCCTCGATCGGCACCGACCTCGATCGAGCGATGCAGATCTACCTCGACAAGAACAACGGCGAACTGGGTGGCCGCAAGATCGACCTGGTCACGGTCGACGAGGGCAGCACGCCGCAGACCGGCACGGCCGCCGCCCGGCGGCTCGTGCAGCAGGAGCAGGTGAGCGTCGTCACCGGCATCGTCAACAGCGCCACGGCCGTCGGCGTGGCCACGGTCTTCTCCGACGCGAAGATCCCGGTCGTCTCCACCGGCCAGGTCGCCGACAACCCGTTCTGGTGGCGGGTCGGCTGGACCAATCCGATGATGAACACATCCATCGTGGACCACCTCGTGGCCCAGGCGAAGGACAAGCCGGCCTACCTGATCGGCGCGGACTACAAGCAGGGCCGCGACATCATCGACGACGTCAAGGCGGGCCTGGAGGCCAGCGGAGTCGAGGTCGTCGGCACCACGTTCACACCGTTCGGCACCACCCAGGACTACCAGCCGTACCTGTCGGAGATCAAGAAGAGCAAGGCCGGCACGGTGTACGCGTTCTACGCCGGCGCCGAGGCCACCAAGTTCGTGACCCAGTACGGCCAGTTCGGTCTCAAAGACCAGGCGACGCTCTACGGTAACCAGGCGCTGACCGAGGGCAACCTCGCCGCGCAGGGCTCGGCCGCCGCCGACGTGCTGACGAACTCGATCTACAGCCCGAGCATCGACACCCCGGTCAACAAGGAGTTCGTCGACGCGTACATGGCCAAGTTCAACGCGCAGCCGTCCGTCTACTCCGAGGCCCAGTACGCGTCGGCCGCGGTGCTGGACAAGGCGCTCGCGTCGATCGGCGACGGCGCGATCACTGGAGACGCCGTCAACGTGGCGCTGGGCAAGGTGGGTGACGTCGAAACGCCGCGCGGGACCTGGCGCTTCGACACCTTCCAGGCACCCAGCCAGACCATCTACCTGCGGCGGGCCACCGAGACCGACGGCGTCATGAGCGACGAGGTGATCGAGGTCCTGGGCGTCTACTCCAGCGACGGCAAGAAGTCCTGAAAACCCGCGGGCGGCGTGCCCCGACAGGACGCGCCGCCCGCCACAGGTATCGATGAAGCATCCAATGAAGGGAGGAACGTGTCCGTAGCGACGCAATGGTTCGACGCCAACCTCATCACGGTGATCAACGGGCTGGCGTACGGCCTACTGCTCTACACGCTGGCCGTCGGTCTGTCGCTCGTGTTCGGCATGCTCAACCTGTTGAACCTGGCGCACGGCACGCTTTTCCTCGCCGGCGCCTATGTCGCCGCCGTGGTCGTGGCACCGAGCGGCGCGTGGCTGTCGTGGGTGCTGGCGCTCAGCATCGCGCTGGCCGTCGGCGCACTGGCCGGGGTCGGGCTCACCACGATGACCCGGCTGCTGACCCGCCGCGGCCACATGGCGGAGGCACTGCTCACACTCGGCATCTCGCTGGCCGGGTCCAGCCTGTTGTTGTGGATCTTCGGCGCGGATGTGCGCTCGGTGCCGGCACCCGCCGGCCTGGACGGCAGCGTCACAATCCTCGGCAACCCCTACCCCGTCTACCGGCTGGTGCTGATCGGCTTCGGGCTGCTCATCGCCCTGCTGGCCGAGGTGATCCTGGAGCGCACGATGATGGGTGCCGTCGTGCGGGCAATCGTCGCCGACGCCGACATCGTCAGCACGCTCGGCATCGACACCCGGAAGATCCTTTACGGCGTGCTGGCCGTCGGCTCCGCACTCGCCGTGGTGGCCGGTGTCCTCGGCGGCCCGATGCTCGGCGCCGCGCCCGGGCTCGACAGCCACGTCCTGTTGATCGCCTTGGTCGTGGTGGTCATCGGCGGCATGGGATCGGCCCGCGGCGCGCTCATCGGCGGCCTGCTGATCGGTCAGGTGCAGACCCTCGGCACGGCCCTCGCGCCCGAGGTCGCCCCGTTTCTCATATTCGGCGCGATGGCGCTGGTCCTGGTCGTGCGGCCGCACGGCCTCCTTGGCCGAGCGGAGGCGACCACATGAACATCCTCGAACGTCCGGCCACGGGCGCGCTCGTCCCGCCGCTGCTCGTCCCGCCACTGCTCGTGCTGGCCGCCGCCGCGCCACCGTTCCTGCTCGGCCCCTACGCGGTGTCCACCCTCACCCAGATCCTGGCCTTCTCCCTCATGGTGATGAGCATCGTCCTGCTCATGGGCATCGCCGGAGTGCCGACCATCGGACAGGCCGGCTTCTTCGGCGTCGGCGGCTACGTGACCGCCCTGCTGGCCGGCCACCTGACCACCAGCGCACCCACACTGCTGGTGATCTCGGCGGCGGCCGGGGCGCTGGTCGCCGCCGCCACCGGCTGGCTGCTTGTCCGGGTAAGGGGCACGTACGTGCTGATGCTGACGCTGGCCATCGGCGAGTTGCTCGCCCTGGTGGCCATCGCGCGGGTCAGCCTCACCGGCGGCTCCGACGGCCTCGCGAACATTCCGGCGCTGACGCTGCTGCCCGGCGTCACGCTGCGGCACATCGCCGTCGTCTACTGGTACATCGCCGGAGCCGTGCTCCTCATGGCGGCCCTCATCGCGCTGCTGATCCGCTCGCCGTTCGGCCGGGCGCTACGCGGCGTGCGCGACAACGAACCGCGGATGCGCGCGCTCGGCTACAGCACCGCCCTCTACAAATACGCCGCGTTCACCGTCAGCGGCGCGTTCGCCGGCGTGGCCGGATCGTTGTGGGTGACCCAGACATTGTTCATCTCCCCGTCCGACATGAGCTTCCACACCTCGGCGCTGGCACTGCTCGCGCTGATCGTCGGCGGGTCGCAGAGCCTCTGGGGGGCGGTGGCCGGCTCCGCATTGATCATCGTCGCGCAGAACATGCTGCCGATCTCCATGCAGGGCCTCGGCCCCCTCGTACTCGGCGTGGTGCTCGTGGTGGTGGTCTACACGCTGCCGGACGGCTTCGCCGGGATCCGCAACCCGCTGCGCCGTCGCCCGCCCGCGGCCGTGACCGCCGAGCCGCTACGGAAGGAGCGGGTATGACCGCCGCACTACGGCTGGATGGCCTGACCCGGGCGTACGGCGCGCTGCGCGCGGTCGACGGCGTGACGCTGACGGTCCGCGCCGGGGCCCGGCACGCGCTGATCGGACCCAACGGCGCCGGGAAGTCCACGATGTTCAAGCTGCTCTCCGGCGAGGTCCGTCCGACCGACGGCCGGATCCGCTACTTCGACGACGACATCACCCGCTACTCCCAACCACGCCGGGTCCGGATGGGGATCGCCCAGACCTATCAGCACTCCAGCGTCTTCATGTCGCTCACAGTCGCCGAGAACGTCGCGCTCGCCGCCCAGCGGGTGCAGGGCATCGGCACCGTGTGGTGGCGCGGCTCCGCCCGATACGCGGACCGGGCCGCCGCCACCCGGGAATGTCTCACCGCGGTGGGCCTGGCCGAGCGGAGCGGTGACCTCGTGTCATCGTTGTCCCACGGCGAGCGCCGTCAGCTGGAGCTGGCCCTGGCGCTCGCCTCCAAGCCCCGCCTGCTGCTGCTCGACGAGCCCACGGCCGGCATGTCGGCGACCGAGTCGGACGCCTTCGTCCAGCTGGTCAAGACACTTCCCGACGACCTGACGGTGATCGTGGTCGAGCACGACCTCGACGTTGTGTTCAGCCTGGCGACCGACATCTCCGTACTGCACCACGGCAAGCTCCTGGCCACCGGCACACCGGCCGAGGTGTCGGCCGACCCTGCCGTCCAGGAGGCGTATCTGTCCTGGTCGGCGACCGACGACGACCTGAAGGAGATCCCGTGAGCCCGCTGCTGGAAGTGCGCGGTCTGCGCGCCGGATACGACGGGAGCGTGGTGCTGCAGGGCGTCGACGTGACCATCGACGAAGGCACCGTGCTCGCGGTGCTCGGCAGGAACGGGGTCGGCAAGTCGACCCTGGTCATGTCGGTGATCGGGCTCGTACGGGCGTACTCGGGCAGTGTCGTGTTCGCCGGGCGGGAGCTGACCCGCGAGCGGACCGACAGGATCGCCTCGACCGGCATCGCGCTGGTGCCCCAGGGACGGCGGGTGTTCAGCCCGCTGACGGTCGAGGAGAACCTGCGCATCGCCGTACGCCGCAACCGGCCGGGGCCCTGGACGCTGGATCGGCTCTACGAACTGCTGCCGCGGCTGCGGGAACGGCGGGGCAACCGCGGCGACCAACTCTCCGGCGGCGAGCAGCAGATGCTCGCGATCGGCCGGGCACTGCTGACCAACCCGCGCCTGCTGTTGCTCGACGAGCCGTCGGACGGACTCTCTCCGATGGTGGTGCGGCAGGTCGCCGACGTCGTCCGCGCGTTGCGCGAGGACGGCATCACCGTCCTGCTCGTCGAACAGAACGTGCGATTGGCACTCGAACTCGCCGACAACGTCGCGGTGATGGTCAAGGGTGAGATCGCCTGGCACACCGACCCCGCCGGCTTCCACGGCGACCGCGAACGCGTCCGCGCGCTGATGAGCGTGGCCGGTCCACAGTAGAGGGGATGAACGTTGACCACGAAGGACTATGGGTGGGACGAAGAGCGCCGGCTCTTCGTCCATCCGCAGAGCACACCGTACGTGAGCGGACCGCGGCCCCTGCCGCAGAGCCTGGATTACCTGGAGGACCGCGAGTACACCTCCAACATGACCGTCGAGGCCCGCTGGCCCACGGTCGTCAGGCTGACCCACACCTGGCAGAACGTCGTCGACATGGGCGGCCGACGCTACATGTTCCACTACTACCGACAGGCTCTCAACGTCTACGACATCACCGACCCGACGGCCCGTGAACTGGTGCTCGAAAAGCGGTACGGCCCCGAGGAGGGCGAGTTCGGGGCGGCGGCCATCGCCTACAACAAGCAGCGGGACGCCTGGATTCTGGTGCAGTGCTTCGAGGTGCCGCGCACCTACGGGCCCGACTCCAACAAGTACGCCGACCCCGCCGTGCTGCCTCGGCTGATGGCGGCGCCCGGATTCCGCGGCTTTCGGGTCTACGAGCTGACCAGCCCGACCGACTGGAAGCTGCTCGCCGAGGTGCCGACCGGCCCGGTCGACCCGGCCACCGGGATCCACCAGGGTTCCGGCGGGGTGGACACACCCGCCTACGACGGCGGCCGTTACATGTTCATCGCCGCCGCCCCCGACGACACGTTCGTCAACCAGGAGTTCGCCACCTACCCGTACACGCCCGCGCAGCTCGTGTACGACATGGAGGATCCGGCGCACCCGAAGCTCCTGTCCACCTGGTGGGTGCCCGGCCAGCGGGCGGGTGAGACCGACGCCTACGAGTCGTGGAGCAGACACGGCAACCGGACCTCGTGGATCGGCGCGCGGGTGCCCATGTCGGTGCCGGTGCCCCTGGAGCAGGGCGGCCGGTACGGCTACGCGGTCATGGGTGGCCTCGGGCTGTACGTGCTCGACCTCGCGGACCCGCGCCGCCCACTGGTCAGCGGCCATCTCGACCTGCCGCACAGCTGGGCCGGCATCGAAGGCGACGTGGTGGACACGAGCCGGGTGACCAGCCACGGCGTCGTGTTCGTCAACGGCGGCCCGATGAACGAGGACGGGTACGAGCCGTACAAGGACATCTATGTGATCGACGTCAAAGACCCGGCGAATCCGCACATCGTGGCGACGTTCCCCCGGCCGGTTCCGCCGGCCGGAGCGCCTTACCAGGACTTCGTGTTCCGGCGGGGCAAGTTCGGTCCCAAACGCTTCGGCTCCAACGCCCACCCCGGGACGGCCGACCCCAACCTCACGCTGTACTCCTTCGGCAACGCGGGTGTTCAGATGTTCGACCTCACCGACGTCCGCCGACCGGCCCTGGCAGGGTACTTCGTGCCGAAGATGACCGACGAGCTGGGCGACCCGCGCTCCTATCTCGTGCCGACCGAGAGCATCTTCGTGGAGTGGGACCGCCGCCTGGTCTGGGCCTTCACGAACTCGGGCATGTACCTGCTGACCAGCCCGCTGCTGGGCGAGCCGAGGATCGCCCGATGACGGCCGATCTCATCCTGGTCGACGGCGACATCACCACCAGCGCGGGCGGGCGGCGGGTGAGTGGCCTCGCCGTACGCGCCGGGCGGGTACTCGCGGCCGGGAGCACCGACGAGATCCGCCGGTATGCCGACTCCGGCACCCGGGTCGTGGACCTGGGAGGCCGCTGCGTGATCCCCGGCCTGGTCGACAACCACATCCACTTCGTGCGGGCCGGGCTCACCTGGAACTCGGAGCTGCGCTGGGAACGCTGCCCCAGCCTCGCCGCCGGTCTGCGGACCATCGCCGAGACGGCCGGTACCCGGACGCCGGACGAGTGGGTGCTGGTGATCGGCGGCTGGCACGAACGCCAGTTTCCGGAGGGACGCGGACCGGATCTCGCCGAACTGGACGAGGTCGCGCCGGATCGCCCCGTCTTCGTGCAGATGATGTACGACTGGGCCCAGGTCAACACCGCCGGAATGCGCGCCACCGGTCTCACCGCCGAGACCGCCCGCGCGGCCGGAGCGCACCTGTTCGAGTGGGACGGCCACGGCCGGCCGACCGGCCGGGTACTGGGCATGGAGGGCTGCAAATGGCTCTACGCCCGGCTGCCCAAGGAGACACTGGAAGCCCAGATCGCCTCGACCGCCCGGCTCTCCCGCGACCTCAACCGTTTCGCGGTGACCGCGCTGATCGACGGCGGCGGCGTGAACACCGGTCCGGACGTCTACGAGGCCGTGTACGAGGTGGACCGGCGCGGCGACCTGACCGTACGGACGTTCCTGACCGTGCACGCGTCGGCGCGTGGGCGCGAGGCCGAGGAGATCGCCGGATACCTGCGCTACGGTCGCCCCCGGCACGGCAGCGGAACGCTCCGGCTGCTCGGCTTCGGCGAGGTCGTGCTCTACGGCCTGCACGACCGGGTGCACACCCGGGTCGACGTGACCGACGCCGACCGGGCCGAACTGATCCGCGTCTTCACCGACCTGGCGGCCGGTGGCTGGCCGGTACAGATGCACGCGCACCGGCCCGAGGTGATCGAGACCGTCATCGCGGCCTGCGAGGAGGTGAACGCCCGCCATCCGCTCGCGCCGCTGCGATGGGGCATCGTGCACGGCGAGATGATCAATTCGGCGCAGGTGGGACGCATCCGCGCACTCGGACTCGGCGTCCTCACCCAGAGCCTGCTGCGTTTCCTCGGCGACCAGATGGCGGGCGCGTTCGGCGCCGAACGGGTACGCGACGCGCCACCGCTGCGCGCCCTGCTCGACGCCGGGGTTCCGGTCAGCGCCGGCACCGACGCGATGCGCGGCGCCTCCTACGACCCGTTCACCTCGCTGCACTTCTACCTGACCGGCCGCACCATCGGTGGCGACCGGATCGTCGCCGACGAGAACCTGCTCGACCGCGACGAGGCACTGCGTCTCTACACGCGCGGCAGTGCCTGGAACTGCTTCGCCGAGCACGAGATCGGCGCGCTGGAACCGGGCTTCCGCGCCGACCTCGCGGTGCTCTCCGACGACTACTTCACCGTCGACCTGAACAAGATCCTTACATTGGAATCGGAGCTGACCCTGCTCGGCGGCCGGCCCGTGCACGCGAGCGGCGAACTGGCCGCAGTCCTGGAGGAGGGCCGATGAACCGACTGCTGATCCGCGGTGGCCGCGTGGTGACCATGGACCCGGCGCTGGGCGACGTCGACGGCGACGTCCTCGTGGTCGACGGGCGGATCGCCGGGATCGGTCCCGACCTGTCCGCCGCGGACGCGGAGATCCTCGACGCGACCGGCACCATCGTGCTTCCCGGCTTCGTCGACACCCACCGCCACACCTACCAGTCGCTGGTCCGCGGCCTGCTGCCGAGCTGCACGCTCGGGGAGTTCATGGGGACCATCTTCAACAGCGTGGCCCCGGCCTACACCCCCGAGCTGATGCGGCTGGGCAACTACGTCGGTGCCCTCGACGCGCTCGACGCCGGCATCACGACCATGGTCGACTGGTCGCCGAGCGAGACCCCGGACCACGCGGACGGAGCGATCGAGGGCCTTCGGCAGGCCGGTATCCGGGCGATGTACGCACACGGCATGCCGGCCGGCGGCCAGTGGTGGTACCGCAGCGAGCTCAACCACCCGGCCGACGCCCGCCGGATCAGGGCCGAGCACTTCCCCTCCGACGACGGCCTGCTCACGATGGCACTCGCACTCCGTCAGCCCGGTAACGTCGTCGACGAGGTCGCCGTGAACGACTGGAAACTCTCGCGTGAACTCGGCGTCCGCGTCTCGGTGCACACCGCGATGCGCTCAGGCGGCGCGACCGGCCATCCGATCCGCTCCCTGCATCGGCTCGGCCTGCTCGGCGAGAACACCACGTTCATCCACTGCACGACCAGCGCCGACGACGAAATCGCGATGATCGCCGACTCCGGGGGCACGGTCTCGATCGCGCCGTACGTCGAACTGGTGATGGGCCACGGCCTGCCGCGGATCACCGCGATGCTCGCGCACGGCGTGGCCCCCACGCTCAGCATCGACACCGTCACCACCTCGCCCGGCGACATGTTCACCCAGCTGCGGATGGCACTCGCCCTCGGCCGCGCCGAGGCGTTGCCCGAGAACCCGGAGGATCCCTTCACCCCGACGCTCACCCACCGCGACGTCCTGCGGCTGGCCACCCTCGACGGTGCCCGGGCCTGCGGCCTGGGCGACCGAACCGGCACCCTCACCCCGGGCAAGGCGGCTGACGTCCTCCTCGTCCGAGCCGACTCGATCCGTACCCTCCCCCTGCGGGACCCGGCGGCCACCGTGGTCTCCTCGGCAGACCGGGCCGACGTCGACACGGTGCTCGTCGCCGGTGTGATCCGCAAGCGCGGCGGCGTCCTGGTCGGCGTCGACCTGCCCCGCCTCCGCGCCGAGGCGATCGCCGCCCACGAGGACATCCTGACCCGAGCCGGACTCAAAACGGAAGCTCGAGCCGCGGGAGAGTAATCGCGGCCCTTACCCGAGCCGGACTCAAACCGGAAGCTCGAGCCGTGGGGGCGTGGCCGCGCCTCTGCCCCGCGACGACGTCTCACGGCGGCACGCCCGGCATGTTCCGGGCGTGCCGCCGTGAGGATCACTGGTGGGCGAACTGGGCGAGGGCGGGCAGCGCCCTGTCGGCGAAGTCGAACAACGCCTGGTTCTCCCAGCCGTTGCCCGAGGACGGGTCGGCCGGGTCCCAGCCGTTCCCGGTCACCGCGGTCCAGGTGGGCTCCCAGTACACCGCGCCGAGCCCGCGCCCGCCCGGCACGGCCTGCACGATGCTCATCACGTCGCGCAGCATCGCCGACTGGCCCGCCGACGAGGCCGGGTATCCGGGGTACGGGGTCGCCGCGGTGATGATGTTGGCGAGGCCGTCGTCGTTGCCCGTGGTGAAGGGGTAGGCGGTCTCGGCGAGCAGGACGGGCCTGCCGTACCGGGACGCGATGTCGTTGATGTTCGCCTGGAAGGCGCCGAGCGTGCCGTGCCAGTAGGGGTAGTAGGAGACGCCGATCACGTCGTAGTTCACGCCGTGCGCCGCGGCGCTGTCGAACCACCAGCGAAACAACCCGTTGTCACCGCCCTCGGCCAGATGCAGCACCACCCGGGTCGAGGACGAGACGGCCTTGACCGCGCTGTAGCCCGAGTTGAGCAGCTGGGCGAGGTTGCCGAAGTTGGAGCTGCGACCGTCCTCCCAGAGCATGCCGTCGTTGATCTCGTTTCCGACCTGGACCATGTCCGCGGTAGTGCCCTGCGCCTTCAGCGCGTTCAACACGTCGTAGGTGTGGTTGTAGACGGCCGTCTTGAGCTGCGCGAACGTGTATCCGTTCCACGCGGCCGGCTTGTACTGCTTGCCGGGGTCGGCCCAGGTGTCGGAGTAGTGGAAGTCGACGAGCAGGCGCATCCCCCTCGCCTTGACCCGCTGCGCCATGGCCAGCACCCGCGCCTTGTTGTTGTAGCCGTCGGCCGGGTTCACCCACACCTTCAGCCGGACGTAGTTGGCTCCGGCCGCCGCCAGGATCGCGAGGGCGTCGCCCCGCACGCCCCCGGCGTCGTGGTACCTGCCCCCGTACGCCTCCGACTTGGGCAGGCTTGAGGTGTCGGCGCCCTTCACCGCCAGCGTCGCCGACCCCGCCGCGAAGGTGACGTCGTCGAAGTTGGCCCAGCCGCCCGCCGCCGCCGTGGAGCCGAGGGAGATCGTGCACTGGCCGCCCGTCACGTTCTGGGTGACGACGATCTGGATCCACTCCGAGGAGCTGACCGGCGCGTGGGTCCGCCTCTCGGCGGAGCCGCAGTTCCGCAGCGCGATCCAGCTCTGGCTCATCGCCCCCGACCTCACCCAGACGCGGAGCGTGTAAGCGCCAGAGGCCAGGCCGGTCAGCGTCTGGTTGGTCTCCACGGTGTACGCGGCGGTGGACCAGTGCGACAGGCGGTAGGAGCCCGTGCGACCGCCGGCCTCGGTGAAGTCGGCGGAGGCGTTGCCCGCGGTGCTCCACGAGACCGGCGCGGCGACGCCGCCCCCGGTCTCGAAGCCGCCGTTGGCGACCGTGGGGGCGGCTCGGGCCGGTAACGGCACCAGGACGGCGGCGGCACACACCAGCAGTGCCATCAGGATCTTCTTCAAGGGTCCTCACTTGGTCAGGAGTGATGTGGACGATCCCCGAGACCCCGGGTGCCGCGCTCAGGTGGCGGGCGCGACCCCGGGGACGATCACGCGTCTCCGGCCGGTTCGACGACCGTGACGCCGCCGGCGGGCACGGTCGCCGACCCGGTGTACGCGGCGCCGTCGAGCATCCCGGTCCCGCTCACCTCCGGGACGGTGACCGGCTCCTCACCGTGGTTGATGAGGAAGAGGTAGCGGCCCCGGCGTACGAGCTCCAGGGTGTCGGGCAGGCCGCGCGGGCGGGACACGCCCGCCTGGTCGAGGACCGCGCGTAGGAGAGCGCGCAGATCCCGCTCGGTGCCCGTTCCCGTGCCGCCCGCCGGGCCGCCGAGGTCACCGAGGTCACCGAGGTCACCGAGGTCACCGCGGTCACCGGAGTCACGGCGACCTTCGGGAACGCCGGGGGCGTGGCCGGGGGCGCGGAACCCTTCGGGAACGCCGGGGGCGCGGTCGGGGGACGGGTCGAGGGCGGTGGCGACGTACCAGGCGGTGCCCGCGCCCAGCTCGTGGCGGGTCACCGCGGGGTGGCCCGCGTCCGGCCCGCCGGTGAAGGCGTGCACGGTGCGCGCCCCGGCGAGGCGGATCCGCTCGGACCAGATCCGGCCGGTCAGGCCGTCGTCGCCGACGGGCACCGTGCCGTTCTCCGGCAGCGGGTGGAACTCCTCCACCGACAGGCCGAGCACGTCGCGCAGCGCGCCGGGATGGGCGCCGGGGTGGACGGCGTCGTTCTCGTCGACGATTCCGGAGAAGTAGGAGACGACCAGGTGCCCGCCCGCCTCCACGTAGCGGCGCAGGTTCTTGCCGGCCGCCTCCGTGAGCAGGTAGGAGCTGGGGACGACGACCATCCGGTACGCCGAGAGGTCGGCACCCGGGTGGGCGAAGTCGACGGTGACGTGCTCGCGCCAGAGCGCCTCGTAGTAGGCATCCATCCGCTCGCGAAAGCGCAGGTCGACCGAGGGGCGCCACTCCAGCTCCAGCGCCCAGAACGACTCCCAGTCCCACACGAGCGCGACCTCGGCCTCGACGCGGGAGCCGCGCACGCCGGCCAGCCCGCGCAGGTCGGCGCCGAGGGCGACCACGTCGCGCCAGAGGCTGGAGTCCGTCCCGGCGTGCGGCAGCATCGCCGAGTGGAACTTCTCCGCGCCGTGCCGGGAGGCGCGCCACTGGAAGAAGAGCACCGAGTCCGATCCCCGGGCGACGTGGGCGAGGCTGTTGCGCCGCATCTCCCCCGGCCGCTTGGCGAGGTTGCGCGGCTGCCAGTTGACGGCGCCGGTCGAGTGCTCCATGAGCATCCACGCCCGCCCGCCCGCCACCGAGCGGGTGAGGTCGGCGGCCATGGCCAGCTCGATGTGGTTCTCGGCCCGCGCCGCTTCGAGGTAGTGGTCGTTGGAGACGACGTCCACCTCGTCCGCCCACCGCCAGTAGTCCATCGCCACGCAATTGGCGATCATGAAGTTGGTGGTGACCGGCTGGTCACCGAAGCGGCGGATGGTGTCGCGTTCGCGGCGGAAGTTGGCGATGTGCGCCTCGACGGAGAAGCGCGCGTAGTCGAGTTGCAGGGCCGTCAGCTGGCCGGGCAGTGCGAGCCTCGGCGGCTCCACCTCTTCGAACGAGCCGTAGGTCAGCCCCCAGAACGTGGTCCCCCAGGCCGCGTTGAGCGCCGCCACGTCGCCGTGCCGCTCGCGCAGCCAGTCACGGAAGGCCTCGGCCGAGGTCTCGCAGTAGCAGCGGGCGTTGGCCCAGCCGTACTCGTTGTGGACGTGCCACATGGCGATCGCCGGGTGCCCGGCGTAGCGCTCGGCGAGCCGCTCGGCGAGCCGCTGGGAGGCGGTGGCGTACTCGGGGGAACTCGGGCAGAAGCTGTGCCGGGTACCGCCGGCGATGACGTGGCCCTCGCGGTCGACCAGGCGGGCGCCGGGGTGGGCCGTCCTGAACCAGGTGGGCGGGGACGACGTCGGCGTCGCGAGATTGATCATGATGCCCCAGGAGTGCAGCAGCTCGACGATCCTGTCCAGCCTGTCGAAGTCGTAGACCCCTTCGGCGGGCTCCAGCATGCTCCAGTTGAACACCCCGAGACTGACCAGGTTCACCCCGGCCTCGCGCATCAGCCGGACGTCCTCGCGCCAGACCTCCTCCGGCCACTGCTCGGGGTTGTAGTCCCCGCCGTACGCGATGCCCTCGGGCAGTGCTGGATATCCGGGCAACGACTCCCCCTTAAACGGTTTCTGTGAACGTGCACAGTAATGTACGACCGATGCCCCCGGAAGACCAGCGCCGAGATCCCCGGCACATCAGCGGATTAACAAGAACGTAACGGGCATTGACAGCACCTCCCAGATGATTTCAGTCTGTGAACGTTCCCAGAGAGGTGCCAGCGGCCTCCTCTCGGCCTCTCTTGCCGACTTCGCCGACGGCCCCACCTCGTGGCCTCTCAGCGGCCGACGCCTCTGTCGTAGACCCGTCATGAACCTGACATGAACCCCCACACGGACCCCCACGCCCCCACGGAGGAACACATGCAGATGAACCGGCTCGTAGCGGTGGCGACCGCGCTCCTCGCCGCCGCCCTGGCCGCCGGGTGCTCGGGCACCCCCCAGGAGGCGGCCGCCCCGGACGCGCGGAGTTCGGCCCCCGCCGGGCCGGTGAAACTCACCTACTGGACCTGGGTCCCCAACATGGACAAGATCGTGACGGTCTGGAACCAGGCCAACCCCGACATCCAGGTCACCGTCAGCAAGCAGGCCGGCGGCGACGACGCGGCCGCCAAGTTCCTCACCGCCGCCAAGGCGGGAAACCCTCCCGACCTCGTCCAGGCCGAGTACCAGATGCTGCCCTCCTTCGTCGCCGCCGACGCGGTGGCCGACCTCTCGGGCGAGGTCGGCGCCGCGAAGGGTGAGTTCGGCGAGGGCGTCTGGGGCCTGGTCACGCTCGGCACCGACGCCGTCTACGCGCTCCCCCAGGACAGCGGCCCGATGATGCTCTACTACCGCCAGGACCTGTTCGACAAGTACGGCATCGAGGTGCCGAAGACCTGGGACGAGTACGCCGAGGCCGCCCGCACCGTGCGGAAGAAGGACCCCAAGGTCTTCCTGGGGACCTTCTCCAGCAAGGACCCCGGCTCCTTCGTCGGCCTCGCCCAGCAGGCGGGCGCCCAGTGGTGGTCGATCAGCGGCGAGTCCTGGAAGGTCGCCGTCGACGACGAGGCCACCAGGAAGGTCGCCGACTACTGGGGCGGCCTCGTCTCCGAGGGCGCCATCGACGACCAGCCGTACTTCACCCCCGAGTGGAACAAGGCGCTGAACGACGGCAGGCTGCTCACCTGGCCCTCGGCGGTCTGGGCCCCCGGCGTGCTGTCCGGCAACGCCCCCAAGGCGAAGGGCAAGTGGGCGATCGCCCCGCTGCCGCAGTGGAACGCCGGCGAGAACGCGAGCGGCTTCTGGGGCGGCTCCTCCACCGCGGTCTCCGCCAAGTCCCCCCACCTGGCCGCCGCCGCGAAGTTCGCGACCTGGCTCAACACCGACCCCGAGGCGCTCGGCCTGCTCGTCTCCGAGGGCGCGCTCTACCCCGCGGCCACCAAGGGTGGCACCATGCTCGGTGAGGCCCCCGAATACTTCTCCAACCAGCCCGACTTCTGGCAGCGGACCGCCACGATCGCGAGCGGCGCCCGCGGCTTCACCTTCGGCCCGAACGTCAACGTGACCTACAACGCCTTCAAGGACGCCTTCGACAAGGCCCTGCAGGACAGGTCGGCGTTCTCCGACGCCCTCGTGACGATGCAGGACGCGACGGTCGCGGACATGCAGAAGTCCGGATTCCAGCTCGCCCGATGACACGACGCCCCGGCGGCGGCGTTCGCACCGCGAGCGCCGTCCCCTACCTCCTCCTCGCACCGGCCATGGCGCTGTTCACACTCTTCATGGCCCTCCCCATCGCCTACACGGCCTACCTCAGCCTGCGGCGCACGAAGGTCTCGGGACTGGGTCTGGGCAAGGGCTCCCGCCGCGAGGTCTTCGCCGGCCTCGACAACTACGCGGCGACACTCGCCGACGGCGAACTGTGGGCCGGCTGGCTCCGCGTCCTGGGCTACGGCCTGCTGGTGCTCGTCGTCATGCTCGGGCTCGCCCTGCTGTTCGCGCTGCTGCTGGACTCGGCGCACGTGCGGCTCGCCCGCTTCTCCAGGATCTCCCTCTTCCTGCCGTACGCGGTGCCGGGCGTGGCCGCGACCCTGCTGTGGGGCTTCCTCTACCTGCCCAGCCTCAGCCCGATCCGCCAGGTGCTCGACATCGATCTGCTCGGCGCGGGCACGGTGGTGCTGTCCATGGCGAACGTGGCGGTCTGGGGCGGCGTCGGCTTCAACACGCTGGTCCTCTACACCGCGCTGCGCGCCGTACCCAGGACCTACTACGAGGCCGCCAGGATCGACGGGGCGAGCGAGATCCAGACAGCGCTGCGGGTCAAGGTCCCGATCCTGCTGCCCGCGATCATCCTGACCACGGTCTTCTCCATCATCGCCACGATCCAGGTGTTCACCGAGCCGACCACCCTGCGGCCGCTCACCAACACGATCAGCTCGACCTGGAGCCCGCTCATGAAGGTCTACCGCGACGCCTTCGTCACCGGCGACCTCTACTCGGCCGCCGCCACCTCGATCGTCATCGCGGCGATCTCCCTCGTCCTGTCGTTCGGTTTCCTGCGCGTCGTCCGCGACCGCGCCTTCGGGGAGGGCTGATGGCCATCACACCCCTCACCGGGGCGGGCCGCCGACGCCGCCCGGCCGGGATCGCACCGACCGCGATCCTGCTGCTGGGCGCGCTCTACTGCCTGCTGCCGGTCAGCTGGGTGCTGGTGGCGGCCGGCAAGTCGAAGGCGGAGCTGTTCTCCACCTCGACCTTCGCCCCCGGCACCGGCCTGCTGTCCAACCTCGCCGACCTCGCCGCCTACCGCGACGGCGTGTTCTGGCTGTGGATGCTCAACACGCTGCTGTACGCGGGCGGCGGCGCCCTGCTGTCCACGGCCGTCTCCGCCGTCTCGGGCTACACCCTGGCCAAATATCGCTTCCCTGGCCGCAACCTGATCTTCAACCTGCTGCTCGGCGGCGTCCTGGTACCCGCCGTGGTGCTCGCCATCCCGCAGTATCTGCTGTTCTCCCGGATCGGGCTCGCCGACACCTACTGGTCGGTCCTGCTCCCGCAGATCCTGAGCCCGTATGGCATCTATCTCGCCCGCGTCTACGCCACCGCCGCCGTCCCCGACGCGCTGCTGGAGGCCGGGCGCATCGACGGCGCCGGGCACCGGCTGCTGCTGGGCCGGATAGCCCTGCCCCTCATGCTGCCCGGCATGGTGACCATCTTCCTGTTCCAGTTCGTCGCGATCTGGAACAACTTCCTGCTGCCGTTCATCATGCTGGGCGACGACCAGAGGTTTCCGCTCACCGTCGGGCTCTACACCCTGCTCGCCGCGGGGGCCAACCAGCCCTCGCTCTACAACCTGATCCTCACCGGCACACTGCTCTCGATCATCCCGTTGATCGCGCTCTTCCTCACGATGCAGCGCTACTGGAGGACCGACCTGGCCGGCGGGGCCGTGAAAAGCTGAGGCCCGGCCGATCGGCCGCCGGGCGAGGGGAAAATGGGGAGCATGGCGAAGCGTCCGACCATTCACGACGTCGCGGCGGTGGCGGGGGTGTCCCGGGGAACGGTGTCCCGGGTCCTCAACGACGACCGGTACGTCAGCCCCGCCGCGCACGCCGCCGTCAAGCGGGCCATCGCCGAGACGGGCTACGTGCTCAACCGGGCCGCCCGCAGCCTGGTCACCCAGCGGACCGGCTCGGTGGTGATGGTCCTGTCGGAGCCGCAGGAGAGGTTGTTCGAGGACCCCACCTTCAGCGTGCTGCTGCGCACCGCCACCCGGCGGCTCGCCGAGCGGGACGTGTCGCTCGTGATGATGATCGCCGGGAACGACGGCGACCGCGACCGGGTGATCCGCTACCTGCGCGGCGGCCACGCCGACGGGGTCTTCCTGGTCTCCACCCACGCCGGTGACAAGCTGGTGGACGCCCTGCTGGACATCCCGGTGGCCGCCGTCGCCCAGGGGGCGGTCATCGGCAGGGAGAACGTGATCCCGTACGCCGCCGCCGACGACCGCGAGGGCGCCCGGCAGATGACGCGCTACCTGGTGGAGCGCGGCCACCGGCGGATCGCCACCATCACCGGCCCGCTCGACACCCCCGGCGGCGCGCTGCGGCTGGAGGGCTTCGCCGACATCCTCGGCAGGAAGGCCGGCAGGAGGCTCATCGAGCACGGCGACTACACCCAGCTGGGCGGGGAGAGCGCGATGGCCAGACTGTTGGAGCGCTCCCCCGACATCGACGCGGTGTTCGTCGCCTCCGACCTGATGGCCGCGGGCGCGCTCTCGGCCCTGCGCGCCGCGGGGCGGAGGGTGCCCGAGGACGTCGCGGTGGGCGGCTTCGACGACTCGGCGGTGGCGCTCACCACCCACCCGCCGCTCACCACCGTCCGCCAGCCCCTGGAACGGGTCGCGGAGGAGACCGTCCGCCTGCTGCTCGCCCTCATCGACGGCGCGGAGCACCTGGAGCCGGTCATACTGCCCACGACCCTCGTCGTGCGCGAGTCCGCCTGACCTGCCGGTCACCGTACGCGAGTCCACCTGACCGATCGGCCACCGTACCCGAGCCCGTCAGACCGATCGATCGGCCACCGTACACAGGGCCACCTGACCGCTTCGCCCGGTCGGCCTGATTCTCAGGCCGACCGGGCGAACGGCGTAGTCGAACGGGGTCGAGCGGGATCGAACAGAATCAACGACGGGGTCAACGACCGGGCGAGGACCCGTTCACGGTGAGAACCTGCTCGGTCTCGATCGCCGGGAAAGTGCCGGTGTCGATGATCCCGTGCTCGTGGAAGGCGGCCTCCAGCAGCGCGTGAGCCTTGGGCTCCAGCTTCCACAGGGCGCGGTACTCGCGGGCGGTGACCAGGGAGACCCCGGTCTCATGGGCGATGTCGGACGCGCGGGGCACGAACTTCCGCTCGATCTGCTTGTCCCAGTATTCCCGCGCGGCACGCATCAGGGCCGCGCGCTGCGCCGTGTCGACCACCGGCGGCGGGGCGTCCAGCACCTGGAGCTCGTCGTCGTCATCGTCGTCCCCGAGCCGCGAGGACGGGCCCGCGGCCACCGCGGGACGCGCGGGCGGCTCCTCGGGCGCGGGGGCCCACGGCACGGGCGGGGTCAGGTCGATCAGGGCGGAGGTGTTGTAGAGGGCGCCGATCTGGGAGAGCAGGGCCTCCTGCCTGGCGGAGTCGACCGCCAGGCCGCTGTGCTCCACCGCCCGGTCCATGGCACGGTCCAGCTTGGTGAGGGCCACGCGCATCTTCCTGTCGGACGCACCCGAGGCGCGGAGCGCGCGGGCACGCTTGGCAGCCAGCGCGACCCGGGTCAGCCTGCGGTGGGCGTCCACCTCGCTCGCCGTACGGTCGCTCACCTCGGCCAGCCCGACGCGGACCAGCGCCCGCTCCGGGGTGATCCGCCAGTTGATGCGGGAACGCCCCGTGATGCGGTGGCGTTCGATCGCCATGCCGCGCTCCCACAGCCACGCCGCCACCAGGGGCGCGGCGAGCCGGAAGACGGCCTCGGCGACGCTGCGGGCGTCCATGCTCGACAGCACGGCCGTGAGGCCGGTGAGCGCCCACACGGCGACGCCGTCGATGCCCGCGGAGAAGTTCTCCCGCATGTTGCGGCGCGCCCGGACGGCGCTGGTGATGACGGCGACCTCGATGAAGGCGAAGAGCAGCAGCCGCAGAGGGCCGTCGAAGCCGAGCACGTCACCGGAGAAACGCCACATGCCCTGCGCGGAGACACCCGTCGCGATGCTCGCGGCGACGATGGTGAGGATGTCCTCGGCCGGACGGGGTGCGATGTGACGATGGTAGAAGCGGACCGCCACGCGCTGGACGGCGCGGAGCGCGAAATACGCCGCGACCAGCAGGACGAGGGCGAACACGCCGATGATGACCGTCAGGATCGGCTGGTCCGATGCGAAGGCGGTGATTTGATCGATGGGGGGCATCAGTCACTGTCCGTCAGTCTCGAATGTCCGACAGGATATTCAGCGATCATTCCAGAATGTTCGGTGGCTTGTTCGCGAAACAGGCGCTCACGAACGTGACAGAAGTGAACACAGTTGCGCCGACAGCCAGTAAAGACAGCGGCTCCCGTCCGACCGGCCACCCTTTCATGACCGGCCGGGCGGCCGAGCAACGGCCTCGTAGCCTCCCGCCTGCCGATATCCTCCCGGCCGGTCGGTCGCGTACCGGCCCCGCACGGGGGTGAGTTCGCATGATCACCGAAGACCGAGTCCGTACCCCGGGGGCCGTTGGTCAGACGTCCGACCGGCGTCGTAGCGTCAAGGCATGGACGCCAGCGACAAAACGGTCACCTCTCACGCTCCTGGGCCGTCGCCCACCGGCGGCCGCCCGCCCGAGACGCCGCAGACGACGGGGACCGGTCGTGAGCGCGGGTCGCTCGACACCGACCGTGACCACCTCCCCGAACTGCTTGAGGCCACCCGCGCCTACGCCGCACGCCTCCTCGCCGGGCTCGGCGACCGGGCGGCGGCGCGGACACCGGCCAGGCCCGTGCCCGCGTCGCTGCCCGAGGCGGGGATCGGCCTACGAGGGGCGTTGGAGGAGTTCGCGCGGCGGTGGGAGCCCGGCTTCGCGGCCGGTGCGGGCCCCCGCTACCTGGGTTTCGTCACGGGCGGCGTGACGCCCGCCGCGCTCGCGGGCGACTGGCTGACCGGCACCCTCGACCAGAATCCCACCTCGGGCCTGGACTCGCTCGCCCCCGACCTCGAACGGGAGACGGTCGGGTGGCTGCGCGACCTCTTCGGCCTGCCCCCCGAGCACGAGGGGGCGTTCGTCAGCGGCGCGACCCTGTCCAACTTCACCGGCCTCGCGATCGCGAGGGAGTGGCTGGGCGAGCGGCGCGGCGTCTCGGTGGCCGAGGAGGGCGTCGCGGCGCTCGGGCCGGTGACCGTGCTGTCGGGAAGCCCGCACTCCAGCACCGTCAAGTCGCTGTCCATGCTCGGCCTGGGACGGTCGGCGCTCCGGCGGGTCGGCCTCCTGCCCGGCCGGGAGGCGGTGGACGTGGCCCGGCTCGCCGAGGAACTCGACCGGATGGACGGCGCTCCGGCGATCGTGGTCGCCAACTCCGGCACGGTGAACACCGTCGACTTCGACGACCTGCGCGCCATCGCGGCCCTGCGCGAGCACCACCCGTTCTGGCTGCACGTGGACGCCGCGTTCGGGGCCTTCGCCGCGCTCTCGGCCGAGCACGCCCACCTCGTCGCGGGCCTCGGCGAGGCCGACTCGGTCTGCGTGGACCTGCACAAGTGGCTGAACGTGCCCTACGACAGCGCGGTCCAGTTCACCCGCCGCCGCGACCTGCAGATCCGCGTCTTCCAGAACTCCGCCGCCTATCTCACCCCGGTGGGCGACGTCCCCGACCTCGTGCACCTCACACCGGAGAACTCGCGGCGCCTGCGCGCGCTCGCCGCCTGGTTCACCCTCGCCGCGTACGGGCGCGAGGGGCACGCGGAGATCGTCCGGCACGACATCGCCCTCGCCGCCGCACTCGGCGAGCGGATCGCCGCGATGCCCGCCTACCGCCTGCTCGCCCCCGTACGGCTCAACGTGGTCTGCTTCACCCTCGCCTCCTCCCCCACTCCGGCGAGGATCGCCGAGGTGGCCGACGCGATCATCGACTCGGGCGAGGCGTTCCTCACGCCGACCGTCCACGAGGGGGTGCCCGCGCTACGCGCCGCGTTCAGCAACTGGCGCACCACCGAATCCGACGTCGACCGAATCGCGAAGCTCCTCCAGGAGGTCGCGAACCGAGCGTGAGCTCGACCGGCCTCGGAGCAGTGATCGAACGGTTCTGATTCGTCCAGTCCGCGGGGCGTCCGCCTTCTGCCGTGGTCCCGTTCTCGTACTCCATCGGAAGTGGGATCACGGCAAGAAGGCGCCCATCCGGCGCTTTCGCTATCGGAGCAGCCCGAGGACCGTGTGGAGGGCCTCATCGACCTCTTCGATTTCGGCGGGGTCCAGGCGACCCGCGAAGTCGCCCAGACGGTGCGGGGTGACAGCCATGGTCTGCTCGACCATGACCCGGCTCTGCTTGCCGAGCAGTTCGACTTCGGGACGGAAGGGTGCGGGGGGTGCGCTGGCCGAGGTCGGTGCGATGAGGACGGTGGAGAGGTGGGAGAGGAAATCCGACTGGAGGATCACGGCGAAGCGCTCGCCTCGCTGTTCATGGGCCATCGCGTCACGAGGAGCGCGCAGCCGGTACACGTCACCACGCACGCAGGTGCTCCGTGTCCTTCATGATCGCTTCGGCTTCGGCCCTGTCAGCGGGATCTTTGGCCAGCCTCTCGGCCGCGATCCGGGCTTCCTCCATTCGATGGAGTCGTTGGGCAACGACGAGGGCTTCACGAACCGCTTCGGTCACGGAACGGCCATCGGCGGTCAGCTCGTTCAAAGCCTTCTCCGCTCTGGCATCGAGGTCGACAGTCAGCATGGCCATATCTTCACTGTACGACGCGACGTCCCGCAGGCCTTCGATTGAATTCTGTGAGCGTTCGAATACCTAGAGTGGTCGAATATATACCGCAAGAGCTCAACCGTTGCCGCTCTCGCGGAGGGAGAGCACCATTTTCAGTGGTGTGCGGCGGAGCGCGCGCGATGAGGGGCGCCGGCTCGTTTCGCGACGTTGCGCCGGGGTGCCTGCCTCGGTACGGTCCGACGTTCCTACATCTGCGCGTTCTCCCCCAGCGCGGTCGAGGTGCTGGAGAACCTGGACCGCCTCGGCCACTGAGCCCGTACAGGAGTGGAGCGGTGGATGAGGGCGTGGCGTGCGATCGACACGAACATGATCCGGCTCCGCCTGCCGGGCGGTGAGAGGGTCCGGACGGCAGGTTCCCGGTCATGTCATCTCACCGCGTCCTCGCAGGATCGCGACGCCGTCGCCGTCGAGTTCGTCGCAGTACGTCATGCGCCCGGTCATCGCCATCGTGAGTGCCAGGGTGGTGCCGGAGACGAGCGGACCGGAGCCGGTCGCGAAGGGGCTGTCGTCGGCGACGAGCCGCAGGCCGGCGATCCGTCCCTTGGCGACGACGACGAAGTCGGTGCCCTGGTAGTACTCGGCCAGCCGGGTGATGGTCCCGATCGGGTAGTCACGGCGAATGCCCAGTGGCCGCCGGATGTCCTCCGCGTGCAGGATCGTCTCACCCAGCATCGCCACGACCGGGACGGGCGGCTTGGTCGTGCTCGCGACGACACGACGAAACCTGTCGTGTGTCTCGGTCGCGGTCGCACCCAACTGTTCGGCGAGCCGCATGGCGTTCTGCCTGTTGAAATCGAACCGGCAGCGGATCACGCCCACCATCCACCGCGACGGAGTGAGGGTAGCCGCCGAGGTGAGGTGCGCCAGCACCTCACGCACGGTCAGTCCGGAGCACAGCGACGGTGTCGCCCACTGCTCGTCGGTCAGATCCGCCAGGTCGGCCGCGAGGGCCGCTCGCTCGGCGTGGACCAGTGGCCAGATGCTGGAGGCGCGGCGAAGACGGCGAAGACGGCGAAGACGCAGCCTCGGTTCCAGAGCGGTCATGTCGGACGATGTCCTGTCGTGGGTCATGGCAGTCCTCGCGGCGGTCGGTAAGAACGGTTACGCGTAGGACTTTCACCACGGGGCGAAATCGTCGCCGACGAGCGGTTTTTCCACGGGTGATCTCGTACGGGAACGGCCGGACGGGCAATGGTACGCGGCCTCCGGTCTCGTCCGGCAGAACTCTCGGCAGCGCACTCACCCTCTGGCGCCACGCCGTCTTGGGCGGGAGCGGGAGGCCGGAGACCTCGGATTCACGGGTTGAGGTCTCCGGCCGTCGAGGGTCTGTTTCCCGCTACTCGGCAACAGGGGTGGATCTTGTGTGCCTGTGTCGAGATCACGTGCGTGCCGACCGTCAGGCTCCGGGGCATGGATTGTTTCGGGTGTTCTCGCCGAGGTTGTCCAGACGTTCGCCCCACTTCTCGCGACCTGCCGGGGTTTTCAGGCTGTTGATCTCGTCCCGGACCTTCTTGCCCGCGTAGGCACCCCCGAGCGCTCCGGCCACAGGTTGTCCAACGGCGGTGCCGAGGAGCGTGACTTTCACCGCGACCGTTGAACCGGCGACCGTGGCCACGGCGTCGATGGCGTCGTGAGCCAGGGAGTTCTTCTTTTTCTTTCCCATATCACCCCTTCTACCGGACCTCTACCGGTCGGTTGAACATATCTGAAAGGTAAGACATGGAATGGTTTATGACGACTACAGGTAATATGGTTGTGACTTCCCCGCCAGAGCGCTAGAGATTGACACGAATCGTGTAATTTCCTGACAAGGTGTGATCGCGAGGAATTATCCGCGACAGCCACGCTCGAAACAGCCGAGGGTGGTGTCATGGATCCGGTCATCGGCATTTTCCGGCCCATCTCGCTTTTTCCTGCGTACTCGATCATCCAGCCGTCGACGCGATAACCAATCCCGATAATCCGTCGATCCCCTCTCGCGTATGAGGCAGAAATGCCGAGGTGAGTCAGTCGTTCAAGTGCCGTTGAAGGCGGGTGTGTCGCGCCAGGGTCGCGTCGATGATCTGGGTGCCACTGGGCGGAGTGTCGGCGGTGTCCCACCAGCGGATGGCGCTGATCTCCCCGTTGGGAGTGAAGGCGTGGTGGAGGACGGGGACATGGGCGGTGTAGATCGCGGCGTATTCGTCGCGCGGTGGGCCGACGAGCCGGAAGCGTGCGTACCCGGCGAGGGTGAGGGCGGGCAGGTGCAGGCCGCTCTCCTCATGGAGTTCCCGCACGGCGGCCTGGAGAGGTGTCTCGCCGGGATCGATCCTGCCGCCGGGTAGTTCCCATTCCCCGCGGAAGCGGTCGAAGACCAGCAGCAGGTGCCGGTCGCACCAGACCGCGACCAAAGCCGCGGGCATCGGCGCGTCGTCCGGCACGTCGGCGACCCGTGCGGCCGGCAGGAACGCCATCAGCGCGTTCCCTTTCGTGTCCTGGGCCAAGACTTGATGCATGCACCCATGATGAACACCTACGGGCAAGAACTCCCCGCCCGACACCTCGACGCGTCCAAGGTGCGCCCGGCGGTGGCATCCACGCCGGCAGCCCGACTCTGGAATGTACGGCTTTCACCCCGACAGGACACGGCCGAATCCCGCGCCGCCGGAACAGACCGAACACCGCCCGCCCAGGCCCGGCCGGTGGAATCGGCCGACGGACGCTGCCCGACGCGACCGGGTTTCCGGCACGGGTGAAGTCCGCCTGCCCCTACTTGGAGTCGAGACTGCCCAGGGCGTTCTCCACAGGTGCCGGCCAGGTGGAGTCCTTGAGGCCGAGGGCGTCGCGAAGATAGGCCCACGTGAGCCGCTGGATCAGGGCGACCCGCTCGGGGCTCTCGTCCGTCGTCTCCTTGGCTTCGTAACCCGCGACACCGCCGAGCGAGTGCTCCGCCCCGGCCAGGGTGAGCAGGCTCTTGCCGCCCGGACTCAGATGGTAGGCGTCGGTGAACCAGTCCGGCCCCCGGACCGACAGCGGGGAGTCGTCCCGGTCGCCCGCGACGACGAGTGCCGGGGTGGTCATGTCCGCGAAACTCGGGCTCATGAAGGGGAAGTGCTCGGCCGCGAACGGGGAAAGGTCGGCTCCGCCGGTACCTGTCACGGCCAGCAGTACGCCCGCCTTGATCCGCGGGTCGGACATGTCCTCTCCGGGGACGCCGTCGGCGTCGAGGACTCGCGCTCCCAGCAGCGTGCTCGCCGTCTGGGCGCCCCAGGAGTGCCCGGCCACGGCGACGCGCGTGCCGTCGAGGCGTCCGGCGAGGCCGGGGACGGACGACTCCAGGAGGTCGAGCCGATCGAGGGCGAGCTTCAGGTCGTCGACCCGAATCCTCCAGATCAACGGTGTGCGCGGGTCGTCGGGCGGGAGGTTCAGCGTCCGCGAGTCGAGGTGGGTGGGCTGGACGACGACGAAGCCGTGGGAGGCCCAGAAGCCGGCCAGCGGATCATAGCCGGTCGCCGACTGGCCGAAACCGTGGGAGAAGACGATGACGGGCAGCTCGCGGCCGGTCGTGGGGGCGGAGATCCGTACCCGCAGATCCTCTCCTCGATCCGGGGCCGGCAGCGTGACTGGGTGCACCGAGACGACCGGCGTGGGCTCTGGCAGTGCGTGCATGGTTGTTCCTTCTCGACGTGGTGACGGCCGCGACGTGTCAGCGGCTGTGGTTCGGCGATGACCGTGACTTGGCATCGGCCTGCCGGGCTGACATCCTGACAATGCGGAACCCGGTTCCGATTTGAATATACGGAACACGGTTCCGGTTTGCAAGAGGAGCAACGGAGGTAACGATGACCGGCACGAGTGGCGAACCGGGGGCCCCACGCAAACGGGCCGATGCCCGGCGCAACGAGAAGACCCTGCTGGAAGCCGCCGCCGCGATGTTCGTCTCCTCCGGCGTCGACGTGCCCGTGCGGGACATCGCCGCCAAGGCAGGCGTCGGCGTCGGCACGATCTACCGTCACTTCCCGACACGGGCCGACCTCATCGTCGCGGTCTACCGTCACCAGGTGGAGGCGTGCGCCGAGGCCGGTCCCGCACTGCTGGCGAAGAGCGCCACACCGCACGCCGCTCTCGCGAGCTGGATCAACCTCTTCGTCGACTTCCTGGTCACCAAGCACGGTCTGGCCGAGGCGCTGCGGTCCAACGACGCCGCCTTCCAGACGCTGCACGCCTACTTCCTCGACCGCCTCGTCCCCGTCTGCGCCGACCTGCTCGACGCCGCCGCCACGGCGGGCGAGATCGCCCCCGACATGGACGCCCTCGTCCTGATGCACGGCATCGGCAATCTCTGCATCGGCGCCGACAATCCCCGCTATGACGCGCGCCTCATGGTCGGGCTCGTCATCGCGGGACTACGGCTCCGCTGAGCCCGCTTTCCGCGGGAGTCCGCCATGGACGACCTGCCATCTCTCGATAAGCACGTCTCTCGATAAGCACGTCGCCCCCGTCCCTTTCGAACCACCACACTCGCAAGGCACCGGCTTGGCAGATCTGGCCGTCACGCTCCTGCCGGTGTGCTTCTACCGTGCTGCCATGGACGCTCCAGACCTGCTCATCCACAACGCCACCCTGCGCGGCCGTCCCGGCAGGTGGTCGCTGGCCGCCACGGGCGGGCTCATCAGCCACGTCGCCCAGGACGATCCCGACCTGCCCCCGGCGACCGGCGTGACCCTCGACGCGGACGGCGCCCTGGTCACCGAGCCGTTCGTGGACGCGCACCTGCACCTGTGCAAAGCCCACACCCTCGACCGGGCCGGGTCCGCCGCGCTCTCGGAGTACACCGCGGGCGCGATGGGGGCCGCGATGGGCGCCATCGAGACGGCCGCCGCCGTCAAGACCGGCCAGACCGTACGATCCGTCCTCGAACGCGCGAGGCCGGTGCTCCTGGAGTCCGTACGACACGGCGTCCGGGCGGTGCAGGCCTTCGCCGACATCGATCCGAAGGCGGGACTCACCGGCCTGGAGGCGCTGCTGGCGCTGCGCGAGGAGTTTCGCGGCGTGGTCGACGTGCGGGTGGTGGCGTTCCCGCAGGACGGCCTGCTCCGCGAACCCGGAACCGAGGAACTCGTCGTCGAGGCCGTACGGCTCGGCGCCGACGTGGTGGGCGGCATCCCCTGGATCGAGTGGACCGACGCCGACGCCGCCGAGCACGTGCGGCGCATGGTCGACCTCGCCCAGCGGCACGGCCTGCGCGTCGCCATGCTCGTCGACGACGCGGGGGACCCGGGACTGCGCACGACCGAGATGCTGGCGCGAGAACTGCTGGCGCGGGACATGGCCGGACGCGGCAGCGCCCAGCACGCCAGGGCGATGGCGCTCTACCCCGAGCCGTACCTGCGCCGCCTGGCCGGGCTGTGCCGCGCCGCGGGGCTCGGGTTCGTGAGCGATCCGCACACCGGGCCGCTCCACCTGCCGGTCTTCCGGCTCGCCGACGCCGGTGTCCCGGTCGCCCTCGGCCAGGACGACATCGAGGACGCCTACTACCCGTTCGGGCGGCACAACCTCCTGGAGGTGGCCTTCCTCGCCGCCCACCTGCTCGACGCGCGCACCGACGACGCCCTGGAGCGGTTGTACGACATGGTGACCGGTGACGCCGCGCGGGTCGTCGGCCTGCCCGTCCACCGTCTGGAGGTCGGCGCCCCCGCCGATCTCGTCGTCCTCGAAGGACGAACCCTCCGCGAGGTCCTCGCCAGGCACGCCCCGCCCCGCCACGTCGTCGTCGCGGGCCGGGTCGTCGCCTCCTCCACCCTGCACACCTCTTTCGGACCCGGCGTTCCCCGCTGACGGCGTTCCCTCGGACCTGGCGTTCCCCACGGCGGACGCTCCTTCGAACCCGACCTTCCCCGGACGCTCTTTCGGACTCGGCGTTTCCCCTGGTGAATTCCCTCTCGAAGCCGACGGTCTTCGATGACGGATACGGGAAACCGGTGCCCGAACGCCATGGCGGCCCCGGCCGACGGGGGGGTTCTCCCACGAAAACAGGGGCTCGGACGAGGACGATCTACCGAACCCTGGCGGTTCCGCCGCGAATGACAGCCTGCCGGGACGCGAGCCTTCCGCCGAGACCGATAGCCGAGCGTCACCGATCCCCCCGTCTCCGTTCCTTTCCGCTACCGCCAGGTAATCCGGCCGCCCCAAGCCTTTGGGATCCGCTAGCAGACTCCCACATCCCCAACCACTTACCGTGAAGGCAGGTTACGCATCGTGTCGGCGTCGCCCTCGACGCGGCGCGGCGCTCCGCCGGCCCGGGCACCGCCCCGGGCTCGACCGATTCGACATCGATTCGATGTGGAGTGATCTGCCATGACCATGATCAGGAATGCCCTGGCGGCCGGAGCCATGACGGCCTCCGCCCTCGTCGTCCCCGTGCTGATGCCGACCTCGTCCGCCGTCGCGGGCACCGTGGCCGTGACCACCCCGACCACCGCCACCTCCACCCTGAAGCCCTGCCGCGAGCACAAGAACCCCGAAAGATGCCGCGCCCGGCGCGAGCACCGGCACAAGTACGGACGGAACTACCGGCACAAGCACCGACATGAGAACAGACGCGGGCACAAGCAGGACTACGGGCGTGAGCACGGAGGAAGCGAACGCGGACGCGAGCGTGTCGGCATCGGCGAGGGCGTCGGTATCGGCGGCGGTATCAGCGACAGCATCGGCGGTAGCGGCACCGGCCGTGGAATCAACAACTGACGGACGACCTGCGGACGCCCGACGACGGTCGGCCGGCCCGGCAGCGACCGGACGACGGAGACGGCCACCGGCGGTCAGGAGACCAAAGAAGCGTCACCGTGACCACGAGCCGCACGCTCACCTTCCCGTGAGCCAACCTCCTGTCGGCCTCGCGTTCCGCATGTGCCACCCTCGAACCAGCACGATTACCCAGCAAACCGGATCAAATATGGCGTTCAACTAGCAACGATGCGGCACATGCGGAAAACCGGGCCAACCGGGGCTAGTGTGCGGCCTCGTGGGCGTCGACGAGCTTCTTGGGAGCCGTCAGGCACCACGCCTCGGTGACCAGCTCGAACAGCTCATCCGCGTCGATCTTCGCGAGGTGGACCACGACCCAGCCGAACTGGCCCGCGGTGAACTGGATCTCGAACACCTCCGGCCGCTCCGCCACCAGCGCGAGCTGCTCGGCGATCGTCGACTTGAGCCCCACGGTCTCCGTCTTCTCCCACAGGTAGCCGAAGCCCTTGCCCCGCACCTTCAGCGAGACCCACTCACCGCCGTCGCCCTGCTCGGTCTCCGGCAGCCGCTTCACCATCTCCAGGAATTCATCCACGCTCACACCCATGGCCCACGGTCTACCAGAGCACACCGACATTTCTCCCCTGCCGTCCCCGGCGGCCGTCAGCCCGTGACACTCGGTTCGCCGTTCTCGATGTGTCCCATCAGGCGTCGGGCGAAGCCGGTGTCCCCGGCGACGGTGATCCACAGGTCGTACCACCCGGTCGCGGCCCGCCACGGCACCCGCGCGGTGCCCTGGGACGCGACCCGCAGCGTCCGCGCCGTCCCCCCGTAGGCGAGGGGCAGGATCGTCACGTCGGCGGGTCTGTTACCGGTGTTGACAACGGTGATCTCGATCGTCCGGGTGGCCGCGTCGATCACGCTGGACATCTCCACCCTGTCGTCGGTCCCACCCCGAAACTCCCTGCGGAAACCGTTCGGACCGGTGAGAACGAGCGCGTACGTGGGACAGGGGAAGTAGACCACCTCGCGGGCCTGACCGAGCACGTCGAAGTGCATGGGCCGGACGAGCTCCCCCATGTAGCCGTACAGCGCCAGGTGCGCGCTCTCCGTACCGGTGTTGCTCATCGTGATCTCGACGGCGCGACCGCCGGTGCGTGCCGAGGCGTCGGGCCGGTACGGCAGCGCACGGGCGGGCCTGACGCCCGGTTCCGCACACGGCATGCGCTGCTCGGCGGGGGCGTCGGGATACCAGCGGCCGGCCGCGACCTCCTGGGCGACCGGAGCGTCCCGGTCGGCCGAGATATCCCGAACGGCCGAGATGTCCTGATCGGTCAGAGCCCCCTGGGCGGACGCGGCACCCTCCGGGACATTGATTTCCGGCGTCACCGGCGTGGGCCACGCCTCCGGACGGGCGAAGTCGAAGGCGGAGGTGAGGTCTCCGGCGACGGTCCGCCGCCAGGCACCGATATCGGGGGCCTCGATACCGAGCCAGGTCTCCAGGAACCGGACCGTCGAGCTGTGGTCGAACGTCTGCGAACAGACATGGCCACCCACGCTCCACGGTGATACGACGATCATCGGGACGCGCATGCCCAGCCCGATGGGCCGTCCTCCGACGAACTCCCCCGGGGTTCCATCCGGCGGGACGGGCGGGGGAACGTGGTCGAAGAAGCCGTCGTTCTCGTCGTAGGTGACGAAGACCGCGGTGCTCGCCCACACCTCCGGACTCGATGCCAGCGCGTCGAGAATCCGGTAGACGACCTTCCCGCTCTCCACCGCCGAGGAGCCCTCGGGGTGTTCGGAGTCGGCGAGCGAGGTCACGACGTACGAGACCGCCGGAAGGCGTCCCGCCGCCACGTCGGCGGCGAACCAGTCCCCCAGCCCGCCCGTCCGGGTGCGCCGCAACGCCCGGTCGTAGAGCGCCCGGTCGGCCGGATCCAGGTGTGCCACCTTCTCCTCAAGCTCGGCGAGCATCCGCGCGGGATCCTCGGACGCGCGCACCTTCTCGTAGAACGAGTGCATGCTGCTCTGCCCGAGTTTCGCCATGACCGCCTTGAACGTGGCGAAGAACTCAAAGTTGTTGCACTGGTAGTTGTCCCGCTCCTGGTAGACCTGCCAGGAATACCCGGCCTGGGTCAGCAGTTCGGGCACCGTGGTCCAGGTGTAACCCTGGTGCCCGTCCTCCTCACAGGCGCCGTTGTCGACGGCCCGCTGCTCGGTGCCCGGCTCGTAACCCGTGTGGCCGGAGACGTGGTAGTTGCGGTTCGGCGTCGTGGAACTCAGCACCGAGCAGTGGTAGGCGTCGCAGATCGTGAACGCGTCCGCCAGCTCGTAGTGGAACGGAAGATCCCCGCGGTCGTAGTACGCCATGGTGGACGGCCCCTTGTTGGGCACCCAGGCGTCGTTCCAGCCCATCGCCCAGGCGTTCTGCGTACCGAGCCAGGTGTGGTCGTGGGTGTCGAGCAGCATCGGATCGGCTCCCGCGCGCTCGGCCGCCTCCCGTAGCGAAAAGGGCAGGATCCCGTCCTGCTCGAAGATCGGGCGGAGCGCCCGGGTGAACACCGCGTTGCGGTCCCCGTAGCCGCGCACCCCGCGCATCCGGCCGAAGTAGTGGTCGAACGACCGGTTCTCCTGCATGACGAAGACGACGTGCTTGAGGTCGGAGAGCCCTC
This sequence comes from Streptosporangium sp. NPDC000509, assembly GCF_042898365.1. Classification (NCBI taxonomy): domain Bacteria; kingdom Bacillati; phylum Actinomycetota; class Actinomycetes; order Streptosporangiales; family Streptosporangiaceae; genus Streptosporangium; species Streptosporangium sp. NPDC000509. Next base: position 190,278 of record NZ_JBIAYX010000015.1, on the reverse strand, counting down.
CGGGAGGGGCGGGCCGCGCCAGCAGGCGCACGAGAGAGGGGGGAAGTGCGGACGGTGCCGACATTGACACATCCCTTTAACGGCATTTCAGGCAAGCCTCAACCTAACCCACCCTCGGGATGCGACCGGTGCGGCGGCGGGAACGCGATGTGAACGGAGAGCGCGACCGTCGGAACGACAGCAGGAGATCAACGGTCCGGCTGCTGTAGCCGCCGGATCTGGAGACGCAACTCTCGCTCGCGGTTCAGGTGCCGCTGCTCACGGCGTATCTCCGACTCCTCGGCGGCCTGCTCGTCCCAGCGCGTCCGAATCGCCCGGATATGGCGCAGAGTGACGCGAGACAGCCACATGACGCCGATCGCGATCGCCATGAGCATGGTCACGTGACCGGCGAGGAGCAGCACGAAACCGGCGAAGAAACACATCCAGTACGCGGCCTTGACGGCGATTTCTATCGCGTCGATGTGCTTTTCGAACAGCGTCATCCGTAACTCCGATGGTGTTTGGTGGAGTAGTCGTTGCAGCGTGAGAGGAATGACCGAAATATCAGTTCCGTCCGCTCACGCGGCCTCGGCCCTATCGGTGAAAGCGCGATGCCGACCGGGTACGGGACTTGCCGACTTAGACGATCAATACCTACTCTGGTATGCGAATTTTTCTTCATCACGGGGTCACGAAAAGGGCGGGGGTGGCGTGGCCGAGCGGATGGTGCCCAGTCCTCGATACGAACGGCTGAGACAACTGCTCATCGAGGCCGAAGACAGGGCTCACGAGGTGCGGCAGGCATACCAGCGCGCCTCCTCGGCGATGCGGTCGGGACAGGTGTGGACGGGGCCGACGGCCACCACCTGGACCAATGAGCTGGAAGAGCGGCGCCGATCCCTCGGGCGGCTCGCCCAGCGCGTGGTGGACGCGGTCGAGGAGGAGCTGCGCCGCTCTCCCCCGCTGGTGACCGAGGCCGAGGCGGACGCCATGCGCAGGGAGATGGCCGGACGTACGTGACCGTCACGACCACGAGGGGGAACGTTCCATGGCACCGACCGCCGAGTTCTGCGGCATCGACCCCGACCAGATGGGGCAGCTCGCCACCTCCCTGCGCGGCGAAGCCGACCGGCTGACCACGTTCACCAGGGAGTTCGAGCAAAAACTCGGCCGGTACGGGATCAGTACCCCCGCGTTGCGGGAGATCGCCGACATCGCCGACTGGGCCGGGAGGCAGGTCTCCATGCTCCACGGCCGGATCGACCTGATCAAAACCCTGGGCAACGGCGCCCCTGAGCTGGGCGGCGCGGGTGGCACGGGTGGCGCAGCCTCGATGACGGCGGGCGGCCAGGGGCTCATCCGGCTCCCCGACGAGCTGAAGGACTTCGAGCTCGCCCAAGGGCTGGCCAGGATGTACGGCGAGGACATCCTGGCGAACTTCCATGGCGAGTCGCAGGCCAAGCTCATCCACGAGCACATCGACGACGTCGCCAAACTCGCAGAAAACCCCCAGGCCGCCGCCGCCTTCTTCGCCCTGCTCTCCCCCAAGATACGCGACAGCCTGCCCAATCTCATCGCGGTCACCGGCAGCAAGACCGCCAAGCAAGACCTCGCCGCCTTCAGCAAGGCCCTCGGCGCCGCCCTGAACGCCCCCGCCCTCGTCCCCGCCTTCTCCAAGGTCAGAGAAGGCCTGGTGAAACCGACCGACAGCAAGGCCGCCGCCTGGAACCGGCTCGCGCTGCTCAGCGGCGCCAATGCCCCATCCTCCGTCCGCAGCGCGGCGGCCCGCGCGCTCGTCCTGGACGAGTTCGCGAAGAAGCCCCGGCAGGACTGGCGCGCCGGCGGGCCCGCCGAGACGAAGGCGTACGGCCTGCCCTCCGACCTGGTCGCCATGGGCCTGGAGGTGCTCGACGGAGACGGTCTCGCCGTACGGGACGCCTTCGCCAAGATGGGCGGGGCCGACGTCAAGCTCAGCCAGGTCGACAAGATGAAACTGTTCCTCGACCGCGCCAAGAGCGCGGGCACCGGAGACGAGGTGGCCGACGCCTTCGGCCGGGCGATGGAAGCGGGCACCGAGGCCACGACCGAGAAAGCCGGTCAGCACAGCCCGGAGGCCGCCGCCTTCGCCTTGGACGCGATAACGGTCGCCGGTTCCTTCGGCAGCGACCTGCCCAGGGGCGCCTGGGACTCCATGAGCGTGATCGCGAAGTCCTACATCCACGAACTGGCCTCGGGTGCCCGCTTCGACAAGGCCGTCTACCGCGACTCCGGAATGGGAGTCCCGGAGAACTGGGTTCACCTTCCTCCCGTGACCCCAGGGTTCTACCTCAGCCCGGGCGACACCTTCCGCTTCCTGAAGACCTTCGTCGGAGACAAACGACTCACCGACGACTTCGACGCGACGGCGGCCCGGTTCCGTCACGATGCGCTGACGGCAGCGGCTCGTCTGGACGCGCAAGCAGAGGGGAGTCACTTCGAGCAAACCTCAAAGATGTTTGGTGACCTGGCCGGTCTGGAGTTCAAGGCGACTCTGGATGTTCGCGGAGAGATGGACGCCTTCGACGACCTGGTCAGCGACATCCTCAAGAACACCGTTTCCTTCGGAATCGACGGGATTCCCATCGCGGGTGATGTCGTCACAGCGGGATGGGAACTAGCTAAAACATATGGCGCCGGCGCCGTCCTCGATGGCGTGACTGACAGAGTCGGAACACGGGTAGAAGAAGCTACCGGCGCTCGGGCGGACTTTGTTCTACGGCTGAAATACGACATGGCTCGCCTCCTTCACGATGCCGACTATCCAGCTAGTGACCCACCTGCTGAAATCGTCAATAAGAGCACAGGGAACCTCAAGGCATATGACGAATTCGCAGCCGAGGCTAAGCGAGAAGCTGGAGGCGACCAAAAATGGGAGAAAGTACTACAAGAGAAGCTGACTCCCTACGAACGCTGGATGGACAGCAACAAAAAATTCGACGAAAAAGTCGAGGACGCTTCAAGTAACCAGGCCAACGAGCGCCCTAAGGGAGAGATAGGAATCTGGGACTGAGCTGGATTCCTTAGGGCGACAGACAGGCGGTCACTGCCCGCAACCTCCACGTAGGGGCATCTGGACTCACGAATACACTCACCTTTATCTCCGCCCCCTTCTTCGTGCCGTAAATAAATCGCCCTTCCTCGACATCCGCCTGACTGAGATCATATTCCAGCTCGTATCCAAGAATCCGAGAAAGTGTGTTTTCCATCAACCCTTGAGCTAAGTCAAGGTGGCTATCCACGTCGGAGGTTTTACGCTCATAGTCAGCTGTAGCTCGCAAAACTCGCATGAATTTACCCTTGTCGCAGGGTATGTCCTTATCGGGACGTTGTAGTATGCGTAGCTTTTTTAGTGGATTCTTGAATACATCGTCGACCTCCAGGCGTTGAGTGTCTTTCTGTAGCTCCGCTGCCGCATCCTTCAGGGAAGGACTGGAAGCACACCCCGAGGCCGCCACCGTCAGCGCCAGACCGATGGCGAGTAGCCGGGTGGAGCACATTCAGGACCTCCGGGGAGAGTGGACGCCGGGACGTACCAATCTTTACCCACTCGGCCCACCTTCGCCACACCCTTCCCATACTCGTTCGTCAACCATGGGGAGTTGCCAGGTCACGCCGAACGCCGTCATCAACCAGGACAGAGGAATACCCTCACGGTCCAGAGCAGTGAGCCACGCGGTCGACTGCTCGCTCGTCGTCATGCCTTCACCTTTCGAATGCTTTCCGACGCTCGCGGCAGGAGACCAAAAGAGGACTATCTCATTCATCTCCGACCCGATTCACCTCCGACCGAGAAAGCGTTTTACCACTTTCTTGTCAACGCTTTCACGAAGAGGATTACTGTGCCTAGAATGCCTTATCGGTAGCCGACCGACTACCGGATCGGCAATCCAGGCTAGAGCGGATGATGACAGCCGTTGGTCTACCTGGATTGGAGTCAATCCGCCAGCTGACCATTAAGTCCATTTTTTCTAATTCGGGAGGAAATACAATGGATGCGGCGCCATCTCTCGATCCTGGATCTCCCCGCGTGCAGTTCGGTGCCGAGATGCGCCGACTGCGGGAGGAAGCTCAGCTCTCGCAGTCCTCCGTGGCCTCCCGACTGGGGTGTACGCAAACCCAGGTCAGTAGACTGGAGAGCGCCAGCCGCACACCTTCAAAGTCCGACGCCGAAAGGCTGGATCGGCTCTTCAAAACGGCTGATGGCAACGCCTTCACCCGGCTCCGCCAGCGCATCCTGGCCCAACCTGGCGGCCCGGTCTGGTTCCAGAGCTGGGTCGAGGAGATCGAGCCCACTGCGCTCGTTCTGCGATCCTGGGACCCCCTCCTCATCCCGGGTCTTCTCCAGACGGAGTCTTATGCCCGGCATATCTTCAGCCAGGAGCCTCAGACGACCTCACAGGAGATTGAGGAACGAGTCAAAAATCGTATAGAGCGACAGAAAATTCTCGATCGAGACATTCCTTTCTCGCTCCTCATCCTTATCGACGTAGGTGTGCTACACCGTAAGGTCGGCGGAGCCAAGGTGATGCACGAACAGCTCGGCCATCTGCTGGAGCTCACCCAGAGGCCAACCATCTCTATCCAGGTCGTCAGCCCGGAATGCCTTACCGGACTTATGGGTGCATTCATGATCGCTGAGCTTCCCCACGAGAAGCCAGATGCCGTCCACCTGGACTCGTCAGACGCAGGACATGTCACGACTGATCGTGATTCCGTGACGGCAATTTGGAAGCGCTATGAGAAGATCCGCCTCTGGGCCTATCCTGAGAGCGTGTCTCTCAAAATGATCGAGGAAGTGAGGCAGGAATGGACCTAAGTGACGCAGTGTGGCGGAAGTCATCGCGCTCCGGCGGAAATGGCGGCCAGTGTGTTGAGGTGGCCGTCAACCTGCCCGGAGTGATCGCCGTTCGCGACAGCAAGAACTCCGACGGCCCCAAACTGCTCTTCACCCCCACCGCGTGGGACACCTTCGTCCGCCGTATCAAGAGCGGCGACTTCGACCACTAGCTCCGCCACAGTCAAGGACCATCGGCACGCACCCCTCAAGAAGATCGAGGAAGTGAAGCGGGAATGGACCTAAGTAACGCAGTATGGCGAAAATCATCGCGCTCCTCAGACAACGGCGGCCAGTGTGTTGAGGTGGCTGACAACCTGCCCAGAGTGATCGCCGTTCGCGACAGCAAGAACCCCGACGGCCCCAAGTTGCTCTTCACCCCCACCCAATGGAAAACGTTCGTCGGCGGCGTCAAGACCGGCGAGTTCGACTCTCTGACCTGAGCTTTCATCCCTTCGGCGCGACGGCCATCCGTCCCGGCCGGAGCCCGGCAGCGCGACCGCGTTGCCGGGCCTCATGTCGTGCTTGCCGAACCCTCGGCACCGAGATCCGGGCCCCGCCCGGAAAAGAGTTGAGCCGAAGAGGCGGACGCGAGCATGCTCGACTCATGGACCTCGTCGCCTCCCTGCCCGCCTTCGTCGTCGCCGTCGTGCTGATCTCGGCGTCACCTGGTCCCGCGATGGCGCTGATCCTGCGTCGTGCCGCGCTGCACGGTTTCCGGGGGGCGGTGCCGACGGTGCTGGGACTGGAGGCCGGTCTGTACGCCTGGGCGTTGTTCGCCGCGGCCGGCCTCGCCGCCCTGGTGGCCGCTTCCGAGGTGGCCTTCGTCGTTCTCCGTGTGATCGGCGCGGGTTTCCTGCTCTATCTCGGGCTGAAGGCATGGCGCACCGCGTGGCGGATCGGGAAGGCCGGACCGGTGCGGGAGACGACAGAGGACACCTCGCCCAGCCTGAGGCAGAGCTGGTGGAGGGCCTTCGGTGAGGGCGCCCTCGTGATGCTCGCCAATCCGAAGATCGCGGCCTTCATGATCGCTTTCTACCCCCAGTTCGTACCGGCCGACCAGCCGCTGTTCTCCACCACCGCACTCCTCGCGCTCCTACAGGTGGCCGTCGAGATCGTGCTGTACCTCGCCCTGGCCGCGGTGGTGGGACGCGCGGGCGCGTGGTTCCGCAGGCCCGTGATCCGTCGCCGCCTGGAGGCCGTCAACGGCACCGTTCTCATCGTCCTCGGCCTGCGCGTGGCCGCCGCGACCCGCTGACGCCGACGGCTGTTCCCTCACCGACCGAAACCGCCCGAAGACGGCTGTACCATCCGCGGCGAATACCCGTTCAAATGGTGGTCTTCACCGCGAGTGGCGGGCTTGAGGGGTACCAGATCTACGTCCACGACCGGCAGACCGGCACGAGGAGGCTCGCGTCGGCGGCGTCCGACGGGAGCATGGCCGACGACTGGTCCTTCGCCCCGTCACTGAGTGCCGACGGGCAGACCGTGGCGTTCTACACCTATGCCACCAACCTCGCCGACGGTGACACCAACGGGCGGACGGACGTGTACGTGCGCGACGTCAAGGCGGGCACCACCAGGCGGATCTCCGCCGGCCCCAAGGACGTCGAGGGTGACGGCTCGGCGGGCATACCGTCGATCAGCGGGGACGGGCGGTACGTCGCCTTCGAGAGCACCTCCGCCAACCTCGTCGGTGACGACACCAACCGGAGGTCCGACGTCTTCGTCCACGACCGGACCCCGGGCCCCGAGCCCCGCTTCGCCTTGACCGGTCTCGACGTCGGCCCGTCCACCACCCGTCCCGGCCACCCGGTGCGGATCACCGCGTGGGTGAGGAACGTGGGAGAGAAGTCGGGCGGGTACGACGCCGTCCTGCGGGTCAACGGTGAGGTCGAGCGGCGGCAGACCGTCCAGGTCCGCACCGACAAGGCGGTGCGGCTCTCGTTCGAGGCGCGCCGGAGCGGTGCGGGGACGTACGTCGTGGAGCTGGGCCCGCTCACCGGCCGGTTCGTGGTGAAGGGCCACTGACGGGCCACTGACGGACCGTGGTCGGCGTCCTGCCACGGCGACCCCGAGTGACATGCTTCGGCCATGGATTACGGAAGAGTTCGCGAAGCGGTCACCAAGGGCTGGAACGAAGACGTGCTGCCCAGCCTTTCCGGCCTGGTGGAGATACCCGCGTTGTCGCCCGCCTTCGACGCCGACTGGGAGCGGAATGGCCATCTGCGAACCGCCGCCGACCACGTACGGGACTGGATCGCGTCGCGCGGTCTGCCGGGTGCCCGGTGCGAGGTCGTCCAGCTCGACGGCCGCGCCCCGCTGCTTCTCGTGGACGTTCCCGCGACCGCCGGCAGCACGGCACGCGGCACCGTGCTGCTCTACGGCCACCTCGACAAGCAGCCCCCGCTCGGCGACTGGTCCGACGGCCTGGGACCGTGGCGAGCGGTGGTGCGCGACGGACGGCTCTACGGCCGTGGCGCGGTCGACGACGGATACTCGGGCTACGCGGCGGTGACCGCGTTGACCGCGATCCAGACCGCGGGCGGCGAACACGCCCGGGCGGTCCTGCTGCTGGAGACCGGCGAGGAGTCCGGCAGCCCGGACCTGCCCCGGTATCTGGAGCATCTGGCCGACCGCCTCGGTGAGGTGTCCCTGGTGATCTGCCTGGACGGCGGCGGTGGCGACTACGAGCGGTTGTGGCTGACCGAGAGCCTGCGAGGCGCGGTGCAGGCGACCGTCACGGTGCGGGTCCTGGAGACGTCCGTGCACTCCGGGGTCGCCAGCGGTATCGTGCCGAGTTCCTTCCGCGTCATGCGCCGGCTGCTCGACCGGGTGGAGGACTCCGTGACGGGCGAGATCACCGTCCCCGAGATGAACGTGCCGATCCCCGAGGAGTCGCGGGCCAGGGCCGAGGCGCTCGCCGCGCTGGAGCCGGGAGCCGCCGCACGCCGATACCCTCTCGTCGACGGAATGCGCGCGGTCTCGGACGACGACGTCGAACTCATCCTCAACAACACCTGGCGGCCGACGCTGTCGGTGATCGGCGCGGCCGGGCTCCCGGACCCGGCCGTGGCGGGGGCCGTGCTGCGCGCCTCGACGTCTCTGCGGCTGAGCTTCCGGACCCCGCCGACGGTCGACGCCGAGGCCGCGCGAGCCGCGCTGGTGAGGATCCTGACGACCGACGTGCCGTACGGCGCGCAGGTCGAGGTGAGCGACTTCCTCGTGCTGAACGGCTGGCAGGCTCCGGCTGCCGCGCCCTGGCTCGCCGCGGTGCTGGAGGAGGTCGGTGACCGGGTGTTCGACGAGCCGTGCCGCGCCTTCGGCATCGGCGGCGGGATCCCGTTCATGGAGATGCTCGGCCGGCGCTATCCGAACGCGCAGTTCGTCGTCACCGGCGCGCTGGGGGCCGACTCGAACATGCACGTGCCCGACGAGTGGCTGAACCTCGCGTTCGCCGAGCAGGTGACCGAGGCCGTCGCCCACATCCTCGACGCGCACGCCCGCGACTGACCGCCGATCGCGACGACCTGCGCCGGGGAGGCCGCGGGTCCGGGTCAGGCTGCTCGGCCGCCCGTACCCGTCCGGTGCCGTCGTCGCCCGGGCGGTCCCCCGGTGAGGCTGTGACGGCAGCCGGAAGACGACTGTCCCACCCGCGCCGGACAGCCGTTCAAGCGACTCCCGGCGCTTCCGTCCGCCCGCCGATCCGGGCCTTTCCCAGGTGGTCCTCGGTCGCGGCGCGGATGGCGCGGACGCACGCGGCGACCGCGGGGTGCTCGGCGGCTCCTCGGCGGTAGGCGATCCGGGTCCTGCGTCGTGCCCGCAGCGGCAGGAGCCGCACGCCGTCCGGAAGGCGGCCGGCGCCGAGTTGTGGCACCAGGGCGACCCCCTGGCCGGCGGCGACCAGGGTGAGCACGGCGGTGAAATCGTCCACGTGGTGGCGTACCCTCGGCGCGAATCCCGCCGCCTGACAGGCGCGTACGGCCACGGTATGGCAGAGGGTGCCCGGTGAGGCCACGATCCAGTCGGCGTCACGGAAGTCGTCGACCGGATCCGCGGCCGCCACGGCGCCCTCCGTATCGGCTGAACACGCGCCTGCCGTCGCGCCGACCGAACACGCGGATGTCCCGGCGCCGGCCGGATCGGCGGGTGCCGTGGTCTCCGCTGCGCCGGGAAGCCCGGGGAGGATCGTCTCATCCGGCCGCGACGTCGTATCGAGCGCCGCGCCACAGGGAACCGCGAGGAAGACCGTCTCCTCCAGCAGGGGTGTCGAGTCGAGCGTCGGGTCGGGCTCGACGGGTGCCAGGTCGTAGTCGTGCAGCAGCGCCACGTCGAGGTGCCGTTCTCGCAGCGCGTCGGGGGCGGCGGCCGGGTCGAGTTCGGTGACCATGAGGGCGAGCCCCGGATGGTCGCGGCCCAGCGCGACGAGGGCCGCCGGTAGCAGGGTGTGCACGGCGGTGGGGAAGGCTCCGATGCGCATGGTCCCGATCAGGCCGGACCGGGCGGCGGCGAGGGTGGCCGCGGCCGCCTCCAGTTCGGCGAGCACGGTCTCGGTGTGCTCGACCAGCGCGACGCCCGCCGGGGTGAGGGTGACCCTGCGACCGGTCCGTTCCAGCAGTGCCACCCCCGCCTCCCGTTGCAGCGCCGCGAGCTGCTGGGAGACGGCCGACGGCGTATAGGTGTGAACCTGGGCCACCGCGGCGATGGTGCCGAGTCTGGCCAGGTCGCGGAGCAGCCGCAGTCTGCGAACGTCAAGCATAAGATCAGCTTACGCATGCCTTTATGAATCGGAACTGGTTCTTCATATTTGATCGCGCGACGATGGCCCCATGACGCTCAACGGTCTCTACGTCCCATTGATCACTCCGTTCGAGACCTCCGGCGAGGTGGCCCTCGGCGCACTGGAGCTGCTCGCGCGGCGGCTGCTCGACGACGGCGCGACGGGTCTGGTCGCGCTCGGCACCACGGGGGAATCCGGCGCGCTCACGGACGCGGAGAAGCGCGCCGTGGTCGAGGTGACGGCCCGGGTCTGCCGGGAGCGGTCGGCGCCGCTCATGGTGGGCGCCGCCACGGCCGAGGCGTTGCGGCGGCTGGGCGACCACCCGGAGGTCGTCGCCGCGCTCACGGTGGTTCCCCCGTTCGTACGCCCCGGAGAGGAGGGCGTTCTCGCGCATTTCGCGCACCTCGCCGAGCTGAGCCCGGTACCGCTCATCGTCTACGACGTGCCACGTCGCACGGGCCAGCACCTGTCGGCCGGGACGCTGCGGAGGCTCGCCGCGATCCCCGGTGTCGCCGGGTTGAAGTCCTCCCCGGGTGCGATCACCGACGACAGCATCGAACTGCTGGCCGACCCGCCTCCCGGGTTCGGGATCCTCGGCGGCGACGATCCGCACATCTCGCCGCTGCTGGCACTCGGCGCGCACGGCGGAATTCTGGCCTCGGCGCTGGTCGCCACCGCCGACTTCGCGCGGCTCGTCACCGCGTGGCGGGCCGGTGACGTGTCCGAGGCGCGCGCCCTCGGACACCGTCTGGCGCCGCTCTCGCTCCGGCTGTTCGCGGAGCCGAACCCCACGGTGATCAAAGCCGTGCTGCACGCGCGGGGCGACATCCCCACTCCCGCCGTACGGCTGCCGCTGCTGGCCGCCTCCCCGGACACGGTGGCGGCGGCGCTGGCGTCCTGGCAGCCGCTCCGTCCGTGAATCGGAACCGGCGCCGTCGGGAAAGCCGTCGTTCGCGTGTTTCTCGCGGTGGTTACGCCTTGGGCGCCTGCGAGATGCGCACCATGTTGCCGGAGGGGTCGCGGAAGGCGCAGTCGCGCGGGCCCCAGGGCTGGTCGATGGGCTCCTGCAGCACCTCGGCGCCGAAGTCGCGCACCTTCTCGAAGGTCGCGTCGACATCGTCGGTGCGGAACACGGTCATGGGCAGGACCCCTTTGATCAGCAGCTCCTGCAGGGCGTCGCCGTCGGCCTGGGACCGGCCGGCGTGCGGCTCGGAGAGCACGATCTCAAGGTCGGGCTGGGAGGCGCTGCCGAGGGTGACCCAGCGGAACCCGCCCGAGGCGACGTCGTTGCGCACCTCAAGACCGAGCGCGTCGCGGTAGAAGGCGAGCGATCCGTCCAGGTCGTTGACGGTGACGTGGCAGTACTGGAGAGAGATGGTCATGTGGTCAACGCTAGATGGCGGTGGCGCGAACCACTTCTCCGATCCTGACCTGTTGGTTCCTCGTCGGCCGGGTCTGCACCTTGGCCACGCAGGCGGGCATCGCCCGCACCGCACGGTGCTCCTGGGCCCGGTACGCGCTCGGCGTCATCTTCACGAGCTCGGTGAAGCGCGAGCTGAACGAGCCGAGGGAGGTACAGCCGACCGCCATGCACGCGTCGGTCACGCTCATGCCCCCTCTCAGCAGCGCCATCGCCCGCTCGACCCGCCGGGTCATGAGGTAGCTGTACGGCGTCTCACCGTAGGCCGCCCGAAACGCCCGGGAGAAGTGTCCCGGCGACATCAGCGCGTGGCGGGCCATCGTCGGGACGTCAAGCGGACGTGCGTACTCCCGGTCGATCAGATCCCGCGCCCTGCGCAGGTGCGCGAGGTTGGCAAGGTGTGACTGGTCCATGGGACGAGGGTATCCGAGGTAGAAAATTACTAGACCAGTCTGTAGAGTTCGCTCATGCGGATTCATCACCTGAACTGCGGGACCATGCGTCCCATCGGCGGACGCCTGGTCAGCGGGACCGGCAGCCTGCTCACCTACGCGCGGAACGTGTGCCACTGCCTGCTGATCGAGACCGACGACGGGCTCGTCCTGGTCGACACCGGGCTGGGCATGGGCGACGTACGGGACCCCGGGAGACTGAACACGGTGTTTCGGCGGCTGGTACGCCCCCTGCTGTCCGCCGAGGAGACAGCCGTGCACCAGGTCGCCCGGCTCGGCTACGAGCCGGGCGACGTCCGGCACATCGTGCTCACCCACCTGGATTTCGATCACGCGGGAGGGCTCGGCGACTTCCCCAACGCCAAGGTCCACCTGTACGCGACGGAGCTGGAGGCCGCCCGGCGTCCGCTCACCACCCTGGAACGGTCTCGCTACCACCCCTCACACTGGGCACACGGCCCCGGCTGGGTGACGCACGCCGCGGGCGGCGACGACTGGTTCGGCTTCTCAGCGGTACGTGACCTGCCGGGGCTGCCACCTTCGATCCTGCTCGTGCCGCTGGCCGGGCACACGCGCGGGCACGCCGGCGTCGCCGTCGACACCGGCCACAGCGCCCATGGCACGGCGCGGTGGCTGCTGCACGCCGGCGACGCCTACTTCAACCACGCCCAGATGGCTTCCACTCCCTCCTGCCCACCGGCCACCGACTTGTTCCAGACCTTGATGCAGGACGATCGCGCCACACGCCTCGACAACCTTCACCGGCTCAACGAACTCGCGCGCACCGGTGCGGTGGACATCTTCTGCGCACACGACGAGACCGAACTCGACCGTGCCCGGTCCGCGTTCTCCCCCGAGCCGTCGAGCAGCCCCGCAGGCGGCACCTCGCCCGCTCCACCGGATCGCGGCGACCTCACTCCCGAACCGGTCACGGAGTAGACCATGGCACCGCGAGGCCAGACCAGGCGACAAATCCTCGACACCGCCCAGACCCTGTTCCAGCGACAGGGCTACCACGCCACCGGCGTCAACCAGATCCTGGCCGAGGCGGAGGCTCCCAAGGGGACGCTGTACTTCCACTTCCCCGGGGGAAAGGAGCAACTCGCCGCCGAAACGGTCACCCGGGCCGCGCAGGAGTGGGGCCGGGCCATCGACGACGCCCTCCGCCAGGCCGACGATCCCGCCACGGCCATCTCCGAGATCACCGACCTGCTCGGCGACTTCCTGCAGCGGTCGGGCTTCCGCGACGGCTGCCCGCTCGCCACCGTCGCCCTGGAGGTCGCGGCCGACAGCGACCAGGTCCAAGCCGCCTGCGCCCACGGCTACCAGCACTGGATCACCCTCATCGCGACTCACCTCCGCGAACGAGAGATCCCCGACGACACGGCCGAAGAGCTGGCGGCGTTCGTCCTCTCCTCCATCGAAGGGGCTCTCCTGCTCTCCCGAGTGCGACGTGACACCACCCCCCTCCGGCAAGCCGCCGTCCGGCTCACCGCCATCGTCGCCCAGGAGACTCCCCGGAAGGACACCTGATCCCGCCACATCGAGAGATCAGGTGTCCGACGATCAGGCGGCCGTCTCGACAGACGGACTCGTCAGGCCCAGGGGTCGAAGGGGATGCCGCTCGGCTTGGCCCGCGAGAGGAGGTCCCCGAACCTGCCGTCATTGATCTTGATCGTCGCGGCCCCGAAGTCCGCGTTCATCAGCCTGTCGCGCAGCGAGGTGCTGGGCCAGCCGTTCCAGTCCACGAGCGGGGGGTAGCGCCAGTCGTGGTAGTGGTTCTCCGGCGGCTCGTCATTGCCGTTGGCGAGCCGGAAGAAGTGCGTGGACAACCCGTCCTTGTGGTAGACGACCTTGGGATGCGACCCGTCGAAGCGCACCTGCGAGCGCGGATAGGTCACCACGCTGCTGTGTTGCGTGGTCGAGAGATACTCCACCTGGTTGGACGCCTGGTTGACCCAGGAGATGACGTGTTCCCAGTCGTGCCGGTGGCCGCCGAGGCTGATGCCGGGCAGCGCCTGGTCCTTCTCGAAGTAGCTGGCGTACACGATGGCGCACCACCCGCTGTTGCACTTGGAACGGGCGTAGGTCTGCGAGTTGTCCAGGTCCGACTGGTCACGGCAGTTGCCGTTCACCGCGCCGGTCGGGTTCAGCCCCCCGGCGAGGGTTCCGTCCGGTCCGATGGCGGGAGTGGCGTAGCAGCCGTCGCCGTCGTAGTCGTAGGCCGGCGAGAACGAGGACTCGTACCCTCCTGCCGACTGAGGCAGATTGCCGGGCGGAGCGGCATGGGCCGCCGACGCGGGGATCACGACCCCCAGCGCGGCGACGCCGAACACGATCCCGAGCCGCGAACGCCTGCGCGTGAAGAACGTGGGGGAGGATGTGCTCCTCTCTGACGTGGTCGCTGACTTCGATGCCCTCGCGGTGGACGTGAATGACGACAGCTTTCGCATTCTTCCGCCTTCTCGAAGAACTGACTTCATGACCTGACGGCGCTTCGGCGTGCTGGGGCGCCGGCGGTGTTCTCCGCGCCGACATGAGCACGCCTCGCACTTTCACGGCACCATGGAACCGACGCTTGATCAAGGTCTACGGACCAAATGGCGCCGATACGTATCGGCGAGGTCCGAAAGGTGAACCACAGGCGGCGGTCGGTAGGCGGGCCTGCCGCGGAGCGGGGAACGAAGATCAGCAAAGTCATCCCCAAGTGGAAGGCAAGCCCGCCTTGGGAGCATTCCCTCACAAGGTTCGCCATCCAAAAGGAGTGTTGAAGATGAACGACTTCACAGCCACCGCCCGTGAGCTCGACGAGAACGAGCTCGCCGGCGTCACCGGCGGTCACCGTCCGGACTACGACTGGATGAACTACGACTGGCGCGACGCGGTCATCTGCGCCCTGCCGTAACCATGGGACGGGGGCCGCTCTCACGGGTCGGCCCCCACCTCAGGTCGTACGACAGGCTGCACACATCACCGAAGGCGTGGGGGTCGTCACCCGGTCGACCACCCCAGAGCTCGGCTCCCCCGCCCGCACACAGGTCCGTCCCGATCTCGCCACGCCTTACCGGAGAAACACATCGGGCTGTGAACAGTGCCTGTGCCACGATCCGCCGTGGCGGGTCGCTTTCGTCATAGAGAAAGGCGTAGAGAAAAGACTGCAACCTTTCGCCCGATGAGTCGCGTTGGGAACGGGCGAGAGGAGATCACAGTGGATCGTTATGACGGCTTCCGCGAGTTCGTGCTCGCCCGCCAGCAGACGCTGATGCGGACCGCGTACCTGCTGACGGGAGACGCCCATCTCGCCGAGGACCTGTTGCAGAGCGTCCTGATCAAGATCGTGGGGCACTGGCCCAAGCTGTCCAGGAGCGGTAGTCCCGAGGCGTATACGCGCAAGGCGCTGGTCAACCAGTACATCTCCTGGCGGCGTCGGCCGCATCTTGAGTTACCGAGCGCCGATCCACCTGAACGCGGTGCCTCTTCAAGGAACCCGGGCTGTTGATCGACATGCGCACCGGCAAAACGGTGTCGATACCCGGCGAGTACGAGGCGATCGGCATCAAGGACGGCGTCGCCCAACTGGTCCGTTACCGCAAGACCGACCTGTGGCTGATGCCCGTCACCGGTGGAGGCGCACCGGTGCGCTTCGACGGCGTGTTCATCATGTTCAGTGAGCTCTCCCCGGACGGCCGGACGGTGGCCGCCTTCGAGTTCGGGAAGCGAGGCATGGAGAGGCACTCGCTCACCCTCCTCGACGCCAAGACCGGGCGGACCATCCGGAAGGTGACCATCCGCGGCCTGCCGAAGGCCGGCGGCGTCCTCGACACCTCCCTCTGGCGGAACAGAGCCGAGGTCACCCTTTTTTACCTGCACAACGGAGGATCGCGCAGCAGCTATGCGATCGACATCAATACCGGCCGGGCCCGACAAACAGCTCGCTACCCGGATGTGTCTCCGCACATGCTCTTTCCTGGAGTCGTGAGCAGCAAATAGAGCTTGTGCGAAAAATCCCTGGATGAGGATATTGATGGCGTGGTGACTTGTCGTGGAGCACGGGGCCGTCGACGACAAGGAAGCGCGCCGCCTGTCCGATATCGCGGGAGAAGTCCTTGCCCCGCCGCTCTCGGCGGGGCAAGCCGGGCGGTCGTCCGGTCGAAGGCTCCCTACGGGAGATCGTCAACGCGTCGGCCTACCAACCGGCGGCCGGACGTACATCGCAGCTGCTGTCACACGATTTGCCGCCCTGACAGGGAAGCGGAGAACGGGAAGTCTCCGCTCGGCCGACCACCGTGACAGGCTCGGCTCTGGGGATGCTCCTATGGTTCGTCAGGCGACGAGTCAGACCTCACCGGGAGGCGTTCACCTCCATCCTCACTGTCAGGCGAGGCCCCACCTCCTGCAGCCGACCTGCGGGGGGACGCACGTCCGCACGCCTGACTCTCACAACTGCGAGTTCAGGCCGCAGCTCGGCCTTTTCCGGCATAGCAGTCTCAGTCGACAAGCGCGCCGACGGACAGATTGACGATTGTTCCGGTCATGGCTCCGCCTCGGTCTGAGGCCAGGAACGCGGCCGTCTCCGCGATTTCAGAGAGTGTGGGCAACCTCTTCAGAAGCGTCCCCTGCACCATCCCGCCTTCGAGCAATTCCTGGACCGACTGTCCGGCCGCCGCCGCGGTTTGCTCGAAGAGGTCCTTGGTGTAGGAACCCGCCGCCGGTGCGTCGGCGACCGCGTGGGGACGGATGCCGATCACCCGGACGTTGCCGGGTGCCAGCTCCGCGGCTAGGACCCGCGAGAACGCCTCCTTGCCGGCCGCGCTCACGCTGTGCCCCAAGATGCCGCCCACCGCCATTTTGGAACCCGGCTCGGACAAGGTCAGGATGACGCCGGGGCGCTCGCGGCCCATGTGCCGTGCCACAGCCTTGCTGGTGATGAACAGTGTCCGCAGAAAACCGTCGATCGGCCGCATGAACTCCTCCAGCGAGAGGTCCGCCAGCGAAGTCCCCTGGTCGTGCATGACGCTCACGGCGTTGAGGGCGATGTCGATGCCACCGGCCGTCTCCGCGACCGCGTCGGCGTGCTTTTCGACCGCCTGTTGATCGAGAACGTCGACTTGCGCGGTCTCGACTTTTCCGCCCGTGACGGCGATGTCACGCGCCACGGCGTCGAGCTTCGCCCGCGTCCGCCCGGCGATGAAGACCCTCGCGCCTTCCCTGGCGAACACCCGGGCGACCGCGCCGCCGATGGCGCCCCCGCCTCCATAGATCACAGCGTTCTTGCCTTCGAGCAGCAATGCATTCATATGCGTCCCCCAGGGATGATCGATTCTTTCGAACGATTACGCCGGCTCGATGGTCACACCGCCGCGCGTTCTGTCGCGGCCGCGGTTACCGCAGGCTTCAGGAAGCCTGTGGCCCAGGCGTCCGACATGGAGATCGCCGCAGACGAGGCGGTGAAGGCGCCGATCGCCATGCCACCGGCATGGGAGCTCACCTCGAGGCCCACATCGGCCGCGAAGACCTGCGGCGAGGACGACAGCCGTCCACTCAGGCCGGGCCAAGCTCGACCGCATCGAGGAGGTCGCCGGAGATCTCGCCCAGCGGCCTGTCGGTCAGTCGTTTTTCTGACGCTGGATCTGTTCCGCGATGCGCTTGATGCGGTTCAGTCGCGTATCCCAGGTCCTGCCGACCTCGTTCAACTGCCGGACGGCGCGGGCGAGCTGGGCCTCGTCGACTTCGTAGCGCCGCTCGCGGCCCATCGGTGTCGCGTGCACGAGTCCCGCGCGATCGAGGACGGCCAGGTGCTTGGTGACCGCCTGGCGTGAGATCGGGAGACGATCGCTCAGGCTGGTCGGCGTACCGACTCCTTCCGCGAGCAGCAGGTCGATCAGGCGGCGCCTGATCGGATCGCCGATCGCCGACCAGAGTTCGTCGTCGACGGCGACGGTCATCGCGCCACCACGGAAGGGGCGTAGTCCCGCAGCCTGGGCAGGAACAAGTCCCAGCCGCGCTCGTGGTCGTGGAAGGCCGCCTCAAGCACGGCGGCCTCCCAGCCCTTCTCCCGCCAACCGCTCTCGGTCACGCGCAGAATCGTGCCGTCGCCGGAGGGTTCGAGCTCGAAGGTGACCAGGAGAGAGTTGTCCGCGTCGGGCAACCGACCACCGGGAGCGATCCAGTGGAACGCGAACGTACGGGGCGGATCCACGGTGACCACCGTGATCGGTTCGACCACGGCGCGCTCGTCCCACACCAGTTCGCCGACCGCGCCCAGCTCAGGCTCGAACGACGCGTCTTCGGACCACCACATCTTGATGTGCTCGGGACGGCTCACCACATCGAAGACGATCTCCGGTGCCGCGTCGATACGGATCTCGCGCTCCAGCTTTCCGAACTCCACAACGAACCTCCAATAGGCAACCATCGGTTGCGCATGACTCTAGCGACCGCACCGCCAACCCGCAACCTTATGTTGCATGATGCCTCCGAGGTCGACGCCGATTCCAGTCGCCGTCCACTACCGGAGACTCTGACCGCCCCCCTCCGGGACAGCGCTCTCACAGCCTGTCCCGGAGGGGGCGCACACCTGGCCGACCTGGTTTCAGAACTCCCATCGCGCCTGCACACGCTACGCCGGTCATCCAAGGCCTCACCGAAGGCCGGTTCATGATCCGCTCGGGATTCTCCCCTCAGCCCTGGCGAGGGTGGAGTGACGGTGCCGGTCCACCGGTCCGTGGAACTCCGGGTCGCCGTGCGCGCCTTCGGCGGCCAGCGGTCCGCACCCGACCGGCTCCATGATTGCGATGAAAGTTTCAAGTGCTTTCATTCGCCGGCGTCCCGTGCCGACACACCATAAGGCGCGTGTACCCCCAAAGCGGGTCATCGACGGCTTTACACGGATCTTGACACGTTTCACAGATGTTTCCACACTGAGTCCCCGGAGCGGTCTCCGCTGCCGGTCGGCGATGAAGAGGCCGCCGATCACGACGCCCCTGTCGTACGCGCTTCGGCGCCGGGACGAGGAGGCGACCGATACGGTGCGGAGCCGCCGCGCCGAAGGCCACTCGGCGATGGCCGTCACGTACTGATCCCGAAGAGAAGGAACACCACAGTGCGACGACGTGTGAGTGAGACTCCGGAGCCTTGTGCCGCCCAGAGTGTCCGATCGGAGCCCGGGCCACAGAGCGGGTGGCGGAAGCGTGCGATGGCCGCGGCGGTCGTCGTCCTCGGGCTGCTCGCGATGATCGTCGTGACTCGGCCGGCATCGGCCGCCGACAACCCCTATCAGCGAGGTCCCGATCCCACCCTGGCCGGCGTGGCCGCCACCAGGGGCACCTTCGCCACCGCGCAGGTCAGTCTGCCGGCCGGGAACGGCTTCGGCGGTGGGGTGATCTACTATCCGACGGACACCGGCCAGGGGACTTTCGGCGCGGTCGCGATCGTGCCCGGCTACTCCGCCCGGTTCGCCGACGAAGAGGCCTGGATGGGTCCCTGGCTCGCGTCCTTCGGCTTCGTCGTCATCGGAATCGAGACCAACAGCCGTACCGACGGCGCCGACGCCCGAGCGACCCAGTTGCTCGCCGCGCTGGACTACCTCACCCAGCGGAGTTCGGTGCGTGACCGCGTCGACCCCAGCCGGTTGTCGGTCGTCGGCCACTCCGCGGGTGGCGCCGGCGCCCTCACCGCGGCGCTCCGGCGGCCCTCGCTGAAGGCCGTGGTCGGGCTCGCACCCGGCTCCCCCACGGGAAACCTGAGCCTGGCCGACAACCGGGTGCCCTTGATGTTCATCTCCGGGCAGAGGGACACGGTGGTCACGCAGTCCTACCTCAACGGGTTGTACAGCACTCTCCCGGCCTCGGCACAGAGCGCCTGGGTGGAGATAACCGGCGTGGACCACCTGTTCGCGACGAGGGCGAACACGACCGAGATGCGGACGCTGATCCCGTGGCTGAAGATCTTCGTTGACAACGACACCCGGTACACCCAGTTCCTGTGTCCGTTGATGGACTCCACCGGCATCTCGATGTACCGCAGCAAGTGCCCGTACGTGCCGCCGGGCGGCTCGTCACCCTCGCCGTCGCCCTCGGTCACCCCTTCGCCTTCGGTCACCCCGTCACCCTCACCTTCGGCCACTCCGTCGCCCTCCCCCTCCCCCGGCGCCTGCACCGCGAGCTACCGCACCACGAACTCGTGGCCGGGCGGCTACCAGGGCGAGGTCACGGTGACGGCGGGCGGCTCGGCGATCAGCGGTTGGACCGTCAGATGGACCCTGGGCAACGGTCAGTCGGTCAGCCAGGTATGGAACGGCACCCTGGCCGCCAACGGCTCCGCGATAACGGTGACGAACGCCTCCTACAACGGCTCGATCCCGGCCTCCGGCACGACCACCTTCGGCTTCCTGGCCGGCGGCACGCCGTCGTCCCCCTCCCTCGCCTGCAGCAGCCGCCCCTGACACCCGTTCGGCGCGCTGTGAGCATCACGGCCAGATGCCACCGTCCCTTCCCCCCGGCGTCGTCGATCCATCTCTCCATGACAGGAGCCCCGCCCGCGTCACGATGGTCGCGGAGAAAGGACCTCGCCACCGCATACCGCGACTAGAGTCTGGTGCAAAAGTGGATCAAGGTGATAGATGATCGCGGCCTCGGGGGCGTGGTGATCTGACGAACGACCGGCGGGAGCGACCGGAAGCGTCGCTACCGGCGGGCAATACTCTGCGATCCACGCAAACTGCGCCAAATCATCGCACAGGGGATGCCGACGCATGAGTACGCCACCATCGCCACCCGGAGCGGAACGAACTGAAGGACCAGCCGTCCAGATCGGTGCTCTCGTTCCGCTCACCCGGCCTGGTTGGGTGGAGGCGGGCCAACACCTGCTCGCCGGGCTCGAATTGGCCGTTCACGAGGTCAACGAGGCCGGAGGGGTCACCGGAAGACCCCTCGAACTGGTGGTCCGAGACACCGCGGCTGATCCGCGGAAGGCCGCCGCGGCCGTGGACGAATTGGCTCGCCTGGGCGTGGCCGCCTTGGCGGGGGAATATCACAGCGTCGTCGCTCGCGCCGCCGCCGCCAGGGCCGACGCCCTCGGCCTGCCGTTCCTCTGCTCGTCGGCGGTTCTCGACGCACTCACCGAACAGCCGACGGAATGGGTCGCACGCCTCGCTCCGGCACAGTCCCACGGCTGGCGGATCTATACGGACTTCCTCCTCGGCGCGGGCCACAGTCGGATCGCCGTAGCGGCCGAGTCGAGTGTCTACTGGGCATCCGGCACCCGTATTCTGCGGGACCACCTCGCTTCCCGCGGTGGAGCCGTCATCGAACTCGACCTGCGCACGCTCACCCCTGCGGCCGTGTGCGACGAACTCCTCGACAGTCGCGCGACAGCCCTCCTTCTCCTGGTCGGCCACCCGGAACCGGCGGTGTCGATCGTCAAGGCCGTCCGCCACGACCGGCGTCTCGCCGGGATCATGATCGGTGCTCCCGCCGGGCAACCGGAGTTCGCCGAATGGGCGGCGTCGCTGGGCGACGACGGCGCCGAGATCCCCTTCCTGCGCTACCTGCCCGAGCGTCTCGGCCCACTGGGCGCACGAATCGAGACGGCCCTCCGCCGGCGACTGGGCGAAGCGCCGTCTTTCGTGGCTTTCGAGGGCTACGACACGGTCACCGTCCTCGCCCAGGTACTGCGTTCTCACGGCGCGGACCAGGCTCGTACCGCCGGATCCTGGCCGCGCGTTGCGGTCGAAGGCACCCGCGGGCAGATCCGGTTCTCCCGCACGCCGGGCATCGGCGTCTGGCAGTGGGCCTGGCCGCCGGTCCAAGTCGTTGATCGAGATCCGGCGGAACCCGATCGCTTTCGGATCCTCCACACCGGCTGAGAGCGCGGAGGTCCGACAGCCCAGATCCGTCCGAACTTGAGGCCTTCCACCTGTCTTCTGCCCGTCAGCAGCAAGGTCTGGTGCGACCGCGCTGGTCACAGCCAATCGCTCCGCCCCCTGAGCGACAACGCGTTAACAAGTCGGCACGGGCAGGGTTGCCGTCATCCACCGCCGCGATATCCACTCAAGGCCAGGGCCCAGCCTGATCCGGCCTTCTCCTCAACGTGTTGAAGTGATCTACAAGCCGTTTCCCAGTACCGGTCCCTAGCCTCGTCACCGGCTCTCGCATCTGGCACGACAGAGCCGAGCTCGAAGACATCGGCAACGACGAGGAGAGACATGGTCAGGCCCGAAGACGGCCAGTCGGTAGCCGCCGAGCGGATCGGCAACTGCCTACGGTTCGGATGGCCCAGACTCGACCTGAGCGATCTCCACCTGGAGACGGTTCCCGAGTCGCTCGGCGACCTCACTCACCTGAGCAAGCTCAATCTGAGCGGCAACGGGCTGACCTCGCTACCCGAATGGCTGGGCGACCTCACTCATCTGACCGACCTCGACCTGAACTGCAACGAACTGACCGCCCTCCCCGAATGGCTGGGCGGCCTCACCAACCTCACCACACTCCAGCTGGGCGGTATCGAGCTGACCGTCCTGCCCGACTGGCTGAGCAACCTCACTACCCTCACCTGGCTCGACCTGGGTTGCAACGAACTGACCACTCTGCCCGAATGGCTGGGCGGCCTCACCAACCTCACCTACCTGGAGCTGCGCTGCAACGAGCTGACCGCTCTGCCCGAGACCCTGGGCGATCTCACCAACCTCACCTGCCTCGACCTGAGCGATCTCCGCCTGGGCACGCTTCCCGAGTGGCTGGGCAACCTCACCCGCCTGAACGAGCTCTATCTGAGCAGCAACGGGCTGACCGTCCTGCCCGAGTGGCTGGGCGACCTCACCGCCCTCGTCTGGCTCAACCTGAGCCACAACCAGCTGACCGCGCTGCCTGAGTCGCTCCGCAACCTCACCGTCCTCCGAGAACTCCTCCTGGACAGCAACCGGCTGACCGCGCTCCCTGACTGGCTGGGCGGCCTCACTCGCCTGAACACGCTCTATCTGAGCAACAACGAGTTGACCGCCCTACCCGAGTGGCTGGGCGACCTCACCGCCCTCACCGTCCTCGACCTGAGCGGTAATCAGCTGCTCTCGCCCGAATCGGTGGAGAACCTCGCCGCCCTCCACGAGTTCCACCGGGACGGCTACCGGCTGACCCGCACATAACAGCGGATTTGAGACATTGAAGCGACCCAACTCCGACCGGCCAACCCCGTCCCACATCGTTGTCACCCAGTCGGTCACTCAAGTACGACCTGCGGCCAGACGATGCGGCAGTAACGCGAAAGTCCACACGGAGCGAAGAACACGAGAACCACGACGTCCATCGTGGACACGATCACCCGGTACGACGACCGCGAGGCGTGTCGAGCACCATGGCTGAGTCGCCAAAGTCGGCCACGATCTTGAGCTGACCTCCGAGCGCCGTTACGTAAGCGGCCAGGGTGGCAACTTCGCTGATCACTCCACTTTCGATCTGCGAGATGCGGGCCTGTGACACGCCCATCGCCTGAGCGACATCCTCCTGCCGCAGGCCAAGCTTGCGTCTGGCTTCAGCGAGTTGGCAGGCGCGCTGACGAGCCACGAGCCCATCGCGGAGTCGGGCAACCTCCTGCTCATCACCGGGCTGGACGAGCTCAGCGCGCAGTTCCTCCCATGTCACCGCCTGATCACTCATTGCTCCCTCTCCTCGCCGCCAACACGCCCCTAATGATCAGGTGTGTTGCGACAAGCACTAGAACCCAGGCGACGCGAGGGGGTCAAAGATTCAAGGCGTCGTTGACACCGGGCCGGAGGAGGCGGAGACGGTTCTGCTCTGCGCGAAGCCGGCAGAACTCGAACGCGTCGTCTACCTATGGTGAGGCATGGCCTCCTCTATCCCGCCGCTACGTCCGGCGATCGATCGGACCGATCCTAAGCCGTCTCAGGCTCGCGAGCCGCTGTGGCGGCACGTGCTCGGTGAGCGTCTCAGAGGTCTTCGTCACGAGCGGGGCGAGAAGTTGAGCGAGACGGCGCGTCGCGCCGGCGTCTCGCCGCAGTATCTCTCCGAGATGGAACGAGGCGTCAAAGAGCCATCGAGCGAAATGATCGCTGCGGTCGCCGGCGCGCTAGATGTCACCCTGGTCGAGCTGACCCTTGCCGTTGCCGAGAGCTTGCGGTCTGCTCAGAACAGCACGTCGAGAGGTGCTACCTGCTCGGCGACGTATGCTCTGGCCGCGTAGCGTGGCTCGCCGGGATCATCCACGAGCCTATGCATGCTCCTCGATGATCTGATCGAGGAGCCCGTACTCCAAGGCCGCGGTCGCGGTGAACACGCGATCGTGAGCGGTGTCGGCGCGTAAGGTCTCGATAGTCTGGCCCGTGTGCCGTGACAGGATGCGCTCGATGTCTGCTCGGACACGTACCACCTCATCGGCTTGCAAGATGAGATCGGGGATCGTGCCGCGCCCCTGAGCAGCTGGTTGGTGCAGGATCACTCGTGCGTGCGGGAGAGCGGCACGTTTTCCTTCGGCGCCCGCGGCAAGAAGGACGGCACCCACCGCGATGGCCTGTCCGACGCAGGTTGTCTCAACCCGCGGACGGATATAGCGCATGGTGTCGTATATCGCGAGCATTGCGCTCGGATCCCCGCCTTCGCAGTTGATATAGAACTGTATGACGGCATCGGGGTTGTCTGACTCCAGAAAAATAAGCTGTGCGACGAGCGCGTTCGCAACGCCCGCATCAATTGCGGTTCCCAGGTAGACGATTCGCTCGGTGAGCAGGTGCGAGTAGACATCCATGATTCGCTCGCCACGAGAATCCCGGGCGATGACGTTAGGGATCGTATACGTGGTCACTGACCGACTCCTTCGGTGACGCCGAATCCGGGCCGTGGGCGACTGTGTGGCGCGATTTCGTCGAAGCTCTGGACGATTACGTCTATGAAGCCGTAGTCCAGTGCCTCTTGCGTTGTGTACCAGCGATCATGCAGAGAATCCTCGAATATGCGCTCTACGGGCTGACCCGTGTCCTCGGCGATAAGACCGAGCACCGTGTCGCGAGTATGCCGAAGGTCGCCGGCCTGCAGTTCGATGTCGACTGCGGTGCCGCCGATTCCGGCCGAGCCTTGATGCATCAGGACACGTGCGTGCGGCAGAGCGCGGCGCTTCCCTCGGGTACCCGATGACAGCAAGAATTGCCCGGCGCTGTAGGCGATACCCAGCACGAGGGTCGATACGTCACAGGGAATGAGCCGAATGATGTCACGGATCGCAAGCATCGATGGAACCGAGCCGCCCGGGGAATGAATCCACAATGCGATGTCGGTCGACGCATCCTGCGTGGCGAGTGCCATCAATTGCGTGGCGAGCAACGTCCCATTGTCGTCATCGAGAGGGCCGTCGAGAACGAGAACACGCCGCTCGTAAAGCTGATGCCTCACCCGCGCGTTGAACAGCGGAAGTTTCGATTCTTCGCTCATGCGTCCATCATGTGGAGCGATCCGGCTCGGCGTCGACACGATCTGCCTGGGGCAGATCTGCTCTGAGCAGAGAGAACTCAGTTTCCGGCCGTTCGTAACATTGCGGCCGGGAATCGACTGGGGCGAGCGCAGGGCCCCGGCGCTGATTCGCTATGTCCAGTTTCTTCAGGTTGATCAGATGTTGTAGACGACGAAGGCGTCGTTGTGATCGAGGAGGTCGCGGCAGGCGCGGGAGATGTTGACCCGGCCGGCCAGACGGATGGTGCTAATCGCCAGATTCCGGAAGCTTGCCATGGCTCTGGGCGCGCTACCCGTCCTCACCTGGGAATGGCCCTCTTTGAACATCACGTCTCTGACCCAGTTCAACCGATTTTCCACACCCCGGTGCGCGCGTTCGTAATGGTTGAGATGAGCGGGCCCGGCCGCTTCGGCGGGCAGGCTGGTGATGCCGAACACGATCTCTTTACTGGTCCAGGTGCCGTCCAGGTCACTGACGTCGCGGCCGAGCCGGAAGGCTTGCCGGGCGCCGGGAAAGAGGCTGTCATCGGCCGCGGTGGTGCGGAGGGTGCGGCGTTCGGTGCGACCGTGCCCGTGATCGTCGTCGATGGCGGTGGTGTCGCTCCAGTCGGCGTCTGGCCCGGACAGCAGGGCGTGCGCGGCGGCGCGGGCCAGCGGTTGGTTGCCCTTCACGAGGAGGATGTAGTGGGCTTCCAACTGCTCGGTGATCAGGCGGGCGGTGGTCGTGGTGGTGTGCAGCGCCTCCGGAGTCAACACCATCCCGGTGACCTCCAACTGCGGCAGCAGCGTGCGGGCGGCGGGCCCCTCGCCCTGTTTGTCGGCGACCTGGCATTGGCCCAGGATCACGCCGTGCTCGTGGCTGATCGCGCCGACCAGGAAGACGCGCCCGCCCTGCTCGGTCCGGGCAGGGCGGCTGACCTTGCCGTCCAGGGCGGCGGGCAGCAGCCCGTCCGGGATGGGGTGGGTGAGCTGCCACTGTGCCGCGCGGCGCTGTTCCCGCTCGGCGGGGCCGGGAGTGTCGGGCAGCCGTGGCGCGGGGACGTCCTGCCGTGTCACGTCGGCGACATAGCCGCTGATCGCCGCGTCCAGCGCGGCGGCGTCCAGGTCGGCCAGGACGCGGCGGAAGGTCCGTTCGCTGGGCACGGTGAACAGGCCGGTGAACGGGTCACGATAGGCGCCCAGCCGCTGCAGCACCTGCTGGGAGGTCCGGGCGGCCCACTGCCGGATCGCCGCGATGCTGTCGCTGCCGACCACGAGCGTCGCGCACGCGGTCAACGCCAAGATGACCACCAGCGGATGCCGCAGGCCGAGCGCTGATCGGGCACTGTCGCCAACCGGCCCAACAACGCCGATTCCAGCACGACCGGGTCGGCGGCCAGTTCCGCTTCCCACAACGCCAGGTCGGCAAGCCGGTCAAGACACGGGACGCAGCAGGGGCCGGTCAGGGAAGACGGGGACACGAGCGCGACTCCTGCTGCGATCTTGGGTTGGGAGACCTGAAAGATCATCAGAAGTCGCGCTCTTTCGCATGCCACCTGCCGAAACCCTCAACTGCGTCATACCGCATCAGAACTCAAGAACGCCGGGGCCCTGGGACACCTCAACGAGCAGGACTGATCCATTGGTGGGCACTACTGGGTTCGAACCAGTGACATCTCGCTTGTAAGGCGATCCGGCCGGGGGCGACCAGGACGGATACGGCCCTGACCTAGGCGTACGGTCCACGACCGTCCACCGTCGTCCGCCCCCGTCCGGGGTCGTTGTCACCCAGTTAGTCACTCATCGACTCAGAAGTTCTCGTTCCACAGATACCAGGAACCCCGGTAGTGCTCGACGTCGGCTTCGGATTCTTCCTCCTCGGGTAACCGGGGCTCCCCCTGCGGGCTCCATATGACGCCACGCTCATAGATGCCGTCCCACCCACCGGCCAGTGCGAAGCGCACGGTGTTCCCATGCCGTTCGGCCCAGGAGACATCGAACAGCCCTAGCCTTCCAGGCCCCATCTCCCAGTCTGCGCCTCCCGCCAACACCGACCGTGCGACCTTCTCGAAACTCCCCTCGGACAACGCGAACCTGGCTCTCTCCGGCTCTCCCTGGCTACCGAGCGCCAACAGCGGGATCACGATGATCAGTGGCGCCACCCAGCGCAGCAAGTTTCGCCTGACTCCCGATCTCCGCTCCGGAGCGAAAAGTTCCACAGCGAGGCGTACGAACCAGACCACGCCAAGCACGAAAAACGCAAGAAGAACGGGCAGTATCCACAGAGGGCCGGTACCAGGAAAACTCCCCGCGTACAGGAGCAAGAGGCCCAGGACCGTCAGCGAGCCGATCAGAGGCAGCCCCGGTGCGCCGATCGAACTTCTCGGGAACTGCTCTTGCAGAGTCACTACAACTCCAACCAGGATCGACCAAGGCATCTCATGATCCACTCGAATCCTATCCATGGACCCCGACAAGCACAGAGCTCCGGAAACCTGGAATTCTACTCAGGGTGACTGCCGTCTAATTCGTCACCTAGAATTCGCGCTCTCTCGCGGCTCGTCCGCCCAGACATCCCGGCCGTTGCTCCACAGCTCTGAGGCGTGGTAGCCGAACCGGTCGAACAGCCCGTCGTCCTGATACCAGGCGGGTCGTCTTAGGGTCACTGACGTGAGAGAGCGCGGGTGATGCCGGTGGCGATGGTGGTGGCCAGCACCCAGCCCGCGATGACGAGGCCGTAGGCGACCCACTGACCACCGCCAGTGGGTTGGTATGCCTTTTCCTGCCCGAAGTCGATCAGCGGGAACAGGAGATCCAAAACGTAGACAAAGGCGTTGAACGCAGGGCCCTTGCCAGGTTCAGCACGAGGCGGGTTGTTCAGAGTGAAAACGACGGCGCCGGCAATGAGCAGTATCAGGAACCACAGGGCGGCGCGGATGGGGCGGTAACCATACCCGACTGTGACGTCCTGCAGCCATCCCCAGGCGCGGGCGTGCCACGGGAGCCTGGGGTGCTGTCGCCGCTGCCGCTGCTGCTTGACCAGCAGGACGGTACGGGCGTCGACGTCGTGACCCAGTCGCCGATAGGTGGTGGCGAGCTGTTCATACGGCTGCGGCACGTATCCGTCGAGGTCGTCCTTCAGCCATGTCAAGCGTTGGGTGACGGACAACATCGGTTCCAGGGCGTCGTAGACGAGGCCGTTCTGGTGGCGTGGCGACCAGGTGGCGGGGTCGTCGTAGATGACGCCGATTCGGGCGTGTCGCAGATCGACAACACCTTCGAGCGTCTGCTTCGGGCGCAGGTACAGCTCGCGGGCCTCCAGTTGCCGGGCGACCAATGCCTGAGCGCCGGGCGCGGACAGGGTCGCGTCGGTGAGGTCCAGATGCCGACCGAGACGGGCTCCGACCAAGGTGAGCTCACCTTCGGCGGTGAAGCCGCGCCCGCATTCCAGCCCACCGCCGACGCTCGTCCTAGAAAGGTCGAGTGCCCGCCCATCGGAATTGCTGAGGCGGGCGCCATTGAAATCAGCGAACGTACCGATCCTCGCGTCAGCGAGACGAAGCGCACCGCCGGCGCGGAAACCTTCGGTGCATGACAGCCTGCCGCCGATGTTCACCCCGTCGGCGTCGAGGGCGGTTTTAGTGGACGCGTCGGGATTCGTGACGGACAGGCTCGCACCGGCCAGGTTCAGTGATCCCGCGATGCGGGCTTGGGTGAGGTTCACCCGCCCTTCGGCGATGAGCCCGC
This sequence comes from Streptosporangium sp. NPDC000509, assembly GCF_042898365.1. Taxonomy (NCBI): domain Bacteria; kingdom Bacillati; phylum Actinomycetota; class Actinomycetes; order Streptosporangiales; family Streptosporangiaceae; genus Streptosporangium; species Streptosporangium sp. NPDC000509. The sequence continues at coordinate 161,591 of NZ_JBIAYX010000015.1, read as the reverse complement.
GCGCGTCGATACTTCCCTCGACCTGCAGCTCCGCGGCCTGGAGCGCGCGACCACCCGAATAGGCCAGATGGGCATCTTTCAGGCTAAGCTCCCGGTCGATCCGCGAGTCGGCCAGCCGCACCGTGCCGGTCGCGGTGAACCCGTCACTCAGGTACAGGCCACCCTCGGCGGTAATCCGGGAACCGCGAAAAGCCATCTTGCCGGGATAGTCAATTGTGGTTCCGGTGAAGCTGAACGGTCCAGTCACGCGGGCGTTGCGCAGGCTCACCATCCCAGCGACGGCCATTCCCCGGCACAGGACGCTCCCATCGGCGACCAGCCCGTCCATGTCTAGCGGCAACCCCCTTGCATCGGTAAGGCGGGCCCCATCCAGAATCATCGCGCCGATTACCCGCGCGCTGGACAGCCGGACCTGGCCCGTAGCCTGGAGACCTTTCGCGGACAGGCCTCGGCCGGTCTGGAGCCGATCACAGTCGATCGCCATGTCGGGGGCGGAGATCCGCGCACGGTTCATCGTGAGGCTTCCCGCAAGCTGGGCTCCGCGAAGTTCCAGCAGGCCGGTGGCTACGCAACCGTCCAGTCGCAAGTGCCCGTCCATGTGCACGTTGGAGGCAGACAGGCCCGGCAGGTGAGAGCCTTTGAAACTCATCTGCTGGCATCGCGCCCAATAAAGGCCCGGCTCCTGCTCAAAGAAGCAGGAGAGGAAGCGCGCCGAGTGGCAGATGGTGGAATAGGCTAGATTCATCCGTTCGGTGATTCGGGCTCCCTTGATTCGGAGAGCCGGGATTCGGTGCGACTGTGGCACCTCCTCGCTCATCAACAGCGTGGCGATCACCCGAGCGCGAATCGTCCGTTCCGTCCCCCAAACCGCACCCACCGCCGGATTGTCCTCATCCGGTTTCCCGGTTGTAAAATCGACCTCTTCCCCATGTGGGAATGCCTCCCACACCCGACGCTCGGCGTCAGACAGGTCCTCGACACGCACATTGTTCCTCTCGTACGAACATGCTCTCCCTTTGATCGCTTGATTCACATAGAGGGTTACCGAGTTGGAGAATTCGTGTTCTCTGTGCGCTCCCGCGGGTCGTCCGCCCAGACGTCCCGGCCGTTGCTCCACAGCCCGGAGGCGTGGTAGCCGAATCGGTCGAACAGGCCGTCGTCCTGATAGCGGTGCAGGTGCATCATCGGCGAGTCGTGGCCGACGAGCTTGGCCAGGTGCGGGGTCACGAGCATCTCCGAATCGAAGCGGAAGACGCTCATCGCGATGTGTTCGTCTCCGAACCTCGCCTCGATGCCGGGTACGTCCCGAACCTGCTCGATCTCCGAGAGGGTGATCCGGATGCGGGTGGAGCCGGTCAGCGGGACGTTCTCCACCTCCTCACGACGGCGGGTGACCTCGCTGTCCGAGTCCCCAATGAGAAAGCGGATCTTGCACCCCTGCTCGGCCCTGCACTTGAGGACCTTGGCAAGGTTGGGTGTTCCAGCCACAGGAAGTAGTTGGTGTACCCGGCGGAGACGCTCTCGTTGCGAGCCGAGTAAGACGCTTACGCTCGCGCAGGCTGGTTTCATCGTCGCCCTGGCGGAGCAGGCCGCCCTCCGCATGCGGGCGTACGTGGTGCTCTCGCTGCTGATCGGTGCCCGTACTGAGGAGTTGCGTGCGCTTCTCTGGTCACATGTGGCGCCTTCGACGAGAGCCGAAACGTGTGGGCACCTGCGAGATGCGGCACAGCTTCGTCTCGCTGCTCTCAGACTCGGGCGTCCCAATCGAGGACATCTCCCGGCTCGTCGGTCACCGGAACACGGTGGTCACGGAGACGGTCTATCGGAAGCAGATCCGGCCGGTGCTCATGCAGGGCGCGGAGGCCATGGACGATATCTTCGGAAGTTAGTCACTCACGTCCCGTCCTGAAGATCAGGAACGGGGCGTTTTGGCTGGTGGGCACTACTGGGTTCGAACCAGTGACATCTCGCTTGTAAGGCGAGCGCTCTACCGCTGAGCTAAGCGCCCGGGAAATCCCGTCGGACAGACGGGACAACACTTTACGCCACGTGGGGGGACTTCAGCACATCGAGAGACCACGTGGTTCCCGCGTCGGTGAAGCCGGCGGCGCGCCAGCCGAGGAGGGCCGCGCCGAGCATGCCGGCGGACATGCCCAGGGCGGCATGACGCAGGGGCGGGGCGTCGCGGAAGGCGAGGCGTTTGCCGAGCCGTTCGGCCAGGGGGTCGGACAGGAGGGGGCCCGCTTCCGCCAGGCCTCCGCCGAGGACGATGGCGGAGGGGTCGAGAAGAAGCGTGTAGGTGGCCAGGGCGAGAGAGAGTGCCTCGACCGCGTCGTCCCAGATCTCCACGGCGAGAGGATCACCGGAGGCGGTCAGGGCGGCGACCCGCTCGGCGCTGACCGAGGCGGGTGGGACGACGGTGGCGGATGAGGTGGACGGCGGAGAGGAGGGAGGAAGGGGCGAGGCAGGGGTGGAGGAGGGCTCCGGAGCGAAAGAGGAGGAAGCGGGGGCGGAAGGCGGGGATGCGGCGGCGCGGGTGGAGTAGCGGCGGGCCACTGCGGAGGCGGAGGCGTAGGTCTCCAGGCAGCCGATCTGGCCGCAGGCGCACGGTTCCCCCTCGGGGTGGACCGGGGTGTGGCCGATCTCGCCGGCCCAGCCACCGCTTCCGCCGTACGGCTCGCCCCGCAGGATCGTGGCGCCCGCGATGCCGGTGCCGATGGGCAGGAACAGGAAGTCGGAGAGCTCACGGCCGGCTCCGAGGACGCTCTCGGCCAGACCGCCCGTGCGGACGTCGTGCCCGAGCATGACGGGGACGTCCAGCGGGACGAGGTCCCCGGCCGGGACGTCGCGCCAGCCGATGTTGGCGGAGTACAGGGCCGCCTCGGCGGTGACCAGGCCCGGTACGGCGAGTCCGACCCCCTCGGGGGTGCCGCCCTCCGCGGCGGCGAGATCGTCGATGAAGGACCGGATCGTCGCGATGACCGCCGCCGGACCCCTGTCGCGCGGGGTGGCACGGCGGTCGGTGCGGATGATCTCGCCGGAACGGGTGACGAGGCCGCCCTTCATCGACGTTCCACCGACGTCAAGGGCAACAACGAAGGAGCTCATGCACCCATCCAGCGGGTCGAAGGGGCGGGACCGAGCCCGACCTTAGCGCACGCCGGGCGCGCCGGAATGGCGGGATCTCCCCCATACGGCCGAGCGCGTCGCTCGGAGGAACCTCCCGATATGGCCGGGAAACACCCGGCCCCATGGCCCCTGGAACGGCCAGGGCGTTCTCAGTGGACCCGGCGCAGGACCCTGGCCAGGGCGGCCTCCACCTCGTCGGCCAGGCCGGGCGCGCAGGCGTGGGAGGCGGTCGGCCGGTCGTCGCCCCGCGCGAGGCGTACCGCGCCGCAGGATCGGCACTCCACCTCGCCCAACCGGCAGATGAGCGCGACGGAGCCGCACGAGAGGCATGTGTCGAGGTCGACTTCGTGGGTGCGCCGGCAGTCCGGGCAGATCAGCACCTGCGTCTCGTGGCGCACTCCGCGCGTCCACGGGCTGGAGCCACGGATCGGGTCGGTCTGCCTGGCCCCGCAGGAGAAGCAGGGCATGATCGCCTCCGAGAGGTCGGACCGGCGGGGCACCTCGTGAGCGGGCGTCCGCCGGATCACCGCTTAGGGAAGGTCGGCGAGCGCCTTGCGGTACTCGACGATGTCGCGGGCCCGTGAGATCGGGTTCACGACGCGCCAGCGAACCACGCCCTCGCCGTCGATGATGAAGGTCCCGCGCTCCGCGCAGCCCTTCTCGTTGTCGAATACACCGTACGCCCGCGCGACCTGCCCATGTGGCCAAAAGTCGGAGAGCAGCGAGAAGGTGTAGCCCTTCTGATCCGCCCACGCGCGGTGGGCGAAGGTCGAGTCAACCGAGACGGTGAGAATTTTAACGTCCTCGGGCATGTCGGCGATGAGCTCGTCGCGGATGGCGTCGAGCTCGTTGCCGCAGACGCCGCTGAACGCCAGAGGGTAGAAGATCAGCACGATCTTTTTGCCCAGGTGTCCGGAAAGCTTGACCGGGGTGCCGTGCTGGTCCCTCAACTCGAAGTCGGGAGCCTGGTCACCCACCTCGATCGCCATGATCGGGGTTCCTTTCCTCGGCTGACGGCAGGCGTCATCATCCTGCCGTACGGCCCGCGCGAGCCGTACGGCAGGGCGGACCCTTAGCGGCGCGCCTTGGGCGTCGCCAGACGCGTCCCCGACCAGTCGGGGGCGGCACTGATGCTGCTGGTCTGCGAGAGACCCGCAGTGGTGGCGTCTTCCCCGATGTCGCTCGGCTCCACGTGCCCGTCCCGGCCGGCTTTGGGAGTGAGCAGCCAGATCTGGCCACCGTCGGTGAGGTTGGTCACCACGCTGCTCAGGGCGTCGAACAGATCACCGTCGCCGTCACGCCACCACAGCAGCACGACGTCGACGACGTCCTCGAAGTCTTCATCGACCAGCTCGTTACCGGTCAGCTCCTCGATGGAGTCGCGCAGATCGTCGTCGGTGTCCTCATCCCATCCGACCTCCTGCACCACCTGACCCGGCTTGAGGCCGAGTCGTTCGGCCAGGCCGCGTTCGCCCTGCGCCTGACCCGCGGTCGCGCTCACGTTTGTCCCTCCTGCTTGAATGGCCCCGCAATCACACGGTGCTCAGAGTGCTTCGGCACAGTCCACACGCTGTGACCCTCAGTCGTCAACGGTCGCCACGGCAACGACTGGGCTACGTATGAATTAGTCCGACAAAAATGACAAACGGACCTGGCGTTCCAGATTGTCGATGTTGAGATCCACGATGGCGATGGACTGCCAGGTTCCCAGTGCGAGCCGTCCGGCGAGAACCGGGACGGTGGCGTACGGCGGAATGAGGGCAGGCATGACATGCGACCGTCCATGCCCCCGTGATCCGTGCGCATGCCTCCATCTGTCGTCGGCCGGAAGCAGATTCTCCAGAGCCGCGAGCAGATCGTCGTCGCTGCCCGAGCCCAGCTCCAGCAGCGCGACCCCCGCGGTCGCGTGGGGCACGAAGACGTGTAACAGGCCGTCGCCCCCACATGACCGGACGAAGCTCTCGCACTCGGAGGTGATGTCGTGCACCCGCTCTCGGGAACCCGTTATCACCTCGATCGTCTGAGATCTCACATACCGATCCTACGATCCATCGTGAGCTGCGATGACGACCGCACCCGCTCCGGAAGACCAGGTGCGGCCCTCGCCGCCGCCCGATCTTCGTCGGTACGGGGACGGGGGCGGTGTGTCCGATTTCTGGAATGTCCCCGTATGGACCGTTCCCTACCGGGAGGAGCCGGGCAGGGCGGGGGCCAGGACGAGAGCGGAGGCTCGGGATACGCCTGCCGGATGCGGCGTTTCCGGACAGCGACGGCGGCCGCGGCACCGCTCACGGTTGGCGCGCGAATCGTTACCACTTCGGCACGGAGCCTCACGGCCGCGGCCTGTCTCCCCCGCGAGAGAGGCGCATGACAGGGCTCCGTGGAGGAGGCGATGCGAAAGATGGTGGGAAAAAGAGCGAAAGACGATACGCGAGGCGTCCGTTAGGGCACCTTCAGGAGGGATCATGCGTTGTATACGGTGAGGGTCCCGATCACGACGCCCGGGCACATCGCGCGGCAGCGAGGAGGACCCCTCCCCTTCCGGGGTCTCTCCAAGACCCTCGGGGGATCTTCGACGATCCCCTGAAGACCGTCGAAGGGCTCCCGCGGAGGAGCTCGGAAGGCTCCGGCGAGGGGTACGAAGGCAGGCCAGACAGCGGGTCCCAGATTCCCAGGGAGGGAACCTGTAAAAAAGGGGCAACCCCGATGTAACCTTTGGTGGCAATTCGTCCTACCATCGGTGGTCTAGGCCACTTTCGTATCACTGCCAGCAGGGATCTCCTGGTTACCGGGAAGTAGAGATGCACTTTCCGGGGTAAGCGACCAGGATGGAAGACGACCTACTCCAGACAAAAGTCCATCCTCGGAAGGCGAGACCCAGTGGCTTCCGGACGCCAGCGTTTCTCGATCATCAGCGACGGCCTACCCAGCCAGCTTCCTGATGTCGACCCCAGCGAGACCCAGGAGTGGCTCGAGTCGCTCGACAACGTCATCAAGACGGAAGGTCGCACTCGGGCCCGCTATCTGATGCTCCGGCTCTTGGAGCGCGCCCGTGAACACCAGGTCGGGGTGCCCGGCCTGCGCAGCACCGACTACATCAACACCATCCCGCCGGAGCGCGAGCCCTGGTTCCCCGGCGACGAGTACGTCGAGCGCCGGATCCGCGCCTACACGCGCTGGAACGCGGCCGTGATGGTGACCCGGGCCAACGCCCGCACCAACGTCGGCGGGCACATCGCCACCTACGCCTCCGCCGCGTCGCTCTACGAGGTGGGCTTCAACCATTTCTTCCGCGGCAAGGACCACGGCGAGTCCGGAGACCAGGTCTTCTTCCAGGGCCACGCCGCGCCGGGCATCTACGCCCGTGCCTTCCTGGAGGGCCGCCTCAACGAGGCACAGCTCGACGCCTTCCGCCAGGAGCTCTCGCACGGGTTCAGGGGTCTGCCCTCCTATCCTCACCCCCGCCTGATGCCCGACTTCTGGGAGTTCCCCACGGTCTCCATGGGTCTCGGCCCGATCGGGGCGATCTACCAGGCCCGGTTCAACCGCTACCTGCTGAACCGGAAGATCAAGGACACCAGCCGGAGTCACGTCTGGTGTTACCTCGGCGACGGCGAGATGGACGAGCCCGAGTCGCTCGGCGCGATCGGCGTGGCGGCCCGTGAGGAGCTCGACAACCTCACCTTCGTCATCAACTGCAACCTGCAGCGCCTCGACGGCCCGGTACGCGGCAACGGAAAGATCATCCAGGAGCTGGAGTCCTACTTCAGGGGCGCCGGCTGGAACGTCATCAAGGTCGTCTGGGGTCGCGACTGGGACCCGCTGCTCGCGGCGGACGTCGACGGTGTGCTGGTCAACAAGATGAACACCGTCCCCGACGGCCAGTTCCAGACATACTCCGTCGAGACCGGCGGATACATCAGGGAAAACTTCTTCGGCGACGACCCGCGCCTGCGCAAGATGGTCGAGCACCTGTCGGACGAGGACATCCGCAAGCTGTCGCGCGGCGGCCACGACTACCGCAAGGTGTACGCGGCCTACAAGGCGGCTCGTGAGCACGTCGGCCAGCCGACGGTCATCCTCGCCCAGACCATCAAGGGCTGGACTCTCGGCAAGGACTTCGAGGCGCGCAACGCGACGCACCAGATGAAGAAGATGTCCAAGAGCGACCTGAAGGAGTTCCGCGACCGTCTCTACCTGCCGATCCCCGACTCCGCTCTCGAGGGCGACCTCCCGCCCTACTTCCACCCGGGCGAGAACGACCCGGAGATCCAGTACATGAAGGAGCGCCGCGCGGCCCTGGGCGGTTTCCTGCCCAAGCGCGTGATGCGCGCCAAGCCGGTCACGCTTCCCGGCGACGCCGCGTACGCGCAGCTGAAGAAGGGCTCCGGCAAGCAGAACGTCGCCACCACCATGGCGTTCGTCCGCCTGCTCAAGGACCTGATGCGCGACAAGGAGATCGGCAACAGGTTCGTGCCGATCATCCCGGACGAGGCGCGCACCTTCGGTCTTGACGCGATCTTCCCGACGGCGAAGATCTACTCACCGCACGGCCAGATGTACGAGGCCGTCGACCGCGAGCTGCTGCTGTCGTACAAGGAGTCGACCGAGGGTCAGATCCTGCACGAGGGCATCAGCGAGTCGGGCTCGATGGCCTCCACGATCGCGGTCGGCTCGTCGTACGCCACGCACGGCGAGCACATGATCCCGATCTACATCTTCTACTCGATGTTCGGCTGGCAGCGCACCGCCGACCAGATGTGGCAGCTCGCCGACCAGATGGGCCGGGGCTTCCTGCTCGGCGCCACCGCCGGCCGCACCACGCTGAACGGCGAGGGCCTGCAGCACGAGGACGGCCACACCCCGCTGATCGCCTCGACGAACCCGGCCGCGGTCTCGTACGACCCCTCGTGGGGGTTCGAGGTGGCCCACATCGTCAAGGACGGCCTGCGGAGGATGTACGGCGAGGAGCCGGAGAACGTCTTCTACTACCTCACCGTCTACAACGAGCCCTACCCCCAGCCCGCCGAGCCCTCGGACCTGGACGTGGCGGGCCTGCTCAAGGGTCTGTACAGGTTCGCCCCGGCTCCGGCCGTGTCCGGGCCGAAGGCCAACATCCTCGCGTCCGGCGTGGCCGGGCCGTGGGCGATGGAGGCCCAGCGGATGCTGGCCGAGGACTGGGGCGTGGCGGCCGAGGTCTGGTCGGCCACCTCCTGGGCGGAGCTGCGCCGCGACGCGCTCGCCGCCGAGGAGCACAACCTGCTCAACCCCGACTCCGACAAGCGCGTGCCGTACGTCACGCAGGCGCTGTCGTCGGCGCAGGGGCCGTTCGTGGGCGTGAGCGACTACATGCGGGCGGTCCAGGACCAGATCGCCCAGTGGGTTCCCGGCGACTGGAGCTCGCTCGGCACCGACGGCTTCGGCCTGTCGGACACCCGGTCGGCGCTGCGCCGCCACTTCCACGTGGACGCGGCCTCGATCACCCTGGCCGTGCTCACCCAGCTGGTCAACAGGGGTGAGCTCGACCAGGAGGTGCTGGGCGACGCCATCTCCATGTATCACCTGAAGAACGGCGTGACCGAGGCCGCGGGCGCCGAGAGCAACGACACCCAGTCCATGGGAGTTTGATCGTTCCCGGGCGGGTTCTCCTTTTCCATGGAGGGCCCGCCCGGTTAGTGTTGAACGCTCCCCCCGGCGAACGATTCCAGGGGAGAGCGTTTCATGGCAATAATCCTTAGGGCGGCCGCGACGGTCACGGCCCTGTCAACCGTTCTCTCCGCCTGCGGTGGCGGACCCGGCGGGGACGGTTCCCTCCCGGGCGGACTGGTCGGAGGCGAGGTCGTCTCGGGCACGACCGACCCGACCACCACCTCCACCCCCGCGGAGGCGATCGCCTGGGGTCCGTGCACCGGGGTCAGGCGGCCCGGCGGTGAGACCCCCCAGCCCAACTCCGCGCAGCAGTGCGGGAAACTCAGGGTCCCGCTCGACTACGCCAACCCGGACGGCGACTCCATCGAGATGGCCGTCATTCGTATCAAGGCCACCGACCCCGGCAGGCGGATCGGCTCGCTGGTCTTCAACTTCGGCGGCCCCGGCGCCTCGGGTGTCGAGACCATGGCCCAGGCCGCCAAGGCGTTCACCACCCTGAACAGCCGCTTCGACCTGGTCAGCTTCGACCCGCGCGGCGTCGGCGAAAGCTCAGGTGTCCGGTGCGGCGACAGCGCGGTGATGGACAGGTTCACCTCGATGGACACCCTGCCCGCCAACGAGGAGGAGCGCGCCAGGAGCCGGGAGATCACCAAGGAGTTCGTGACGGCCTGTCAGCAGACCTCGGGCAGGCTGCTGCCCTACATCGGCACGGTGAACGCCGCCGCGGACATGGACCGTCTCCGCGCGGCCCTGGGCGAGAAGCAACTGGACTACTTCGGCATCTCGTACGGGACGCAGCTCGGCGCGGTCTACGCGACGAAATTCCCGCAGAACGTGGGACGGTTCGTGCTGGACGCCCCGCTGGATCCGAGCGTCTCCATGGCGACGCGCACGATGGTCCAGACGAAGGGGTTCCAGCACGCCTATGACGCCTTCCTGAAGGACTGTGTGAAGCAGCCCCGCGAGTGTGAGATCGGCAGCGACGCGACCATCGCGAACAAGAACGTGACGAAGCTCATGGACGAGCTGAACGACAAACCGCTCAAGGTCGGTAAGCGTCTCCTGACCCAGGGGCTGGCGGGCGTCGGCATCGCCGCCGCGCTGTACTCGAAGCTGACCTGGCCGCTGCTGGACCAGGCGCTGGGCCAGGCTATGAAGGGTGACGGTCGGATCCTGCTGGCCCTGGCCGACAGCTACAACGGCCGTCAGCCCGACGGGAGCTACACGACGCTCATGAGCAGCTTCCCCGCGATCAGCTGCGTGGACACCGCAGAACGCCCCACCCCCGAGCAGCTGAACGCGCTGGAGGACGAGACGATGAAGGTCTCCCCGCTGTTCGGCGGCGCGGGGATGGGCCTGATCTGCTCGATGTGGCCGGTTCCCGGCAACGACGAGGCGAGGCGGATCAACGCCACGGGCTCGGCGCCGATCCTGGTCATCGGCGGCACCGGCGACCCCGCCACGCCGTACGAGTGGGCTCCGAAGCTGACGGGGGAGCTTCGGACGGGGGTGCTGGTGACCTACAGGGGCGAGGGGCACGGCGCCTACCTGTCCGGTGACACCTGCGTCAAGAAGCTGACCGACGCCTACCTCATCGACGGGAAGGTCCCTGCCAGGGGGGCCGTCTGCGACGGTTCGTGACGCGGCGGGCCCGCGGGCGGGCCGCGCGGTCCCGCCTTGCCGCGCGTCGCCCGCCCTGGCGGGAGACGTCGCCCGCTCTCACGGGAGACGTCGCTCGCCCCTCACGGGAGACAGGACGGCGGCGAGGAGCGCGGGCGGAGGCGAACGGCTCGGCGGGGCTCGGGGAGAGGACGGCGGTCGAAGGCGGACGGTTCAGCAGGTCTCCGGACGGGGCCGGGCGGTCTCGAAGCGGAAACCGACCCGGCCCAGGTGCTTTTCGAGCAGGCGCTTCATCGTCCCGTCCTCGTACATCGACGCGATCACTTCGTTGATCTTCCGGCAGGCCACCGGGTCTCCGCGTCTGAGCGCGACGCCGTACCTCTCCGAGGTGAGCCTGATCCCGGCGATCTCGACCTTGACGTCGCGCAGGCGGGCACCGAAGCCGGCGATCAGCAGGTCGTCCCCGACCATGGCGTCGGCGCGGCCGTCGGCCACCTGGGACGCGCACTGCGCGGGGTCCTCCGCCCGTACCGCGACGAAGTCGACGCCCCTGTCGCGGATCATCGTGCCCGTGGTCTGGCCAGGTGACAGGCAGATCCTCCTGCCGCGCAGGTCCTTGAGACCGTCGATCCTCGCGCCGGTACGCACCAGCGCGTCGCGGTGGGCGAGGTAGTACGGGCCCGCGAAGGCGACGCGGCGGCGATCGGCGTTGTCGATCGAGAAGTTGGCGATCACGAGATCGGCCCTGCCCTTCTCCACCGCCTCCTCACGACCGTCGTACCCCACCACCGACACGAACCTGAGCCCGTCGTCGGGCACCTTCAGCTCTTTCGCGATGTGGGCGGCCACGTCGGCCTCGAATCCCCGGGGCGGCCTGCCCAGCGAGATGCCCGGCAGGCCCTCCCTGAACCCCACGCGGAGCCTGCCGGTCTCCCTGATCCGGTCGAGCAGGGGCGAGCCGGTGGAGACCCGCGGGGTCGCCGTCGCAGGGCCGGCCGCCGGTGGGCGGGAGGGTTCGGCCTGGCCGGGCGGCGTGCTCCCGAACGGGAGGCCCAGCAGGGCACCTGCCACGCCGAGGACGGCGACCCCGACGGCGATCGCGCCGAGGACCGCCGGGCGGCGCCGCGTGGGCGCGGCGGGCTCTTCGGGCCGGGTCAGGTCCCCGGTGGCGGCCTGCGCGCCCTCGGCCAGCTCCTCCTCCGAGGCCTCCGAGGTCTCCGCCTCGTCCACCGGGTGGCCGAGCAGGCGCTTCAGCAGCACGTCCGAGGTGGGCCTGAGCCGCTGATCCTTGTTCAGGCAGGCCGCGACGACGTCGCGCAGCCCGTCGGGCAGGCCGTTCAGGTCGGCCTCGTGGTTGATCACCCGGTTGAGCGTCGCCACGATCGTGTCGCTCCCGAAGGGAGCCTTCCCGGTGGCGGTGAAGACGATGGTCGAGCCCCAGGCGAACACGTCGGCGGGAAAACCCACCCGCTCACCGGCGATCTGCTCGGGGGCCATGTAGGCGGGGGTGCCGACCGCGCGGGTGGTGATCGTCCCGCTCTCATCGATGATCTTCGCGATGCCGAAGTCGACGACCCTGGGGCCGTCGGTGGCGAGCATGACGTTGTCGGGCTTGAAGTCGCGGTGGGCGATGCCCGCGTGGTGGATCGCGGTCAGCGCGGTGGCGGTGCCGATCGCGAGGCGTTCGAGAGCCTCCCCGGTCAGCGGTCCCTCGCGTTCGACCACCTGGCGCAGCGAGGGCCCCTCGATCAGCTCGCTCGCGATGTAGGGCGTCTCACCGTCGAGGTCGGCGGCGAGCACCCGGGCGGTGCAGAAGGCGGCCACCCGGCCGGCCGCCGCCAGCTCTCGGGCGAAACGGGAGCGCGCGTGGGCCTCCTCGGTGAAGCGCACGTGCAACAGCTTGACGGCCACCCGCTCACCGTCCTCGGACTCGCCGAGATAGACGACCCCCTGCCCGCCCTCCCCCAGCCTGCCCTTGAGCTCGTACCTGCCCAGTCGCGGCGGATCCCCCGGCCGCAACGGTCTGATCTCCGGCACCGCGCACCCCTCGTCCACCGCGCTTTGCCAGAACATTACACACCTGGACGGGCGATGATCGGCTGTCTCGTCAGGGCCGGTGCGGCTCACCTCGCCCCCGCGCGGAGGTCGGCGATTCCCCCGAAAGAACCAGAGATCGGTTGAACAGACAAAAGCGCATCGATACCCTGTGGCGACGCATCTCATTGGAGCTCGATGGCCGCACGACCACAACACCCACGGGCCACACCGCCAGGTCCCCATGGCAAGACGCCTTCCAAGCCCTCGGGCTTCAAGGCCTCCAGAGCGATCGCCATCACCGGAATCGGTGTCGTCTCGATGCTCCTCGTCTCCTCCTGCTCCACGTCGGACTACGAGGAGGTGGGCGCCGAGTGCGTCGACCTCAACAACCGCCAGCCGGACGGCAGCTACGCGATCGTGGACGAGGACCTCTGCGACGACGACAGGCGCTACCACGGATCGCGGGGCGCCTACGGCTGGTACTACGGAGGCGTCAGGTCCGGCTCCCACATCCGGCAGGGCACCACCGTGCGTCCCTCGGACGTCCAGATCACCAGCCGCAAGGGCACGGTGATCCAGCGGGGTGGTTTCGGCGGCCGAAGCGGATCGGGTGGCGGGAGCTGATCCGGCGCCGATGAGCAAGCCGACGAACCACAGGTGAGCGACAGGTGAGCAGGAGATGAGACGCGAGACCTCCCTCCCTCGCGACGACTGGGAGAGCGTCATCGAGGGCCATGGCCTGGCCTACCACCGCTCGGCCCATCCCGAGGGCCTTGACCGTCCGTACTGGGACGAGACCGTCCAGTACGTCTTCTCCATGGATGAGGTCCTCGACCTGGAGAACCAGGTCGAGGAACTGCACCGGATGTGCCTGAACGCCGTGGAGCACGTCATCGCCAAGGGCCGCTACGCCGAGTTCGCGATCCCACCGTGGGTGGCCCCCGAGATCGCCGCCTCCTGGGAGCGTAACGACCCGCACCTGTTCGGCCGCTTCGACCTGCGCTACGACGGGACCGGCCCCGCCAAGCTGCTGGAGTACAACGCCGACACCCCCACCAGCCTCCTGGAGAGTTCGGTGGTGCAGTGGTTCTGGCTGCGCGACCGCTACCCGGACGACGACCAGTGGAACTCCATCCACGAGCGGCTGATCGCCAGGTGGCAGCAGATCTCGACCGGCCTGCCCACCGGGCCCACGCACTTCGCCTGGACCAACATGGACACCTCGGGCGAGGAGGTGATGACCCTCGCCTATCTGCAGGAGACCGCCGACCAGGCCGGGCTCAAGACCGTCGCGGTCGCGATGGAGGACATCGGCTGGGACGACCTCAACCTCCGCTTCGTCGACATGGAGCGCAGGGTGATCCGCTCGCTCTGCAAGCTGTACCCGTGGGAGTGGGCGGTCGCCGACCCGTTCGGGACGCGGGCGGTGCGCCAGCAGGTCTCGACGACCTGGATCGAACCGCTGTGGAAGATGCTGCTGTCCAACAAGGCGCTGCTCGCGGTGCTCTGGGAGCTGTACCCGGGACACCCGAACCTGCTGCCCGCCTACCTCGACGGCCCCCGCGACATGTCCTCCTACATCGTCAAGCCGCTGCTCGGCCGCGAGGGCGCCAACATGCGGATCGTCACCCCCGGCGAGCACGTCGAGACCCTCGGCGGCTACGGCGCCGAGGGCTACGTCTACCAGGAGTTCCAGGCGCTGCCCGTCTTCGAGGGCTGGCGTCCCGTCCTCGGCGCCTGGGTCGTCCACGACGAGGCGGCGGGTGCCGGCATCCGCGAGACCTCGGGGTTCATCACCGACGACACGTCGTCATTCGTCCCGCACCGCATCGAACTCTGAGTCCCGGAAAGAGAAACCACACATGAGTCCCACCCCCGTGCCAATCGCCCCCGTCGTGCCCGGTGCCGAGGCGCTCTCGCTCGCCGAGGTCCTCGGGCGCGGCGCGCTCGCGATCGTCTCGTACGCCGCGCTCGGCGTGATCCTGCTCATCGTCGGTTTCTACGTGATCGACATGGTCACCCCCGGCAGGCTCGGCAAGCTCATCAAGGAGGGGCGCAACCCCAACGCCACCCTGCTCACCGGCTCGGGGCTGGCGGCCGTCGGGCTGATCGTGGCGGCCTCCATCTGGTCCTCGGGCGGCGCCCTGCAGGAGGGCCTGCTCGCGACGCTGGTCTTCGGCCTGGTCGGCATCGCCGTACAGACCGTGGCGATGCTCGCGTTCGACAAGGTGGCGGGCATCTCGGTGCGCGAGCTGGTCACCGAGCCGGAGCTTCAGCCGGGCGCCCGGCTGCTCGCGGTCACCCACCTCGCCATCGGCCTGATCACCGCCGTCGCGGTCGTCTGAGCCCTCGTCCGACCCGCCCCACCCTCCGTACGTTCACATCCCGGTGGGCGTACGGGACACGGGCGCGCGGAACGGGAGACGATGACGACGCCCGGCTCCGAGAGGGTGACCACGGGCGCGCGGAACGGGATCGTGGCGTACGCTCGCGCCCTGGTCGTGCGGGACGTACAAGATCGGCGAGCGTACGCTGTCCGGAGCCGCGGCTGGCGCATCTCCCGCGACCTGGCACTCTTAGTGGCGTGAGGGAGCGGAACGAGCGAACGTTCAGGCACAGCGACGTCGTGACCGGGGAGGACGGGAGGGATCCCGACTCCGACCGGATCCGGGAGGACACCACGCGCCGGCTGGAGCGGGCCATGGGCACACTGGGCACGGCCGCCATGTCCCGCATGGACGACCGGCTGATGTGGTTTCGCGCCCTGTCGGCGGAGGACAGGTCCTGGGTCGGGCTGGTCGCCCAGGCCGGGATCGCCGCGTTCGTGGAGTGGTTCCAGCACGCCGGTGAGGGCCGCCCGACGCCCAGCATCGAGTTCTTCGGCACCGCGCCCAGGGAGCTGAAGCGGTCCATCTCGCTGCAGCAGACCGTCGACATCGTGCGGGTCGTGGTCGAGGTGGTCGAGGCGCAGACCGGGGAGCTGGCGGCGCCCGGCGGGGAGCACCAGCTCCAGCAGGCGATGCTCCGCTACACCCGCGACGTCGCCTTCGCCGCCGCGCAGGTGTACGCGCGCGAGGCCGAGGCCCGGGGTGCCTGGGACGCACGGCTGGAGGCGCTGATCGTGGACGCCCTGGTCAGGGGCGAGGTCGACGACGGCCTGCACTCGTGGGCCGCCGCGCTCGGCTGGACCTCCGCCCCCGTCGTGGTGCTGGCCGGGCAGACCCCCGACGACGACCCGCAGGCGGTCATCGACGCGCTGCGCGACAGGGGCCGCAGGTCGGGCCTGGACATGCTGGCCGGGGTGCAGGGCGACCGGTTGATCGTGATCGTGGGCGGGGCGGACAGCGTCGCCGCGGCGGCCAGGCACGTGGTGCCGCGTTTCGGCGCCGGTCCGATCGTGATCGGGCCCGAGGTCGCCGACCTGCACTCGGCCGCGAGTTCGGCGCGGGCAGCGATGGCCGGGCTGCGAGCCGCCGCGGGATGGCCGGACGCGCCCAGGCCGGTTCACGCCGAGGACCTGCTGGCCGAACGGGCCATCGACGGCGACGGCGACGCCAGGGCACAGCTGATCGAGAACGTCTATCTGCCGTTGATCGGCACACCGCTCCTCGACACCCTCGCGACCTACCTGGAACAGGGCACATCCCTGGAAGCGACGGCCCGCCTGCTTTTCGTCCATCCGAACACGGTGCGCTACCGTCTGCGTAAGATCACGGAACTGACCGGCTATCAGCCGACCGAGGGCCGATCCGCCTTCACCCTCCAGGTGGGACTGATTCTCGGGCGCCTGTCGGAAACGCCGGTAACCTAGAATCCTTTACTTAATCTCCGCGAAACTCCCGCTGTAGGTTCCCTACAAAGAAGTGGGGACAAAGTTCGTCTGGATCTCCATCCATGTATTGAACTTCTACAGGGCAGGCTGGATTTTGTGCTCGTCATCGTCGCTCCGGGCCAGGGTGCCCAGACTCCAGGCTTTCTCGGTCCATGGCTCGAACTACCGGGCGTGGCCGATCGGCTGACCGCTTGGTCGGAGCTGGCCGGCCTCGATTTGATCGCCTACGGGACCACCGCGGACGCGGACGAGATCCGTGACACGGCCGTCGCGCAACCACTCCTCGTAGCCGCCGGGCTCGCCGTCGCCGAGGTGCTGGGGGCCTCCCCCGACATCGTCGCCGGGCACAGCGTGGGCGAGTTCACCGCCGCCGCGCTGGCCGGGGTGATCACCCCCGAGCAGGCCGTCGGCCTCGTCCGCGAGCGCGGCCAGGCCATGGCGAAGGCCGCGACGATCACCGAGACCGGCATGTCCGCCGTCCTCGGCGGCGTCGAGGAGGAGGTCCTCGCCGCCATCGCCGACAAGGGACTCACCCCCGCCAACATCAACGGCGCCGGGCAGATCGTGGTCGGCGGCACGCTGGAGCAGCTGGCGGCCTTCAAGGCCGAGCCGCCCGCGCGGGCGAGGGTGAGGGAGCTCTCGGTCGCCGGCGCGTTCCACACCGTCCACATGGCCTCCGCGGTCGGCCGTCTGCGCGAAGCCGCCGCGGACGTCACACCGGCCGATCCCGCCGTCACGCTGCTGTCCAACAGCGACGGGTCGGCGGTCACGAGCGGCGCCGAGTTCATGGAGCGCCTGGTCACCCAGGTCGCCAACCCGGTGCGCTGGGACGCCTGCATGGCCACGATGACAGAGCTCGGCGTCACCACGATGATCGAGCTCGTCCCCGGCGGCACGCTCACCGGCCTGGCCAAGCGTGCTCTGCACGGGGTGACGACCGTCGCCCTGAAGACCCCCGACGACCTGGAGGCCGCGCGAGCCGCCCTTGAGTCGAACAAGGAGCGGTGACCGAGGAATGAAGACCTCACAGGGCGCGCCCGGCGCGAAGATCCTCGCCTTCGGCCACTACCAGCCTTCCAACGTGGTGACCAACGACGACCTGTCGGCGACCATGGAGACCAACGACGCCTGGATCCAGAGCCGCGTCGGCATCAAGGAGCGCCGGATCGCCCCGGACAACGAGTCCGAGATCGACCTGGCCGTGCAGGCGGGCGGCAAGGCCCTCGCCGCGAGCGGCCTGGCGGCCTCCGACATCGACCTGGTGATCGTCGCCACCTGCACGCTGGAGACGCAGATCCCCAACGCCGCAGGCCGGGTGGCCACCCGGCTGGGCATCGACGCCCCCGGCGCCTTTGACGTCAACACCGCCTGCTCGGGCTTCTGTTACGCGCTCGCGGTCGCCAACGACGCGATCCGCGCGGGATCGGCGACCCACGTGCTCGTCGTCGGCACCGAGAAGCTCTCCCAGTGGATCGACTGGACCGACCGGGCCACCGCGGTGATCTTCGCCGACGGCGCGGGCGCCGCGGTCGTCGGCCCCTCCGACACCCCGGGCATCGGCCCCGTGGTGTGGGGCAGCGCCGGCGACAAGTTCGACGCGATCATCATCAAGGACCGCGACTCCTTCCTGCACCAGGAGGGCCAGACGGTGTTCCGCTGGGCGACCACCGCGCTTCACCCCGTCGCCAAGGAGATCTGCGAGCGTTCCGGGGTGGATCCGGCCGACCTCGCGGCCTTCGTACCCCATCAGGCCAACCTCCGCATCATCGAGGCGATCGCCCGCAAGCTCGGCGCGGACAACGCCGTCATCGCCAAGGACATCGTCCTGGCAGGCAACACCTCCGCCGCCTCGATCCCGCTCGCCCTGTCCCGGATGATCGAGCGCGGCGAGGTCCAGGCGGGCGGGCTCGCCCTGCTGCT
This sequence comes from Streptosporangium sp. NPDC000509, assembly GCF_042898365.1. Classification (NCBI taxonomy): domain Bacteria; kingdom Bacillati; phylum Actinomycetota; class Actinomycetes; order Streptosporangiales; family Streptosporangiaceae; genus Streptosporangium; species Streptosporangium sp. NPDC000509. Next base: position 143,404 of record NZ_JBIAYX010000015.1, on the reverse strand, counting down.
CGGCTTCGGCGCGGGCCTGACCTACGCGGGCCAGATCATCGAGATCCCCTAGCTTCCGCGCGGCCCCGCCGCACGGGAAACCAGAAGAACCACGATTCCAAGGAGAACACGCGACATGGCTGTGAGCGAGCAGGAGATCCTCGCCGGCATCGGCAAGATCATCAACGAGATCACCGGGATCCCGGCCACCGAGGTCACCCCGGAGAAGAGCTTCGTCGACGACCTCGACATCGACTCGCTGTCCATGGTCGAGATCGCCGTCGCCGCTCAGGACGAGTTCGGCGTCGAGATCCCGGACGACCAGCTCAAGCACCTCAAGACCGTCAAGGACGTCATCAACTTCATCCAGAACTGAGACGTTCCCGCTTATCCCCAGCCCAGATTGACCAGCGATTCACAAGGAGCGCAGCAGTGAGTACAGACCAGGTACGTGTCGTCGTCACCGGGCTCGGCGCGACCACGCCCCTCGGTGGAGACGTCGCCTCGACCTGGTCGGCGCTCCTCGCCGGTCAGTCGGGCGTGAGCGGTATCACCGCCGACTGGGTGGACTCCGTCCCGGTGAAGTTCGCCGCCTTCTCCGCCGTCGACCCGACCGAGGTTCTGCCCCGGCCGGAGTCGAGGCGGCTGGACCGTGCCGAGCAGTTCGCACTCGTCGCGGCCCGCGAGGCGTGGGCGCACGCCGCGATCGACAAGGTCGACCCCGAGCGGCTCGGCGTCGTCGTGGGCAGCGGCATCGGGGGCATCACCACGATCCTCGCCGCCTACGACACCTTCAAGGAGAGGGGCTGGACGCGGCTCTCGCCGTTCACCGTTCCCATGCTGATGCCGAACGGCTCGGCGGGCTGGATCGGCATCGAGGTCGGCGCGCGCGCCGGCGTCCACGCCACGGTGAGCGCCTGCGCCACCGGCGCCGAGTCGATCGGGTACGCCATCGAGATGATCCGCTCCGGCCGGGCCGACGTGGTCGTGGCCGGCGGCACCGAGGCGGCCATCCACCCGCTGAACATCGGGTCCTTCGCGGCCATGCGCGCCATGTCCACCCGCAACGACGAGCCGCAGCGCGCCTCCAGGCCGTGGGACAAGGGCCGTGACGGCTTCGTCCTCGGCGAGGGCGCCGGCATCCTCGTCCTGGAGTCCGAGGAGCACGCCCTCGCCCGCGGCGCCACGATCTACGCCGTGGCCGCCGGGGTCGGCTACTCGGCCGACGCCCACCACATCGCGCAGCCGGAGCCGACCGGCGCCGGGGTCATGCTGGCCATGCGCCGCGTCCTGGAGGACGCCGGTCTCACCGGCGCCGACATCAAGCACGTGAACGCGCACGCCACCTCCACCCCCGCGGGTGACGTGGTGGAGACGATGGCCATCAAGGAGGTCATCGGCGGTCACCCGCTGGTCAGCGGCACCAAGTCGATGACCGGTCACCTGCTCGGCGGCGCCGGCGGTATCGAGTCCGTTTTCACCGTCCTCGCGCTGCACGAGCGGCGCGCGCCCGGAACCATCAACGTGGACGACCTCGACGACGGCATCGAGGTCGACATCGTGCGCGGAGAGCCGCGCGCCCTGCCGGACGGTCAGATCGCCGCGATCAACAACTCCTTCGGGTTCGGCGGGCACGACGTCGCCGTGGCCTTCACCAGCGTCTGACAGGGGCTCGTGATGACTGTGCTCGACAAAGGGCTGGTGAGCGAGGACAGCAAGGACGGCGGGAGCAGCGAGGACACGACACTGGAGCCTCTCGATCCCCGTGACCCTCAGGTGCGTCTCTCCGCTCTGCTCGACGAGGGCTCGATCCGGCTGATCTCACCGGTCGACCGCAGCGGCGTGCTCGCCGCGACGGGCCGCGTGGAGGGTGTGCCGGTCGTCGTGTTCGTCAGTGACGCCCGCGTCCAGGGCGGCGCGATGGGCAGCGAGGGGTGCGAGCACATCGTGCACGCCTACGACGTCGCGGTCCGCGAGCGGGTTCCCGTCATCGGCGTCTGGCATTCCGGCGGCGCCCGCCTCGCCGAGGGCGTGGAGTCGCTGCACGCGGTCGGCCGCGTCTTCGCCGCGATGACCCGCGCCTCCGGCGTGGTCCCGCAGCTGTCCGTGGTCGTCGGTCCCGCGGCGGGCGGCGCCGCGTACGGCCCGGCTCTGACCGACATCGTGATCCTGGCCGACGAGGGCCGCATCTTCGTCACCGGTCCCGACGTGGTCCGCAGCGTCACCGGCGAGCAGATCGACATGGCCGCCCTGGGCGGCCCCGAGCCGCACAGCAAGCGCAGCGGTGTCGTCCACGTGGTCACCAAGACCGAGACCGACGCCTACCTGCGAGCCCGCCGCCTGGCGGTGCTGCTCGGCCACCAGGGCCGGGTGCGCACCGGGATCGAGGAGATCGACTTCTCCGGCCTGCTGCCCGACAACGTGCGCCGCGCCTACGACGTGAAGCCGCTCGTCACGGGCCTGCTGGATGAGCCCGGCGTGGAGCTGCACGCCAAGTGGGCACCCAACATCGTCACCACCCTGGGCCGCCTCGGGGGCCGGACCGTGGGCGTGGTGGCCAACAACCCGATGCGCCTGGGCGGCTGCCTCGACTCCGCCTCCGCGGAGAAGGCGGCCCGGTTCGTCCGGATGTGTGATGCCTTCGGGGTGCCGCTGATCGTCCTGGTGGACGTTCCGGGCTATCTGCCCGGCGTCGGGCAGGAGCACGACGGCGTGGTCCGCCGTGGCGCCAAGCTCCTGCACGCCTTCGCCGAGGCATCCGTGCCGCGGATCACCCTGGTGACCAGGAAGGCCTACGGCGGCGCCTACATCGCGATGAACTCCCGCTCGCTGGGCGCGACCAAGGTGTTCGGCTGGCCGACGACCCAGATCGCGGTCATGGGCGCGATCGCCGCGGTCCGCGTCCTCAAACGCCGCGAGCTCGCCGCCGCCCCCGAGGAGGAGCGCGCCGCCCTGGAGGCCAGGCTCGCCGAGGAGCACGAGATCCTCGCGGGCGGCCTGGACCGGGCCATCGAGCTCGGCGTGATCGACGAGGTGATCAAGCCCGAGGAGACCAGGGGCGCCATCGCCAGGGTCCTGGCCCAGGCGACCCCCGCCAGGGGCGCCCACGGCAACATCCCCCTCTGACGGTCGTTCGACGAGCCCCCGCCGGTCCCGCCGGTGGGGGCTCGCCCGTCTTCCCTGCGCCCTTCCCCGCGCAGGGAGGAGGCGCAGGGCACGTTCCAAACCCGTGTCCGGGACGGTCGTCCGCCGCGCGAGAGCGAACTGCCCCCGTGGGGGCGTGCCCGCTCAGACGGCGGCGTGCAGCCAGCGGACCGGAGCGCCCTCACCCGCGTAGCGGAACGACTCGAGCTCGGCGTCCCACTGCTTGCCCAGCAGGCGATCGAGCTCCTCCTCCAGCACCACGCGGCCCTGACGGGCCATCAGCATGGCGGAGCGCAGCCGGTCCTCCGGGATCAGGATGTCGCCGTTGGCCCCGACCACGGCCGTGAAGGCGCCGAGGGAGGGTGTGTAGGCGTGCCGGGTCCCGTCGGCACCCGGTGAGGCGTCCTCGGTGATCTCGAAGCGGATCCGCTGCCAGCCCATCAGCGACGAGGTGATGGCCGCCGCGGTACCGACACGGGCCTCCCACTCGGCCTGCGCGCGCACGTGACCGGGCGCGGCGGGCTGCGGAGTCCAGGTCAGGTCTACGGGCACGCCAAGGACACCTGCGACCGCCCATTCAATATGAGGGCACAGCGCAGGCTGAGCTGAGTGGACGTAAAGCACGCCACGAGCAGACACCGGACCTCCCGTTTCGTACGAGGTGCGCCTTCCCCAACGGCCTCATACCAGGATGATCACAAGTGACTGAAGGAGAGACTACCGTCGGTCGTGACGTCGCACCAGAGGGGGGTCATACCGAGATGTTGTGCCGTGGGCACTTGGCCAGGGCATCCTCGGGAATGAAGAAACCCCATCACCTGGTGATCGCCCCCCGGAGGACCAGATGAATACCGGCATAGAACGGGTCGAACCCATCCCCGGTTCGCCCGCCCTGATCAGAAAAGGTCAACTGCTGACCGACACCGCGGGCCTCGCGGCCACCGCCCGCTGGGCCGACGCCGTCACCGAGATCGGGGGAATCCACCGGGTGCGCCTGTCTCCGGGCGTGGACGTCTGCGACCTGGTGGCGTCGGTACGGGCGCGGGGCGTGCGCGCCTCTCCCAACCACATCCTGACGGGCCAGCCGCTCTACTTCGGGGGCCCCGCCTCCCGTCCCTTCCCCAGCGCCGCCCTCCCGGCGCCCGAACCCGCCCCTACCGGGCGCGCGGCGGGCGCCGTGACGGTGGTGCTCGCCGACACCGGCCTGGCCGAGCACCCGTGGTGGCAGGGGAGCCCGTGGTTCCTGGAGCGGGGCCGGGAGGCCGACGAGGTGCCCGACTCCGACGGCGACGGCGAACTGGACCTCCAGGCGGGGCACGGCACGTTCATCGCCGGGCTGATCCTGCGGTCGGCCCCGTCGGCGCGGCTGCGGCCGATCCGGGTGCTGGACGGCCACGGCGTCGGGGACGAGGCCGGGCTGCTGCACCTTCTGGAGCGGCTGCGGGCCGACCCGCCGCAGGTGCTCAACCTGTCCTTCGGCGGGCACACCTTCGACGACCGCCCCTCCCCGCTCGTGGAGGCCGCCCTGGAAGCACTCACCGGTACGGTCACGGTGGCCTGCGCGGGCAACACCGCCTCCGACCGCCCTTTCTGGCCCGCCGCGTCACCCGGGGTGATCGCCGTCGGGGCACTGGATCCGGACGGCGGGGCGAGGGCCCCGTTCTCGGCGTACGGAGCGTGGGTGGACGCGTGTGCCCGCGGTGAGTGGCTGTCCAGCACCTTCCTCGAACACGGGGCGTTCAACGGCTACGCGCGCTGGAGCGGGACCTCCTTCGCCACCGCCCTGGTGAGCGGGGCGATCGCCGCCGCGTGCGCGGACCGGTCCGCGCAGGAGGCCGTGAAGCACGTCCTCGACCCGGCGAAGACCAGGCGGATCCCCGATTTGGGAGTCGCGGTGCCCACGCCTGGCTAAAGTCTCACCCAGAGCATTCACTTGGACACGTAAAGTGTTCTCCGCGATTCCGGAGGTGCCGGTGAGCGACCAGCGCGCGATCGACGCCGTGCCGGTGGACGACCAGGCGGCCTGGGACGCGCTGGTCACCCGTTTCACGGGCCTGCTGTGGTCGGCCGTGCGCGCCTACGACCTCAGCCCGGCGGACGCCGCCGACGCGGTGCAGGGCACCTGGCTGCGGCTGCTGGAGAGCCTGCACACCATCCGCGACCCCGACAGGATCGGCTCCTGGCTGTTCACCACGGCCAAGCGTGAGGCGTCCCTCCTGAGCCGCCGGCACCGGGGCGAGCGGCTGGTCGCCGACCTCTCCGACGGCGAACACGCGTGGTCCGCCCCGGCGGGCGCCGCCCACGCCGATCCGGCGCTCGCCGTGCTGAGCGCCGACGAGGGCCGCCGTCTGTGGCAGGCCGTCGACGAGATGCACGAGCCGTGCCGGTCGCTGTTCCGGCTGATGGCGACGGCCCCCGACGCGGGCGTCCACCAGCTGGCCGGGCGTCTGGGCATGCCCAGCGGCAGCTACGGCCCCACCAGGGGCCGCTGCCTGAACCGACTCCGCACCATGCTCATCGCCCGGGAGGCGACATCGTGACGCGACATCCGGCGGCGATCGACGACGAGTCCCTGATAGCCGCGCTGCGCCTGGCGTCGGGAAGTGACCCGGTGCCCGCGCGGGTGACGGCCGCGGCCCACGCGGCCTTCGGCCTGCGGCTGCCCGGCGCCGTCCAGGCCCGTTCCGTGGTCACGCCCGTGCCGCGAGGCGTCCGGTCCACCGAGGAAACACGGCTGCTGAGGTTCACCGCGGCCGAACTCACGGTGGAGTTGGAGGTCACCTCCCTGGACGGCCTGGTCGACCTCGCGGGCCAGATCTCCCCCTGCCCCGAGGCGGGCACGCTGGTCGAGATCCGTACCCTGCACCTCACGGAGTCGCGTGTGCTGTCCCCGACGGGCCAGTTCGCCGTCACCGGCCTGCCGCCGGGCTGGTTCAGCGTGGTGTGCCACCGGCCCGAGTGCTCCCCCGTGGTCACCACCTGGACCCGGATCCGCCCGTAGGTGACCTTCCAGGAAGCGCTCACCGACGCCGAGCACGCGCTCGACCTCTCGGGCAGCGACCCGGCCCGCGCCCTCGCTCTCGCCCGCAGCGTGCTCGCCTCGCTTGCCGCGTCCTGCCGGGCGGATGCCCCGGCCGGCGACGCGGCGGAGGGCGGCGCGACGAGGAGCGGAGAGCCGGAGATCGGCGCGTCACAGGACGAGGGGCCGGAGGGCGGCGGGCCCGCGGAGCGCCTCGCGGGGTGCGGGCACTGCGAGACGGAGGCGGTGGCGCACAGGGCGGCGGCGGTGGCGGCGCGCGAGCTGGGCGACCTGCCGTTCGCCGAGGAGCACCTGCGCCGGGCGGTGCGGATCGCGCTCTCGGCGGGGCTGCCGCACCGGGCGGCCCAGGCGCGGCTGTCACTGGTCCACGTCCGTACCGAGCTGGGTCATCCGGAGCAGGCGCTCGCCCTCGCCTCCGACGCCGAGCCCGGGCTCACCCCGGCGGAGGTGGGCAAGCTCGACGTGCACCGGGCCGTGGCCCTGGCGCGGCTCGGCCGCTACCGCGAGGCCGTCGACCACTGCGACCGGGCCGTGCGGGTCCTCGGCGGCGATGTCAGGTTCCTGGCCGGGGCGATGCTGAACCGCGGGCTCGCCCGGGTGTTCCTCGGAGAGCTGGGTGCGGCGGAGGCCGACCTGAGCCGGTGCGCGGAGCTGGCGAGGGGCGCGGGCCTGGAACACGTTCTCGCGCTCGCCGAGGGCAACCTGCCGTTCCTGGCCGCACGGCGCGGCGACCTGCCCGCCGCGTTCGGCGCCTACCGGCGCGCGGAGAGCGTCCTGGTCGGCTACCCGGAGCGGCTGGCGACGGTGCGCTGCGACCTGGCCGAGGCCCTGATCTCCGCCCATCTGCCCGGCGAGGCACGGGTCCTGCTGGAGGCGGCGGTTCCAGAGCTGGCCGCGGCGGGCGCCGGGACGGCGCTGGCCGAGGCCCTCCTGCTGCTCGCCAGGGTCGAGTTGCGCACCGGTGATCCGCATCGTGCGAGGGAGAGCGCGGACCTGGCCGCCCGCGAGCTGACCGCGCAGGGGCGGACGATCCTGGTGCCGGTCGCCGAGGAGATCCTCCTGCGGGCCCGGCTCGCGCTGGAGTCGCCCACGGCGGAACTGGCGGCGACGATGCTCTCGTGTGCCGACGCCCTCGACGCCGCCGGGCACCGAGACACCTCGGAGGCGCTCAGGCTCACCGTCGCCGAGGTCTCCCTCGGACTGGGCGACCGGCCCTCCGCCGAGCATCAGCTCGCCCTGCTCTCCCGCCCGGGCCGCGGGATGGTCGCCCTGCACGCGACGGCGCTGCTACGTGCCCTGGCGGGAGACCGGCGGGGAGCGTTCGCCGCGGTGCTGGCCGGTCTGGCGGAGGTGGGCGCCGAGACGAGGACGTTCGAGGATCCGGTGGTACGCGCGCACGCCGCCAGGGCGGGTGAGCCGCTGGCCCGCTTCGGGCTCGCCCTCGCCATGCGGACCGGGCGGGGCCACGCGGTCCTGGCCTGGGCCGAACGGTGGCGGGCGGTCACCGGGGGCGCCGGCCGGCCGCTCGCGCCCCGACCGGCCGCGCTGCGGGCCGCGCTCGGGGAGTCGGTCCTGGTGGAGTTCGTCCGCCACGAGGGCGACCTGGCCGCCGTCGTGGTCACCCGGGACCGGATGACGCTGCGCCGCCTCGGCCCGTTTCCCGCCGTCGCCGAGGCCACCGTCCGCCTCCGGTACGGGCTGCGCAGGACACACCTGCTCGACGGGAGGGCCCCCGAGCCCGGCGCGGAGGCCACGGAGCTGGAGCGGCTCCTCTTCGGCCCGCTGCGTGATCGGCTGGCCGACCGGCCACTGGTGGTCGTGCCGACGGGGACGCTGCACACCCTGCCCTGGCCGCTGCTGCCGATGAACGCCGATCGACCGGTGACCGTGGCGGCCAGCGCCGCCGCCTGGCTGGCAGGGCGGCGTGTGCCGTCCGTACGGGACGGGAGGGAGGAGGCGGTGCCGATGGCGGTGGCCGGACCGGGACTGCGGTACGCGGAGGCCGAGGCCCGCATGGTCGGCGAGTGCCATCGAGGCACGGAGCGGGTGGCGGCGCGACGGGCGGAGGTGATGGCGGCGCTGGAGCGGGCCGACGTGGCCCACCTGGCAGCGCACGGGATGTTCTCCCCGCGCAGCCCGCTGCTGTCGAGCATCGACCTCGACGACGGCCCGCTGATGGCGTACGACCTGCTGCGGCTGCGCACCCCGCCCGCTCTGGTGGTGCTGTCGGCGTGTGAAGCGGGAATGGCGCACGCCCCCGCGGACGGGGCGCCCCTGGGGCTCGCGGGTACGTTCCTGTCACTGGGGACGCGGTGCGTGGTGGCGAGCCTGGTGCCGGTGCGCGACGAGGAGACGCTCGCGCTGATGACCGCCTTCCACGAGGCGCTCGCCGCCGGCGACCCGCCCGCGCGGGCGCTGGCCGTCGCGGGAGGGAAGAGCGGTGTGGCGGGCTTCGTCTGCTTCGGCCGCGGGGATGAGCCGCCTTGGCCTACCGGGAAGGATCGGCCGCCCGAGGCGATCGGCGAAAAGGGGCCGTGACGGTCAGCCGGTGGCGACCGGCCGGGAGGGGTCGGTCACCCAGTCCGACCACGACCCGACGTAGAGCGCGGCCGGGACGCCGGCCACCTCCAGGGCCAGCACCTCGTGCGCCGCCGTCACGCCGGACCCGCAGTAGGCGCCGACCGCGACCCCGGGGACCGCGCCCAGGGTGTTGAAGCGTTCGCGCAGGAATTCCGGCAGGTGGAAACGGCCGGAGGCGTCGACGTTCTCACCGGTGGGGGCGCTGACCGCGCCCGGGATGTGCCCGGCGACCGGGTCGATCGGCTCGACCTCGCCCCGGTAGCGCTCGGCGGCACGGGCGTCGAGCAGCACCCCGTCGGCGGCGAGTTCGCCGGCCTTCGTGGCGTCGAGCAGCGGCATCCCGCCCGGCCGCGCCTCGAAGTCGCCGGTTTCGGGACCGCTCTCCTCGGTGGAGACCGGCAGGCCCTCGGAGATCCAGGCGCGCAGGCCGCCGTCGAGGACCCGCACGTCGGGGTGGCCGAAGTAGCGCAGGAGCCACCAGGCGCGGGCGGCGGCCGCGGTGGAGTCGGCTCCGTCGTAGACGACGACGGTCCGGGAGCCGGACACGCCGAGCCGGCGCATCGCCTCCTGGAAGGCCTCGGCGGAGGGCAGCGGATGACGGCCTCCACCCCATACCGGGCCCTCCTGCCCGGCATGGGCCGTCAGGTCGGTCTCCAGGTCGCAGAAGACGGCGCCGGGGATGTGCCCCTCGCGGTAGGAGTCGATCCCGGCCGGCCCGGTGGGCGAGACGGCGAGCTTCCAGCGCACGTCGAGGACGCTCACCTCGGCCAGGTCCGCCAGCTCGGCGGTGGTGATCAACGGATTCATCGAAAATGCCTCCAGCGTGCGGACCCCGAATTCAGCCGCGGGGCGGATTCAGCGGGTGCTCGTCTCCAGAAGGGGAACGTACTGCTCGGCGGGGGTCAGTGAGCCGTGACAGCCGAGGAATTTCGCCTCGTGCGGCTCCGCGACCGAGGCGACGATGGCGCAGTCGGTGTAGGGAACGGCGAGGACGTCACCGATCCTGGGCAGCCATTCGCGGCGGACGTCGGGCCCGAACCAGCCGGACTCGACCGCCTCCTGCCGGGAGGCCACCCATGCCTTTCCCGCGAGGACCTCGCGCCAGGTGTCGAGGACCGCCGCCGAGGCGCCGGGGTCGGTGTAGAGATGGCGGGCCCTGCTCTCCCCGCCGAGCATGGCGACGCCCTCGCGCAGCGCGGGAAGGGTGTCGACGTCGACGCGATCGGCGACGTTGATCATGCCGTGGTCGGCGGTGACGTACATCGCCGAGCCCGGCGGGAGCGTTTCCGCCAGCCGCTCGGCCATCCGGTCGACCCGGGCGAGCTGGTCGAGCCAGGCCGGGGAGCCCCAGCCGGCGACGTGGCCGGTGGAGTCGAGATCGCCGTAGTAGACCGAGACGTGGGCCCGGGGCTCGGCCAGCGCGTGGCGGACCCCGGCGATCCGGTCGTCGACCTCGTCGGCCCCGACGAAGCGCACGCCCCGATAGACGGCCCTGTTGAGACCGGTGGTCTCGAACCTGGCAGGCCCGACATAGCTGACCCGGACGCCGGCCGCCGCCGCGCGCTCGTAGACGGTGGGGGCCGGCTGCCATGCGCCGGGCTCGACGAGAGGGCCGGGGGCGGTCCAGCGCAGGCAGTTGAGCAGGTAACCAGCGCCGGGAACGGCGAGCTGGTAGCCGAGCATGCCGTGCCCGCCCGGCGGCAGGCCGGTGCCGAGGGTGCTCAGGCTGGTCACGGTGGTGGCGGGGAAGCCCGCGGTGAGCACCCCGCCGGACATGGACGACAGGAACGGCGCGACGCCGGGATGGGCGCGGAGCAGCTCGGCACCCATCCCGTCGACGAGGAACAGCAGGACCCGCTCGGCGGGGGCGAGGTCCAGCGGGTTGTCGCCGCCCACCCCGACCGCGGCGAGCAGCGAGGCGGACAGGTCCGCGAGCGAGGCCGTCCCGTACGCGGGGACCAGGGGGTTCACGAGGCGGTGCGAGCGGTGGCCTCCGACAGTGCCTTGGCGAAGGCCAGCACGTGGGAGACGGCCTCCGGCCCGTCCGCCGCCTCGCTCACCCGCAGGGAGAGATCGTCGGCCGTGATGGCGCCGGTGTATCCGTGGTCGGACTCGCAGTTCTCGTCGCCGCAGGTGGCCGGTTCCAGATCGACGTGGGAGATGGCTCCCCAGCCGATGGTGAGGGTGACCTCCGTGGGCGGCACCCCCGGCACGTAGGAGGCGGGGTCGGGGACGACCCGGGTGACCGCGACCGACTGGATTCGGCTGAGGCGCACGGCCTCGGTGGTCGTGGAGGCGTGGGAGGCCGAGACCCCCTCCACCGCGGGATGCTCGTCGGTGTGGCAGACGAGCAGCCGGGTGGGCGAGAGCACCAGCACGGTGACGTGCCTGCGCACCTCCATGGCCGGGTCGAAGGTGGCCTCGTGGTGCACGACGTAGGCGCCCACCTGCTCCTTGCCGAGCGCGGACTCGACCGCGTCGGCGACCAGGTCGGGATAGTAGCCACTGCGGTCGATGGCGTCGCGCAGGCCGGCGGACGAGAGTCGGGTTTCCCTCATGGGTCCATCCTGCCCTGTCCGGGGCGGCGCTTTCACCGGGAGTACGTGAGCTTCGGCCCGCGGTGCAAATCGTGATGCGATTCGCCCTCACCTTTTTCCGGCCGTGAAAGCGTCATCGGGGGGTGATCCCGGAGCCGCCGGGTCTCCGTCGCCGGCCGCGACTTTCCCCTCCGCCTGGTTTGACGCGACCCTTTCCGGGTTACCGGGAGCGGTAGCGGGCGGGGGTGCGCGGCGTCCTGAGCAGCAACAACGGGCGATTCTGCACATTTCCCACTTTGTTCATATATCTGGGATTTTTTCATCACTCCGGAATGGGAAACGGTGAATCCCTACCGGAACAGGGGGCGAGAGAACATGGCCGGAGAAGGTCAGGACTCAGCAGGACGGTCCGTCCCGGCGCCGCCCGACCCGCCGAGCCGGACCCGGCCGTGCCGGCCGGCCTCGCGGGGTTTGACCCGACCGGCATGGCGTAGCGGCCTCTCGCGCCTCGTCGCGGCCGTCCCGGTGACCGTCGTGACGGCCGTCATGACGACCGCGGCGGCGACCACCGTCGGCCCGTCCCTCTCCGGGGCGGGCTTCCCCGGCGACCTGATCCTCACCACGGTCCACGACGGCCCGTTCGAGGCGGGTGACAGCGGCACCTTCTCCATCGACGTCACCGCGAGACCCGACTCCGCCGGGATCACCCAGCCGACCAGGGTCACCTACTACTTCCCCACGGGCCTGACCCCGGTGCGCGCCTCGGGTGCGGGCTGGAGATGCCGGATCACGGCGGGAATCGTGGACTGCGACACGCGCGACCTGGTGGCACCCGGATTCCAGCTCCCCCGGATCACGGTCGGCGTGGCCGTGTCGCGGAACGCCTCGGGAACGCTCACCGCGTCCGGCAGAGCCGCCCATGCCGCCGATGCCGCCCAGGACGGCATGGACATGGTCGATCCCGGCACGGGCAACGTCATGGAGACCGGTCCCGCGCCCGCCACCGTCGCCAGCACGGTCCAGATCATCCCCGCGACCCGGCGGACGGGTTAGCCCCGCGTTCCGTACGTGCCCCGGAGTGCCCCGGCCCTCGCGCCGGATCGGATGTGACCGCCGAGCGGCAACGAAGCGGCAGATGCGCTAGCCGAGGCGCCGGGGACCGCCGTCCGGGCGCGGGCCCTCGTGGCTGCGGAGCACGGCACGGGCACCCAGCACGATCACCTCCGACTCTCCCACCAGCACCGGGTCCAGGGTGAGCCGCGCCACCTCGGGAAGATCGTCCGCCAGCCGCCCGAGCCGGACCAGCAGGTCCTCCAGTGCCTCGACGGCGACCGGCGGGTAGCCGTACTCGCCCAGAAGAAGGGGCGCGGCGCGCGGCGACCTCACCAGCGCCGCGGCGTCCTCCCTGGTCAGCGGGGCCAGACGGTAGGCCTCGTCGCGCAGCAGCCGCGCGGTGATCTCGCCGAGCCCGAAGGAGACCACCGCGCCGAAGGCGGGGTCGTCCATCACGCCGACCACGGTCGGCACCGCGGGCTGCGGGGCCATGCGCTGCACCGCGAGCACGGCACCGGGTTCGAGCTGGCGCTTCAGGTCGGCGTAGGCGTCACGCACCCCGTCGGGACCGGACAGTCCGAGGCGTACGGTCCCGGCACGCTTGGCCGCCTCGGGCCCCGCGGCCTTCAGCACGACCGGCCAGCCGAGCTTCGACGCCACCTTGACCGCCTCCCGCGGCGACCCCACCGTCTGCGACGGCCAGACCTCCACCCCGTAGCAGGCGAGCAGTTCCGACGCGTCGATCTCGGCACGGGCGTCCGCGAGCGTCGCGAGCACGAGGTCCCGCGCGGCGCCGGAGTCGATGCCCTCGATCTCCTCGGGCAGTCCCGCGGGCTGCTCCAGCCAGCGCGCGTGCCGCACGACGTGGGCGAGCGCGCGGACCGCCTCCTCCGGTGCGGCGTACGAGGGGATGGAGCCCCTGCCGGGTGCGGTGCCGACCCGCAGCTCGTCGAGCATGCCGATCCTGCCCTCGAAGGTGGCGAGCACCGGTTTGCCGCAGTCGCGGGAGGCGCGCAGCAACTCGGCGGCGACCTCCGCCCCGTCGCCGGGGATGGGCGGCATGTAGATCGCGACCACGGCGTCCACGTCCGGGATCACCGAGGTGAGCGCCGTGCCGAACTCCTCCGCGCAGGCCCGCGCGCCGAGGTTGACCGGCGGGCGGGGCTCCAGGCCCACCCGCACGCAGGCGTCGGCCGCGAGGAGCGCCATCGCGTCGGAGTTGCCGACCAGTCCCACCCTGGGCCCGGCGGGCAGCGGCTGGTAGGCGAGCAGCTGCGCCACGTCGAACTGCTGGATCAGGTCGTCGACCCTGATCACCCCCGCCTGCTCGAACAGCGCGCTGAGCGCGGTGTCCGGCAGGCCGAGCACGGGTGCCGCGTGGCCGGTGGGCACGTTCTGGGTGGTACCACCGCTTTTGACGACCACGATCGGCTTGCGGCGCGAGATGCGCCGCGCGAGGCGGGCGAACTTGCGAGGATTTCCCAGCGACTCCAGGTAGAGCAGGATCACGTCGGTCCGCGGGTCCTCCTCCCAGTACTGCAGCAGGTCGTTGCCCGACACGTCGGCGCGGTTGCCCGCCGAGACGAACGAGGAGATGCCCATGCCGCGCTGGGCCACCCGCTGCAGCAGCGCGGTGCCCAGGGCGCCCGACTGGCTGAAGAACCCGACCCGCCCGAGGCCGGGGAGGGTGGCGGCGAGCGTGGCGTTCAGCCGTATCGCGGGGTCGGTGTTGGCGATGCCGAGGCAGTTGGGACCCACGACCCGCAGGCCGTACGCGCGGGCGATGCGCGCCAGCTCGTCCTGCCTCGCCCGGCCTTCCCGACCGGTCTCCCCGAATCCGGAGGAGACCACGATCAGCCCGCGTACGCCCTTCTCCGCGCACTCCTTGACCACGTCGATCACCCCGTCGGCGGGCACCGCGAGCACGGCGAGGTCCACCTCGCCGTCGATGGCCGTCACGCTCGGATAGGCCCGCACCCCCGCGACGGCCCGCGCCTCGCGGTGCACGGGGTAGACCGGGCCGGTGAAGTCGGCGCCGAGCAGGTTGCGCAACACGGTCTGGCCGACGCCGCCCGGTTCCCGGCCCGCTCCCACGACCGCCACCGAACCGGGTGAGAGCAACCGCTCGATGGAACGGGACTCGGCACGGTGCTCGCGGGAGGCGGTCACCTCCTGGGCGGTCTCGGTCGGGGTGAGGTCGAGGGTCATCCTCACCACGCCGTCGGCGAAGCGGCTCTGCGCGGTGTAGCCGACCTGCTTGAGCACCGCCATCATCTTCTGGTTGGCGGGCAGCACGTCGGCGACGAAGCGGGCGATCCCCTTCTCCCTCGCGGTGGCGGCCAGGTGTTCCAGGAGCACGGAGGCGACTCCTCGGCCCTGGTGGGCGTCCTCGACGAGGAAGGCGACCTCCGCCTCACCGGGCTCGATCCGGTCGTAGCGGATGACCGCCACCATCTCGGTGCCGATCGTGGCGATCAACGCCACCCGGCTGTCGTAGTCGACGTTGGTGAACCAGATGATCTCCCGCTCCGACAGCCGCGGCCGGGGGCCGAAGAAGCGGAAGTAGATCGACTCGTCGGACAACCGACCGTAGAAGGAACGCAACCGGTCGGCGTCGGCGGGCCGAATCGGGCGTACGTGGGCGGTTCCACCGTCCGACAGAACGACGTCCGCCTCCCAGTGAGCGGGATACTGAGCAGCCTCCACAGTCCCGAGAGTAGACGTGAATCTCACATAACAGACCACTCGGGCGAATTCGCGCAACGCTTGTGCATCGACTGTGGTGCGGTGTCCGGTCAAGGCCCCATACGCTGGCCGGAAGCTGTTAAGTTTTTCGCGGTTACAGGCACAGCCAGAGGTATGGCTTGAAGCATGTCTAGAGGCAGGTCGGCATCGAAGGCAGCAAGGTGGTGACATCATGACGCGGGTGGTCGTGGTGGGCGATCTCATGACCGACGCGGTCGCGCGGGCTCGCTACCCGCTGGCCCGGGCCAGTGACACACCGGCGATCGTCACCATGCACGGCGGTGGTTCGGGTGCCAACATCGCCTCCTGGCTCGCCGTCGAGGGCACCGAGGTCGCCTTCATCGGGCGGCGCGGCGCCGACATCACGGGCCGTAACCGCGACATGGAGCTGATGGGGTACGGCGTCGACGCCCGTCTCGTCATGGATCCCGAGCGCCCGACCGGCACCTGCGTGGTGCTCGTCACCCACAAGGGCGAGCGCACCATGCTGTCCGACCCCGGCGCGAACGCGGCGCTGTCGCCCGAGGATCTGCCCCGCGACCTGTTCTCCCAGGGCGGGCACCTGCACCTGTCCGGCTACACCCTGATCAACGAGGGCTCCCGCGACGCGGGCAGGGCCGCCCTGGAGATGGCCCGCCGTGCGGGGATGTCCGTCTCGGTCGACTGCTCCTCCTCCGCTCCCCTGGAGCGCACCGGCGCCGAGCCCTTCCTGGAGTGGACGCAGAGCGCCAAGCTGCTGTTCGCCAACGCCGACCAGGCGAAGGTCCTGACCGGCCGCGACGACCCCTCTGCGGCCGCCAAGGTCCTCACCGCCTGGTTCCCGCAGGTCGTCGTCAAGCTCCGCGACGAGGGCGCGCTCTGGTACGCCAACAACCGCCCCGAACCGATCCAGGTCCCCGCCGAGGCCATCGAGCGCGTGGTCGACGGCACCGGCGCCGGTGACGCCTTCACCGCGGGCTTCCTCCCGGCATGGCTGGGCGGCAAGCCCCCGGCCGAGGCCCTCGCCTCCGGCTGCCACCTCGCCTCCCGGGCCATCTCGCACCTCGGCGCCCGCCCTCGCCTCTGACCCGTCCCGCGCGGGTTCACCGATCTCGGACGTGCGGCGGCCCCGGTCCCGCGTTCCGCACGTGCCCCGGCCCACCCCGAGGCGACCGTCAGCCGCACCGATCGGACATCGCCGCCAAAGCGCGACGACGCGGCAGGCGCTCACCATCACGGATCGGAACGTCGGATTCGAAGGGTCCCTGACCGGGCTCACGACCACCCGCCGTTATCGGCTGTTCCATTGTTCTCCGAGGTCGGAGTGGCGACTGGCGCACGGGGCATGCCGTCTCGATGAGCGAGCCTTCGGAGTCCGGTCAACGCCATGACGACAGGCTGACGCAGCCTCCGGTGGAGCCGGAGCCCGAGCTTGAGGACGCCTTCGACCGTCTGGTCAACGAGGGTTCCGCGCGGCTGGCTCGGCCGTGGCCGACACTGGTGGTGACCGGCCTGCTGGGCGGGATCGACGTCGGTACCGGGGTGCTGGCGTACCTGCTGGTCAAGGAGGCGACCGGGTCGGCGATTCTGGCCGGGCTGGCGTTCAGCATCGGTTTCGTCGCGCTGTTGCTGGCCCGTAGCGAGTTGTTCACCGAAAACTTCCTGGTACCGGTGGCCGCGGTCGCGGCCCGCCATGGATCTGTGGGGGCACTGGCCAGGTTGTGGGCGGTGTCACTGGTGGTCAACCTGGCCGGCGGGTGGGGAATCGCCTGGTTGATCATGCAGGCCTTTCCCGGGCTGCATCCGACCGCCGTGGAGGCCGGCACCCACTTCGCGGATCTGGGGGCGAACCTGCGTTCGTTCTCTCTCGCGGTGCTGGCCGGCATGGTGATCACGTTGATGACCCGGATGCAGCACGCCACCGACGATCTCGGGGTCCGGTTGGTGCCCGCCGTGTTGTTCGGCGCTCTGCTGGCCGGCGGTCAGCTGTTCCACAGCGTGCTGGACTCGATCCTGATGTTCACCGCCCTGATCACCGGCCAGGCTCCGTTCGGTTACCTGGACTGGCTGGCGGCGTTGGGCTGGGCCGTCATGGGCAACCTCGTCGGCGGTGTCGGGCTGGTGACCTTCCTGCGGCTGGCGCGGGTGCCGCACCGCCTCGCCGAGGAACGCGGCCACCACGGCTGACAGCGTGACACGGCCGTCCACCGGACCGGACTCACTCGTCCTAGCTGGTGACCGCGAGGGCGAGGGGCAGCACGGCGGGGGCTCCGGCGTGACGGAGCATCGCGGCTCCCAGCGTCATCGTCCATCCGGTGTCGACCAGGTCGTCGACGAGCAGGATCGGGCCTCCGGCCCCGGCGACGGCCGCGCCCAGGGCGGCGGGCATGGCGAGGGTGCCCCGGATCGCCTGGACGCGCTGCGCGCTGTTGAACTGCCGTCCGGGCGAGCCCGACCGATAACCGAGGTCGCCCAGGTAGGACAGGCGCCCCACCTGGGCGAGCCGCTCGGCCAGGCTGCGGACGAGCTGGGGACGGCTTCCCGAGGGCACCGCGACGACGCCGACCGGTCGCTGTGCCCACTCCCAGGACGAGAGCACCTTGATCACGGCGGCGAAGACGTCGTCGGGGATCGGCCCGTCGGGGGCGCCGTCGGCGAGGAGACCGCGCAGGCGGTTGCCCCAGCCGATGTCGGTGAGCCTGCCCAGCCCCCTGCCCGGCTCGGCACCCAGCTCCGGCTTGATCCTGCCCTTGAGGTCGGCCAGCCCGGTCGGCCACTGCCTGCGGGCCTCGATGTCCACTCCGGGCCGCTGGAGCCGGTCGGCGGCCGACCGTACGGCCCGCTCGTCCACCTCTGGCGAGCGGTGGCCGCCGGTGCAGTTGTCGCAGCGTCCGCAGGCTGAGGCGGTGTCGTCGTCGAGACGGCGGCGCAGGAACTCCTCACGGCAGCCGGTGGTGTCGAGGTAGTCGAGCATGGCCCGCTGCTCGGCCTCCCGCTCGGCGGCGACCCTGGCGTAGCGGGGGGCGTCGTACGCCCAGGGCTCGCCGGTGGACTCCCAGCCGCCCTTGACCCGGCGCACCGCGCCGTCGACGTCGAGGACCTTCAGCATCGTCTCCAGGCGGCTCCTGCTGAGGTCCACCCGGTTCTCCAGGGCGGCCGTGGACATCACGCCGCCCTCCTCGAGCGCGGCCAGCACGGCGCGCACCACGGGCTCGGGAGGGAAGGCCAGCGAGGCGAAATACGCCCAGATGTCGCGGTCCTCCGCGCCGGGCAGCAGGATCACCTCGGCACGCTCGACCCCTCGGCCCGCACGGCCGACCTGCTGGTAGTAGGCCACCGGGGACTGCGGTGCGCCGACGTGCACGACGAAGCCGAGGTCGGGCTTGTCGTAGCCCATACCGAGCGCGGAGGTCGCGACCAGCGCCTTGATCTTGTTGTCCAGCAGCGCCTGCTCGGCGGCGAGCCGCTCGGCCTGCTCGGTCTGCCCCGAATAGGCGATCACCTCATGGCCCTGTTCACGCAGGTAGGCGGCGATCTCCTGGGCGGCGGCCACGGTGAGCGTGTAGACGATGCCGGAGCCCGGGAGCTCGTGCAGCGTCTGGGCGAGCCAGGCCAGACGCTGCTCGGCGCCGCGCAGGCGCACGACCCCCAGGTGGAGGCTGTCGCGCTCCAGCGCGCCGCGCAGCACAAGCGTCTCCTCGCCCATCTGCTCCGCGACGTCGCGGGTGACCCTGGCGTTGGCCGTGGCGGTGGTCGCGAGGATCGGCACGCCCTCGGTGAGCTCCTCGAACAGCGTGCGCAACCGCCGGTAGTCGGGACGGAAGTCGTGACCCCAGTCGGAGATGCAGTGGGCCTCGTCGACCACGATCAGGCCCGCGCTCTCGGCCAGCTCGGGCAGCACGTGGTCGCGGAAGTCGGGGTTGTTGAGCCGCTCGGGGCTGACGAGCAACACGTCGACCGCCCCCTCGGCGACCTGGTTGTAGACCTGCTCCCACTCCTCGGGGTTGGCGGAGTTGACCGTGACCGCGGTGATCCCGGCACGCTCGGCGGCGGCGATCTGGTTGCGCATCAGGGCCAGCAGCGGTGAGACGATGACGGTCGGCCCCTCGCCCAGCTCGCGCAGGAGCGCGGTGGCGATGAAGTAGACCGCCGACTTGCCCCAGCCGGTGCGCTGCACCACGAGCACCCGGCGCCGCTCCATCACCAGCGCCTTGATCGCCGCCCACTGGTCCTCGCGCAGCCGGGCGTGCTCCCCGGCGAGCGCCCGCAGCCGCTCCTCGGCCTCTTCGCGCAGCATCAGCTCTTCGCTCACCCGGTCATTCGTACCAGGTCTCGCCGACTGTTTTCCCCCGGTACGGCACACGCGTGCCGTCGCGCGAGGTCGGGAGCTGGGGACCTGAGGGGCTCCGCGCCGTGATTTGATGCATCCACTATGGACGTCACCACCTGGTATCTCGAACAGACCTCCCGCTCGGACCTGCTGCCCGCCAAACCTCCGTCGGTCGAGGTCGACATCGTCCGCGCCGAGCTGCCCTCGCCCGAGTTCAGCCGGTTCCTCACCACGGCCGTCGGCGGAGACTGGCACTGGACCAACAAGCTTCCGTGGACCTGGGACGAGTGGGCCGACTGGCTCGCCGGGGGCGTGGAGACCTGGGTGGCCTACCATCGCGGCACCCCCGCGGGCTTCGTCGAACTCGCCCCCCAGGACGACGCGGCGGTCGAGATCACCTCCTTCGGCCTCCTGGCGTGGGCGATCGGCCAGGGCATCGGCGGTCACCTGCTGGAGGTCGGCACGGCCAGGGCCTGGGACCTGGCCGACCGGCAGCCGGAGCGGGAGCCGACCCGGCGGGTGTGGCTGCACACCTGCTCACTTGACAGCCCGGTGGCTCTCGCGAACTATCGGGCGCGCGGTTTCAGGGTCTACGACACCAGGATGAACGTGCCCGGCGACGAACACGAGGGCGAGACCCCCGGTCCCTGGCCGGGAGCCGGTCCTCGGACCCGCGTTCTTCCCGCCGCCCTCGGCAACCCGCCGGGACGGCCCCAGCACCTACGGGCGGACCGGCCGGAACGGCTCTGACACCCGCGGGCAGGCCGCAAGGCCCGGAAGTGTCGGATGGGCTGGGTATCGTATCGAGTCCCGGTACGATACCCGGTCGCCCCCGTCACCGGTCTCCCGCCGGACATCCCGGTCAAGGCTCCCCGGGGAGCCGGCGCCAACGGTTGGACCACGAAGACAGAAGGAGGATGCGCCTCCCCCCGCCTGACGGCCGGGGCGCGCGCGCAGGAAATCAGATGGCTCGACGGACGACCACACCCCCGACAGACGAGGGCTTCGAGGAGCGGATCGTCGACATCGACGTTTCCACCGAGATGCGCACCAGCTTCCTCGAATACGCATACTCGGTCATCTACCAGCGTGCGCTGCCGGACGCCAGAGACGGCCTCAAGCCGGTCCAGCGCCGCATCCTCTACTCGATGAGCGAGATGGGCCTGCGGCCCGACCGGGGCCACGTCAAGTCCTCGCGCGTCGTCGGCGACGTGATGGGCAAGCTGCACCCGCACGGCGACACCGCCATCTACGACGCGCTGGTCCGCATGGCCCAGCCGTTCTCGATGCGCCTGCCCCTCATCGACGGGCACGGCAACTTCGGCTCCCCCGACGACCTGCCCGCCGCGATGCGCTACACCGAGGCCCGGCTCGCCTCGGCGGCGATGGCCGTGGTCCAGTCGATCGACGAGGACACGGTCGATTTCAAGCCCAACTACGACGGCCAGGAGACCGAGCCCACGGTCATGCCGTCGGCCTTCCCCAACCTGCTGGTCAACGGTGCCACCGGCATCGCGGTCGGCATGGCCACCAACATGGCTCCGCACAACCTCGTGGAGGTCGTCGCCGCCGCCCGCCACCTGATCAAGAAGCCGGACGCGACGCTCGACGACCTGATGCGGTTCGTCCCCGGCCCCGACCTGCCCACCGGCGGCACGATCATCGGTCTCGACGGCATCCGCGACGCGTACGCCAAGGGCAGGGGCACCTTCCGGATGCGCGCCAAGTGCGCCATCGAGCAGGTCAGCCCCCGCCGCAAGGGCATCGTCGTCACCGAGTTGCCCTTCAACGTCGGTCCCGAGCGGGTGGTCACCAAGATCAGGGAGCTGGTCACCGCCAAGAAGCTCCAGGGCATCTCCGACCTCAAGGACCTCAGCGACCGGCACAAGGGCCTCAGCCTGGTCATCGAGATCAAGAACGGCTTCATTCCCGAGGCCGTGCTGGAGGAGCTCTACCGGCTCACGCCGATGGAGGAGACCTTCGGCATCAACAACGTCGCCCTCGTCGACGGCGAGCCGCGCACGCTGGGCCTGCGCGAGCTGCTCCAGGTCTACGTCGACCACCGCATCGACGTGGTCCGCCGGCGCTCGCTGCACCGCCGGCGCAAGCGCGAGGAGCGCCTGCACCTCGTCGAGGGCCTCATCGTCGCCCTGCTCAACATCGACGAGGTCATCCAGGTCATCCGCTCCTCCGACAACTCCGCCCAGGCCCGCGAGCGCCTGACGGAGATCTTCGAGCTGTCGGAGATCCAGGCCAACTACATCCTCGACACCCCGCTGCGCCGCCTGACCCGCTACGACAAGCTGGAGCTCGACCGTGAGAGCCAGACCCTGCGCGACGAGATCGCCGAGCTGACCGCGATCCTGTCCTCCGACGACAGGCTCCGCAAGGTCGTCTCCGACGAGCTCGCCCAGGTCTCCAAGACCTTCGGCACCCCGCGCCGCACGGTGCTGCTGGAGTCCTCGGGGATCGCGAGAAACGTCTCGGTCCCCCTGGAGGTGGCCGACGACCCCTGCCTGGTGCTGTTCTCCTCCACCGGCCTGCTGGCCCGCACGTCCGACGCCTCGCCGCTGGCCGGTGACGGCGACCGCTCGGCCCACGACGTGCTGGTCTCCGTCGTGCGGAGCACGGTCAGAGGCGAGGTGGGCGTGGTCACCAACCAGGGGCGGATGATCCGGGTCCAGGTGGTCGACCTGCCCACACTGCCCCGTTCGAACAACCCGCCGTCGCTGTCGGGCGGCCACCCGGTCGCGGAGTACGTCACCTTCAATCCGGGCGAGACGGTCGTCGGCATCGGCTCGCTCGATCCCGAGGGGCCCGGCCTGGCGCTGGGCACGGCGCAGGGGGTGGTCAAGCGGGTCGTCCCCGACTACCCGGCCAATCGCGACGACTTCGAGGTGATCACCCTCAAGGAGGGTGACACCGTGGTGGGCGCGGTGGAGCTGGAGAGCGAGAACCACGATCTCGTCTTCATCACCTCCGAGGCCCAGCTGTTGCGCTACTCCGCCTCCGTCGTCCGCCCGCAGGGCCGCCCCGCGGGCGGCATGGCCGGTGTACGGCTGGACGGCGACGCCGTGGTGATCTGGTTCGGCGCGGTCGATCCCGCCCGCGAGTCACAGGTCGTGACGATCGCCGGTTCCTCCACGGCGCTTCCGGGCACCCAGATCGGCGGCGCCAAGATCTCCGACTTCGCCGAATACCCGCCGAAGGGCAGGGGCACCGGCGGGGTCCGCGTCCAGCGCTTCCTCAAGGGCGAAGACATCCTGCTGCTCGCCTGGGCCGGTCCCGGCCCGGCCCGCGCGGTCTCGGCCGTCGGCAAGCCCGTGCCGCTCCCCGAGGAGCTGGGCCGCCGTGACGGCTCCGGCGTACGGCTCACCCACACCGTGTCGGCCGTGGGCGGCGCTCTCGGCTCCGAAGGCGGCGAGGAGGGCTCCCGGGCGACTCCCCCGCAGGAGTGACCCCCGCCCGCGAAAAGGCCCCGGAGCCCCCGCCTGGCGGAGGGCTCCGGGGATTCCGCGTGATCCCACGAGGCGGCCGGCGAGGTCTCCCCCGCGAAAAGCCCCGCGCGTCACGCGAGAGCAGTGGCGCGGGGGGCCTTCCACAGGAGACACGATCGGCGCGGAGGCCCTGAGATCGCTCAGGACGGTCAGTCGACGCACAGGCAGAACGGGTGCCCGGCGGGGTCGAGAAAGACCCGGAAACCCTCGTCCTCGCCCGGCTGGTAGGGGTGTTTGGACGCGCCGAGCGCCAGCACCCCCTTTTCCGCCTCGTCGAAGTCCTCGACCGTCACATCGATGTGAAACTGCTGGGGCCGTTCGGCGGTGGGCCACTCCGGTGGCCGATAGTCGGGGACCCGCTGGAAGCAGAGCCGTCCCGGCCCGTCCCCGGTGACCACCACCCAGTCGTCCTCGACTCCGGTGACCTTCCAGCCCAGAAGGGCACTGTAGAAGTCGGCCAGCCGCCTGGGATCTGGACAGTCGAGAACGATCGACCTCAGCTGCGCGATTCCCATGATTCCTCCCGATCTTGACACCGGTGAAGACCCTATGGCGGTCTCATCGGAGGCTTCAAGTGCGTTTCGTGCCGACCTGGCCTGAAGTGCGGGACACCGGCCCGGCGTCCCGCACCTCGGGCCCGCTCTGTCTTTCCTCCACAGGCGGACCGAAACCCGGCACCTCAGATGAGCGCTCCCTGGAGCGCGAACCGGATCGCCATCAGCAACTGCCAGGGTTCACCCGATTCCCAGAAGCGGACGACCTTGGCCACCCGATCCGTCGGCTCGAACTCACCGGTCCCCTCCGGGCCGAAACACCCCGCCTCCACGAGGACGGCCACGAACGGGTCGTCGTCCTTCAGTGATCGGGTGTAAACCGCCGCGTCGAGCAGGGACAACGCCGAGCGCGCGTTGCGCCCCCCGTCCCTCGCCTCGACCCGGTCCAGCTTTCGCCTGCCCTGGTCACGAAGATAGTCGGCCAGGGATTCGATCCTGCTCATGCACCCTCCCCACACATCCGGACTTCGGGTGACGACATCATGACCGAGTGTGAGCGACAGTGGTGGGATCTTGGTGAAGTCCTCACCCGGTGCGGCCCCGGCAACGCTCAGGAAACGGGCATGAAGCATCATTAGTGCGTTGATTGCGCCGACCGAGGGGTGCGTACGTGAGTGCTTTTGACGACCTGCTGACCGCCAACGAGAAGTTCTCCGCCGCCTTCACCGACACCGAGCTGACCGGTAGGGCCGCCCGCGGTCTCGCCGTGGTCACCTGCATGGACTCGCGGATCGATCCGCTGGGGCTCTTCGGCCTGAGGCCGGGGGACGCCAAGATCCTCCGCAACGCCGGGGCGAGGGTGACCGACGACGTCCTGCGCACGCTCGTCCTGGCGGTCAACCTGCTGGGGGTGGAGCGGGTGCTGGTCATGCCGCACACCGACTGCGGCATGACCAAGGTCACCGACGACGAGGTGCACGCGATCGCCGCCCGGCGCGGCGTCGACACCCGCAGCCTGGACTTCCACACCGTCCCCGACCAGGACGCGGCGCTCCGCCATGATCTCGTACGGATCAGGACGAGCCCGTTCCTGCCCGTGGGGATGCCGGTCGGCGGAGCCGTCTACGACGTGCGCACCGGCAAGCTGATGCCGGTCGACATCTGAGGGCCGGGGTCAGGCCCTCCTGATCCGGCCCCGGCGCGGGAAGCCGTCGCCGACCCGGATCGACGCGTCGACATCAGGCCCCGGCACGGGAACCGGCCGGGACCTGATGCCGGTTTCGCGATTTCGCCCCGTCCGCGGCCGCTCGAAGCTCCGGGGCACGATCGGCCCACCGCTGGCGCGTCCTGCCGGCGGGGGACCGATCACCCGACCGGTGTGGATCCGGGCCCCCGCCCGGACATTCACCCCGGGAATCACCCCTCGGCGATGATCACGCGTCGATGTGGTCGCGGTCGATCTCGGCCGCGCTGCTCACGATGAACTCCCGGCGCGGTGCCACGTCGCTGCCCATCAGGAGGGCGAAGATGCGCTCGGCCTCCTCGATGTCCTCGATGCGGACCCGGCGCAGGGTGCGGTGGCGGGGCTCCATCGTCGTCTCGGCCAGCTGGTCGGCGTCCATCTCACCCAGGCCCTTGTAGCGCTGGACCGGGTCCTTCCAGCGCTTGCCCCGGCGCTCCAGGTCGCGCAGCACCCGGTGCAACTCGGCGTCGGAGTAGCAGTAGACGTACTTGCCGTGACCGCGCGTGGGGTTGATGACCTCGATGCGATGCAACGGCGGCACGGCGGCGAAGACGCGCCCGGCCTCGACCATCGGCTTCATGTAGCGGTGGAACAGCGTCAGCAGGAGGCAGCGGATGTGCGCCCCGTCGACGTCGGCGTCGGCCATCAGGATGACCTTGCCGTAGCGGGCGGCCTCGATGTCGAAGGATCGGCCGGAACCCGCGCCGATGACCTGGATGATCGCTGCGCACTCGGCGTTCTTGAGCATGTCGGCGACGGACGCCTTCTGCACGTTCAAGATCTTGCCCCGGATCGGCAGCAGCGCCTGGAACTCCGAGTTTCTGGCCGCGCGGGCGGTACCCAGCGCCGAGTCGCCCTCGACGATGAACAGCTCGCTGCGGTCGACCTCGTCACTGCGGCAGTCGACCAGCTTGGCGGGGAGCGCCGAGTTCTCCAGGGCGGTCTTGCGGCGCTGGTTGTCGCGGTGCTCCCGAGCGGCGATGCGGGCCTTGGCCGCCGCGACGATCTTCTCCAGGACCGCGCGGAGCTGCGCCTTGGCGTTGCGCGGCGGGTTGGCGAGCAGTTCCTTGAGCTCTCGTGAGACGACGTGGGCGACGATCCTGGAGGCCGCCGAGGTGCCCAGGACCTCCTTGGTCTGCCCCTCGAACTGCGGCTCGGGCACCCGGACGGTCACCACGGCGGTGAGCCCCTCCATGATGTCCTCGCGGGTCACGGGGGCGTCGCCGTTCTTGAGCAGGCGGGTCTCGCGCAGCTGCTCGTTCAGGGTGCGGACGAGAGCGCGCTCGAAGCCGTTGACGTGGGTGCCGCCCTTGGGGGTGGCGATCACGTTGACGAAGGAACGGACGGTGCTGTCGTAGCCCTTGCCCCAGCGCACCGCCACGTCGACGGTGAGCTCACGCTGGACCTCGGTCGGGGTCATGTGCCCCAGGTCGTCGAGGACCGGGACGGTCTCGCGGAAGTGACCGGCGCCCTGCAGGCGCAGCACGTCGCAGACGGCCTCGTCGCGGGCGAGGAACTCGGTGAACTCCGAGATGCCGCCGTCGAAGTGGAACTCCTCCTCGGCGACCTCCTCTCCGCGGCTGTCGCGCACGGCCAGGGTCAGGCCGGGGACCAGGAACGCGGTCTGGCGGAGGCGGACGTGGATCTCGTCGAGGGAGACCTCGGCCTCGGGGAGGAAGATCTGGTGGTCGACCCAGAAGCGCACGCGGGTGCCGGTGACCTTCTTCGCCACGCTGCCGCCGTCGCGCAGCCCGGACTTCTTCTTGAACTTGGCCTTGGGTCCGTCGCCGTCGAAGACGCCCGGGACGCCCCTGCGGAAGCTGATCTCGTGGATCCGGCCCTCGCGGTCGACCTCCACGTCCAGCCGCGAGGACAGGGCGTTGACGACGGAGGCGCCGACGCCGTGCAGACCGCCCGAGGCGCCGTAGGAGCCGCCGCCGAACTTCCCGCCCGCGTGGAGCTTGGTGTAGACGAGCTCCACGCCCGCCAGGCCGCTCTTGGGCTCGATGTCGACCGGGATGCCCCGGCCGTTGTCGCGGACCTCGATGGAGCCGTCGGGGTGAAGCTCGACCTCGATGCGATCGCAGTAACCGGCCAGGGCCTCGTCGACCCCGTTGTCCACGATCTCCCAGAGGCAGTGCATGAGACCGCGGCTGTCGGTCGACCCGATATACATGCCTGGACGCTTGCGGACGGCTTCGAGACCCTCCAGCACCGACAGGTGGCGGGCCGTATAGCCCGTCTCCGCGCTAACTGCGGTCACGCCCACTCCCACTCTGTCGAACACGTGTGCGCAGCTTACCGTTCTTCCCACCGCGACGGGTACAAGCTTGCCATCCGGTGGGTTCGTACGTTACATCCGGTGTGATCATCGTTACTTTCGGACACTTTCCGCTCTGGGCGTAGCAGGGGGTCGGTTGGGAACGTTCGTATCGGGTTAGATGTTCTCTCAAGTGACTGACGCCAGATCCTCCACCTCAGGGGATGACCTGAAAGGCGATACGTGACTGGAACCCTCGCCCCCGCCAAGCAGCTCACAGCTGCTGACCGCTGTGACCGGTGCGGCGCCCAGGCTTACATCCGCGCGACCCTGCCCGTGGGCGGGGAGCTGCTGTTCTGCGCCCACCACGGGCGTCAGCACGTGGCCGTGCTGAGAGACAAGGGCGCCATCATCCAGGACGAGTCCGCTCGTCTCAGCGACACCCCGGCAACGGCAGGCAACGACGAACGATAACCAGACGAATGGAGCCATCATCGGACCCGATAGTGATATCGGCCCGCCACCGTGAAGCCCTGCCGCTCGTAGAGCGTCCTGGCAGCGGTGTTCGACTCCACGACGACTAAATATGCCCGCTGTGTGCCCTGCGCCCGCGCATGCGAGAGCAGGGCACGCAACACCTTCCGTCCATGGCCCCTGCGCCGCGCGTGCGGCATCACAGCCATGGAGTAGATCCCGAACCACTCCCCCTGGACCACACCCCGCCCGACGGCATCTCCGCCGAGCGAGGCGTACACCGCGGGCACGCCGGTGAGGATTCGCGCGGCCGTCGGCAGACCGTCGCCACCGAACCTCCCGTCCACGCTCCACCAGGCGTCCAACCACGCCTGTGAGGGCATCTCAGCGAGCTCGACCTCCTCTTCGGCCTCTCCCCCCGGCCCAAGGCGCGCCGTCATGACCAGTGTGGGATCCACCACCCCGTAGCCGCGCGCCTCCAGCGACGCGTCCAGACCCGGCGTGGCCCCGCCTCCCACGGAGAAGACGCAGGGCAGCCCTCGGTCGGCATAGAACTTCTCGGCCCCCTCGATGGCCGCCTCCAGGTCCCCGGGCTCGCCCAGCGGCAGCACGGAGTTGGCCCGCTTGGTCACCCCGTTCGCGGCGCGCAGCGTCCAGCACCCGGCCTCCACCCGTTGGAGCGCCGGCCATGCCTGGTCGACCAGCCGGTCAAAGGCCTCATCGATCATGCTGAAGGATCCTAACTCCCCGATCGCCCCACTACGCTCGGCGACTGTGCTGATTCTGCTGCCTCCATCCGAGGGAAAGGCCGCGCGGGGCGACGGCCCCGCCCTCGACCTGTCCCGGTTGAGTTTTCCCGCCCTCGGCCCGCCCAGGGAACTCGTCCTGGAAGCGCTCATCGCGCTGTGCCGGGGACCGGCCGCGCGGGATGTGCTCGGCCTGTCGCCGGGACAGGCCGGTGAGGTCGGCGGAAACCTGCTTCTGCGGACCGCGCCGGCACTGGCCGCGGCCGACCTGTACACCGGCGTCCTCTACGACAACCTCGGCCTGGCCTCGCTCTCCCCTCAGGCGGCGGCGCGGGCCTCGGAGAGCCTGCTGATCTTCTCCGGCCTCTGGGGTCTGCTGCGGGTCGGCGACCGCGTGCCGCCCTACCGGCTGTCGATGGGGGTGCGGCTGCCGCCGCTCGGCGGCCTGGGCGCCTTCTGGCGCCGATCGGTCGCCCCCCTGCTCGACACCGAACCCGGCCTCGTCGTGGACCTGCGCTCCAGCACGTACGCGGCCGCGTGGCGGCCAGGCGGCCGG
This sequence comes from Streptosporangium sp. NPDC000509, assembly GCF_042898365.1. Classification (NCBI taxonomy): domain Bacteria; kingdom Bacillati; phylum Actinomycetota; class Actinomycetes; order Streptosporangiales; family Streptosporangiaceae; genus Streptosporangium; species Streptosporangium sp. NPDC000509. The sequence goes on along the minus strand of NZ_JBIAYX010000015.1, from coordinate 114,747 downwards.
GCGGTGGCGGTACGGGTGCTCAGGGACGGGAAGGTGGTCAGCCACATGGCCAAGGCCACCCGCGGCCTGATCGCCCGCTCCCTGCTGGAAAGCGGAGCCGATCCGGAGAGTCCCGAGGAGCTCGTCAAGGTTCTGGATCACCTCGGCCACTCCGTCGTCCTCCACGCCCCGCCCACGGGGAACCGTTCGTGGACACTCGACATCGTGACATGACGCGCCGTGGGCTCCTTTCCCCGAGCCGTGACGAGGACGTGGCGGGCGGGAGCCCCGCGCGGGAGGGCACCGGGACGACCAGCCGGTGATCGAGCCGGTGGACGGGCGGGAGCCCCGCGCGGGAGGGGCCCCGGGTTCACGCCGCGACGAGGTGCAGCCGCCCGCAGGCCCGCTGAAACTGCTGGGCGGGATCTCCGAGATAGGACCAGGGCAGTGTGCTCCCCCTGCCTTTCGTCCGCATCAGGTGCCCGCGCGCGGGCCGCCGAAGGTCTGCCAGATAGAAGGCGGCCCCGAACAGGTTGTGCGCCTCGATCGATCGGGGGTGGCTGTCATTTCCCAGCCAGCGCCCCGAATGCGAGACGACCTCCCGCAGCGCCCCGTCGGAGAACCAGCCGCCGCGCGACATCGGCGACCGCCCCGCGGCCACCTGCTCGAAGTGGGCCAGCGGCACCAGGGACGCCATCGGATCCCCGTCGGGTGCCCGCGAGACGGCCTGCCTGGCGAACTCCAGCATCTCCTGGGCACTGCCGCCCCAGGCGGGGGACAACGTCATGAGCCGGGCCACGTGGGCCGGGAACAGCGTCGGATAACGCCGAACGGCCTCGTACCAGACCGCGTCCTTCTCCTGACGCGGCCGGTCGAGACCGAGATAGAGCCACATGATCGATTCCCAGGGCACCGGATCGGACGGCGCGAGCGAGACGGCGGCGAAAAGCGGCATCCTGGCCGACTCCATCGCTCCCTGGAACGCCTGTGTGCGCTGCGCCTGCACGGCCCGCGCCTTGACATCCGGCTTGATCGTCCAGGCTTCCTCGATGCGGGTGCGCCCGAGCCAGAGCCAGAGGTCGGGGTTGGCCCGGTCACGGGCCGCCAACGCCTCTATGGCACGGCTGTGACCGACGGCCGCCTTGGCCAGCGCCTCGATCCTCAGCGCACGGCCCTCCGGATCGCCGCGGGCCGCGCCGATCGCGATCGTACCGGCTTCGAAGATCTTCCGGCGCACCGCGACGACCGCCTCATCGAGCATCGCGTCCGCCCACGGACGATCGACGATCAACCGCAGTCCTCGTGCGCGAACTCTGTCGACTTCGGCCACACCCATGAGGCGGCAGCCTAGGAGGCTGCTTCACATGACGTGCTACCGATCTGTTACGCCCTCGTTAACGACAGGAGGGGCCGCACCATATGGCACGGCCCCCCTGTCAGGAAGTCTCAGTCGAGGTAGTCGCGCAGGACCTGGGACCGGGACGGGTGGCGGAGCTTGGACATCGTCTTGGACTCGATCTGCCGGATGCGCTCGCGCGTCACCCCGTAGACCTTGCCGATCTCGTCCAGCGTCTTCGGCTGACCGTCGGTCAGGCCGAAGCGCATCGAGACCACGCCCGCCTCGCGCTCGGACAGCGTGTCCAGAACGGAGTGGAGCTGCTCCTGCAGAAGCGTGAAACTGACCGCGTCCGCAGGAACGATGGCCTCGGAGTCCTCGATGAGGTCACCGAACTCGCTGTCTCCCTCCTCACCCAGCGGGGTGTGCAGGGAGATCGGCTCGCGACCGTACTTCTGGACCTCGACGACCTTCTCGGGGGTCATGTCGAGCTCGCGGGCCAGCTCCTCCGGGGTGGGCTCGCGCCCGAGGTCCTGGAGCATCTGCCGCTGGACACGGGCCAGCTTGTTGATCACTTCGACCATGTGGACCGGGATGCGGATGGTCCGCGCCTGGTCGGCCATGGCGCGGGTGATCGCCTGCCGGATCCACCACGTGGCGTAGGTGGAGAACTTGTAGCCCTTGGTGTAGTCGAACTTCTCGACCGCGCGGATCAGGCCCAGGTTGCCCTCCTGGATCAGGTCCAGGAAGAGCATTCCGCGTCCCGTGTAGCGCTTGGCCAGCGAGACCACGAGGCGGAGGTTCGCCTCCAGCAGGTGGTTCTTGGCCCGGCGGCCGTCCTCGGCGATCCACTCCAGCTCGGCGCGGACGTCGACCGGGAGCTTCTCGCCGTCGCTGCCGAGCTGCTCCTCGGCGAACAGACCGGCCTCGATGCGCTTGGCGAGCTCGACCTCCTGCTCGGCGTTGAGCAGGGGGACCTTACCGATCTGCTTGAGGTAGTCCTTGACCGGGTCGGCGGTGGCACCGGCGGCGGCGACCTGAGGCACCGGGGCGTCATCGTCGTCGTCGGTGAGGATGAGGACCTCGTCCTCGTTCACCTCGACGACCTCGACCTTGGGCTCCTCCTCGGTCTCGGCCTCGGCTTCCACCTCGACTTCGACCTCGACCTCGACCTCGGCCACGGCCTCCAGGTCGAAGTCCTCGATCTCGACGTCCTCGAGGTCGATGACCTCGTCGTCGTCACCGGTGACCGGCTTCGGCGCGGACGCGGGAGCCGGGACCGCGGCTGCGGGACCGGCCTTCTTCGGCGGCGGGGCGGGAACCGGCTTCTTGGCGGCCGGGGCGACCTTCTTGGCCGGAGCCGTCTTGGCCGAAGCCGCCTTCACCGGGGCCGCCGGCTTCTTGGCCGCGGCCGCGGCGGGCTCGGAGCCGCTGACGACCGCGGTGACGGTCTCCGGCTGCTCCTTGGCCGCCGCCGCGGTCTTGGTCTTCTTGACGGCGGCGGGCGTGGCCGGGGCGGTGCGGCGTTTGGCGGGAGTGCGGGGCTTCTTGGGAGCCGCGGAGTCCTCGGCGGTCAGCCGTACTGTGATGCCCTCTTTGCTAAGGCTTCGCAGGATTCCAGCGACCTGCGCCATCGGAATGTCCGCTTCCTCGACGGCCTTGCGGACATCCTCGGACTCGAGGAACCCCTGCGAGCGCCCCCGCTCCATCAGCTGCTGAATGACGGGCTCGTTCAGCTCGGATGGCTTCGAGCGAGTCGAACTTGCAGGCGACACGAACACCTCTCGAAGGAAAGCGTGACGAGAATGGACCCAGATGCCCAACCAGGGGCAGTTATGCCTCTAGTTGTGATTAGCGAGGCCGCGCTAACCGCGACGCACCTGTCCAGCATTGTGGCATGACACCGTGATCCATACGGCCGCCTCCTGGCGGTTGCCCTCCACCCTAGGCCGACCAAGAGAGTAGTGCGTACGGAAGCGAGGCACCGATACCCGAAAGCAACCGTTATGACTGTTTCATTCAGTCACTCTTCGTGGCGAGGGGAACGTGGATCGCGAGCACTGTGACGTCGTCATCCTGCTCATATCCGGACAGCATGCGATCGACAAGAAAATCTAGCAACATGTGCGGGCTTCCCACCACTTCGGCGGGCGCTTCGTTCACGACAGAACAAAGATCGGCAAGCCCGGCATCGAGGCCACGCTTGCGATTCTCCACCAGACCGTCCGAATACAGGACAGCGGTGTGGCCCGGCGGGACACAGAACCTGAACTGCCGGCGGCTCGTGGGCCAGCCCAGCGGTGTGCCTGGCTCGCCGTCGCACAGCAGCGGCACGCCCTGCGGGGAGACCAGCAGCGGAGGCGGGTGACCGGCGAGCGCGAGCGTGCCCTCCCCGGTGCCCGGCTCGACGACCATGTAGGCGAGAGTCGTGACCTGCTCCTCCTCCTCGGTGGCCTCGAAGACCCTGTCGAGCCCTGTGAGCACCGCGGCGGGCGGCGGGTTGGTCAGCGCCAGGGCCCGCATGGCGTTGCGGATGCGCCCCATTCCCGCCGCGGCCTTGACGCCCTTGCCCATGACGTCGCCGACCACCGCCGCGACCCGGCCGTCCTGGAGGACGAACGCGTCGTACCAGTCGCCGCCGACCTGCACGTGGCGGCTCCCCGAGCGGAACCGCTGGGCGAGGACCAGGCCCCGGACCACCGGCAGACGATCGGGCAGCAGGCTGCGCTGGAGCGTCTCCGCCGTGCGGTGCTCGCGCTCGAACAGGGTGGCCCGCTCGACGGCGAGGGCGCACTGACCCGCGAGCGCCTCCAGGAACACCCCGTCCTCCTGGGAGATCTTCTGCGGGCGGGTGAAGGAGAACCTCAGCGCGCCGAGCGCCCGCCCCGCGGCCAGCAGCGGCAGGCCCACCCAGGCCCGCTCGTCGCTGTGGTCGATGAACCCGGTGATCTCCTCGCTGTCGCCACCCGCGTCGACCAGCTGGGCCCTCAGGCTCTCCGGCGACTCGGCGAAGACCGGGCGCCGGCTGTTGACCGCCATGGTCATCACGCTGGAGTGCGAAAGCGGGATCTCCTCGCCGGGCGCGCCGGGGACGTCGGGGATGCCTCCGCTGTTGACCAGCTTCAGCGCGGCCCGGTCGACGTCGAGCAGCGCCACGGCCGAGCGATCGGCCGCCAGGGCCGTACGCCCCACGTCGATGATCACCTGGACCACCTGCTCGACGGTGAGCGCCTCGGCGAGTATCGCCGTGGCGCCCTGCAGGCGCGCGGTCCGCAGAGCCGCGGCGCCGAGCTGGTCGGTCAGGCGGCCGCGCATCTCCTCGGCCTCGCGCTGCGGGGTGACGTCGGTGTTGGCGCCCACCCACTCGACGACCCGATTGTGCCGAATGATCGGGACGGCGCGCACCTCGAAGTGCCGGTAGCCGCTGGCCCGGGTGCGGACCCGGTAACTCCACTCGAACATGGTCCGGCCGCGCAACGCCTCACGCCACGCCTCCTCGGTGTGCGGGCGGTCGTCGGGGTGGACGGCCTCCAGCCAGCCGTGGGCGAGGTATTCATCGATCCTCTGACCGGTGATGGCCCGCCACTGCGGCGCGTCCTCCTCCACGACGCCGGTGGGCGCGGTGATCCACACGAGCTGGGACTGGGCCTCGACCAGCGAGCGATAGCGCTCCTCGCTGCGCCTGAGCTTCTCCTCGACCTGCCTGCTGTCGGTGATGTCGACGCCGACCAGGCAGATCGCCTGGAGCGTGCCCTTGTCGTCGTGGATCGGGGAGAAGGTCAGCGACCAGTGGTGGGTCGCGCCGTCGGCGGTGCGCACCCGGATCCGCTGGTCGCCCTCGACCTCGGCCCCCGCCACGATGCCGCGGACCGAGCCCTGGATCAGGGCGGTCAGGTCGGCGGAGAGCAGATCACCGGGGAGGCGGCCGACCAGGCGCTCGGCGGGCAGGCCGACCACGTCGGCGAAGACCTCGTCGACGCGCTCGAAACGGCCGTCGGGGTCGAAGAACGCGAAGGCGAACGGCGACTGCGACAGCAGGCCCTGCAGCAGGCCGGAGTCTGAGATGTCCACACCCGACTCCCGGGGACGGGGCACGGAGGTTTCGGCGCTCATGGTCGGCACCTCCGTCGCGTGCCAGGGTCTCCCACGAGGCACATCTCCAAACTTGCGAATTGGCGTAGCGCGGCTCCGGGGGACCGGATCCTGGAGTACATCATCGGCGATGGGCAGGTGTGGACGGAAGCCCCGCCCAGGATGCGGTCAGCGCACCCTGGGAACGCCGCCGCTCCGACGACCGGAACCCTCGCGCCGATGCGAGGGGGCTTCCACACGGGCGCCGACCGGGCGGCACCGCGTCTCCGAACGTTTGCGGCCAGGACCATAGCAGGATCGGGCCGGACCGTCCCGGCAACTGCCCACCTCATCTCCGTAGGGCTTGCAGGCGAGATCAGGCTACTGACTCGCCGTCAATTCGGCTCCCTGTTCGGTAACACTCACTTACTCGGCTGTTGCAGGATTCAGTCAAGACACGGGGTCAGCTTCCCATATCACGGCGCCAAGGGTTGACAGTCCCGAGATAAGTTGTGAAATGAAAACGCACGTCCTCGCCGACACATCCGGGGGATGCCCCCGGGAAACTCCGGAGGAATGCGACTTCCATGCCCATTCTTGCCACCCGCCTCGGCGGGCCTTCCGCGACGACCCTCGCCGCGCCCTCGGCGCCCTCGGCGTCCTCGGCGTCCTCTGTGCCCGAGGCGGCCCTCCACGAGCCGGTCACCTCTCACCTGGCCGCCGAGTTCCCGACGATCTCCCTCGACACCGTCGACAGGTGCGTGGCCGAGGTCCGCGCCTGCGCCGAGCATCTCGGCATCGAGCCGACGGCCGAGATCGTCGAGCGCGTCGCCCGCGAGCATCTGCTCGCCCTTGTCAACTCCGCGCCGCCATCCCGCGGTCCCCGGTAACATCGGGAGCACCCGGCCGTCTTCTACGCACCGTTTGGCCCGGGAATGCGAGAAGGTTGGGACGTGAGCGAGGGAAGCGAGCGGGCCGATCGACGCGGCGGCGGCGCCCGTGATGGGCTGAATCGCCCGACGGGGGAGGCTGCTTGAGCCGGCGACATCGTCGAGACCTCAGGGAGAGCCAGTCCCCCGAGGCGGTCTTCGCCGAGATGTTGCTCGCCGCTCGCGAGCTACTGGCCGTACGCAGCCCGCTGGACGCCGAGCTCATGGTCTCCGACATGATCGGAGCCTGGTGGGGGCGCCGGCTGCGCCGAGGGGACGCCGAGCAGGTCCTCGGCGAGGGCCTGGTCGACTACGCGGCCAAGGCGGGCTCGCCCGCCGCGCTCACCCTGCTGATCGCGCTCGCCTACCTCGGCACGGCCCGCCAGGCCGCCAAGGCCGAGGGCGCCGCGCTGGCGCTCATGGAGCGCGACGTGGCCAGGCCGCGCTGGGCCGACCGGCTGGGCGTGGTCAAGACGACCGGCTGCTTCGTCTCCCGCGACGCGTACGGCGACCAGGACACCGTGGTGTGCACCTTCGGCTACCGGGGCGCCGACAGCGTCGAGGAGCGGCACGCGCTGGTGGTGATCGTCGACTACAACATGCGCGGCATCGCCCGTGACGCCTGGGTCTCCTCGCACGTCGACAAGCTGCTGGAGCAGGCCAGGGCCGAGGCCGAGGGCAACCCGATGCTCAGGTTCGGGGAGATCGAACCTCAGCAGGCCAGGGCGCTGCTCGAATCGGCCATGAAGGCCACCGCCGAGTACGGCCAGCGCAGGACGACCGTGCCGGTCAGCGACAGCTACAGCGCCTACCACGCCTTCGCCAGGTCCCGGATCAAGGCTCTGCCGCCAGGCAGGAAGCGGCCGGCCCCGCTGCACAGCGAGGCCCCCTACAGCCGTGACCGCCGGGCGATGCTGGCGGCCGAGTTCCTCTCCTCGGACGCGGCCGAGCACCTGTCCGACCCCTCGGCGGCCTCCCGGTGCGCCGACCACATCATCGACTACGGCTGCGACCAGGATTTCGGCCGCCCGCTCCGGGTGAGCCCGACCAAGTGCGAGACGTTCCTCCTCGACTGGCTGCCGCGCAAGGTGATGCTCAGCACCGCCGAGCAGGAGGCGGTGCCGCACGTGCTGGGCGCGTGGGCGCGGTTCGCCGCGGGCAGGACCGGACTGCCCGACGAGGGGCTGCGGGCCACGCTCGACGCGATCTGGGAGGCGACGGGCAAGTTCGCGGAGTCCTACCGCGACCCGACGACCTTCGGGCTCGACCGCGACCTGCTCGACCGACTGCTGCCGGACGGCGACCTGTCGGCGCTGGCCAGGCGGGTGTTCGCGTTCCCCTTCCTGCAGGGTACGCACGGTGAGATCAAGCTCAGCCTGCTCAACCCCGCCGACGACACCGACCGGCGGATCCTGCTGGGGATCGACCACGCGGGGGAGCTCGACCGGCGCGACTACGACGAGCACCTCGCCTGGCACGAGGAGATCGCCGCCAGGCTCTGGGAGGGCGATCCTCCGCAGCTCTGGGAGGCGGCGCAGCGGCTGCTCGACCTGGGTCACGACCGGCACGACGTGCTGCACGTGCTGATCGAGATCGCCGAGCGCATCGGGGACGACCCCGAGGAACTGGCCATCGCCCTCGATGACATCGCGGACATTCCCGACGAACCTCCGGTGTAGGTGAGCCATGGTGATCGATCTCAACGCCGATCTGGGTGAGAGCTTCGGGATCTGGAGGCTGGGCGACGACGACGCCCTCCTCGACGTCGTGACCAGCGCCAACATCGCCTGCGGGTTTCACGCGGGCGATCCGTTGAACATCCGGCGCACGTGCGCGGCGGCGGTCGACCGCGGAGTGACGATCGGCGCCCAGGTCTCCTACCGGGACCTGGCCGGGTTCGGCCGCCGCGAGATGGACGTCGATCCCGAGGAGCTCTGCGCCGAGGTGCTCTACCAGCTGGGAGCGGTGGACGGCATCGCGAGGGCGATGGGCGGCCGGGTCTCCTACGTCAAACCGCACGGCGCGCTGTACAACCGGATCTGCCGCGATCCCGAGCAGGCCGGGGCCGTCGTGGCGGCGGTCGCCGACTACGACCGGGATCTGCCCCTGCTCACCCTGCCCGGCTCCGTGGTTCACGAGATCGCCGCCGGGGAGGGGGTCACCACCGTCGTCGAGGCCTTCGCCGACCGCGCGTACACCGGCACGGGAGCGCTGGTCTCCCGCCGCTCCCCCGGCGCGGTGCTGCACGACCCGGGCACGGTCGCGGACCGGGCCGTGCGGATGGCGACCGAGCGGGTGGTCGAGGCGGTGGACGGCTCGCGAGTGCCCGTCGAGGCGCGCTCGATCTGCGTGCACGGCGACACCCCCGGCGCCGTGCTGATGGCCCGTGCCGTGCGCGACGGCCTGGTGGAGGCGGGAGTGACGCTGAGGTCCTTCGCGTGAGCGTCCGGCGGGCCGGGGAGCACGCGCTGCTGGTGGAGACCGGCTCGCTGGAGATCTCCCACCGGCTGGACGCGCTGCTGCGGGCCGACCGGCCCCGAGGGGTGGTCGAGATCGTGCCCGGCCCCGTCACGGTCCTCGTCACCGCGCCGGGGGCCGATCCCGCTCGTCTGCGGGACGAGCTCCTCCGCCTGCTCGCCACGGTGACCGCCGCGGACGCCGCGGTGGCCGCGGGCACGCAGGAGGTGACCCTCCCCGTCGTGTACGACGGCGCCGACCTCCACGAGGTCGCCGCGCTGAGCGGCCTCTCCCCGCAGGAGGTGGTCGAGCGGCACACCGGGCGGGAGCTGGTGGTGGGCTGGCTGGGCTTCGCCCCCGGTTTCGCCTACCTCACGGGGCTGGACCCGGCTCTGCACGTCCCCCGGCTGGACACCCCGCGGACCTCGGTGCCCGCCGGGGCGGTGGCCGTCGCCGGCCCCTACTCGGCGGTCTATCCCTCGGCCTCACCCGGTGGCTGGCGGCTGCTCGGCCGCTCGGCGACCGCGGTGTGGGACGTGGCCGCCGACCCGCCCGCCCTGCTCACGCCGGGGACGCGGGTGCGCTTCCTCGCGGTCGGCGAGCCATGATCGAGGTGATCGCGCCCGGCCCTTACGCCACCGTGCAGGACCTCGGCCGGCCGGGGTACGCCCACCTCGGGGTGCCCCGCTCGGGTGCGGCCGACGAGCCGAGCCTGCGACTGGCCAACCGCCTGGTCGGCAACCCGCAGAACGCCGCCGGGATCGAGCTGACCTTCGGCGGGGCCCGGCTTCGCTTCACCACCGGGGCCTGGACCGCCGTCACCGGCGCCGCCTGCCCCCTGGACCTCGTGCGACCGTACGAGACGGTGCCCGGCGGGACGGGCCCGGTCTCTCCGGGCGGGGCTCCGGCGTCCACGAGCCGATCCTCCCCCGCGGGGACGCCCACGAGCGGGATCTCCGCCGGCGAGGCCTCTCCACAAGGGAGGCTCCGGCGAGTGACGGTGCCGCAGGCGATGTGCGCGCCCTTCTGGGTTCCCGCGGGGGGCGAACTGCGCCTGGGGACGCCCGGGGCCGGTCTGCGCACCTACGTCGCCGTCCGGGGCGGCGTCGACGTTCCCATCACGATGGGAAGCCGGTCCGCCGACTCCCTGTCCGGGCTGGGGCCTCCCCCGCTGCGCACCGGGACGGTACTGCCCGTGGGGCCGACCGGAGACCTGCCGCCGATCACCGTGGACGCGGCGCCCTCGCCGGAGCTCGGGAGGGGCGTCCTGCGGGTTCTTCCCGGTCCTCGCGACGACTGGTTCGTCCCCGGAGCCCTCGCCACCCTGTGCGCGGGGCCGTACGAGGTCAGCCAGGACAGCAACCGGGTGGGCGTGCGAATGCGCGGCGCCCACCTGGAACGAGCCAGGAGCGGGGAACTGCCGAGTGAGGGCATGGTGGCGGGGGCCGTCCAGGTGCCGCCCGGCGGCCAGCCGATCGTGTTCCTCGCCGACCACCCGCCGACCGGCGGCTACCCGGTCATCGCCGTCCTGACCTCGGCGAGCCTCGCCCGGGCCGCCCAGCTCCGCCCTGGCGACCGGGTACGATTCCGCCGCGACTGACCCGCCCACGGCGGTCCGGCCGTCACAGGCCGCGGCGAGCGTACGGGTCACCGGAGCGGGGCTGGGAGTTCGCGAAACCCCTGTAGGGCTCACCCCGGGGCGGTCAGACGATGAGCCCGACCTCGCCCGGAGGAGTTCGTCCACCTCCCCGTGGTCGGCGAAGGAGAGCGGAGACCCGTTCGATCTCGGCGGCGAGGGCGGCGGCGGGGACCTCCTCCAGGAGGTCGACGGTGATCTTCCCGTCCTTCGCCTCCCAGACCCCGGCCACCCGGCCCTGGTGGACGACGACCGGGGAGATCCAGCCGGCGGCCCGGCTCACCTTCGACTTCGCCTCGGCGGGCAGGAGGGGCTCCAGGTCGCGGGGCGCTCCCAAGATGTACTGGTCGAAGCCGGGCAGGAGGTGAACCCCTGTCGCGGGCCGGGTCGTGGCCAGATCGTCGAGGTGCTCGGCGAGCACGACCATCGGCCGGCCCTCCACCTCGATCTCGGCCAGCTCGGGCGTGAGGTCGCGGAACCAGCCGCGCAGCGTCGCCTTGCGGGCGGCTCCCCGGTAGAGCCAGCCGTCGAACGTCTCGGGGGCGCCGGGGCCGTGGGCACCGAGGAAGGAACGGAGCAGGCGCACCCCGGCCTCCTCCGCGGAGGGGAGCACGTCGGGCCAGCCGGGCACCTGGTCGCGAGGGCGGGCGAAGGTCACCCGGCCCCCGCGCGGCGGACCGTGGCAGAGCTCGCCGAGGAAGCTCAGCGGCTTGAGCAGGGCGCCCCAGCCGGAGGTGAGAGCCTCCCTCAGATGTGCGTCGCCGGTGACCTCGATCACGCCGTCGACCAGCTCCTCGCGGGTGAGGGCGCGCCCCGCGAGCGCCTTGGGGACGGCGTCGAGGATGGCGGCGACCTCGGCGGCGGTGACGCCGTGACCGCGCTGCCAGGAGCCTTTGTCCCAGTTGCGGAACGAGCCGAGGACCGCGGCGTAGGAGGCGAGCTCGTCGCCGGGGACGAGGTGGAGGGTGCCGCGCGCCGTCCAGGTCTTGACCAGGGTGCGATCTCGCCACAGGGCGCGGTCGATCTCACCGCGATCGGGCCGCGCGCTGCGCACGGCCACCGCCAGCTCGGCCGAGGAGGCCACCTGCGCCTGCACCCCGGTGAGCCTGCGCACGACGGACACCGCGTCGGGTCCGTCCGCCGGATCGACGAACTGCCGCTTCAGCCGCCAGGCGAGCACCTGGGGCCAGGTCACCGAGATAGCCATGACCGACTTCTACACGTCCTCCCCGACAGAACGCGACCCGCCCGTGGTCACGGGAACGGGCGCCGACGCTCCGGCCTTCGTGACTCCGTCGTCCGATCGCCGTACCCGGGCGTCTCCGTCCTGCGGGGCGAGACGGGCGTCGACCGGCCTTCGGGGTGGAACGAGCGTCAACGAACGAAGCCGATGTCCTGATATTTCAGGTCATAGAAGCCTCGGGCTCCGAAGTTGGCGAGATCGCTCTTGACCGCGACGATCTGCGGTCGCTGGTAGAGCGTCACCACGTTGACCGCCTGCCAGATGAGCTTGTCCGCGGTGTTGGTGTCGGCGACGGCCCTCGCGTGGTCGAGGTCGGCGGTCGCCTTGTTCATGGCGGCGTCGATCCGCCGGGATCCGATGCGGCCGAGGTTGGCGTTCCACTGCCTGGTGCCGTCGGGGAGCCTGACGGCGTCGGCGTACTGGCCGTAGGAGCTGGAGACGGGAAAGGGCGTGCCCACATACGCGAACGCGGTGATGTCGTAATTGCCAGGAATTATGTATTTGGTGAAGTAGTCGTCCGTCGGTACCGACTGGAGGGTGACCCCGACCCCGATACGGCCGAGCATGTCCTGGACGAGCTCGGCCTCGGATTTGGCGAGCTGCAGGCCCGACGGCAGGACGAACCGCAGGTTCAGCTCCCTCCCCGCCTTCCTGCGGGTCCGGCCCTCCAGTTTCCAGCCCGCGGCGTCCAGCTCCCTCCCCGCCCTGCCCGGGTCGTACGTGCCGATCTCACCGGCGTTGTCCTGGTATCCCTCCTGGGTGTTCATGAAGAAGTGGTTGTTGAGCAGCACGATCGGCCAGTCGAGGCCCTGGAGGTCCGACCGGGCGATGACCTGACGGTCGATGCCCATCGCGACGGCCCTGCGGACCTTCTGGTCGGACAGCAGGGCGCTCTCGCCGTTCATCGTGATGTGCCGGAAGTCGGGGCCCGCCGCCTGCCGCACGATCGCGTCCGGGGTGCTCCTGGCCCGCGCGTAGTCGGGCGCGGACGGGCCGACGTCGAAGGTGTCGAGCTCGCCGTTGCTGAAGGCCCCGACCAGCGCGTCGCTCTCCAGGGATCGGTAGATGATCCGGTCGAGCTTGGCCCGATCACCCCACCAGCGCTCGTCCCGCGCGATCGTGACGGTCTTGGCGGTCGGGTCGAACGACACGAATTCGAACGGGCCCGCGGTCACCGGGACGCGGTTCAGCCATGCGGTGTTGAACGCCTCGGGGGTGGCGTTCGTGCTCCGGGGATACAGCGGCGCGAACAGCGACTGCCAGTCGCCGAAGGGTTTGGCGAAGGTCACCACGACCTGGTGGTCGTCCCTGCCCCTGTCGACCTTCTCGATGTTCCGGTAACCGGTGGTGCTCGCCACCCGGTAGCCGGCGTCGCGGCCGCTCAAAGCCTGCCACTGGGCGCGGTAGTCCTCCCAGGTGATAGGGGTGCCGTCGGACCACCTGGCACGCGGATTGAGGGTCAGCGTGACGACCTGCTCCGGCTCGTGCGCGGTGACCCTGCCCTCGGACAGGTAGTCGGTGTTCGGGGAGATCGTCCCCTTGGCGTCGGAGCGGAAGGGGGCGGGCATGAGGGCGTCCATGACCCTCTTGACCGTCGCCAGGTTGCCGTCGATGTGATTGAGGTTCCAGTTGGACGGATACTCGTTGATCCCCCACCGGAGCACGCCCCCGTCCGCGACCCGCTCGCGAGGCACCGGGTTGACGTCGTAGGCCTTGATCACGGAGACCGGCCCGCCCGGCCTCCCCCCTCCCCCGCACCCGGCGAGACCCGGTGCGACGGCCAAGGCCACGGCCAGCGCGGCGGCGAGCGCGCCCACGCGCCGGATTGGTATCACGGTGTTCCTCCCGGTGCATACGGCTGGGTCATCCGGCGTCGGCCCTCTCGGCGAAGTGGCATGAGACGCCGTGGTCATCCCCGACCTGCCGTATCAAGGGCTCCTCGTCCACGCAGCGTCGCCGGTCGGTCTCGCCGAGGGTTTTGAACAGGGGGCAGCGGGTCCGGAAACGGCACCCGGAGGGAGGATCGGCGGGACTCGGCAGGTCCCCCTCCAGCAGGACGCGCTTCCTGGAGCGTTCCAGCAACGGGTCGGGAAGCGGGACCGCCGACAGCAGAGCCCGCGTGTAGGGATGCAGCGGGGTGTCGTAGACGGCGCCGACCCGGCCGATCTCCGCGATCCTCCCCAGATACATGACCGCGACCCGGTCGGCGATGTGCCGGACCACGGCCAGATCGTGCGCGACGATGAGGTACGACAGGCCCAGGCGGCTCCTCAGCCCCTCCAGCAGGTTGAGCACCCCCGCCTGGATGGACACGTCGAGCGCCGAGACCGGCTCGTCCAGCACGACCAGCCGGGGCCGCGGGGCGAGGGCACGGGCGATGCCGATGCGCTGACGCTGGCCCCCGGAGAAGTCCTGCGGGTAGCGGGCGGCGTGGCCGGGTTCCAGGCCGACGAGGTCGAGCAACTCGCCGATCCTCGGCCCCGGGTCCCGTTCGCCGTGCGCGCGCAGCGGTTCGGCGAGAATGTCGTAGACGGTCATCCTCGGATCCAGCGAGGCGAGCGGATCCTGGAAGACGACCTGCATGTCGCGCCGCACGGCCATCCGGTCGCGGGCGCTCATCCTTGAGGTGTCGTGGCCCAGCACCGTGATCCTGCCGCGCTGCGGTGCGGCCAGTTCGAGGATCTCCATCAGGGTGGTGGTCTTACCGCAGCCCGACTCGCCGACCAGGCCGAGCGTCTCGCCCTCGCGGACGTCGAAGCCGACGCCGTCCACCGCGCGGACCGTGCCGACCCTCCGCCGCAGGAGCGTCCCGGCGACCAGGGGGTAGTGCTTGACCAGGCCCTCGACCCGCAGGACCACGGCGCGCTCCTCGCGCGGGCGCGGCGGCTCCTCGACGCCGGGAGCGGCGAGGCCGGTGGAGTCGATGGAGTCGGTGGAGTCGGTGGAGTCGGTAGGGCTCACAGGGCTCGCGGGGCGCCGGGCGGGAGCGGCGGCGGCACGTGTGGCGGTGCCCGTGGCCGGTCCGCGCACACCGTAGACCTGGTCCGGTGACCATCCCGCCGCCTCGATCTCGCCGGAGCGCACGCACGCCGCGAGGTGGCCCGGCGAGTCCACGGGCTCCGGCTCCGGCTCGGTCTCGGAGCACGCCGGGACGGCGATCGGGCAGCGCGGCTCGAAGGGGCAGCCCGGCGGCAGCGCCGCCGGTGACGGCGGGCCGCCCTCGATGGGCACCAGCGGGCGTCCCCTGCCGCGGTCGAGGCGCGGGACCGAGCCGAGCAGGCCCATGGTGTACGGCATGCGACTGCGGTAGTAGACCTCGTCCACCGAGCCGACCTCGACGGGGCGCCCGGCGTACATGACGAGGACCCGGTCGGCGAACCCCGCCACCACCCCCAGGTCGTGGGTGATGACGACGATCGCCGCGCCGGTCTCACGCTGCGCCGTCTTCAGCACCTCCAGCACCTGCGCCTGGATGGTCACGTCGAGCGCGGTGGTGGGCTCGTCGCAGAGGATCACGTCGGGGTCGTTCGCGATCGCCATCGCGATCACCGCGCGCTGGCGCATGCCACCGGAGAACTCGTGCGGGAACGCCCTGGCCCGCCGCGCGGCGTCGGGGATGCCGACCAGGTCGAGCAGTTCGACCGCACGCCTGGCCGCCTGGGCGGCGCCCACCCGCTGGTGGACGCGGATCGCCTCGGCGACCTGGTCGCCGACCCGGTACACGGGGGTGAGCGCGGAGAGCGGATCCTGGAAGACCATGGAGACGGTCTTGCCGCGGAACGCGGTGAGCGTCCTCTCCGGGGCGCCCAGGATCTCCTGCCCGAGCAGCCGGACCGAGCCGGTGACGCGGGCGTGCGCCGGGAGCAGGCCCATCACGGCGAGCGAGGTGACCGACTTGCCGGAGCCGGACTCCCCGACGACACCGAGCACCTCGCCGGGACGGACCGCGTAACCCATGCCCCTGACCGCGCGGACCGCCCCGGGCCCCGAGCCGAAGGTGACGTCGAGGTCACGCACCTCGAGCACGGGGGCGATCGGGTCGGGCACCGGCTCGCGCTCGCCGGCCCTGGACGTCGTGCCCGAGAATCGCTCGCCCGTCATCGGTCACCCGCCCCGTGGGACGTGGGGTCGAAGGCGTCGCGCAGGGCGTCGCCGACCAGGTTCACCGCGAGCACGGTGACGATCAGCAGACCCGCGCAGAACCAGAACGTCCAGGGGGCGTACAGGGCCGTCCGCGCGCCGTCGGCGATGAGGCTGCCCAGCGAGACGTCGGGCGGCTGGATGCCGAAACCGAAGTAGGACAGGGACGTCTCGGTGAGGATCGCGGCGCTGACGTTGAGCGTGGCGTCGACGACCAGCAGCGAGGACATGTTGGGGATCACGTGCCGGAAGACGATCCTCGTCGGGGGCACGCCCATGAACCTGGCCGCGTGGATGAACTCCCGCTCCCTGAGAGAGATGGTCATGCTCCGGACGATCTTCGAGGTGACCATCCAGAGGAAGAGCGCCAGCACCAGCACGAACACCGGCCACTGCCTCCCGGCGAAGAGCGGGGACATGATCGCCAGGATGAGGAAGGCCGGGAGCACGAGCAGCAGGTCGGTCAGCCAGGTCAGCGCCCGGTCGGTCCAGCCTCCGAAGTATCCGGCGAAGGCGCCCACCACGGCCGCGAGCGCGGTGCCGACCACCGCGGCGAGCAGGCCCACGATCAGGGACCTGCGCAGGCCGCGCAACGTGACCGCGTACACGTCGGCGCCGGTCTGCAGGGTCCCCCACCAGTGCTCGGCGGAGGGAGGCGCGAGAAAGGCCGTGTAGTCCTTCGAAACGTACGTCCAGCGGGTGAGGTGCGGCCCGGCGAAGGCGAGCAGGAAGATCAGCACGAGCAGGGCGAGGCCGATCCTGCCCCGCCCCGAGCGCAGGAGGCGGCCCGCGACCACCCGCAGCCGCGAGGGTGCCTTGATCCTGTCGACGGACGACTGCTGCTCGGCGAGCTCCTCGTCGGCGATGGCCATCTCCGGCTCACCCCACCCGGACACGGGGGTCGAGGACGGCGTGGAGCATGTCGGAGGCGAGCGCGGCCAGCAACACGGCCAGCGCGGCGAAGCAGCTGATCGCCGCGACGGTGTTGACGTCGTTGGTGGAGATCGAGTCGACCAGCTGCTCCCCCAGGCCGTGCCAGCCGAAGATCTTCTCGGTGAAGGTGGTGCCGACCAGCAGCGCCCCGAAGGTGAAGGCGAAGTAGGTGACCGCCGGGATGAGCGCGGTGCGCAGCGCGTGCCGGGTCAGCGCGGCCCGGCGGCTCAGCCCCTTGGCCATGGCCGTACGGACGAAGTCGGCGCCGAGCACGTCGAGCATCATGTTGCGCTGGTAACGGCTGTAGACGGCGACCAGTCCGAGCGAGAGCGACAGCGTGGGCAGGACCAGGTGCCTGATCCTGTCGAACACGGCGGCGGCGAGCCCTCCCTCAAGGCCGGGGGTCGCCTCTCCGCTGACGAGGACGATCTGGGTGCCGGCCGCCTCGTTGAGCCGGATGGCGGCGATGATCAGCATGTTGGCCAGCACCACCGTGGGGATCGCGAGCACGACGAAGGCCAGGACGGTCGCCGATCGGTCGAAGAGGCCGTACTGCCTGACCGCGGCGTAGGCTCCGATGAGCACACCTCCGACGCTGCCGAGAACGAGTCCGATCGTGATCAGGCGCAGGGTGACGCCGACGCGGCGCCCGAGGTCGTCGTTGACCGACCCTCCGCCCACCGTCCTGCCGAAGTCTCCGCGCACGACGCCTCCCGCCCAGGTCAGGTAGCGCTCGAACAGCGGGGTGCGGTCGTTCAGGTTGAGGTCGGTGAGGTGCGCGTCGACGACGGCCGACGGGAGCGGAGGATTGCGGCCCTCGTAGTTGGATCGCGGGTTGAGCGCGGAGGCGGCGAGCATGTAGGCCAGGCTGGTGGCCACGACGATCAGCACCAGATAGTTGAGCAGCCTGCGGGTAAGGAATCCCGCCATCTTTCCTCCTCCGGAGCCCCGCCGCTGTCGGTGACCATCTTGCTACACTCGGCGACCGACGGACTGCACAGCGTACCGAGTCGGAGGGATCTCGATGGGAGATGGCGGAGCCGAGGTCACTTCCCCGCGAGCTCGTCGACGGCCGCGCGCAGGTCGGCACCGGTGATGGTGGTCAGGTCGGCGGCGCTCGCGGTGGCTCCGCCGAGGGCGGCGAGGCGGACGTCCCTGCGCATCGCGGCGCGCTCGAAGAGCGAGCGCGCGAACCTGCCGTTGCCGAGCCCGTCGATCAGGCCCTCGTCGCAGACCCAGGTGAAGACCTCGGCCAGGTCGCGGCGGGCGTCGTCGTCGAACCGGTCTCCCGACTCGTCGGCGAGCAGCACCGCGATCTCGGTGAGCTCCCCCGGCGAGTACGAGGGAAACTGCACCCGCTGGTTGAACCTGCTGCCCAGACCCGGGTTGGAGGCCAGGAAGGCGTTCATCTCCCGCTCGTATCCGGCCAGGATGATCACCAGCCGGTCGCGGTCGTCCTCGGCCCGCTTGAGCAGCGTCTGCACGGCCTCGGTGCCGAAGGCGTCGCCCCCGCTGTAGCCGGAGTTGACCAGGCTGTACGCCTCGTCGACGAACAGCACCCCGCCGAGCGCCCGGTCGACCAGCTCGTTCGTCTTGATCGCGGTGGCGCCGAGGTGCTGGCCGACCAGGTCGGCCCGCTGCGCCTCCACCACGTCGGGCTGGGTGAGCAGGCCGAGGGCGGCGAAGATGCGGCCCAGGATGCGGGCCACGCTGGTCTTACCGGTTCCCGGCGGTCCGGCGAAGACGAAGTGCCGCATCTGCGGCGGGGTCGGCAGCCCGCGCTCCTCGCGCATCTTGGCCACCCTGAGCTGCGCGGCGATCGCGTGCACCTGCCGCTTGACCGGCTCCAGCCCCGCCATGCGGTCGAGGTCGGCGAGCGCCTCCTCAAGGGAGGGGGCGGCCTGGTAGCCCCGGTAGCGGGCGGTGAGCTCGTCGAAGGCCTTGACGACGTCGGCCTCGATCGTGGTGACCAGGTCCTCGGTGGTGGGCGCGCCGCCCGCTCCCACCACGCGCACGTCCCTGGCCTGCGCGACGGCCTCCACGAGGCTGCGGACGAACCGGGCGTTGCCCAGGTCGTCGACGATCGCGCGCCGGTGGATGTCCTCGAAGCGGGCGAGCAGGGCGGACGCGGCCTCGGGCGCCATCCGGTCGCCCCTGCGCCGCTGCAGCAGCTCGGTGATCCGGAGCAGCTCGTCGGGAGCGTAGCTGGGAAAGCGGACCCTGCTGGAGAACCGGCTGGACAGGCCGGGGTTGGACGACAGGAAGGTGCCCATCTCCTTCTCGTATCCGGCCAGGATGACGATCAGCCGGTCGCGGTCGTCCTCGGCCCGCTTGAGCAGCGTCTGCACGGCCTCGGTGCCGAACCTGTCGGGCTGGCCGTCACCGGAGTTGATCAGGCTGTACGCCTCGTCGACGAACAGCACCCCGCCGAGCGCCCGGTCGACCAGCTCGTTCGTCTTGATCGCGGTGGCGCCGAGAAACTCCCCCACCAGGTCGGCCCGCTGGGCCTCCACCACGTAGGGGGTCTCCAGCAGGCCGAAGGAGTAGAAGATCTTCGCGACGGTCCTGGCCACGCTGGTCTTGCCGGTGCCGGGAGGGCCGACGAACACGAAGTGCCGCATCGGCGGCTCGGTGGAGTATCCGGCCTCCCTGCGCAGCCTGGCCGCCTCGATCGAGGCGGCGATCGAGCGGACCTGCTCCTTCACCGGGGCGAGGCCGATCATGGCGTCCAGCTCGCCGAGCGCCTCCTCCACCGAGATGGGCGGGGGATCGTCGCGCTCGCCGGCGCTCTGGGCGGGGGCGGGGTGGCCGCCCTCGCGGACCCGGAGCCCGCTCGGGCGCCGCTCCCCCGCCTCCAGCGCGGCCCGCACCCGGCGGGCCTGCAGGAACCGGTGGACCAGCACCCCGGCCGCCACGGCGTACGCGGCCCAGACGGCGACGGCGGGCACGAACCCCGTGATGACCACGTCGAGCAGGACGGCCGTCAGTCCCGCGGGCACCAGTGCCATGACCGTGGTCATCCACGGTGGGACCCAGCGGATGAGATGGGCG
Organism: Streptosporangium sp. NPDC000509; assembly: GCF_042898365.1. NCBI lineage: Bacteria > Bacillati > Actinomycetota > Actinomycetes > Streptosporangiales > Streptosporangiaceae > Streptosporangium > Streptosporangium sp. NPDC000509. The sequence continues at coordinate 94,972 of NZ_JBIAYX010000015.1, read as the reverse complement.
GCCCCCGCGACCAGGAGTCCGAGGAGCATCAGCGCCGACGGGACCGGCGAGTGCAGGCCGAAGAGGACAGCCCGGAAGATCAGGACTCCCCCCAGCCAGCCGAGCACCACGAGCAGGGTCGCGGCGGCGCGGGGGAAGCTCAGGGTCAGCGCCGCGAAGCCGAGCAACACCAGGGTGGAGAAGAACGTGTTGAGGACCGACCAGCCGAGTCCGAACGCCAGCGCGACCGCTCCGACCAGCACCGCGACGTAGATCAGCCTGCGCAGGGGCGGCGAGAGCCGAAAGTAGCCCAGCCGAACCTGCTCGAACAGATCCCGTGCCGCCGCGCGCCCCGCCGGACGGGCCCTGCTGGATTCCCGCATCACGCCTCCCCGGTCCGCCCCTGGTTATACCGCAACAAGGGGGCGTTTGCGCGTGCCTGAGGGTCGCGCCACGCCGTCGTGTGGGCAGGATCAGATATCCGGATGAGAGCGGATGAAACCAACGTTCGAGGTAGCAAGCTCTTTCCGCGCGGTCCCTCCGGCCACGCCTCTCCCTGTGCCGCCCCCGCGCCCCGCGCGCGGCGACCCTCGCCCGTGTTCCCCCGAGGCGGTACGGCCCGGTCCCGGCCGCCCCCGCCGTTCGCCCGCCCGGGGAGCCATGCCGGGTCGCGGGCGTCGCGGGCAGGGAAATGTCACCGCCCGGCAAGACGGTCCACGGCTCCGCGCCCCGCGGGTCACGCGGCCCTTGGACGCCCCGGTCCCGGCATGGCTCCCCGGGCGGGTCGCGTTCCGGGCGAGGGCGTCCCGCGCTCCGGGGAGAACCGGATCCCGGCACGTGCCGCGTCGCGCATCGCAGGACGGTCCCGCGCTCCGGGGAGGACCCCTCAGCCGCGGCGGGCGCGGCCCTGGTGGCGGCCGGGATACTCGCCGACCACGACCTCCTTGGGGGTGATTCTCAGCAGGTCGGCCTCGGTGTCGCCGACGGCGACGCCCCGCACCTCGGCCCAGAACCGGCGGTCGAGCGGGTCGGCGACGAAGACCGCCACCCTGGGGTCGCGTTCGGCGGCCTCCCAGGCGTCGGATGCGGCGATCAGGCGCAGCTCGCCGCTCGGGCCGACCGAGCTGACCGCGCCGACGGCGAGCGCGCGCGGACCGCTGGGATCGGCGTACGCGAGCACCACCCCCCGCGCGTAGGTGAAGGCCGCGCGCACCTCCCCGCTGAGACCCACCGGCGCTCCCGCGTCGCCGGGGAGGCGGCTCCCGCAGCCGTCGCACATGACCAGCGAGGCCCGCCACGGCCCCGGCGCGCCGTGCCACCACGCCCGCACCGATCTCGTCGCGAATACCGCCACCGGTACGGCGAGCAGCGCGATTCCCGCCCACCAGGCCCACTCTCCCGGCGGGTCGAGCCCGAGAGCCGGTGCCGCTCCGGCCACGCCGAGCAGGATCGACGCCGAGGCGGACAGCGCCAGGACCGCCACCAGCGCGCGGTCGGAGGCCGACGCGCGGGCGAGTCCGAGGGGCAGACCCACCCGGACTCGCAGCCGGCCGAGCACGAGCGGTACGGCGAGGGCGGCCAGTGCCCAGCTCCGCTCGTCCAGAACGATCACCGCCACCGTGACCGCCGCCGGTACCGACCAGACCCTGACCGCGACGAGCCAGAGCGTCACGTTCACGTCGCGCCTGGCCGTGCGATCGTCACCCGCGGCGGCGAACTCGGCCAGCGCGCTGACCGGCCGCCCGCGCCACGCCTCGACGAGGACGCGCAGGACGAGCAGCACCATCCCGTTGAGGAGCACCAGTCCGGCGAGACTCGCCCAGAGCGCACCCGGCGCCGGGCCGGAGGGGGGTGGTGGGATCTCCGCGGGGAGGATGGCGACGACCGCGACGTACGCGGCCACGGCGACCAGGGTGATCGAGACCGACGTGCTGAGCCACAGGTCGCGGGCGAGCATGCCCGGCACGTACGACCAGAGCCTGACCCGGTGCGCCCGCCTGAGGGTGATCGCCAGGACGGCGAGCAACACCAGGCCGCCGCCGATCCTCGCCACGGAGGCCAGGCCGAACCCGAACTCGGTCGCGCAGACCGCGACGAGGGCGACGGCGAGCAGGATCCGGATCTGCCGCGACCATGTCGCCAGGGCACGTCTGGCCCGGCCGGTCTCGCGGGGATCGACCGGCCAGGCGGGGTCGTGGTGGGCGCGCGGGCGCTCCCAGCGCAGCCGGGCCAGGCCGAGGTTCACCCTCGCGCCCGGATGGCCGGGCAGCAGGCGCAGCGCCTCGCGGTAGGCGGCCTCCGCGGCGGCGTACTCACCCCGCAGCAGCGCGAGGTCACCGGCGAGAACGTGCGGGTCCGGCTCCTCCGGCGCGTAGCGCACGGCCCTCGCCGCCTGCGCCCGCGACTCGCGCCAGCGTCCCGGCACCCTGCGCAGCGCGGCCCCCAGCCGCATTCGCGCGGCCCAGGAACCCGGTGCGAGGCGTACGGCCTCCTCGGCCGCGGCCACGGCCTCCGCGTCGCGGCCGAGCCGCTCGAACGCGAGGCTCGCGAGGCGGTATCCCCAGTCGGCGCCGGACTCGGACCGGGGGTCGAGGTCCAGCGCCTTGCGTGCGGCCTCCAGCGCGGCCTCGGGCCGGTCACGGGCCAGCCACGCGGCGGCCACCGCGCACCACTGCCGGGGGTCGGCGGGGTCCCGCGGTGGCGGGATCGAGGCGGGGTCATCCCCGCCGGACCCGCTCACCACGGCGGCTCACGGGCCTCGCGCTGGCTCCCCACGATCGCCATGGTCGGTGCGAGATCACCTTTTGCCTAGATGTCGGTATATGCCTGTATCTCTCTAGAGAGGTCGCTCGCAGTGGCCCGAGAACCGCCGAACACCGCCCCACTCGGGGCATAAAACGGACATTCCCCTGTGAATCAATCACCCAATGCAGCCCCGGGCACTGCCCGGCTTCGCCTAAGCTGCGACGCATGTTCGTCCAGGCCGACAGATCCTGAGCGGCTCATGACCACCGTCATGGCCAGACGCGCGGACGGCGACCCACGGGCATCCAGGGCCGGCCGGTGGTCGGTCCTCGCCATCCTCTGCTTCAGTCTGCTGCTGATCACGGTGGACGCCACGGTGCTGCACATCGCGGTACCGGCGCTGACGTCCGCCCTTGAGCCGTCCTCCGTGGAGCTGTTGTGGATCATCGACGTCTACTCGCTGATGGTCGCGCCGCTGCTGCTCACCTTCGGCACGCTCGGTGACCGCTACGGGCGCAAGCGCCTGGTGCTCGCCGGATACCTGGTCTTCGGCGTCGCCTCGGCCGCGGCGGCGTTCGCGCCGACCCCGCTCGCGCTGATCTCCGCACGCGCACTGCTCGGTCTCGGCGGAGCGATGATCATGCCCGCCACGCTCTCCATCATCCGGCAGGTCTTCACCGACCGGCACGAGCGGGCGATCGCGCTGGGGGTGTGGAGCGCGGTGGCCGCGGCCGGGGCCGCGGTCGGCCCGATCATCGGTGGGGTGCTCGTCGAACACTTCTGGTGGGGCGCCGTCTTCCTGATCAACGTCCCCATCCTGCTGGTCCTGATGCCCGCCGCGGCCAGGATCCTGCCCGAGTCCCGCAGGCGCACCGGTCGGCCGTGGGACGCGCTCAGCGCGGCGCTGTCGGTGCTGGGCATCCTCGGGGTGGCCTTCGGCCTGAAGGAGGCGGGGGCCGGGCATCCGGGCGGTGTGGTGGCGTTCCTGGGCGGGGTCTGGCTGCTGGTGTGGTTCGTCCGCAGACAGCGCTCACTCGCCGTCCCGTTGCTGGACCTGAGCCTGTTCCGGAGACGGGCCTTCTGCGCGGGAGTGGGCGGCGTACTGCTCACGGTCTTCGCCCTGGTCGGGCTGCAGCTCATGCTCGCCCAGTATCTCCAGCTGGTCCTGGGGCACAGCCCGCTCCAGGCGGCCGTACGGATGCTCCCCCTCATGATCGCCGCGATCGCGGGCGGTCTGGCCGGGGCGCGGCTGCTGCGCTGGTTCGGGCTGCGCGCCACGATGGGCGGCGGGCTGGCGTTGACCGCCCTCTCCCTCGCGCCCACCCTGACCTGGCACACCGAGGGACATCCGGTGGCCCTCACGCTCTGTTTCATCGGCATCGGCTTCGGCATCCAGGTCACCCTGCTCGCCGCCTCCGACACGATCATGTCCTCCGCCCCCGAGTCCCACGCGGGCGGCGCCGCCGCGATCGAGGAGACCGCCTACGAGCTGGGCGCCGGGCTCGGCGTCGCGGTGCTCGGCACGATCACCACGGCCGTGTACGCCCCCTCGCTGCCCCCGGTCCACGGTGTCGCGCCCGCGATGATGGAGCAGGCCCGCCAGTCACTCGCCTCCGCCGCGCACGTGGCGCGGGAGATCGGCGGCGGCGTGGGAGACGCCCTGCTCGACGCGGCCCGCGTCGCGTTCGTCTCCGGTCTGCACACGACGGTGGCGGTGAGCGTGTTCCTGCTCGCCGCCACCGCTCTGGCCGTGACACTCCTGGTGCCCCGCCGCCCCGTCGGCGAAGAGAGGGACGCCCCTCGTGGAGGTTCGTGACGGGTCGCGAAGGTTCGCCGAGGGTTTGGACGGTCTCCGCTCGGTCATCTATCGGTCAAGCATGGGCAGGAACGGGGAATCTAACCAGAATGAGGAACCGTGCGACAAACCCTTCATGATCTTGCTTCCCTGGCCGCCAGACTTGGCGTGGGCGGGATCTTCTTCGCCAACGGCTGGCACAAGCTCGAAGCGGGCCTGAACGCCACCGCCGAGCAGTTCACGAGCCTGGGCGCCTCCGGGCCCTACGTGTGGGCCGCGACCACCATGCTCACGGAACTCATCGGCGGCGCGCTGCTGGTCGCGGGGCTCGCCGTGTCCGCCTGCGGGCTGCTGCTGTTCGCCGAGGCTCTCGCCGTGTTCATCCTGGCCAGCGGCGAGGTGGGCCTGCCGCTCACCGGTGGCGACGCCAAGCTGATCGTGGCCCTTGGCGCGGCCTCCATCCTGCTCGCGGTCGGCGGCGCGGGCCGCCTCTCGGTCGACCACATGGTGGTGATCAAGCGCCGTGAGGCCGAGGCCGCCGAGGACTTCGCCGCCGAGAACGAGGCCCACGACGTCATCGCCTCGCTGCGCGAGCCCGAGACCCACGCGGCGCCCGCCCTCGCCCGTCCCACCTCGGGGAAGAAGCCCGACGAGGCGTCCCCGCCTACCTCCGAGCCGGAGGGATCCGCCTCGGAGAGCACCACGGACACCGCGGAGTTCCCCGCCGCCCCCCGTCCTCGTACGCGCACCCGCAAGCCTCCGTCCGGCGCCGCGACGTCCACACCCCCGGCGACCCCCGCGACCGCGCCCACACCGGTCGGGCCCCCCGCGCCCGGCAAGACCTCCGACACCCTCGTGGCCGGGAAGAAGGAGCGCCCCTCCTCGGGGAGCTGAACAACCCCGGCGCTCGGTCATCCGGCCGGGCCGCCGAGGCCGGAGGTCCCCGATCGGCCGCGGGCGCTCCCCGCGGTCATGCCCGGCCCCCCGGCCGGCCCCCGCGCGGACCGCCACGACCTCACCCGGTGAGCCCCTCGGCACGGTCCTGGGCGTCGAGGACCTCGTCGCCGTGGTCGAAGGCCCACTCGCCGAACGCCCCGATCAGCGGCACCAGCGTCCGGCCCAGGTCGGTGAGCCCGTACTCGACCCTGGGCGGCGCCTCGGCGTAGGCCCGGCGGGAGACGAGGCCGTTGTACTCCAGCCTGCGCAGGGTCTCGGTGAGCACCTTCGCACTGATCCCGCCGATCTCCTCGCGCAGCTCGCCGGGACGCCGGGGACCGGCGCGCAGCGCCCAGACGACGACGGCGTTCCAGGTGTTGCCGATCAGGTCGAACGCGAGCCGGGCGCGGCAGTCGGCGAGGAACACGCCGGGTCCTCCAGTCTCTCCGAGACGTCACGCACCGAACGGTGCTCGATGAATTCTCTACTTTCGTCCCACAGCAGCAGTCGAGCAAGGGAGGACGGATGCGCATCGGCATCCTCGGCGCGGGCCGCATGGCGGACGCGCTCGGAACGCACTGGGCCCGCGCGGGCCACGAACTGACGGTGAGCGGCCGAAACCCGGTCAAGGTCGCCGCCCTGGCGGCCAGGCTCGGGCCCGCCGCGCGGGCGGGCACCTGGGAGGAGGCGGCGGTCTTCGGCGAGGTGACACTGCTCGCCGTCCGCGACCACGCCGTGACCGAGGTCCTGGAGGCCGCGGGAGGCGGCCGGGGGACGCTGGACGGCCGGGTGCTCGCCGACTGCGTCAATCCGGTCGTCCAGGGACGCTTCACCCTCGCCACCGAGGGCGGCCCCTCGATGGCGCGGCGCGTCGCGGAGAGCACCGGCGCACACGTCGTCAAGGCGTTCAACCTCTGCCATGAGGACGTGTGGCGGATGACGCCGCCCACCTTCGACGGCGTCCCGCTGGCGGTGCCCCTCTGCGGCGACGACCCCGCCGCGCTGGCCGCCGTACGCTCCCTCGTCACCGATCTCGGGTGCGAGCCCGTCGACGGCGGCGGCCTGGAACGCGCGGGCCTGCTCGAGGCGACCGCGGCGTTCATGATCGGTCTGTGGGTCGGCGGCGCGGACGCCCGTGCGGTGCTGCCACCGCTGAGGTACGCCTTCGGCGATCGGGGCTGACCTCTCAGGGCGGATCCACAGGTCGTGACCCGGGTGACCGCGGCGAGGCCGCCGTTCGCGGACCGTGGTTCCCGGCCCGCGAGAACGGCACTGTGGAGAAACCGCGGGACATCGCGACCCTCCCGTACCGGCCGCGATGTCCCGCGGTCAGAGTTCGAAGCGGGCCACGCGGCGGAGTTTGTTCATGGCGTCCAGTGCGGCGACCTTGTAGGACTCGGCGAGGGTGGGGTAGTTGAAGACGGCGTCGACCAGGTAGTCGATGGTGCCACCGCAGCCCATGACGGCCTGGCCGATGTGGATGAGCTCGGTGGCACCGGTGCCGAAGACGTGCACCCCGAGCAGGGCACGGGTCTCCGGGGAGACCAGGAGCTTCAGCATGCCGTACGTGTCGCCGATGATCTGGCCCCTGGCCAGCTCGCGGTAACGGGCGATGCCGACCTCGAAGGGGACGTGGGAGGCGGTCAGCTCGTCCTCGGTGGGGCCGATGAAGCTGATCTCGGGGATGGTGTAGATGCCGATCGGCTGCAGGTGGTGGATGCCGCCCAGCGGCTCGCCGCAGGCGTGGTGGGCGGCGATGCGGCCCTGCTCCATGGAGGTGGCCGCGAGCGAGGGAAACCCGATGACGTCGCCGACCGCGTAGATGTGCGGCACGACGGTGCGGTAGTGCTCGTCGACCTGGATGCGTCCCCGGGCGTCGGCGGCCAGTTCCGCGGCCTCCAGGGCGAGCTCGTCGGTCATGCCGTGGCGTCCGGCCGAGTACATCACCGTCTCGGCGGGGATCCGCTTGCCGCTCTCCAGCACGGTCAGCGCGCCCCGGGAGCGGCGCTCGACGGCGGCGACGGTCTCGCCGAAGCGGAAGGTCACCGCCAGGTCGCGCAGGTGGTACTTGAGTGCCTCGACGATCTCCAGGTCGCAGAAGTCGAGCATCCGGTCGCGGCGCTCGACCACGGTCACCTTGGTGCCCAGGGCGGCGAACATGGAGGCGTACTCGATGCCGATCACCCCGGCTCCCACGACCACCATCGAGTCCGGGATGTCCTGCAGTTGCAGGATGCCGTCCGAGTCGATGATGGTGTGGCCGTCGAACTCCACGGTGTCGGGCCGGGCGGGCCTGGTGCCCGTGGCGATGACGATCTTGTCGGCGGTGACCTTGGTCTCGTGGCCGTGCTCGTCGACGACGCCGACCGTGTGCGGATCCACGAAGTGGCCGTGCCCGTTGAGCGTCGTCACGTGGTTGCGCGACAGCTGGCTGCGGATCACGTCGATCTCCCGGCCGATCACGTGCTGGGTGCGGATTCCCAGGTCCGCCGCGGTGATCTCGTCCTTCACCCGGTAGCTCTGGCCGTACATACCCCGCTGGTTGAGACCGGTCAGGTGCAGTACGGCCTCGCGCAGCGTCTTGGAGGGGATGGTGCCGGTGTTGATGCACACCCCGCCGAGCATGTTGCGCCGCTCGACGAGCGCGACACGCCGTTCGAGTTTCGCCGCGGCGATCGCGGCTTTCTGGCCACCCGGTCCGGAACCAAGAACAAGGACATCAAAATCCCTCATAGGCCCCAGTGTGCAGGCAGGAGACGGTCTCAGCCAGACTCACGGAATACCAGATCGTGGCAGTCTCGTTAATACCGCCTCACACCGCCCCACGGCCGTAATATCCCCAGCGTCCGCGGAGCGGTACGCGCCGTCACCGCGCGCCGGACCGGGACCGCGGCGCGGCGCCGCCCGCCGTCACCGCGCGTCGAACCCGGGCCGCGACGGCACCGGCACCGCGTGGCGCCACGCGCCGTCACACATCGTCGCCGCGTCGGCCGGGGGCGTGACGCGCCGCCGACCTCTCGCGACTCACACCTGCGCGCCGACCCTGTCGACGATCCTGTCCGCCCCCTCCTTGCGCGCGCAGTGGGCGCAGCAGAACCAGCGCCGGTCGGCCTCGACACCGTGCCCGACGATGCGGACCCCGCAGTGCTCGCAGATCGGCGCCATCCGCTGGATCGCGCACTCGAAGCTGTCGAAGACGTGCACCGTGCCCTGGGCGTGCACCTCGAAGCTCATGTCATAGTCGTTTCCGCACATTTCACAGGTCGCCATGTTTCCCCCCGAAAACTCGTGGCTTTTCCGGTGAGGGTCCTACCCAGGTATCCGCAGGTCAGACAACCCGTGCCGTCGCGACCGCCCTCGCGGGCGAGGTGGACACCACAGGCATGACAGGCATGGCCGAAACCTTCGCACCGACCGCCCCGGGCCCACGACCGGCTTCCTACCGATCTCGTACGGTCCGCGACGCGCCCTGAGGAGACCCTCTTCAGGCTTCAGGCGGGGCAGACGTCCCGGTAGGCCAGATCCCCCAGGTAGGTGCGCCACTCCTCGCGCGACAGGGTGCGGCCCGCACGCTCGCAGACCGCCCGCGCCACCGCCTCGGGCGCGACCGGATACTCGCTCAGGGTGCCGGCCTCGTCGACGGCGATCAGCCGGGCACCGTCGGGACTGAACGCCAGCGCCCGCAGGTCGCCGGTCTGGGCGACGATCGGCTGGCCGAGGCGGCGCCCGGTCTCGACGTCCCATATCCCCACCGACCGTGCGGTCACGGCTGCGGCGATGAGGTCACCGCGGGGGGAGTATGTCAGGTTGGCCCCTGTTCCCGCTCCGCCCCGGATCACGGCGCCCACCCGCTTCCTGCCCCGGGTCTCCAGCACCGAGATCCGCCCCACCTGGTCGGCGACGGCGAAGCGGTCACCCTTCCGGTCGAAGGCGAGCGCGATCGCCGGGATGCTCGCGGTGGGCGAGCCGTAGGTGTCTCCGAACGGCTCGCCGGTGCCCGCGTCCAGCAACCGGTGCTCACCGCCCACGACCGCGAGCGCCCTGCCGTCCGGGGTGAACACCAACCCGTCGGCGATGCCCTGGGGCCGCGACCAGCGGAGCCGGCCGCTGGGCACGTCCCAGACGTGGATCTCCCCTTCCGGCTCCACCCCGGAGTCGTAGTAAAGAGTGTACGAGGCCACGGCGGTGCCGTCGGCGCTGATCGCCACGGCGGGCACCTGGCCGTCGCGGGCGGGGGTGACGGCGGTGATCCGCTTGAAGGTGGAGGTGTCCCAGACGGTCAGCCGGGAGCTCTCCCCACCGTTGTTGACCACCAGCCGCCCACCGTCGGCGCTGAAGAGCATCGCGAAGTACCTGTCCGCGCCGCTGGGCCCGATCTTCAGCGAGCCCACGCGTGCGCGACGGCGGACGTCCCGGATCACGACCTCGCTCGCCCCGTCCGCCCTGGAGGCGAGGAACCGCCCGCCTGGGCTGAATGCCGCCCAGCGGGTCCCCGGGCCCTTCAGCGTGACGGGCCTGGTCAGCGCGGAGACGTCGAGGCTCGTCACCGAGTCCTCCGCGAGGTAGCGCAGGGTGCGCCCGTCCGGGTCGAAGGCCACGACGGGGTCGAAGGCGTCGATCCGCTGGGTGAGCAGCAGCCTGCCGTCCTCGACCCGCCAGAGCCGCAGGGCCGTGTCGACCGCCGTGGCCAGGAAGCGCCCGTCGGGACTGAAGACGATTTCGCCGGTCGCCCCCTCCTCGAAGAGCCTGTCCAGCTTCACCCCGGTGGACGCGTCGCGTAGCTCGACGATCCGGCCCCTGGCGACGGCGATGGTCGCGCCGTCGGGGCTGTAGGCCACACTCTTCCGCTCGCAGGCGTTGCAGCGGCTCCCCAGTGGAACCTTGCGCAGATCGTCCAGTGCGAAGGCCGCCACATCACCGTTGAGGTCCCAGGACGCGAACCCGCGCCCGTCCGCCGAGATGTCGCTGCCGATGGCTCCCACGACCGGGGAGTGCCTCTGGCCGGTCACGACGTTCCAGACGATGACCCCCTCCCCCTGCCCGACCGTGAGCCAGTCCTCCGACTGCCCGAAGGACGCGGTGGTGTCGCCGCCCGCGTTCCTGCCCTGGACCTCCATGGCGGCGCCCGTCGGCCTGCCGGTCCGCATGTCCCAGATCCTCAGCCTCAGGCCGCTGATCACGGCGAGCCGGCCGCCTCGCGGGCTCAACGCGATCCCGCGCAGGTCGCCGCCGATCCCGGTGAAGCCCCCGATGTGCCTACCGGTCCGCACGTCCCAGACACGCACCTCGCCGTCGCTCACGCTGACGAGCGTGCGCCCGTCGGCGCTCAGCGCCCTCAGGGTCTGTATCCCCGTGGCCGGGTCGTGGAAGGCCGCGGACTCCCGCTGGGCCAGCGAACCGGTCAGGCTCGCCCTCGCCTCGGTCACCGGCGCCAGCCGCCAGGCGGCCACGCTGAGCAGCATCGCCGTGACCGGCTCCGAGCTGCGGAGCGTCTCCGCCGTCGCGGCGAGCCTGGCGGCCGTCGCCTGGTCGCGCTGGGAGGCGATGACGGCGCTGCGCGCGTCGGCCACCCTGCCCTGCCACACGGCGAACGCCCCGGCGGCCAGCGCGACGACGAGCAGCACGGCCAGCGTGCCGGAGAGCACCCTGCCCCTGCGCGCCCGGCGCCGGGTGAGAGCGGCACCGGCCTCCAGGAAGTCACGCTCGACCGGGCTGAGCGTGATGTTGCGGCGCCCGGTGGCCGCCCAGCGCATCGCGTTCTCCAGGCTGCCGCCCTGGAACAGGTCTCCGTCCCTGCGCCCCTGGACCTGCCAGCGCCGCGCGGCGGTGAGGATGCCCCGGTGCACGGCCAGGCCGTCCAGGTTGGCCTGGACCCACCCGCGCAGCCTGGGCCAGGCCCGCGGCAGCGCGGGCCGCGACAGCCACACCTCCCGGTCGTCGTGGGCCAGCAGGTACGCGAAGACCTCCATCAGGCGCCGTACGGCGGCGGCCTCCTCCTCCCCTCGCCCGTCGAGGAGCTCGCCCCACTGCGCACGGCGTACGACGAGTTGGTCGTCGTCGGTCACGGTGACCAGCCGCAGGAAGATCTCGGGGGCGAGCTCCCGCTCGGCGGGGCCGAGCGCGGCGTAGGCGTCCTCGGCGAGGGTGCCGAGCGCGGGGTCCGTCGAGGTCGCGCGGACCTGGGACCCGGCGTCGCTGCCCACCGCGAGCAGCCTCGGGGTGTCGAAGGCCCTGCCGCCGCTGACCAGGGCGAGCAGCAGATCCCTCGCGGTCGGCCTGGACTCGGGGTCTTTGGCGAGCGAGGCAGCGACCAACGGCCGCAGGTGCTCGGGAAGCATGTCCAGCTGGGGCTGCACCGACAGCACGCGGTGCATGACCCCGCCCAGGCTCTCCGCCCGGAACGGGTCGGCGCCCGTCGCGGCGAAGACCATGATCCCGCCCCACGCGAAGACGTCGACGGCCGCGGTCGCGCGCAGGCCCATGAAGATCTCGGGGGCCATGTAGGTCGGGGTGCCCGCCACCATGCCGGTCGCGGTCAGCGACATGTCCTCGGTGCGGGCGACACCGAAGTCGATCACCCGCGGGCCGTCCGGGCCGAGCAGCACGTTGTCGGGCTTCAGGTCGCGGTGGACGACCCCCGCCTCGTGGACGGCGGTGAGCGCGGTGGCGATCGCGGCCGCGAGACGGTGCAGGTCACCCCCGGTGAAGCGGCGCCCCTCGGCGACGGCCCTGCGCAGGCTGGGCCCCTCCACGTACTCGCTGACGATGTACGGCCTGGGCCCGTCGAGATCGGCGTCCAGCACACCCGCCGTGCAGAAGGAGGCCACCCGGCGGGCGGCGGCGGCCTCGCGGCCGAACCGGTCGCGCAGCTCGGGGTCGGTCCCCGCGTCACCGTGCAGGACCTTCACCGCGACGCGCGTGCCCTCGGCGTCGTACGCCTCGTAGACCACGCCCTGGCCGCCCGCGCCCAGCCGCCCGGCCAGCCAGTAGCGGCCCAGCCGCTGTGGATCACCATCGATAAGTGCCGTACTCAACTCACGCTCCGTTCTCCGGTGGATTGGACGCCCCGGAGGACGGTGAGGTTCGGGCGATGTCACAGACTCGGGACATGTCTCGTCCTCCTTACGTGAACGGTGACGAAGCTCTCGCGGCAGAGTTCGATGCCATCCGGCCACGGCTGGTCGGCGTGGCCTACGGCCTGCTCGGCAGCGTCGACGAGGCCGAGGACGTGGTCCAGGACGCCTGGTTCCGGCTGGGCAGGGCGGAGCGTTCGGAGATCGGCGACGTGACGGGCTGGCTGGTGGTCACAGTATCGAGACTCGCGCTGGACGTACTGCGTTCGGCGCGCGTACGGCGCGAGGAGTATGTCGGGCCGTGGCTGCCGGAGCCGGTGGTCGGCGAGGGCGACCCCGCCGACAGGGTGACCCTGGACGAGTCGATGAGCATGGCGATGCTGGTGGTGCTGGAGTCGCTCAGCCCCGCCGAACGCACCGCCTTCGTCCTGCACGACGTGTTCGGGCTGCCGTTCGGGGAGGTCGCGCGCGCGGTCGGACGCTCGGCCGCCGCGTGCCGGCAGCTCGCCGCCCGTGCCCGCGGGCACGTCGCGGCGCGGGCGCCCCGCTTCGAGGTCGACGAGGCCGAGCACCGCAGGGTGGTCGAGGCGTTCGCGCGGGTCATCCGAGGCGGGGACGGCGACGGCGACATCGACGCGCTGATGGCGCTGCTCGATCCCGACGTGGTGCTGCGCAGCGACGGCGGCGGGGTGGTGGGGGCGGCGAGGCGTCCTGTCCACGGCTCCGAGCGGGTCGCCCGCTTCCTGCTCGGCATCGCCAGGAGGATCGGCCGCGCCGACCGGCTGGCCGTGACCACGGTCAACGGCCGGGCCGGGCTGTTGCGAACGTCGGGAGACGGGCTCTCCGTCTACGGGCTGACCGTCTCCGAGGGCCGGATCACCGGGATCGACATCGTGAGAAACCCGGAGAAACTAAGGAGTGTCCGATGAAGCAGCGGATGAACATCGGCGAACTCGCCCCCGAGGCCTACCGGGCCATGCAGGGGCTGGAGAAATACCTGGCCGCCAGCGGGCTGCCCCACACCACGAGGGAACTGGTCAAGATACGGGTCAGCCAGATCAACGGCTGCGCCTTCTGCGTCGACATGCACGCCCATGACGCGAAGGCGGCCGGGGAGAGTGACGAGCGGCTGTTCTCCGTGGTGGCCTGGCGGGAGGCGCCCTTCTTCAGTGACGCCGAGCGGGCGGCCCTCGCCCTGGCCGAGGAGGCCACCCTGCTCGCCGTCCACGGTGAGAGGGTGCCGGACGCGGTGTGGGAGGAGGCCGCCAGGCACTACGAGCCCGAGGTGCTGGCCGCGCTGGTCGTGACGATCTCGACGATCAACGCGTGGAACCGGATCGTCGTCACCACACGTGTGGTTCCAGGGACCCTGCGTAGCCAAAACGGTTGATCGGGAGGGGTGGGGCGCACTAGGTTTGGCTCGCACGGTTGCCCGTGCGAGCCGGACGCGCGAGCGTCCGGCGGATCGGTGTCACAGGACGCGGAGCACGGCGAGCCGGGGAAGGGGGCGGATCATGCGGCGGCCCACTCGGATCATCCGGTGCCGCCCCGCCCGCACCCCGGGCCTGGATCCGCGACCTCCCTCAGGGCACCCCTGTTGACCTGGTCTTTACGGCAGCCTTATGCGGCGATCTGTAGATACTTCTCATAACGGAACCATCACGCCGGGGGGCTCAATGAAGAGACTTGTGGTCGTGCCACCATATGTCGCGCGGCTGAAGATCAGGGACATTCGTTCCGTGACACGCCGTGGCGCGACCGGTGATGCCAAGGTCGTCGACCTCAGCGCCTACACGGGCCGCAACGTCCTGCGTTTTCCACGGACGAGCGGTCCCACGTCCGCCGCCTGACCCCCGTCACCGTCGGACGACCCCGCGTCCGGCCTCCTCGCGAAAGACCCGCCACGGCGGGTCTTTCTTCGTTTCCCCCGTTCGGACCGGTCGGTACCTTCGCGCCGGACGAGGGCTTTCCCCGCGTGTCCACCCGCGCGGTGACTCAACCGGCGGCGGTGTCGCGGACCCGGCCGTGGGCGTCGTGCGGGAGGTCGGCGTAGTGCCACTGGTGGTCGCGGGCGTGCTTGCAGGCCGTCTCCAGGTCGCCGCGCTCGATCACCGCGAGCAGTTCGGCGTGGTCGCGGGCGATCTCGTCGAGGTTCACGCCGGTCGCGAGCATCGTGACCGAGGTGCGCGCCTCGATCTGCAGCCCTTCCCAGGAGAGCCTGAGCAGCTCGTTGCGGGCGGCCTCGACGATGCGCCGGTGGAAGGACACGCTCGCTCGCGTGGACGCCTCGCCGTCGCCTTCCGCGGCGGCGACGCGCATCGCCTCCACGTCCGATGCGAGCGCCTCCAGCGGGACGGTCCCGGCGAGCAGGGCCAGGCGGATAGCCGTCTCCTCCAGCGCGGCCCGCACGACGTAGCTCTCCCTGAGCGTCTCGTGGACGAAGGGGCGCACGAAGGTGCCCCTTCGTGGCTGGGTCTCCACCAGCCGCATGACCTCCAGCTCGCGCAGCGCCTCGCGGACGGGGGCCTGGCTCGTGCCGTACGTCGCCGCGAGACGCGTCTCCACCAGGCGCTCACCGGGTCCGAGCCGGCCGGAGATGATCCGGCTGACCAGTGAGTCGCGGATCTGCCGCGACAACGTCAGCCTCGGCAGCTTGGAGGGCTCCTCGGTCATGGAGCGCATCCTACCGAGCATCGATTCTCGCTCATCGATCTCCTCTTGACTCCGGGGTGACACCCAGCTTACGGTGCCGATAATCAATTATCGATAATTAACCCATTCGTAACGCAGGGGGCCGGACATGATGATCCAGGCAGTCCACGTGCCCGAGTCCGCGGAGGCCGTGGCGGTCCACTCGGCGAGGGGCGGCCAGATCATGGGCGGCGGCACCGTGGTGATGCCACTGGTCACCGGCGGAGCCGCGCCCGGAGGCGAGCTGATCAGCCTGCGCCGGGCCGGACTCTCGGGGATCGAGGTCCGCGACGGCCAGGCCAGGATCGGCGCGGCGGCCCCCCTGTCCTCCGTCGAGGAGCATCCCGGCCTCGGTTTCCTGCGCCCGGCGATGCGCAGCATCGCCTCCCCCACGATCCGCAACCTGGCGACCGTGGGCGGCAACCTGTTCGTCGAGCAGCCGTACGGCGATCTCGCCGTCTGCCTGCTCGCCCTCGGCGCGGTGTGCGAGATCGCGGGTCCCGGCGGGCGGCGCGAGGCCCCGGTGGCCGACGTGCTCGCCTCGGGAGTCGGCCACGGCGAGTTCGTCACGGCGGTGGTGACCGCACTGCCGGAACCGGGAACCTGGTACTACCACAAGGCCATGCGCCGCAGGCTGAACTCGGCCTCCATAGTGACCGTCGCGTCCGTGACGCGGACCGAGGACGGCGTGGTGACCTCGACCGTGATCGCCCTCGGCGGTGTCGCCCCGCGCCCGGTACGCGCGGTCTCGGCCGAGCGGCTGCTGCTGGGCCGCCCGCTGAGCCCCGAGGTCCTGACCGAGGCCGGAGAGGCCGCCCGCTCCGACACGGCCCCCTTCGACGACGCCTACGCCAGCGCCTGGTACCGGGCGCGTGTCCTGCCCGTGCACCTGCGCCGGGCCTTCACCGGCTAACGGTCCCACCGCGTCCATCAGATGCCCCTCACCTCCTGAAAAAGCCCGCCCACCCCCAGAAAGGGCCGGACAATGTCGTCACAGATCGTCTCGCTCGTCGTCAACGGCGAGCCCCGGGAGTTCATCGCCAAACCGGGCACCACACTCCTGGCGGTCCTGCGCGACTCGCTGGGACTCACCGCGGCCAAGCGGGGCTGCGCGCAGGGAAGCTGCGGCACCTGCACCGTGCTCGTCGACGATCGGCCCGTGACGGCGTGCCTGATCGCCGTGGAAACGGTCTCGGGGGCCTCGGTCCGCACCCTTGAGGGAGTGGCCGCGGGTGGAGACCTCGACGAGGTGCAGAGCGCCTTCGTCGACAACTTCGCCACCCAGTGCGGCTTCTGCACGGCAGGCATGATCATGGTCGCCGAGGCCCTGCTGGACCGCGATCCGAATCCGAGCCAGGAGGACGTGGCAGAGGCGATCTCGGGCAACGTCTGCCGGTGCACCGGCTACCAGCCCATCATGATCGCCATTCTGGACGCGGCCAGACGCAGGCGCGGAGATTCCCCCGAGCCGGTGCCCACCTCGGAGGAGACGGTGTCGCGGGAAGAGACGGTGTCGCGATGACCTACCGGCTCGCCCCCATCGACAAGGACTCGTTCGCCGCCGAGCGCGAGGACGACTTCACCGTCATCGGCTCGGTCGTCCAGCGCTCCGACGCGCTGGGGCACGTCACCGGCAGGACCGAGTTCTTCGAGGACGTCGCCCCGCCGGGGATGCTGCATCTGAAGATGCACCGTTCGGCCCGCCACCACGCCAGGATCAGGGGCGTCGACCTGACCGCCGCCCTCGAGGTGCCCGGCGTCACCCGGATCCTCACCCACGCCGACATCCCGAACAACCTCTACACCCCGCTGAAGCTGATCGGCGTCGGGCCGGACGACGAGCCGATCCTCGCCGTGGACAAGGTCCGCTACCTGGGCGAGCCGATCTGCGCGGTGGTCGCCGAGTCCGAGGCCGCGGCCCTGGAGGGGGTGGCCAGGATCAGGGTCGACTACGAGGACCTGCCCGCGGTCTTCGACGTCGAGGAGGCCCTGGCGGAGGGGGCGCCACTGGTCAACGAGTACCACGGCCGCAACTTCTTCACGTACGAGGGACACCACTGCCGGCGGATCCGGTTCGGCGACGTGGAGAAGGCGTTCGCGCAGGCCGACCACGTCTTCGAGTGGCGCTACGAGTCCGCGCCGATCGAGCAGGCTCCCACCGAGACCACCGGCTGCGTGGTGGTCCCGCAGGCCGACGGCCGGTTGCGCATCCACTCCGACACCCAGGCGTGCTTCTTCACCCTCGACAACACCGCGCTCATCCTCCAGACCCCGTTCAACAAGCTGCGCATCGTCGGCGGGACGGTCGGCGGAGGTTTCGGCGGCAAGGTCGACGTCGTCGTCGAGCCGGTCGCGTGCGTGGCCGCCATGACGACCGGCCGCCCGGTCAAGTTCGTCTACGGCAGGTACGAGGAGATGCAGGTCTCCTCGCCGCGCGCCGCCGAGCGCATCTACATCAAGGACGCCGTGATGGGCGACGGCCGGATCATCGGCCGCAAGGTCACGCTGTACGTCGACTCGGGCGCCTACGCGCGGCACACCCCGTACGGCACCACCAAGGCCGCGGCCCACCTGCCGGGACCGTACTCGATCCCGAACGTGTGGGCCGACTGCCACTGTGTGTTCACCAACCGCACGCCCTCCAGCGCGATGCGCGGGTTCGGCGTGACCATCGGCGACTTCGCGCTGGAGTCGCAGATGGACCGGATCGCGAGAGCCCTCTCGATGGACCCGCTGCGGCTGCGCCTGCTCAACGCCTACCGCGACGGCGACCTCAAGGCCCACCGCAAGGTCGCCGAGGGCACGGCGCTGGTCGAAGTGATCCAGAAGGCCGCGGAGATGTCCGGGCACGAACTGCCCGAGGCGTACCGCCGGATGTCCTCGACGACACGAGAGGGGCTGTAGGCCATGGCCAGGCTGCGCGGACGCGGATACGCGTCGGTGAACTACCCGACCGGCATGAACCTCGGCGGCGACCCCTCACAGGCGCTGATCCACTCCACGACCACGGGCACCTTCGTGATCACGCTCTCCTCGGTGGACCTCGGCCAGGGCATCAAGACGATCGCCGCGCAGTGCGCGGCCGAGACGCTCGGCCTGCCGATCGAGAACGTCCTGGTCAACACCGCCGACACCGACACGGGCCCGCACTGCATGGGCACCTTCGCCAGCCGGGGCACCCACCGCGTCGGCAACGCCGTCATCATGGCGGCGGCCGAGGCGCGCGGCGTGATGCTGGAGGTCGCCGCCGAGGAACTGGAGGTCGACGCCGGGGACCTGGAGACCGACGGCACCGGCGTCATCAAGCTCAAGGGCTCCGACGAGCCGAGCATCCACATCACCGAGCTGGCCATGGCCGCGCACTTCAAGCACGGCCGTACGATCTCCGGGCGCGGCATCTTCCTCAAGGAGCCGAGCGTGCCGGTGCCCGAGACGGGAGAGATGGACCCCGACTCGTGCCAGGCGCACGCGTGCACGGTCGCCGTCGTCGAGGTGGACGACGAGACCGGGGTGGTCGAGGTGCTGGAGTTGTACAACGCCTACGAGATCGGCCGCGCGCTCAACCCGGCCATGGCGACCCAGCAGGTCGAGGGCGGTGCCTGGATGGGCGTGTCGCACGCCCTGTTCGAGACCACCGAGCCCTACTACCCGCGGCGCGACCACGGGCCCCGCGACTTCGCCGACTACCTCATGCCGGGCCCGGCCGACATCCCCGTACAGCACAGCCTGTTCCTGGAACGACCCGCCGGCAACGGCCCCTACGGCGCCAAGGGCATCGGCGAGATGACCGCCAACGCGCCGATCCCCGCCATCGCCAACGCCATCTACGACGCCTGTGGCGTGCGTATCACGGCGATGCCCTTCACCCCCGAACGCGTCCTGCGCGGGCTGGACGCCCTCGCGCGAGACGCCCCGCACGAGGTGCCCTCGCACGAGGGCACCTGAACACCCGGAACACCCATCCGATCCGAAGGAACCGATAACCATGCTGAAAGTCGTCTCGCTGCTCAAGCGCGCGGAGCACCTGTCCCACGAGGAGTTCGCGAAGTGGGTCGTGGAGGACCACGTCGAGTTCGCCAAGAAGCTTCCCGGGCTGCGCAAGTACACGGTGAGCGTCAGCAACGGCGATGACGCGCCGTTCGACTCGGTGAACGAGCTCTACTTCGACGACGAGGACGCCCGCGCCGCCGCGTTCGGCTCCGAGCACGGCAAGGCCGCCGCGGCCGACGCCGCCGCGCACACCACCCAGCGGGTCCACCTGCTCACGACCGAGCACGCCCAGCTGTGACGCCCGGCGGGGCGTCCCCGGTGTCCGGCGGGTTCCCCTCCGCGCCCGATGGGTCCTTCCCGGTGGCCGACGGGGCCTTCCCCGCCGACAAGTCCTCCTCGGCGGCCGGGTCCTCCCCGGCGGCCGGCGGAGGGGCGGCGCTCGGCGGAGGGGCGACGGACAAAGGGGCGGCAGCGGACGGAGGGGCGGCAGCGGCCTGCCCGCCGGACGAGCACGCGCTCGCCGCCGCGCTCGAACGGGAGGGGTACTTCGCCGACGAGGGTCTTCGCACCGCCCTCCACCTGGCGCTACGGCTGGACCGGCCGCTGCTGCTCGAGGGAGAACCGGGAGTCGGGAAGACCGAGGTCGCCGCGGTGCTCTCGCGCGTCGTCGGCCGGGAGCTCATCCGGCTTCAGTGCTTCGAGGGGCTGGACGCCGGACAGGCGCTGTACGAATGGGACTATCCCAAGCAACTCCTGCATGTCCGGGTGGCGGAGAGTCGCGGCCAGGAGGTCGGCGACCTCTACCGCGACGAGTTCCTGTTGCGACGGCCACTGCTGCGCGCCCTGGAGTCGGATCGCGGCGCGGTCCTGCTCATCGACGAGATCGACCGCGCCGACAGTGAGTTCGAGGCGTTCCTGCTGGAGTTCCTGGGCGACTTCCAGATCACCGTCCCCGAGCTGGGAACCATCCGGGCGCGCACGCCCCCGATCGTGGTGCTCACCTCCAACCGGACCCGCGAGCTGCACGACGCCCTTAAACGGCGATGCCTCTACCACTGGATCGCCTTCCCCGAGGCCGGCCGCGAGCGGGCGATCCTGCGCGCGGCCGTACCCGGCCTGGAGGAGACGGCGGCCGAAGGGCTGGTACGCGCCGTCCAGCGGGTGCGCGGGCTGCCTCTGCTCAAACGGCCCGGTATCGCCGAGTCCGTGGAGTGGGCCAGGGGGGCGGTGACCCTCGCCGAGGGCGGCAGCCCGTGGCCCGTGGCGCTGCGCCGTGCCCTCGGCCTGCTCATCAAGGACGAGGAGGACACCCGGCTGCTCGCCGGGCACGCGGAGGAGCTGTTCGGCGATGTCTGATCCCGCCGCCGTCGCGGGAAGCCCGTCCCCCGGCTTCGAAGCCGTTCCCCCCACAGCCGCCGTCCCGGCGAGGGAGCCGTACGACGATTCCGAGCCCGGCGCCCTCGCCGCGCGTCATCTGTGGGGATTCCTGTCCTCGCTGCGCGCCGCCGGCGTGACCACCGCGCTGCCGAAACAGGCCGATCTGCTGCGGATTGTCGGCGCGTCACCACCGCGTGACCTGACCGCCCTGTACTGGTACGCCCGGATCACCCTGCTGCACGACATCGGCGAGCTCGCCGCCTTCGACCGGGTCTTCACCGCGTGGTTCCGGCAGGGCGGCCCTCCTGACGCCGTACCGCCGCCCCCGGCGGGGGAGAGCGAGGCCCCTTCCCCTCAGGGGCCGGGCGAGGACGACCCCGCCCCGCGAGAGGTGCTGCCCGGTGACGGCGTCGAGGCCAGCACGCTCAGCACGTACGGCAGGCGGGACTTCGACGCGGCCGACGACCGGTGGCGCTCGGTCGTCCGCGCACTGGAGGCAGCCTGGCCCGCCGCACTGCCCCCGACCCCGTCCAGGCGGCGGCGCCCGGCGCGTTCCGGCGACCGGCTGGACATGCGGCACACCTGGCGGCGGGCGCGCCGCCACGACGGGGAGATCATCGAACTGCGCCTGCGTGCCCGCCCCCCGCGCCCGCGCCGCCTGCTCATCCTGGTCGACGTCTCGGGCTCGCTGCGGCGACACACCCCCGACCTGCTCCGTCTGGCGCACACGGCCCTGCGCGCGGCGCCGGCCCGTACCGAGGTCTTCACCTTCGGCACCCGGCTCACCCGGATCACCTCCGTGCTGTCACACCCCCACCCCGGCCGGGCGCTGCGCGCGGTGTCCGAGCTGGTCACCGACGCCGACGGCGGCACCGCGATCGGGGCGGCGCTGCACGAGTTCCTGGGAGTCCCCCGGTTCGTGGCGCTCGCGAGGGGCGCGCTCGTGATCGTGCTCTCCGACGGGCTCGAACGCGGCGACCACGTCCCCATGGTCCGCGCGACCGCCCGCCTGTCCCGCCTGGGCCACCGGCTCGTCTGGTGGTCACCGCTGGCGTGCTCCCCCGACTACATCCCGGTCACGCGCGCCATGGCCGCCCAGCTCCCCCATCTGGACCACCTCGGCGGCGTGCGCGACCTGCCCACCGCCCTCGCGGAGGTCCGCCGCCTCCCCGCGGTCCTGTCCGGCCCTCGGGGCGCGGCGGCCAGGCGGTGGCCCATCCCACGACCCACGGGAACCCGTCCATGACATGCCTCACGGTCCCGCGTCCCCTCCCCGGGGCCGAAGCCGGAGGTCCCCACGCCGGAGGTATTCGATGAACGACACCACCGCCAGTCCGGTTCTCGCCGGGATCGTCGACGCGCACCACCACATCTGGCGCGCCGCCGACCTGCCCTGGCTCCAGGGGGAGATGATCCCGCGCATCTTCGGCCCCTACGAGCCGATCCGCCGCGACTACCCGGTGTCGGAGTACGTCGAGGAGGCCACCGGCTGCGGTATCACCTCCTCGGTCTACGTCCAGGCCAACTGGTCTCTCGACCGCTGCCTGGACGAGGTGCGCTGGTTGCGCGACACCCACGCGGAGACCGGCTGGCCGATGGCCGTGATCGGCTCGGCGGACCTCTTCGACGAGGGCGCGGCCGACGTGATGCGCCGCCAGGCCGCGCTCACCCCTCTCATGAGGGGAACCCGTCTGCAACTGCACTGGCACGAGCGGCCCGAGTTCCGTTTCGCCTCCGCCCCCGACCGCATGAAGGATCCCGTCTTCCGGCGCAACATCGCCTCGCTCGCCGATCTCGGCTGGCTGTTCGAGCTCCAGGTGTTCACCGACCAGATGGCCGACGCCGCGAGTTTCGTGGACGACTTCCCCGACGTCACGTTCGTGCTGGTCCACGCGGGGATGCTCGAAGAGTCCGGGGCGTCCCGGGTGGCGGAGTGGAAACGCGGCCTGAGGCTGCTGGCCGAGCGCCCCAACGTCGTGGTGAAGCTCACCGGTCAGGGCACGTTCGTGCACCGCGTGGACCGCTCGCTGATCGAGATGGTCGCGGACACCTGCCTGGAGGCCTTCGGTTCCCACCGCTGCATGTGGGGCAGCAACTTCCCGATCGAGAAGATCTGGACCGACCTTCCCACCCTGGTCTCCACCTGGCAGGAGGTCCTCGCCCGCCGGTCCCCCCAGACCGTCCAGAACGTGTTCGCCGCCACCGCCCGCCGGGTCTACCGCCTGTGAGAGGCAGCCGGGAGTGAAGGCCGATGTCATCACCCGGCCGTCGGCGGTGAGCACCCGACTCAGACGTACGCGCTACCGGCCGCCCCTGGTCCGTGTTGTCGGAGTACGCCGCTTCGTGACGAAGCTCTACAGGCCGAAGGCACCGCCCTCGATCAGGATGAGCAGGCCGATCCCGACCAGCACGACCGGCAGCAGAATGTGTCCCCACCGGCTCAGTGCCCTGGCGACGATCGGTCGAGTGGCGAAGAACCGTCCGGCAAGGCACCACACGGCCACCAAGGTCAGAAAGACGGTGACGTGGACGGCCATCGAGCCGATGCCCGCGGTGGCGAAGACGGGGACGTACACGCCGATGTTGTCGCCGCCGTTCGCGAAGGTGACCGCGGCCACCTCCAGGACCTTCGGCCCACCGGCATGCTCCTCCGCCGTCTCCCCGGCTCCGTCGTGCCCATCGCGGTGGGCCTTCCACGCCTGCCGACCCGCCTTGACGCCCAAGACCAGCGGGAGCAGGCCCAGGTAGGGCAGGACCGGCTCGGGGAGGAAGGTGGCACCGAAAGCCGCGGCCGCCGCCACGGCCAAGATGCCCAGGAAGCCGAGATACTGACCGGCCACCACCCGCGCGGCGGCTCCGCGACGTCCGGCGCCCTGGGCGAAGAACAACGCCAAGATCAAAATGTCGTCGATGTTGGTTACAGCGAACAACCCCATCGCCTGCCCGATGATGCCCGCATCCACGATGAGACGTTCCCTTCGACCCAAAGGTGTCCCCGGCGACCCTACCGGCCGGGAAAACGACGGGCGATCACGGTGTTCTCACTGCACAGTCCCAGAGCGTCCGAGAACAGAGAAGGGGGGCCGGAGTCGACTCCGGCCCCCCTTTTCCGGTGGGCGTTACGCGGGTTCGGCTTTCGTACCCAGCGCTGCCTTTCTGCTCTGAATCGGCTCTGAATCAGCTGCAACCGCTGGTGGAGCCGCAGCCCTCGCAGACGTAGCAGCTGCCGGCGGGACGCATCTTGGTGCCGCAGGTCATACAGAGAGGCGCGTCGGCGGTGCGGCCCTGGTGGGATTCCAGGGAGCCGGTGCGGCGCGGGGTCTCCGCGGGTGCCGCCTCGGGGCGGGACTGCGGCTCCTCGATGGGAGCCGAGGTGGCGAGCTCGGCGATGACCTCGTCGCTGTGGATCGGGGCCGGGTCCTCACCGCGCTGCTGCGCGGCGCGCTCGGAGGCGGAGAAGATCCCGAGGGCGGCGCGGTCGTCGTAGGGCAGGTGGTCCAGGGCCAGACGGCGGAAGATGTAGTCCATCACCGAGGCGGCGATACGGACGTCCGGGTCGTCGGTCATACCGGCCGGGTCGAAGCGCATGTTGACGAACTTGCCGACATACGTCTCCAGCGGCACCCCGTACTGCAGGCCGATGGAGATGGCCACCGAGAACGCGTCCATGACGCCCGCGAGGGTCGACCCCTGCTTGGACATCTTCAGGAAGACCTCACCGAGGCCGTCGTCGGGATAGGACGAGGCGGTCATGTAGCCCTTGGCGCCTCCCACGGTGAAGCGGGTGGTGGTGCTGGGGCGCTGGTTGGGCATCCGGCGGCGGGTCGGGCGGCTGATCTCCACGACCTGGATCGCCGGCTCGGCGGGCTCCTCCTTCTCCTCGGTCTTCTTGCCCGAGGCCGAGAGGGGCTGGCCGACCTTGCAGTTGTCGCGGTAGACCGCCAGGGCCTTCAGGCCGAGCTTCCAGCCCTCCATGTAGACCTGCTCGATGTCCTCGACCGTCGCGGACTCGGGAAGGTTGACCGTCTTGGAGATGGCTCCGGACAGGAACGGCTGGGCCGCGGCCATCATGCGCACGTGGCCCATGGGTGCGATCGCACGCTCGCCCATCGCGCAGTCGAACACCTCGTAGTGCTCGCGCCGCAGGCCGGGGGCGTCGACGACATGACCGTGCTCGGCGATGAACTCGACGATCGCCTCGACCTGCTCCTCCTGGTAGCCGAGCCGCCGCAGCGCGCGGGGAATCGTCTGGTTGACGATCTGCATGGAGCCGCCGCCGACGAGCTTCTTGAACTTGACCAGGGCGAGGTCGGGCTCGATGCCGGTGGTGTCGCAGTCCATCATCAGGCCGATGGTCCCGGTCGGGGCGAGGAGCGATGCCTGGGCGTTGCGGTAACCGTTCTTCTCACCGAGCCTGAGGCACTCGCTCCACTGGCTGGAGGCCTCGCGGTGGATGGCACCGTCGATCTCGTCGACCGTGCGCAGGGCCTCGTTCGCGTCGTTGTGCTTGCGCATGACCCGCTTGTGCGCGTCGGCGTTGCGGGCGTAGCCGTCGTAGGGGCCCACGACCGCGGCGAGTTCGGCGCTGCGGCGGTAGGAGACGCCGGTCATCAGCGAGGTGATGGCCCCGGCGACCGCCCGGCCGCCGTCGGAGTCGTAGGCGTGGCCGGTGGCCATGAGGAGTGCGCCGAGGTTGGCGTAGCCGATGCCCAGCTGGCGGTAGGCGCGGGTGGTCTGGTCGATCTTCTCGGTCGGGAAGTCGGCGAAGGTGATGGAGACGTCCATCGCGGTGATGACCAGCTCGGTGATCTTCACGAAGTTCGCGATGTCGAAGGTGTCGTCGTCCTTCAGGAACTTCAGCAGGTTGATGCTCGCCAGGTTGCACGAGGAGTTGTCCAGGTGCAGGTATTCCGAGCAGGGGTTGCTGGCGGTGATGCGACCCGTCTCCGGGCTGGTGTGCCAGTCGTTGATCGTGTCGTCGTACTGGACCCCGGGGTCGGCGCACTCCCAGGCGGCCTTGCCCATCTTGCGGAACAGCTCTCTGGCGTCGATCTTCTCGATGACCTCGCCGGTGAGGCGGGCACGCAGGCCGAACTCCTCACCGTTCTCCACCGCGCGCATGAACTCGTCGGAGACGCGCACCGAGTTGTTGGCGTTCTGGTACTGGACGGAGACGATGTCCTTGCCGCCCAGGTCCATGTCGAACCCGGCGTCACGGAGGGCGCGGATCTTGTCCTCCTCGCGCGCCTTGGTCTCGACGAACTCCTCGATGTCGGGGTGGTCGACGTCGAGGACGACCATCTTGGCGGCGCGGCGGGTGGCGCCCCCGGACTTGATGGTGCCCGCGGAGGCGTCCGCGCCGCGCATGAAGGAGACCGGGCCACTGGCGGTGCCCCCGCTGGAGAGCAGTTCCTTGGAGGAACGGATCCTGGAGAGGTTGACGCCGGAGCCGGAACCCCCCTTGAAGATCACACCCTCTTCCTTGTACCAGTCGAGGATCGACTCCATCTGGTCGTCGACGGCCAGGATGAAGCACGCGCTGACCTGCTGCGGCGACGCGGTGCCGACGTTGAACCAGACGGGCGAGTTGAAGCTGAAGACCTGGTTGACCAGGGCGTGCTTGAGCTCGTGGTCGAAGATCTCGGCGTCCTCGTCGGTGGCGAAGTAACCGTGCTCGACCGCCGTACGCGTGTAGACGCCCACCACCCGGTCGATCAGCTGCTTGAGGCTCCACTCCCGCTGCGGGGTGCCGACCGCGCCGCGGAAGTACTTGGTGGTCACGATGTTGGCGGCGTTGACCGACCACGACCGGGGGAACTCGACACCGCGCTGCTCGAAGTTGATCGAGCCGTCGCGCCAGTTGGTCATGACGACGTCACGGCGCTCCCAGACCAGCTCGTCATAGGGATGCACGCCTGGCGTGGTGAAGATGCGCTTCATCTTCAGACCCTTACGTGGCCTCTTGCCTCCACGTGTCACCGCACCGGCGGTCTCCGTCATGACTTCCCCCTCCTGGGGCTCCGTGGAACCCTCGAATCGGACCACACCAACGCGCCGCATCACCCCCGGCGCCCGGGGTCTGTATCAGTCCTGCTTGGTGGAGCGCTCCGCCCGGAGCCGCTCGATCTCCGCCTCGAAGTCGGCCAGCGTCTCGAAACCGCGATAGACGGAGGCGAACCGTAGGTACGCCACCTCGTCCAGTTCGCGGAGCGGGCCCAGGATGGCCAGCCCGACCTCGTGGGCCGCGATCTCGGCGCATCCGGTGGCCCGGATGCTCTCCTCGACCCGCTGGCCCAGCTGCGCCAGGGAATCCTCACTGACGGACCGCCCCTGGCACGCCCGCCGGACCCCGGCGATCACCTTGTCCCTGAAAAACGGCTCCGTCACACCGCTGCGCTTGCTCACCATGAGCAGAACGGTCTCCTGCGTGGTGAACCTGCGCCCGCATTCCGAGCACGTGCGCCTGCGGCGGATCGCCCCGCCGTCCTCGGTGGCCCGGCTGTCGATGACTCGCGTGTCCAGATGGCGACAGAACGGACAATGCACGCGTGTCGCCTCCTTGACCTACCGAAGCGGCCGACCCACCTCACCTACCCACGACACGCACGGCCAGACGCCCGCGCACACATCTCGAAGAGTCGAGATGCGGTAATGGAAACACAAGCTGTGGTGAAGTGTTGCGATGCAGCCACTAGATGTTGTGGTCCAACCGTAGAAGTGCTCGACCATGAACGCAAGTTGAAACGACCTTGCGGCACGAAGTCGCTGATCAGCCCGCACATCCCGGCGTGTCGCCACCCATGCGAGACCCCTCTCGCCCCGGACGCCTCTCGTCTCACAGTCGCCCCAGGCGACCCGTCGGACGAGCCCCTCGTATCCCCTCTCACCCCCCTCGCCCCACCCGCGCCGCCGACCCGCCTCACCCCTGCGGAACGGAGGCCCGCCCCTCTCGCCGGCCGCCCCGCCGGAGCCCGGCCGGGCGCCGCGGCGGTCCCACGAGCCCCGGCCCGATCGCCGGAGCCCGGACCGGCCTCACCTCACGGAGACGAGGCCCTCCGGGAGATAGAGCCGGGTCCCCGGCCGGACCTCCGAGCCGGACAGCCCGTTGAGGTCCATGATGCGACGGACCGCCGAGCCGGTGTCCGCCTCCTTCGTCAACGCGTCCGCGATCTCCCACAGCGTGTCGTCCGCGTGCACCGTGATCCGCGGCAGCCCCTCAAGGCCCGCCCGCTCGTCCGCCGCGACCATGTCGATGCGTCCGCCGATCCAGAGCACCGCCAGGCTGAACAGTGCGAGCACCGCCACCACGACGATCCTTCCACGCCGGGTGAGTCGAAGGGGCCGCCGAACCGCTCCCTTCCGGCCGACACCCGGCCGGCGGGTGCCCGCCGAGGATGCCGTCGCCGATCGCGGCGCCCTCCTCGGCCCGGCCCCGCGTCCGGCTCCCCGTTCCGGGTCACGCCCGGACCACTGTCCCCGCTCACGGCCGGGGCTCCACCCCCGCCCACGCCCGAGCGACCGCCTCGCCTCGCGGCCAGGACTCCGCCCGGGCTCACGCCCGGACGCCCCGCCGGGCTTTCGCTCGGACTCACGCGAGGCCCGCCCCGACTCTCGCCCACGCTTCCGCCCGGACTCCCGAGCGGATTCCCGTCTCATCTCGCGGCCGGACCTTCGCGCAGCCTCACGGCCGGATCCTCGCCCGGGCTCACGCTCGAAGACCCGCTCGGGCTCCCCGCCGGACCTTCGCCCCGGCTCGCGGCCGAGGCGCGCCCTCGGCACCGGTCCTGACACCGGCACCGAGTCCCACACGGCCTCCCACCCCTGCTTCGCCTCGGACCTCCGCCCGGACTCCGGCGCGGGACCGGGCTCCGGCTCCGGTCTCGGGGGCGGCACGAGCCGCAGGCGCGGCGCTCCCGCTGATCGCTGCGCCGCCCGGGACCTCGGCGCGATCCTGGATCGTGGTGTCGTCGCGGTCGGTTTCACGGTGGCCCCCCATCCCCTCGACCTGGCCGAACACATGTCGAAGAAAGATCGGTGAATCGAACACGATGTCGATCGAACTCCCGTACGATGTTGTACACCACGGCGTCGCCGATTTCGAGGACATTCGAACAATTGTTTGAGTATGATCTTCGGCCGAGGTATGGTCGCTGTGTGCGACGTGTTAAATACAGACCGGGAGGCGAGGAGTTCGTATGAGCCAGCACAACGAGAACGGTTCGGCCGCCAGCGACCTGGCGGTGCGAAGGCGTGACTCCCTTGGCCTCACCCCCAGGCAGCGGAAGATCCTTGAGGTGATCCGCGATTCCGTGCAGCAGCGCGGCTATCCGCCGTCCATGCGGGAGATCGGCGAAGCGGTGCAGCTCACCAGCACCTCCAGCGTGTCGCACCAGTTGACGGCTTTGCAGCGCAAGGGCTACCTGCGGCGTGATCCGCACCGCCCCCGCGCCTTGGAGGTCCGCCTTCCCGGCGAGCCCGTGCTGTGGGTTGATCCCGACTCCGGTGAGGACGAGACTCCGGTCAGCCGTCCGACCGCCGCCTATGTGCCCCTCGTCGGTCAGATCGCCGCCGGTGGCCCCATCCTCGCCGAGGAGAGCATCGAAGACGTCTTCGCCCTGCCCAGGCAGCTTGTCGGTGAGGGCACGCTCTTCCTCCTCCAGGTGACCGGCGACTCGATGATCGAGGCCGCCATCGCCAACGGTGACTGGGTGGTCGTGCGCCAGCAGCCGGTCGCCGACAACGGCGACGTGGTCGCCGCGATGATCGACGGCGAGGCCACGGTCAAGACCTTCAAGCGCAGAGACGGCCACGTCTGGCTGGTCCCGCACAACCCCAACTACGACCCGATCCCCGGCGACGAGGCCACCGTGCTCGGCAAGGTCGTCGCGGTCCTCCGCAAGCTCTGACGCGAGCGTCCCACGCAGGCTCCTCACCGCTCTCCACGGGCTCCGGCCCGTGGAGGCGTCGCCGCCTGAGAGCGTCACCCGGCACGCGGGTCCGGACCGAGCCACACCGTGGCCACGCGAGCTCGGCATCACGCGCCTCCGGCTTTCTGTGCGACACGCCATAGAACGACACGCCGGATGGGGCCCGACATCAGATGTCGGGCCCCATCCGGCGTTCTCAGGTGATGGGACATCCCCGGGAAGATCTCTCGCCGGCGGGCACGGAAACCCACCCGGCGAGGCCGAGATGGAGGCCCGCCGCTTGAAGCGGCACGGGTTCTCCCCCGAAGTGGTCACGGGGACACGCCGGCCGAGTTGACGCGCGACACCCGGGATGCCCTCGCAAGGGCACCCCGAGTCCGTAACGACCCCGCGAGACGGCCGCGGCCACGACGGTCATTCAGCGGTCCGTCGTCCGCGGCGAGGGCACGCGGGACGACTACGGCACGATGTTGACCAGCTTGGGCGCGCGGACGATCACCTTGCGCGGCGTGCCGGACAGGAAGGGCTGAACCTTCTCCGACCGCAGGGCCAGCGACTCCAGGTCCGCCTCGGAGATCTCCGGGGAGACCTCCAGCCGGTCGCGCACCTTGCCCGCGACCTGGACGACGCAGGTGACCGACTCCTGGACCAGCAGCGCCGGGTCGGCCACCGGCCAGCCCGCGGTGGCGACCGAGGCGGCGTGTCCCAGCCGCTCCCAGCCCTCCTCCGCCGCGTACGGCGCGACCAGGGACAGCATGACCGCGAGGGTCTCGGCGGCCTCCCTGACCGCCGGGTCGGCGGCGCCGGGGCCGGAGTCGATGGCCTTGCGTGCCGCGCTCGTCAGCTCCATCATGCGGGCCACCGCGACGTTGAAGCGGTGGGACTCGACCAGCTTGGTGACCTCGTCGATGGTGTGGTGGACGACCTTGCGCAGGTTCAGGTCTCCCGCGGTGACGTCGACGCCGGGCGCGGAGGCCGCGCCGGCCTCCGCCATCACGCGGAACGCGCGGGCGAGGAACTTCTGCGAGGCCGCCGGGGAGACGTCGGACCAGTCGATGTCGTCCTCGGGCGGTCCGGCGAAGACGACGGTCAGCCTGACCGCGTCGACACCGTAGGCGTCGATCTGCTGGCCCAGGTCGACGCCGTTGCCCAGCGACTTGGACATCGCCTTGCCCTGGTTGATGACCTGCCCCTGGTTCAGCAGACGGGTGAAGGGCTCGACGAAGTCGACCATTCCCATGTCGTGCAGGACCTTGGTGAAGAACCTGGCGTACAGCAGGTGCAGCACGGCGTGCTCGACGCCGCCGATGTACTGGTCGATCGGACCCCACCTGCGCACGCGCTCGACGTCGAACGGCCCCTCGTCGTAGGCCGGGTCGACGTAGCGCAGGAAGTACCACGAGGAGTCGACGAAGGTGTCCATCGTGTCGGTGTCGCGCTTCGCCGGGCCGCCGCACTTGGGGCAGGAGACGTTGACCCAGTCTTCGGCCGAGGCGAGCGGGGAGATGCCCTTGGGCGCCAGGGCCTCGCCACGCATGTCGGGCAGGGTGACGGGCAGCTGGTCGTCGGGGACGGGGACCTCGCCGCAGTCGGCGCAGTGGATGATCGGGATCGGGCAGCCCCAGAAGCGCTGGCGGGACAGCAGCCAGTCGCGCAGCCGGAAGTTGACCGTGAAGTGACCGGTGCCCCGCTCGCTCAGCACCTCGATGATCTTCCGGATCGCCTCGGCCTTGGCCAGGCCGTCCAGCGGGCCGGAGTTGACCATCGCGCCGTCACCGGTGGTGGCGACACCGGTCTCGCCGGGATCGGCCAGACCGGTGTGCACGACCACCCGTACCGGCAGGTCGAAGGTACGGGCGAAGTCCAGGTCGCGCTGGTCGTGGGCGGGCACGGCCATGATGGCGCCGTGGCCGTAGTCGGACAGCACGTAGTCGGCCGCCCAGACCGGCATACGCTCACCGTTGACCGGGTTGATCGCGTACCGGCCCAGGAAGACGCCGGTCTTCTCCTTCTCGGTGGACAGCCGGTCGATGTCGGACAGCTTGGACACCTCGACCCGGTATGCCTCGAACGCCTCGCGCCGGTCGTCGGTGACGATCTCCTCGGCCAGCGGCGCGTCCGGGGCGACCACGAAGAAGGTGGCGCCGTACAGGGTGTCGGGACGGGTGGTGTAGACGGTGACCGGCTCGTCCCGGCCCTCGATCACGAAGTCGACGTCGGCACCCTCGGAGCGGCCGATCCAGTTGCGCTGCATCGTCAGCACGCGCTCGGACCAGCCGCCTTCCAGCAGGGACATGTCGTCCAGCAGCCGGTCGGCGTAATCAGTGATCTTGAAATACCACTGGGTCAGCTCGCGACGGACGATCTCGGCGCCACAGCGCTCGCACCTGCCGTCCTTGACCTGCTCGTTGGCGAGCACGGTCTGGTCGTTCGGGCACCAGTTGACCAGGCCGCCCTTGCGGTAGGCCAGGCCACGCTCGAAGAAGCGGTTGAAGAGCCACTGGGTCCATTTGTAGTACGAGGTGTCGCTGGTGTGCAGACGGCGGGACCAGTCGAAGGAGATCGCGTAGCGCCGGTAGGAGTTGGCCTGGGTCTCGATGTTGGCGTAGGTCCACTCCGCCGGGTGCGCGTTGTGCTTGATCGCGGCGTTCTCGGCGGGCAGGCCGAAGGAGTCCCAGCCGACGGGGTGCAGCACGTTGTAGCCGCGCTGGACCCAGTAGCGGGAGATGACGTCGCCCAGGGCGAACACCTCGGCGTGCCCCATGTGCAGGTCGCCCGAGGGATAGGAGAACATGTCGAGCATGTAGCGCCGCTCGCGCGGGTCGGCGGGGTCGTCGGAGGCCCGGAAGGGATCCAGTTCCTCCCACCTGCGCTGCCACTTGACCTGCAGGGCCTGCGGGTCATAGTGCTGCTCGTCGCTCTGCATGTCGGCTCGCTCGCTCACGTCGATCTTCCTCGGGGTATGCCTGCGTGGATGGTCCGACCCGTCCGGCCCAATGCAAAAACCCCCCGCTCACGCGGAGGGCAGCCGCATCGGCAGGGCGCTCAGGGACGGGAAGGCCGATGCGGCCCGATAAGCAGGGTCGCGGCACGCATAGGGCAAGACTATCGCAGCCCGCAAGGCGTATTCGTGGCCGACGAGAACAGGGCCGATCACGGCAAACAGGAGACAGGATCCGGCCAGGTCAGCAGAATGGAGGCTCCCGTTCTCCCGGGGGCAACGAGACCCGATGGCTATACGCCTGTTGTGACCTCGTATGTCTCTCGCGTTTACTCTTCTAACCGTGGCACATTCAGCAGAGTCGGGGCAGGGCCCGGATCCGATGGAGGTCGGCCTGCCCATGCAGGATCCGCCGACCGACCCCACCGGACTCCAGTTCAGGGGGGCGTTCTCCAGTTTCCCTGCGAGCCCCCCCGTCTCACGTGAGACCATGCCCAATACGCCTAATTCGGGCACCCGCGCGGGAGGTAAGGAAAGCATGGCCTCGGAGCAGTCCAGCCAGTCCCACCTGCCTTCGGCATGGCCGGAGGCTGCCGAGCCGTCGCCCTCGTGGTCGAACGATTCGCTTGGCACCGGACCCCGGCTGCCCCTCCCGCAGGACGAGCAGCAGAGCGGCAACGGCCCCTCCTGGCAGACCTCACCCGGCGAAGGACAGCGCGCCTCCACATCCCAGGCCGACCTCCCCGGCGGCGGCCGGTCCCAGAGCACCCCGCCCCAGAGCGACGGCCGCCCGCAGAGCCCCCAGGCCGACGGCTGGGCGCAAGCCTCGGCCCCGCAGAACAACGACGGCTGGGCACAGGCGACCAACCCTCAGGTCAGCAGCTGGCCTGATGCCTTCAGTCCGCGCAACGACGGCTGGGCGCAAGCCTCGGCCCCGCAGAACAACGACGGCTGGGCACAGGGGTCCGGTTCTCAAGCAGACGGCTGGGCACAGGCATCCGGTTCACAGGCCGACGGCTGGGCACAGGCGTCGGCCCCGCAGAACAACGACGGCTGGGCGCAAGGATCCGCCGCACAGGCCGGCGGCTGGGCGCAGGCGTCGGGTCCGCGGGGCATCGACAACCGGCACCAGACCCCACCCGGCAACGGCAACGGATGGCCGCAGCCCACCTCCCCCCAGTCCCACAACGGCGACCAGCGCCAGGCCCCCCAGACGGACTCCCCCGGCGGCCGGCCCCAAGCAGCCACTCCCGACGACACCTGGCCCCCCACCCCGCCCCACAGCGACCGCACCCAAAACCCGCAGGCCGACAGCTGGGCACAGGCGACCAGCCCGCAGGCAGGCGGCTGGGCACAGGCCTCGGCTCCCCAGAACAACGACGGCTGGGCACAGGGGTCCGGTTCTCAAGCAGACGGCTGGGCGCAAGGATCCGGTTCACAGGCCGACGGCTGGGCGCAGGCATCGGGTCCGCGGGGCACCGACAACCGGCACCAGACCCCACCCGGCAACGGCAACGGATGGCCGCAGCCCACCTCCCCCCAGTCCCACAACGGCGACCAGCGCCAGGCCCCCCAGACGGACTCCCCCGGCGGCCGGCCCCAAGCAGCCACTCCCGACGACACCTGGCCCCCCACCCCACCCCACAGCGACCGCACCCAAAACCCGCAGGCCGACAGCTGGGCACAGGCGACCAGCCCGCAGGGGAACGCCCAGCGGCAGGGTTCCGGCGCGGCGGGTGAGACGTGGCAGGCCACCGCACCGGGGCAGCCCTCCGGTCGCCCCTCGGCGGAGAACAACGCGTGGCCGCCGGCGCAGGCGGAGAACGCCGCTTGGCCGCCCACCTCTCCGGCGGGCGGTGACACCTGGCCCCCGGCCTCCCCGGGAAACGCGGGATTCGCCGAGGCCCCCACCTCGACGTTCTCCCCCGCCTGGGCGAACGGTGACGCTCCGGCCGCTCGCTCCGGCGGCGCCCTCCCCGGCACCGCTCAGGGTTCCCAAGCCGGCGCCACCCCCTTCGGCGGCAGCTCACCCGATGGCGGCCACCCGAACGGCCCCCAGAACGGCGGCGACTCCGGCGGCGAAAACGCCCGGCGCGGTTACGGCGTGCCCGACAACCCCGCCATGTGGGCCCTGGCCGCGGCGAACGCGGCGGCCCCCAACGCGTCCTCGGCTCTGGGAGCACCCCCTGTTCACCCCGGAGCCGACCCGCGACAGGGCGGACCCCAGCAGGGGCAGTCCCAGCCAGGCCAGCCTCAGCCTGGTCAGGCGAACCAGCCTGGCCAGCCCGGCCATCATCTGAGTCGTGACCCGTCCGACCCGAACAAGCCGTTCGTCACCGCGGGTCAGATCAGCGGCCCGAAGACACCTCCGCCGGAGCGCCAGCAGGAGTTGTGGAACACGGTCTTCGGCGACAACTATCAGGCCATCGAGGACGAGGAGGACGGGGAGCGGGGCCGACCGGTCTGGATCTTCGCGCTCGCCGGATCCGTGGTCATCGCGCTGCTCGGCGCGGTGCTCTGGGCCTTCCTGGCCGGGCCGCTCGCCTCGGCCGACGAGGAGATCCCCGCCGATCCCAAGCCCGCGGCGACCCAGAAGTCGACCAAGCCCGCCGCCATCGGCCGTCTGCCGCGCTTCACCGGCGACGCCTCACCGGTGGTCGGTACGCTCACCGACCAGCAGGCGGGGATCACCCTGGCACAGCTCGGTGCCCCCTGGCGGCAGGACCAGCGTCCCGGCATGCCCGCCAGCTACGGCTTCACGACCCGCCAGTACCTCCCCGCGGGCCCGGACTCCACGGGCAAGACCCAGTTCGCCCAGCTGATGTCGGGTCCGCTCTCCCCGCGTTTGAAGGCGAAGTACACCTCGCCGGAGAACCTCGCACCGGTGATCAACGCGGTCGCCTCCAGCGGGCGCAACAAGTTCTTCCCCGAGGGCAACACCGCCCGCAAGACCGCCCAGCAGACCCTGTCGGTGAACGGCCTGCCCGGCCAGCTCGCCGCGTATGAGATCACCTCGGGCGACTCGAAGACGACCATGGTCGTGGCCGCCGTGAGCACCGGCGCCGACCTGCCCGCGATCGTCTACATGTCGGTGCCGGACAGCAAGAAGGAGTTGCTCCCCGACATCAACACCGTCTTCAAGTCGATCCGCGCGCTGGAGCGGTGAGCACCGCTCCCGTTCTGAGGGGCGAGGAGCACCGGAAGGTCACGTAAGGCTAGAAGGTGCACCTCATCCGCTTGATGCCGTTGATGAAGCTGGAGCGCAGACGGTCGGGCTCCCCCTCGGAACGGATGTCGGGCAGGCGGGTGAACAGCTCGCGGAACATCACGGTGATCTCGCGGCGGGCCAGGTGGGCGCCGAGGCAGAAGTGCGGCCCTGGCCCGCCGAAGCCGATGTGCGGGCCCTCGGTGCGCTGGATGTCGAAGCGGTGCGGATCGGTGAAGACGCTCTCGTCGCGGTTGGCGGCCCAGTAGTACAGCAGGACCTTCTCGCCTTCGCGGTAGAGGTGGCCGTTCATCTCGTGGTCGCGGGTGAGGCTGCGGCGCATCCAGGCGACGGGCGAGGCGAGGCGGACGATCTCCTCGACGGCACCGGGCAGGCGTCCTTCGAAGTCTTCGAGCAGCAGTGCTCGCTGGTCGGGGTTCTCGCTGAACAGGTGCAGACCGTGCGAGATGGCGTTGCGGGTGGTCTCGTTGCCCGCCACCACCAGCAGGATGAAGAACGAGCCGAGCTCCTGCATCGTCAGCTTCTCGCCGTCGATGTTGGCGCTGGTCAGTGCGGTGGTGAGGTTGTCTCCGCCCTCGGCGGCCAGGGAGACGACGAGGTCCTGGAGCCCTTGCCCCGCGCCGAGGAGCAGTTCGGCGGCGCGACTGACGTCGGCGATGAACTCGGGGTCTCCGCCCGACAGGATGATGCTCGTGGCGTCGAAGACCGCCTGGTAGTGCTCGGGTCCGATGCCCATCATGTCGCAGATGATCTTCAAGGGCAGTTTCGCCGCCACCTCGGTCACGAAGTCGCAGCCGGGGCCCTTCGCGATCAGATCGTCCACGATCCGCACGGCGGCGGCCTCGACGTCGACCTCGAACTGCTTGATCATCTTTGGCGTGAACGCCCGGGAGACGATCCTGCGCAGTCTCGCGTGCCGGGGATCGTCCATATTGATCATCGAGCCGAAGTACTCGCCGAAGTCGGGGCCGAGGTCCTGGATGGACGTCGCCCCCCGGCCGGAGGAGAAGACGTCGGGGTGGCGGCTCGCCTCGATGATGTCCGCGTGCCGCACGAGGGCGTAGTAGCCGGGACCCGGCGGGGCGAAGGGGATCTCGGGCTCGGCGAAGAGGACGGGGCCCGGCTGCGCGCGAAGCACCGCGAAAGCGGCCTCCCGCTCCGCCATCGGCCGCTCCCAGAAGGAGATGTCCGACAGGTCGATGTCCGCGAGTGAAACCGTCACGCCAGCCTCCACTAGAACCGCGTTCTGCTTCTTGGATCCTGCCACAGGACCCTCACCTCAACCAGCGCAGAACGAGGTCGTCGCCTTTCCCGGAGCACTCCCGATGTGGGAAGCGCCCGTCCTGAAGAACATGCTCCCCCCTGCGACCCCGCGAAAGGAAGGCCGGAGCCCGGCCAAGCCGGTCCTCCCGCGCGACCGGTACGCGGGAGACTTCCCGGTGACCGACGTCACAACGCCCCGCCCCCCGGCACCCGGGCACCCGGGCACCCGGGCACCTCGACGCCCCGGCATCTCGCGCCTCAACGCCTCGGCGAGTCCTCGGCGACGAGGTCGGCGGCTCTTTCGGCGATCATTACGGTGGGCGCGTGGGTGTGTCCCCGGGGAATGACCGGCATGATCGAGGCGTCGGCCACCCTCAGACCGGCGATCCCCCGCACCCTCAGGGCGGGATCCACCACCGATCCGGGATCCTCACCCATCCGGCAGGTGCCGACCGGATGGTAGAGGGTCTCGCTGCGTTCGCGGATCCAGCGGACGAGCCCCTCCTCGGTCCTCGGACCCCAGTACGGGTCCATCGGTGGCCCCGCGAGTGGCCGGAGCGCCTCGGTGGCGAACAACTCCCCGGCCTTGCGCAGCCCGGCCACCTGACGGCGGACGTCGGCCTGCGCCGTCAGGTAGCCGGGGTCGATCACGATGTCCTCGCCGTCCAGCGAGAGGCGGCCTCGACTCTCCGGCCGGAGCAGGATCGAGGCGATGGTCAGGCCGTGACCGGGCGGCGGGGTGAGGCCGTGGCCGATGAACGACCCGGGAGCGAAGATCAGCTCGATGTCGGGGGCGGGCTCCTCGTCCGAGGTGCGGATGAACGCCACGGCCTCGCCGACGTTGGAGGTGAGCATGCCCCGGCCCCCGGCCAGGAAGCGGAGCAGGTTGCCGATCGACTCGGCACCGGCGAGGGTGATCGGCTTGAGACAGTGCAGGAAGACGCCCGAGGCGAGATGGTCCTGGAGGTTGGCGCCGACCTCGGGCAGTTCGTGGACCGGCCCGACGCCCGCGGCCAGCAACTCGTCCACCGGGCCGATGCCCGACAGCATGAGCAGGTGCGGTGAGCCGATCGCCCCGGCCGACAGGATGACCTCTCCCCGCGCCCGGGCCACCGCTGCGTCGCCGTACTCCACCCCGGTCGCCCGCCCGTCTTCGACGAGCACCCGGCGTACCCGCGAGGAGGTCAGCACGGTGAGGTTGGGTCGCCCGGCCGCGGGGGCGAGGTAGGCGTCGACGGAGCTCCAGCGGCGGCCCCTGTGCTGGGTGACGGGTGTCGGCGAGCAGCCCTCGTTGGAGGGGCCGTTGAGCTCGTCCAGGCGGGCGATGCCCAACTCCTCGCAGGCCCGCAGGAAGAGCGCGGTGGCGGGGTTCGGGGAGCGCAGCTCCGAGATGTGGATCGGGCCCTTCGTGCCGTACACATCTCCGTGGTTGGAGCCCGTGCGGCGCTCGGCCCTGCGGAAGTACGGAAGGACCTCCTCATAAGACCAGCCTGGCACGTTCCATCCGTCGTAGTCGGCGCGGTGCCCGCGCACCCACATCTGGGCGTTCATCGAGGAGGACCCGCCGAGCATCCGGCCGCGCGGCCAGTAGAGTTCCCTGCCGGACAGCTCGGGCTGCCCGACGGTGGTGAAGTCCCAGTCGCACTCGGTCTTGAAGAGCTTGGCGAAACCGGCGGGCATCCGGACCTCGAGTCTCCGGTCGGAACCACCCGCCTCGATGAGGGCGACCCTCACGCGAGAGTCGGCGGAAAGACGGTTGGCCAGCACGCATCCGGCCGACCCCGCACCCACGATGACGTAGTCGTACTCCACGCTCAATGACCTCTCATCACACAGACGACCGGCCCGTCTCCCCGTGAGCGCGCTCTCATCTGCTTACTCCCCCACGCTTTGCCAGTCAATTCGTAGCCGCGCTACCTACCGGTCGGTATCTCCGGCTGCCAGTATGAGCAAGTCAGAGCCCGCTCGGAGGAGGACGCACGATGCTCAACCTGTCGATCGCCCTGGAGGACAGCGCCCGGGAGGCCCCCGACCGCACCGCACTGGTCTTC
Source organism: Streptosporangium sp. NPDC000509 (assembly GCF_042898365.1). Lineage (NCBI taxonomy): Bacteria > Bacillati > Actinomycetota > Actinomycetes > Streptosporangiales > Streptosporangiaceae > Streptosporangium > Streptosporangium sp. NPDC000509. The sequence continues at coordinate 55,978 of NZ_JBIAYX010000015.1, read as the reverse complement.
GGTGACCTGCGGCTGCCGTACTCCCTGGTCGACACCATCGCGAACCAGGTTGCCAACCTACTGGTCTCCCGGGGGATCGGTAAGGGCGACAAGGTGGCGCTGGCCTGCCCCAACCTGCCCTACTTCCCCTTCGTCTACTACGGGATCCTCAAGGCCGGCGCGACGGTCGTGCCGCTCAACGTGCTGCTGCAGTCCAGAGAGATCGCCTACCACCTGGAGGACTCACAGGCCAAGGCGCTGTTCTGCTTCGAGGGCACCCCCGAGTTGCCGCTGGGCGAGCGCGGGAGGGCGGGCTTCGAGGAGTCCTCGGCGGAACACCTCCTCATCCTGCCCGCCACCGCGTTCGCCACCGAGTCCGAGTACGGGGAGACGTTGTGGGCGGCGCTGGACGGCGTGTCCGGCGAGTTCGAGACCGTACAGACCTCACCCGACGACACCGCGGTGATCCTGTACACCAGCGGCACGACGGGCCAGCCCAAGGGCGCCGAGCTCAGCCACCAGAACATGCTGCTCAACGCCATGGTCGCCGATGAGATGTTCCCCAGGAGCGAGGGCGGCGACGCCTATCTCGCGGTGCTGCCGCTGTTCCACTCCTTCGGGCAGACCGTCGTCATGAACGCCGGGTTCCGGCGCCAGGCGACCATCGTGCTCCTGCCGCGCTTCGAGCCGGGCCCGGCCCTGGAGCTGATGCGCGCCGAGAACGTCACGCTGTTCGCGGGTGTGCCGACCATGTACTGGGCCATGCTGTCGAAGATCCACGCGGACGGCGACGAGGTGCCCACCTCGCTCAAGGTCGCGGCCGCCGGTGGCGCCTCCTCCCCCGTCGAGGTGCTCAAGGACTTCGAGAGGACCTTCGGGATCGGGATCCTGGAGGGCTACGGCCTGTCGGAGACCTCCCCGGTGGCCAGCTTCAACCAGCCGGGCAGGCCCAGCAAGCCCGGCTCGATCGGCACCCCGATCTGGGGGGTGGAGATGAAGCTGATCGACGCCGACTGGAAGACGATCGAGGGTGAGGGGCCCGGCGAGATCGCGATCCGCGGCCACAACGTCATGAAGGGCTACTACAACCGGCCCGAGGCGACCGCCGAGGTCATGCGGGACGGCTGGTTCCGCACCGGCGACATCGCCACCCGCGACGCCGACGGCTACTACGCCATCATCGACCGGGTGAAGGACATGATCATTCGGGGTGGCTTCAACGTCTACCCGCGCGAACTGGAGGAGGTCCTGATCACCCATCCCGAGGTCTCCCTCGCGGCGGTGGTCGGGATCGCCCACGACTCGCACGGCGAGGAGGTCAAGGCGTACGTCATCCGCACCCCCGGCGCGACGATCACCGAGGACGAGCTCGTCGCCTGGAGCAGGCAGAACATGGCCGCGTACAAGTATCCGCGGATCATCGAGTTCCGTGACACCCTGCCGATGACCGCGACCGGGAAGATCCTCAAGCGCGAGCTCCGCTGAAAGACGAGAGGTCCACGGCCGGTGAGAGCACGGCGGCGCCGCCGGTTCCGGGAGGCACGCGACGTGCCTCCCGGAACCCGCGCGTGAGCGGGTGTCCCGGAGATCAGGGCCAGTCGGTCGAGGGGCGGAGCGGGACGCCGGCCCTGCCGTCGTCGTGGAGCTTCACCCCGAGAACCTGGTGAAGCTGGATCTTGTTGCGTTCGAAGCCGACCACGCAGGCCGCCATGTAGAGGCGCCAGACCCGTGCCGTGCCCTCGCCGACCTCCTGGACCGCCTCGTCCCAGTGGTCGTCGAGGTTGGCGCACCAGAAGCGGAGGGTCTGCGCGTAGTGTTCGCGCAGGTTCTCCTCGTGGCGGATCTCGAAGCCGGTGTCCTCGATCTGGCGGGCCAGGTAGCCGACCGACTCCAGCTCTCCGTCGGGGAAGACGTAGCGGTTGATGAACCCGCCGGCGTTGAGCGTCTTCTCCGTGCCCGTCGGGCGGGTGATGCAGTGGTTGAGCAGCCGTCCGCCGGGGACGAGCTTGTCGTAAAGAAAACGGAAGTAGAAGGGCAACTGGTCCTTGCCGATGTGCTCGGTCAGGCCGATCGAGCTGACGGCGTCGAAGCCGGTCTCCGACACGTCGCGGTAGTCCATGTGGCGGACCTCGGCGAGCTCGCCGAGACCGGCCTCGGCGATGGCCTTCTGCGCCCACTCGGCCTGCTGACGCGAGAGCGTGACACCCAGCGCCTTCACGCCGTACTCGCGGGCGGCGTGGATGACCATGCCGCCCCAGCCGCAGCCGACGTCCAGCAGCCTCATGCCGGGCTTGAGTGCCAGTTTGCGGGCGACGAGCTCGAACTTGGCGAGCTGCGCCTCCTCCAGCGTGGAGTCCTGCTCGGGGAAGACCGCGCAGGTGTAGGCCATGGAAGGGCCGAGCACCCACGAGTAGAACTTGTTGGAGACGTCGTAGTGGTGGTGGATGGCTTCGGCGTCGCGCTGCTTGGCGTGCCTGCTGCCCATCCGGGCGAGCATGCTGCGCCGCACCTCCTGCGGAGGCGGCGGCATTCGCGTCAGCAGCGGGCGGACCCCGATGGCCCGAATGGCCGAGAGTTTCTGCCCGACCGGGATGTCGTTGACGGTGAGCGACCACATGCGGGACAGCAGGGTGTACATGTCACCGTGGACGTCGAGATGTCCTGACACGTACGCCCTCGCCAGACCCAGCTCTCCGGGTGCCTGCGCCAGGTAGGCGACGGCGGCCGGGGTTTTCACCTCGACGCTGATGTCGGCACCGTCCGCTCCGGCCTTACTTCCGTCGTAGGCGACGAAGCGCACGTCCGCCTCGGGCCCCATGACCTTCTCGAAGATCTCTGCGAGCGACACAGAAACAACCTCTCCTACTAACGCCCCCGAACACACTTGTCGTAGAGGTCGAGCAACCGGCCACCCCCGTCGTATGCCCGCTTGACCGGCCAGTAGGCGGTTCCGTTATAAAACCGCCAGAATTCATCTTCTGGGTAAAACGAAGTGGAGTACAGCGATTTATGCCCCTCCAGCTCGTGGACCCGGTTCTCGATCAGACGGTTGTGATAACCGTCGAACTGCCCCCTGGGGAGCGGCACCGTTCCCCAGAAGCCGAAGTTGACGTAAAGCCGTCCCGGCTCCAGCGGGTAGAGCGGCCACTCGCCCGTGGACCTCAGCGGGCACATCCAGACCGGCGCCATCCCGACCTTGGTGTGGAAGAAATCCAGGAACTCGGCACCGCGTTCGACGGGCACCTCGATGTCCTGGATGACCGACTCCTGTACCGGCAGGTCGCGCCAGCGGTCGACCCTGGCGATCACCCCGTACTTGCGGTCGAGACCGACGAGCCTGCGGTAGACGTCCGAACGCATCCACTTGCGCGGCATCAGGGACCGCACCAGCGCGGTCTGCACGCCGAAGGCACGTGAGCACCAGAACCAGTCGGTGTCCCAGCGCCACAGGTAGTCGCGCACGGTGAGCCAGTCACGGGTCCTGGTCTGGATCGACCGGTAGTAGATGCGCATCCCGGTGTAGTCGGAGAGGTAGGGGGCACGGTCGGCGAAGCGGCCCACCGTGATGTAGAGCTCGCCGGGCCCGAAGAACGTGCCGTCCACGAAGTCGACGCGCTCGCCCTCGTACTCGCCGCGCTCGCAGATCTCCCGCATCGCGAGCATGCACTTGTCGGCGTCGCCGAACGGGATGTGGGTCAGCCTGACGTAGGGCTGGACGCGCTTGAGTTTGATCCGGATCCGCAGGGCGTAGCCGAGCGTGCCGTAGGAGTTGGGAAACGCGCGGAACAGGTCGCGGTGCTCGTTGTCGTCACGGGCCACGACGATCCGTCCGTCACCGGTGAGGATCTCCAGCTCCTCCACCGACTCGTGCGGCAGCCCGTCCCTGAAGCTGGTGGACTCGATGCCGAGCCCCGTCACCGCCCCGCCCAGTGTGATCGTCTTCAACTGTGGCACGACGTGCGGCATGAACCCGTGGGCGAGCGTGGCGTCCACCAGGTTCTCGTAGGTGGTCATCCCCTGGACCTCGGCGGTCATCGCCACCGGGTCGACCTCGATCACCTGGTCCAGGTCCTTGGCCGACAGCTTCGCCGAGCGGGCGCCGTCCCTGAACCGGAACAGGTTCGTGGTGGCCTTGGAGAGCCGGGGCGCCGCGTCCTGCGGGATGGCGGCGTAGGACGCCCTGATCTGTTCCACCGCCTGCCGGTGCGCCGGCATCCCTGTCGTCTGTCGCACGGTAATCACCCCCATGACCTCATCAGAAAGATCGCCCCTAGGCACGCTATATCTCGGATGTCTCCGGAACCAGGTGGGACGCGTTAAACACGAGAAAACTCTACGACCGCTCTTCCAATGATCTTCGACCGACCACCGCATCAACCCCGTTGACCACATTCGTCACAGGGCGGCCCTCGATCGCGGCCTCCAGGTTGTCCAGCACGCAGCGGATCAGGCGGCCGGTCGACTGAGGGGTCACCCCGGCCACGTGCGGCGAGAGCAGGACCCGGGGAGCGGTGCGCAGCGGGTCGTCCTGCGGCAGCGGCTCGGTGTCGAACACGTCGAGCGCGGCGCCACCCAGGTGCCCGGACTCCAGGGCCTCCAGCAGCGCCGCCGAGTCGACCACCTGTCCCCTCGCCGCGTTCACCAGCAGCGAGCCCGCGGGCATCAGGGAGGGGTCGATCATCCCCCTGGTCTCCTGCGTCAGCGGGACGACCAGAACGAGCACCTGGGAGCTCGCGACGAGATCACCGAGCTCCCGGTAGGTGTAGGGCACCTCGCGCGGCGTACGGGTCCAGTAGGAGACCTCGCATCCGTGGGCGGCGAACATCCGGGCGGCGGCCTCGCCGATCGGGCCGAACCCGACGATGCCGACGCGTGATCCGTACAGCTCGGCGGGGCCGAGGTCCAGCTGCGGCCAGCGCCCCGCGCGGACCGTCGCGTCGGCGTCGAGCAGCCGCCGCGACAGCGCGAGGGCGGCGGCGAGGCACCACTCGGCCACCCCGATCGCGCTCACCCCCGCGGTGTTGGCCAGCGGCACGCCCGCCGCGGCGAGCGCGGCGAGATCGTGGCCGTCCACCCCCACGGAGGGCTGTTGCACGAACGCCAGGTCCGGCGCGGCCCGGACGGCCTCGGCGTCCAGGGTGAGCCCGCCGCTCCAGTCGCCGACCACGATCTCGGCGTCGCCGAGTGCGGCGAGCAGCGACTTTCTGTCTCGGGTCGCGGGAACCGAGACGGCGACCCGGTCGCCGAGCGAGCCGAGCAGGTTGCGCACCGCGTCCTCGGGCAGCGGCGGCAGCGCGAGCACCTTCCAGGGCATGTCACTCACCCCCGCGGGGGTGGAAGCTGTTGAACACGCGGGTCATGAGGGCACGCTGGGTGTCCCAGTCGGCCTCGTGGGTGGTCCAGCTGAGCACCAGCACCGAGTTGCCCACCGCGATGAACCGCCGCACCTCGTGATAGGTCACCCCGGACTTGGCCCAGGGTGCTCCCCCGCCGTCCTTCATACTCCAGGTGAACTCCCACTGGAGCCCGGACCCGTAGGCGAGGGGGATGCTGAGCGTGTCCTCGGAGTGGATCTCACTCCACTGGGCCGCGTTCTCCCTCACGACCTCCTGGAGTGCCTCCAGTCCGTCGGCGTCTCCCTCCAGCGGCTCCACCGACATGTGGGCGGCCCCGTCGCGACGCAGCCACTGGGTGTATCCCGTCTCGGCCGCCCAGTCGCCGCTCCATCCGGCCGGGTAGCTGATCGACCAGTTCTCCGGGGGACGTGCCCGCCACACCTTCAGCCCGCCGGCGGGCGTCGTCGTTCTGGTCGGGGTCGGAGTCTGGGTGGGAGTCGGTGTCGGGGTGGGCGTCGGCGACGTGCTCTGCTCCACCGGCGTCGGCTCGGTCTGGGCGACCGTGGGCACGGAACGCGCCACCGGCTGCTGGCCGGATCCCGACATCGCCACGGCCGCCGCGGCGCCACCCGCGGCCAGGACCACGACGGCACCCAGGATCAGCGGGAGCCGCCCTCCCCCGCGACGACCGGAGGCGGCCGAGATCCCGGTCTCGTGCCTGTTCTGGGCGGTCCTGCCGGTGTGGCCGAAGCTCTCCTCCGTACGGTGTCCCCGACCCTCCGTGCGGTGCCCCCGGCCTGTCGGTGCGGGGCGGACGGCGGTCTCCCCGGTGCGGCGGGCCGCGGCCGACGGGTTGTCGATCACCTCCGCCAGCATCGCGTCGGCCTGCCGCACGGTCAGCCGGTGGGCGGGCTCCCGCTGGAGCATGCCGATGAGCACCGCTCGCATCTCCGGGGGTACCGGACCGAAGTCGGGCTCCTCGGTGAGGAGCGCACTGAGGGTGGAGATGGCGTCGCGGCGTTCGAAGGGTCCCCGGCCGACCAGGGCGGCGTAAAGGGTGGCGCCGAGTGCCCACAGGTCCGACCAGGGGCCGGCGTCGACGCCGGTGGCGCGCTCGGGCGGCAGGAAGCTGGGCGAGCCCGTCACCATGCCCGTCTGGGTGAGCGACGTGTCGCCCTCGACGGTGGCGATGCCGAAGTCGGAGAGCACCGCGCGCCCCTCGGCGTCCAGCAGGATGTTGCTCGGCTTGACGTCGCGGTGCAGGATCCCGGCCTCGTGGGCCGCGCGCAGGGCCGACAGGACCTGGCGGCCGATGTCGGCGATCTGGCGCACCGGCAGCGGGCCGACCTCGTCCAGCCCGCGCGCCCTGACCAGCTCCATCACGATCCAGGGGCGGCCGTCCTGCTCCGCCACGTCGTAGATCGCCACGATGCCCCGGTGGTTGAGCCTCGCCGCGGTCCTGGCCTCGCGGGAGGTGCGGGTCAGCTGGACCTGGTGCTCGGCCGGGGAGAGGTTGGGCGGTAGGAGCACCTCCTTGACGGCGACCGAGCGGTCGAGAAGGGTGTCGTAGCCTTCCCACACCACGCCCATCCCGCCCCGGCCGAGCTCTCGCAGCAACCGATAGCGCCCAGCGACCACCCGTTCACTGTGCGGATATGTCATCGTAAGACCCCTAGGTACCATTCGGAGAGGGCGCAAGTTTCCCATACACGCGCGGGCCTCATGTGGCTCCTGGCGATGTGTCTTGCCATCGAAAGTCGAATGTTGTTCTACTGTGGCGGGAGTCGGCAGTGGTCACGACCAAGTGATTGCTTGCCGACGCCGTACCAGAAGAGAACCGGCGACACCCGAGGAGAATGTCGATGGAGCGCGTGACCAGGAAGGGCCCGCTGGCCGGAGTCCGCGTGCTCGAACTGGCGGGACTGGCCCCCGGACCGTTCGCCGGGATGATGCTGGCCGACCACGGGGCCGAGGTGCTGCGCGTCGATCGCGTGAGCGTCGTCGCCAAGGCCGGGGACAGGCCACGCGCCGACGTGATGGACCGGGGCAAGCGGACGGTCGGCCTGGATCTCAAGTCCCCCGAGGGGGTCGCCGCGTTCAAGGAACTGGCCCGCCGGGCCGACGTGGTCGTCGACGTCTTCCGGCCGGGGGTCGCCGAGCGCCTCGGCATCGGCCCGGCCGACCTGCACGCGGTCAACCCGCGCCTCATCTACGGGCGGATGACCGGCTGGGGCCAGGACGGTCCGCTCGCCCCGACCGCGGGGCACGACATCGACTACATCGCCGTCTCCGGCGCGCTGTCGATGCTGGGCCGCGCGGGCGAGCGCCCCACCCCGCCGATCAACATCCTCGGCGACTTCGCCGGAGGCGGCCTCATGCTCGCGTACGGCGTGCTGCTGGCGCTGATCGAGCGGGAGCGGACCGGCGAGGGACAGGTGATCGACGCCGCCATGGTGGACGGCGCGGCGACGCTGTTCGCGATGTTCTACCACGGCGTGCAGACCGGCGGCTGGGGCCCGCGCGGCACGAACCTGCTGGACACCGGCGCTCCGATGTACGACACCTACGAGACCGCCGACGGCGGATACATGGCCGTCGGCGCGCTGGAGCCGCAGTTCTGGACGGAGATGATCACCTTGATGGGCCTGGAGGACCTGCCCGACCGAGACGACAGGTCACGGTGGCCCGCGCTCCGCGAGCGGCTCGCCGAGGCGTTCCGATCCAGGACCCGCGCCGAGTGGGAGGCGGTTTTCTACGGTACGGACGCCTGCGTCTCCCCGGTGCTGGAAATGGGCGAGGCCGCGGATCACCCACACCACAAGGCGAGGGGCACGTTCGTCGACATCGGCGGGATCAGACAGCCCGTGCCCACGCCACGCCTGCTCGGCGCGCCCGAGCAGGACCTCTCCCCCTCCACCCGGATGGACGACCTCTCCTCCTGGGGCCTGACCGACGAGACCGCGGCACGGCTGCGCGAAGCGGGGGTGCTGGCCTGATGGACGTCTTCGAGGCCCTCTACACCACCAGGGCGATGCGCAGGGTCAGGCCGGACCCGATCCCCGAGGAGGTCCAGCGAAGCATCCTGGACGCCGCGGTCCGCGCGCCCAGCGGCGGCAACGTGCAGAGCTGGCGCTTTCTGCTCGTCGACGACCTCGCGGTGAAGGAACGGCTCGGCCCCCTCTACAGGGACGCGCTCGGACAGCTCTTCGAGGGCCACTACCGGCCGATGCGCGAGAAGGCCGAGGCCGAGGGCGACACCCGGACGCTCAGCGTCCTGAAGTCGGCCCAGTACCTGGCCGACCACTTCGAGGGCTATCCGCTGCTGCTGTTCGCGTTCGTCCGCAACGACCCGTCCGGCGGCTCGATCTTCCCCTCGGTGTGGAGCGCGCAGCTCGCCGCCCGCGCCCACGGAGTGGGCAGCGCGCTGACCAGCGTGCTCGGCATCTTCCACGCCGAGGAGACGCTGCGGGTGCTCGGCGTGCCCGAGGGCAAGGGCTGGGCCCTGGCCTGCACGGTCACCTTCGGCTACCCCACCGGACGCTGGGGCGTCGCGCCCCGACGCCCCGCGCACGAGGTGAGCTACCGCAACCGGTGGGGCCAGGACGTGGGCTTCGAGATCCCCGAGCCTCTGTGGGGGCAGGAAGGCTGAACACCGAGGGCACCGGGCCGCCCGGTCGGACGCGTCACCGCGAGCCGACCGGAGCCGACCACACTCAGCGCATCGGGGACAGGACCGCCGCGTAGATGTCGGCTCCCTGAGGGTGGTGCACCTCCAGGTCGGTGGTGAAGGCCCTCGGCGGGGTGCCACCCGACTCGGTGTGCTTCCACAGCTGCTGCCACCCCTCCAGCAGGACACCCGGCATCGGCCCGCGGACCTCGACCTTCAGCGACGGCACTCCCGGCACCCGTACCGCCACCATCCCCTCGGGCAGCGCCGCGGCACTGCGCACGGCGACCCCGACGATCTGGGTGTAGGCACCGTGGTGGTCACTCTCGTAGTCGGTGAGCACCGCGTAGATGTTCTCGTCGACCCGTCCCGGCACATGGGCGAAGGCCCCCGGGGACCCCGCCCGCGCCCAGAGCGCGCCGAGCCTCCCCCGGCCGGGCTCCGTCTCGTCGGCGTTCGACGTCCGTACGGCATGACCTACGACGAGCATCTCGGGCCGATCAACCACGATCACAATGCCTCCTCATGGCCATCCACTTATTCACGCAAACCGGATCCTAGTCCCCGCTCCGAGCTGCCAGTCCTCTTCGAAGGCCAGGAAAAGGGGAACGCTCATATCCGGCAATTCACGGCATAAGGTGGAGCAACGTGAGATTCCTCAATGAGATGGCACCGGCCTACGACCTGACCTACAGCGACGTCTTCATGGTTCCGTCGCTCTCCTCCGTCGGCTCGCGGCTCGCCGTCGACCTCTCCAGCCGGGACGGCACCGGAACCACCATCCCCGTCGTGGTCGCCAACATGACGGCGGTGGCGGGACGGCGGATGGCGGAGACCGTCGCGCGGCGGGGCGGGATCACCGTGATCCCGCAGGACATCCCGATCGACGTGGTCGCCGACGTCGTCGACTGGGTCAAGAAACGCGACCTCGTCCACGACACACCGCTCACGCTCACCCCGCACGACACCGTCGGAGAGGCGCTCAACCTGCTACCCAAGCGGGCCCACGGCGCGATCATCATCGTCGACTGGGAGAACCGCCCGGCCGGCGTGGTCACCGAGAGCGACTGCTCGGGCGTGGACATGTACACCCAGCTCTCCCAGGTGATGTCCGACCACCTGCTCACGCTGCCCGCCGGGCTCGACCCGCGCGAGGCCTTCGACCGTCTCCACGAGGGCCGTCACCGGCTCGCCCCCGTCGTGGACGCGGACGGCCGGCTGGTCGGCATCCTGACCAGGACGGGCGCGCTGCGCGCCACCCTGTACCGGCCCGCCGTCGACGACTCGGGCAGGCTCCGCGTCGCGGCGGCCGTCGGAGTCAACGGAGACGTGGCCGCCAAGGCCAAGGAGATCCTCGACGCCGGGGTGGACTGCCTGGTCGTGGACACCGCCCACGGCCACCAGGAGAAGATGATCGGCGCCTTGAAGGCGGTCCGCGCGCTCGGCCCCGACGTGCCCGTCGCGGCGGGCAACGTCGTCACCGCCGCGGGCGTGCGGGACCTCGTCGAGGCGGGGGCGGACATCGTGAAGGTCGGCGTCGGCCCCGGGGCGATGTGCACCACCCGGATGATGACCGGCGTGGGCCGCCCGCAGTTCTCCGCCGTGCTGGAGTGCTCCGCCGAGGCCCGCGGGCTGGGCCGCCACGTGTGGGCCGACGGCGGCGTCCGCCATCCCCGCGACGTCGCCCTCGCCCTGGCCGCGGGGGCGTCCAACGTGATGATCGGCTCGTGGTTCGCGGGCACCTACGAATCGCCGGGCGACACCCGTACCTCCGCCGACGGGCGCAAGTACAAGGAGAACTTCGGCATGGCCTCGGCCCGCGCGGTGAGACTGCGCACGGCGGAGGACTCCCCCTTCGACCGGGCGCGCAAGGCCCTGTTCGAGGAGGGCATCTCGACCTCCAGGATGTATCTCGACCCGGCCATGCCCAGCGTCGAGGACCAGATCGACGCCATCGTGGCCGGTCTGCGCTCCTCGTGCACCTACGCGGGGGCCTCCACCCTGGAGGAGTTCCACGAGCGCGCGGTGATCGGCGTCCAGAGCTCGTCCGGCTACACCGAGGGAATGCCGCTCCACCAGAGTTGGTGATCCGTCCCACCGTTCTCCCGGGATCTCGCCGTAGGCGGCGAGTTCCCGGGAAAGGACACGCATCCTCCTACCGCCACGGGGTAGTCGGCTCGTCAAGCCATCTTCCACCACCGAAAGGCGAGCGGACATGAATGGAACGCCCACCGGCCTGGACACGCAGGTCGTCGTGGACCGGAGGGTCCTGGCAGGCTACGACAACTACCTCGCGGCACAGCGAACCGTGGACGGGCTCTCCGACGCGGGCTTCCCCGTCGAGAACGTGGCGATCGTCGGCAGCGACCTGAAACTCGAGGAGACCGTCACCGGCAGGATGACCAACGGGCGGGCCGCGCTCACCGGAGCCGGGAGCGGCGCGGCCTTCGGCGCCGTGGTGGGAATGTTCCTCGGCCTGTTCACCTCGACCACGATGTCGTTCTTCGTCCTCGTGCTCTGGGCGGCCCTGTGGGGTGCCGTGATGGGAGCCGCGTTCGGGTTCATCAACCACCTCTTCACCGGCGGCAAACGGGACTTCGCCTCGCGCAGCGCGATCGTCGCCGGCCGCTACGACGTGCTGGTCGCGGCCTCCCACCTGGACCACGCGCGGGCCGTCCTGGAGTCGACCCCCGGCCCCGCCGACACCATGGTCGTGGAGGTTCCCCCGTCCGCCGGCATGTACGACCCGGCCGCCACCGGGGCCACCTCCCCCACCCACGCCACCCCCGCACAGTCGCTCGCCACCGACATCCCCCCGCAGCCGTCCGCCCCCGACCTCTCCGGCCGTCCGGTCACCTCCGACCTGCCCCCGCAGCCGGTCATCCCCGGGCGCGCCGCGCGACCGGCCACCGCGGACCACCCCGCGCCCGCGGACGATCCGGCTCCCACGTCCCCCGCGCCGTCGCACGCCGAGGAGGGTGCCGAGCCGGCGCGGCCCGGCACCGCCGAGCACCGGATCCCCGCGCAGCCGACCTCTCCCGACCGCCCCGCCGCCCGGTCGGCCGGTTCCGAGCGGCCCGACTCCTGAGTGCGCCTGGTGAGAGAGTCCCGGCAGAACATCCGGCGGGCGCCCCGATCCGGGGCGCCCGCCGGCAGGTGGACGCGGAAGAGGGTGCTCAGCCCTTGACGCCGCCCGCGAGCAGGCCGCGGACGAAGTAACGCTGCATCGACAGGAAGACGATCAGCGGGATGATCAGCGAGACGAACGCTCCCGAGGTCAGGCGCTGCCACTCGTTGCCCTTGGTACCGGCCATCTGCGCCAGCCGTACCGTCATCGGAGCGCTCTCCGGGGTGCCCCCGGCGAAGATCAGGGCCACCAGCAGGTCGTTCCAGACCCAGAGGAACTGGAAGATCGCGAAGGTGGCGAGCGCGGGCCCGACCAGCGGGAGGACGATCGTGCGCAGGATCTTCCCGTGGCTCGCCCCGTCGACCCTCGCCGCCTCCATCAACTCGCCGGGAAGCTCGGACATGAAGTTGTGCAGCAGGAAGACGCCCAGCGGTAGCGCGAAGCAGGTGTGGGCGAACCAGACCTGAATGAACCGGGCGGGGCCCTCCAGCTCCCAGGCGGGCATCAACTGGAGGCCGAAGACGGACACGCCCTCGGAGAAGAACGAGAGCAGTGGCACGAGTGCCATCTGCAGCGGCACGATCTGCAGCGCGAAGATGCCGATGTAGATCCACTCTCGTCCGCGGAACGGCAGCCAGGCGAGCGCGTACGCCGCGAAGGTGGCGAGGGCGAGCGGGAAGAGCACCGACGGGATCGTGATGACGATCGAGTTGATCAGGAAGCTCATCATCTGGCCGGAGGACGAGGAGGTTCCGAACAGGACCTGCTGGTAGTTCTCCAGGGTGATCTGCGGGTCGGAGAAGAACGTCCACCAGCCGGTGGTCTTGATCTGGTCCTCCGGGCGCAGCGAGGACAGCAGCAGGCCGAAGGTCGGGGTGGTCCACAGGACCGCGATGACGATCGCCGCGGCGCCGGCGACGCGGCCGCTCAGCCTCCGCCGTACGCGCTGCGGTGCCGTCGTCGCCTCGGGCCGCACCATGGTCTGGGTCAACGTGGCCATGTGCACTCCTTCGCCGTCCGCGTACTCGCGACGCGGGGCCTGCCTGCTCGCCCGGTCACCTGACGGCCTCTCTGCGCTGGCGGATCTGGTAGATCACGATCGGGGTCACCAGGACGAACAGGAAGACCGCGAGGGCCGCGCCCTTGCCCGTCTCGCCGTACCGGAACGCCTGGTTGTACATCTCGTTGGCGATGACGCTGGTGTCGAACTGGCCGCCGGTCATGGTGCGGACGATGTCGAACAGCTTGAGCGTGCCGATCGACTGCGTGACCAGCACCACGATCACGGCCGAGCGGATGGACGGCAGCGTCACCCGGAAGAACATCTGCAGCGGGCTCGCCCCGTCCAGCCGGGCGGCCTCGACGATCTCGGCGGGGATTCCCTTGATCGCGGCGGAGAGCACCACGGTGGCGAAACCCGCCTGGATCCAGACCATGACCACGATGAGAAACAGCGTGTTGAGCGGTGCCTCCTGGAGCCACTGCTGTGGTTCGCCGCCGAACGCGACCGTGATCTGGTTGAGCAGGCCGATCTGGTCCTGCTCCTCGGAGCGGTAGGCATAGACGAAGCGCCAGATGATGCCCGCCCCGACGAAGGAGATCGCCATCGGCAGGAAGACGAGTGACTTGGCGAGCGACTCGAAACGGGTGCGGTCGACCAGGACGGCGTAGACCAGCCCGACCGAGGTCACCAGCAGCGGGACGAGCAGCACCCAGATGAGGGTGTTGCGGAGGACGATCACCGCCTCCGGCTGGGTGAACATCCAGGCGTAGTTGGACATGCCGACCCACTCCTTGCCGTCGCCGCTCATGAACGACAGCAGGGTGGTGCGCACGGCCGGTACGACCAGGCCGATGGCGAGGAGCAGGATGGCGGGCAGAAGCAGGATCGTGGCGTGGGTCCACGCGCGCCGCCGCATCGGGGCGCGGTCGAGGAGCACCAGGATCACCGCCACCACCACGAGGAACGCGGCGACGCCGATCAGCAGTTGGAGGAGTTTGGGCAGTTCGGCGGCGAAGTCGAAGTCCATCGGAGAATCTCCCGGGAGGACGACGGTCCGGTCCCGCGCATCACGCAGAACCGGACTCATCGGGATATATCAGGACTTGGGCCAGGAGGCTTCGATGTAGTCGAGGACCGTCTTGGTGTCCTTGCCGTTGATCCAGTCGGTCATGCCCTTCCAGAACGTGCCCGCGCCGACCGCGGCAGGCATCAGGTCCGAGCCGTCGAAGCGGAAGATCGTGCTCGGGTCCTGGAGCATCTCCATGGAGAGCTTGTCGATCGGGTTCTGGGCGTTGGCCGGGTCGACGCCCTTGCGCGCGGTGACGTAGGTCGCCAGCTTCATGCGGGCGGTGGGGAACTCCGCGGAGGCGAGATACGCCTGGACGGCCTGGACCTCGGGGCGGTCGGTGAAGGCCGCCACGAACTCGCCCGCGCCGAGCACCGGTTTCTTGGCCGGGTCGTTGCCCGGCAGGTAGAAGGCGAACACGTCGCCGTCCTCGGCGACCTTGGTCCCCTCGGGCCAGAAGTTGGCGTAGAAGGACGCCTGGCGGTGCAGGGCGCACTTGCCCTCGGTGATCGGGACGCCGCCCTCCTGGAAGGCGGTGCTGGCGATCGACTTGACCGGGCCGTAGCCGCCGTTGACGAACTTCTCGTTCTTGAGGATCGCGCCGACCTTGTCGACCGCCGCGGTGACCTTGGGGTCGTTGAACGGGGTCTTGTGGCTCACCCAGTCGTCGTATCCCTCGGGACCGGCCTCCCTGAGCATGAGGTCCTCGATCCAGTCGGTCGCCGGCCAGCCGGTCGCGTCACCGGACTCGATGCCCGCGCACCACGGCTTCACGCCGGAGTCGGCGATCGTGTTGGTGAGCGTCATGAGCTCGTCCCAGGTCTTGGGGACGGCCCAGCCCTTCTCGGTGAACATCTTCGGCGAGTACCAGACGAAGGACTTCACGCTCGCGCCGAGCGGGGCGCCGTAGAAGACGCCGTCGACGGTGGCGTACTTGGCCCAGTCCTCCGACCAACCCTCGGCGGTGAGCTTCTTGATCTCCTCGGAGGCGGGCTTGAGCTTTCCCGCCTTGGCGAAACGCTCAAGAAGGCCCGGCTGGGGGAAGAAGGCGATGTCGGGGGGGTTGCCGCCGTCCGCGCGGACCTGGATCTGCGCCTCGAACTCGCCGGTGCCCTCATAGGTGATCTTCATTCCGACGCAGTCGGCGAACGGCTTCCACGCCTTCTCGAAGTGGTCGGCCTCCGCGTCGCGGATCGGCGAGTAGATGCTGACGGTCTTGCCCTCGTGTTTGCCGTACTGGCTGAAGGCGGCACATTCGGGGGACGCGCCGGCGTCGTCGCCACCCGCCGATGGCGTGGGGTCCGCGGATCCGCAGGCGGTGACGACCAACGCCAGCCCTATGCTGCCCGCCGCAAGGGCGGTGCGCCGGGGCCGAGAGAGGAGCGACATGGAACCATCCTCCAAATACACAATTGCCGGGGAGTGTGAGAGCGCTCTCTGGAAGAGTTGTCTGCCCACAACGCAAAGTCAAGAACCGTGATATTACGGTTACCATCTCAGAATTCTTGACACGATCTGTGCGGTACCGTGATGCTCCAGAGAGCGCTCTCACGTAACAGCCGAACAGAATGGGGCGGTGAGGACATGACCATGTCCGCCGAAAAGTCCTACGACCTTCAGGACTCCGGCGTGCTGAGATTCCCCGAGGGCTTCGTCTGGGGTGCCGCCACCGCGGCCTATCAGATCGAGGGCGCCACCCGGGATGACGGCAGGGGCCCCTCCATCTGGGACACGTTCTCCCGCACCCCCGGCAAGGTTCACGCGGGCCACACCGGTGACGTCGCGTGCGACCACTACCACCGCTATCCCGAGGACGTCGCGCTCATGCGCGACCTCGGCCTGCACTCCTACCGGTTCTCCATCTCCTGGCCCCGCGTGCAGCCCGACGGGTCGGGGCCCGCCAACCCGCGCGGCCTGGACTTCTACGACCGCCTCGTCGACGAGCTCCTCGAAAAGGGCATCACCCCCATCGTGACGCTCTACCACTGGGACCTGCCGCAGACCCTGGAGGACCGCGGCGGCTGGACCAGCAGGGAGACCGCCGCGCACTTCGCCGACTACGCCGCGATCGCGCACGGCAGGCTGGGTGACCGGATCGAGACGTGGACCACCCTGAACGAGCCCTGGTGCTCGTCCTTCCTCGGCTACGCGTCGGGCCTCCACGCCCCCGGCCTCGCCGAGCCCGCGCTGGGCTTCGCCGCCGTCCACCACCTGCTGCTCGGCCACGGCCTGGCCGTCCAGGCGCTGCGCGCCTCGGGCGCCACCACGGTCGGCATCACGCTCAACCTCTCCCCCGTGATCGGCGACGACGCCCCCGCGGTCGAACTCGTCGACGGCCTGCAGAACCGGATCTTCCTGGACCCGGTGCTGCGCGGGGAGTATCCCGCCGACGTCGTCGAGCGTGCCCGCCGCTTCACCGACTGGTCCTTCGTCCAGGACGGCGACCTGGAGATCATCGGTCAGCCGATCGACCTGCTGGGCGTGAACTACTACCACCCGCAGACCGTGACCGTCCGCGCCGGCGAGCCCGCCAACCTGGTCTATCCGGGCAGCGAGGGCATCGCCTTCGGCGGAGCCGACGCGCCGCAGACCGCGATGGGATGGCCGGTGCAGCCGTTCGGCCTCACCGACCTGCTCCTGCGGCTCTCGCGCGACTATCCGGGCACCCCTCTGATCATCACCGAGAACGGTGCCGCCTTCGACGACGTCGTCGAGGACGGCGAGGTGCACGACGTCGGCCGCCTGTCCTACCTCGACGGCCACCTGCGCGCGGCGCACGCGGCGATCGAGGGCGGCGCCGACCTGCGCGGATATCTCGTGTGGTCGCTGCTGGACAACTTCGAGTGGGCCGAGGGGTATGACAAGCGGTTCGGCGTCGTGCACGTCGACTACGCGACGCAACGCCGCATCCCCAAGGACAGCGCCCTGTGGTACAGCCAGGTCGTACGCCGGAACGGACTGTGAGGACCCGTCCGACCCTGGAGAAGGTGGCCGCCCGGGCGGGTGTGTCCCGGGCGACGGCCTCGCGCGTGGTCAACGGCTCCACGCGCGTGGCACCCCAGATCCGCGACGCGGTCAACCGCGCCGTGGAGGAGCTGGGCTACGTGCCCAACCAGGCGGCGCGGAGCCTGGTCACCCAGCGGGCCGACTCCATAGCGCTCGTCTTCCCCGAGCCTGCGACCCGGGTCTTCTCCGACGACCCGACCTTCGCCGGGATCATCCGCGGGGTCAGCCTGGAGATCGAGGAGGCTGACAAGCAGCTCGTGCTGATGCTCATCGGCGCGACGGGCGGCTACCAGCGGGCCGAGCGCTACGCCACCAACGGCCACGTGGACGGCGTGGTCATCGCGTCGATGCACGGCACCGACCCGCTGCCGGCCATCCTCGCCAGGCGCGGGGTGCCGGTGGTGTGCAGCGGCAGGCCGACCGTGCCCAGCAGCCTGCCGTACGTGGACGTGGACAACGCCGGCGGCGCCGAGCGCGCGGTGCGGCACCTGATGGAACGGGGCAGGCGGCGCATCGCCACCATCGCCGGGCCGCAGGACATGATCGCCGGAATCGACCGGCTCGACGGCTACCGCGCCGTGCTGCGCGACTCCGACCGCCGCTCCATCGTCGCGGTCGGCGACTTCACCCGGGAGTCGGGGACGATCGCGATGCGGCAGCTGCTCGCCGACGACCCGGAGATCGACGCGGTCTTCGTGGCGAACGACCTGATGGCGCTGGGCGCGCTGACGGCCCTGCGCCAGGCGGGCCGACGGGTCCCCGACGACGTCGCGCTGGTCGGCTTCGACGACATCCCCGCCGTCTCCTACGCCGAGCCTCCGCTGACCACGGTCAGGCAGCCGACCGTCGAGATGGGACGGAGGCTCGCCCGCATGGTCCTCGACCTGGAGGAGAAGGCGCAGGTGACACTCCCCACCGAGCTGGTCGTCCGGGAGTCCACCGCGTCCTGAGACCGGTCGCCCTCCGGCCACGGGAGCGGGCGAAACTCAAGACCCGACGAAGAGCACGGGCCCGGAGCCCCGGTCGGGTGCCAGGGCTCCGGCCCCCGGCCCGGGCTCCGAACCGGGACTACGAGGACGCCCGGACGACCAGATCCGTGGACACGATCATCGACTCGGCGGGGCCTCCCTCAAGAAGGGAGAGCAGCAGGCGGACCATCGCCGCGGCCTGCTCGGCGTGCGGCGTGTGGATGGTCGTCAGCGGCGGGTCGGTGTAGCGGGCGGCCTCGATGTCGTCGTAGCCCACGATGGCGACCTCGTCGGGAATCCTCCGGCCCGCCTGGCGGAGCGCGTGCATCGCGCCGATCGCCATCAGGTCGTTCGCGGCGAAGACCGCGTCGATCTCCGGGTCGTCGGCGAGCAGCTGCCGCATCGCGACCGCCCCCGACTCCCGGGTGAAGTCGCCGACCGCGATGATCGAGCGGCGGTCGGAGTCGCGCAGCACCTCGCGGTAGCCGGTCAGCCGGTCCTGCCCGCCTATCATGTCCAGCGGCCCCGCGATGGTGGCGATGCGCCGCCTGCCTCGCTCCAGCAGGTGCCGCACGGCGGTGGCGGCGCCCTCGACGTTGTCGTTGTCGACGTACGGTATCTCGACCTGCACGGCGGGTCTGCCGTAGGAGACGACCGGGACGCGCAGCCGGGTGAGCGCGACCGGCAGCGGGTCGGCGCCGTGGCTGGACACGAGCATGACGCCGTCGACGTGGCCGCCGGCGATGTAGTGCTCCACCCGGGCATGGCTCTCCGGCGACCCGGCCAGCAGCAGCACCACCTGCTTGTTGACGGCCTCCAGCTCCAGGCTGGCCGAGCGTATGACGGTGGAGAACATCGGGTCGTCGGAGAACACGCGGTTCGGCGACTCCGAGACGACCAGCGCGACCGAGTTGGTCCGCTGGGTCACCAGGTTTCTCGCCGCCCCGTTGGGGACGTAGCCGAGCTCGTTCACCGCGCGCATGACCAGGTCCCGGATGTCGGCGGTGACCGTGGTCTGGCCGTTCACCACCCGGGAGACGGTCGACCGGGAGACCCCGGCACGGGCGGCGACCGCCTCCAGAGTGGGACGTCTCATCGTGTTCTTCCCCTACCGTCGATTGCAGTCCGTTACGTACGATGACATCGCGGTACAACGGCGCGCCATCCTTGAGCAGGCGCCGCCGGGTGGCGAAGTCCGCACGCACGATCCCGAACCTACGCCGGTCCCCTTCGGCCCACTCGAAATTATCCAGCAGCGACCAGACCAGATAACCACGCGCCTCCGCCCCTTCGGCGATCGCGGTGTGCACGACGCGCGGGTGGCCGTTGTCGTCGGCATGACGGAAGCAGGGGCCCCGAGTGCCGACGACGGTCATCCCTTCACCGCCCCCTGCATGATTCCTCCGATGATCTGTTTGCCGAGCAGGGCGAACACGATGACCAGTGGCAGCGTGCCGAGCGTGGTGCCCGCCAGGCCGAGCACGTAGTCGTTGACGTATCCACTGGCCAGTGTGGACAGGGCGACCTGGACCGTCGGATCCTCCGGGGTCAGGACGACCAGCGGCCAGAAGTAGTCGTTCCAGACCGACATGAAGGTGAGCATGCCCAGCACCGCCGCCGCCGGGCGGGCGGCCGGGAGCACGACGTGCCAGAACAGGCCCCAGGTGCTGCAGCCGTCGACCCGGCCCGCCTCAAGCAGCTCGGTCGGCAGCGCCCTGGAGAGGTACTGGGTCATGAAGAACACCCCGAACGCGTTGACGAGCGCGGGCACGATCAGCGCGTACATGGTGCCGGTCCACTCCAGCTTCACCATCAGCATGTACAGCGGGATGATGCCGAGCTGGGTCGGCACCATCATCGTCGCCACGGTGAGCAGAAGCAGGGCGTTGCGCCCGCGGAAGCGCAGCTTGGCGAAGGCGAACCCGGCCAGGGTGGAGAAGAGCATCACCGCGAACGCGACGGCGCCGGAGACGACGACGGAGTTGAGCATCGCCAGGGCGAAGGGGACCGTGTCGAAGACGCGGGCGACGTTGGCGAAGAAGTTGCCGCCGGGGATGAGCGGCGGCGGCACGTCGGCCAGGGCCGCGTTGTCGCGGGAGGCGACCACGACGCTGTAGTAGAGCGGCATCATGGAGAAGAACGCCACCGCGGCGAGCGTGAGGTAGGTGAGCCTGCGGGCGGCGCCACCGGAACGACGGCGGACCGCGGGGACGGCGGTGTGGGCGCTCATGTCAGTCCTCCCTTCCCACGACGGGTGAGCAGGTAGTTGACGCCGACGACCACCACGATGAAGACGAACATCATCCAGGAGATGGCCGAGGCGTAACCGAAGTCGAGCTTGGTGAAGTTCTCGTAGATGAACAGGGAGAGCGTCTGATACTGCCGGTCCACCCCTCCGGTGACGAGGTAGGAGCCGAACAGCAGCGGCTCGGCGAGGATCTGCATCGCGCCGATCGTCGAGGTGATGACGACGAAGATGATCGTTGGCTTGATCACCGGGATGGTGATCTTGCGGAGCTGGGTCATCCCGCTCGCGCCGTCGATGGTGGCCGCCTCGTACAACTCGCGCGGCACCGCCTGCATCGCCGCCAGGAGGATGAGGGCGTTGTAGCCCGTCCACCGCCACATGATCATGGTGGAGATGGCGAAGTGGGAGCTGAGCACCCCCTCGTTCCAGGCGACGCCCTCCACGCCGACCAGGGAGAACACCCAGTTGATCATGCCGAAGTCCCGGCCGAACAACTGACTGAAGATGACCACCACCGCGACCACACTGGTCACGTTGGGCAGCAGCAGCGTGATGCGGAAGAAGGTCTGCGCCCGCAGCGGCCGGTTGAGCAGGTGGGCAAGCCAGATGGCGAGCAGCAGCTGCGGCACGGTGGACAGCACCCCGATGGACAGGGTGTTGAAAGTGGCGTTCCAGAAGTAGTCGTCGGCGAGCAGCGTTCTGAAGTTCTCCAGGCCGACGAAGGTCTGCTCGTCCTGGAGCAGCGTCCACTCGTGCAGGCTCACCCAGGCGGTGTACGCGAGGGGAAACAACCCGAACGCGGAGAAGAGCAGGAAGAAGGGGGCCACGTAAGCGTACGGCGAGCCCTTGACGTCGAGTTGGTGAACCAGTTGGCGGCGGAGGCGAGGTCCCGCCTGCCTGTTCGGCGGGACCGCCGCCAGGCGATCGGGCGCGCGGGTGGCCATGGCAGCTCCTTTCTGCGGTTCTTGGGGCGGAGGGAGGCGTGCGGCCCGTCACGGCGGGCCGGCCCGTCACGGCGCACGGCGGGAGGCGTGCGGTTCCGCGGCACGGGACGCGTGCCCGCCACGGGACAGGGGCACGAGCAGGTGGCCGACCGGTACGAGACCGGCCGGCCGGGAGGGCGACTACTTGATCCTGCCGACGTCCTTGAGCGCCTGCGCCCAGGCCTCCTCGGCGTTCTGCTTGCCCTGGTCGACCCGCTGGAGACCGTCGCCGATCGCCTGCAGGACGTCACCGGCCTTGGGACCCACGGGCTGCGGCTTGAGCGACTTGGCCGCGTCGGTGAAGATCTTGCCGATCGGCGCGTTGCCGAAGTACGGGTTGACGAAGTCCTTCACCGCGGGGTCGTCGTACAGGGCGGGTAGCGAGGGCAGCGCGCTCGCCTCCTTGAAGAGCTTGATCTGGCTCTCCTTGCTGGTCAGCAGGTCGATCAACGCCGCGGCCTCCTTGGGATGCTTGCCCTGCTTGGGCAGCATCAGATGGGTGCCGCCCTGGTTGCCGCCGCCACCGGGGACCGCCGCGATGTCCCAGGTGCCCTCGCCGGGCTTCTGGTCCTTGATCGTTCCGGTCTTCCAGGCCGGGCAGACCATGGTGGCGAAGCTGCCCTTGGCGATGCCGGTGTTCCACGGCGGCGAGAACGCGGCGAGGTTGGCCGAGAGACCTTCGTCGATCATCTTCACGCCCGTGTCGTACGCCTTGCGCACGTCGGGGTTGGTGGCGGCGACGATGTTGTACTCGGCGTCGTAGAAGCCGATGGGGGCCTGCTCGACCATGGCGCGGAAGTGCTCGCCGGGACCGTCGGTGAACTTGGCTCCCTCCACCTTGCCCGCGACGAACCTCTTGCCCGTCTCGATGTAGGCGTCCCAGGTCGGCCAGAGCGCCGAGACCTCGTCGCGGTCGACGGGCAGGCCTGCCTTCTTGAACAGGTCCGGGCGGTAGCACATGGCCAGGCCGCCGACGTCGGTACCGAGGCCCAGGAGGGCGGAGCCGTCGTTGGAGACGCCCAGCTTCCACTTCCAGTCGAGGTATTCGCTCTCGCGCCTGTCCAGGCCGTATTCCTTGAGGTTGTGGAACTTGTCCGGCACGGGGGTGAAGGCGCCGATGTAACCGCCCTCGACGGCGACCACGTCCGCGGCGCCCGCGCCGGTGGTCAGCTGGGTGATGAGGTTGGTGTGGTGGTCGTTGAACTGCGCGCGGCGCTCCACGATCTCCACGTTGGGGTGGGTCTTCTTGAACTCCTCGTACAGCGGTGCGTAGTGGAAGTCGCTGAACAGCCCGACGGTCAGCTTGATCTTCTCGGCCGGCCGGGAGGCCGTCCCGCCGCTCCCGGCGGTCTCGGTGCCACCACCGCAGGCGGTGAGGCCCAGGACCAGAGCGGAAACGGCGGCCATCGGGGCGAGGAACCGCTGGCGTGACTTACGCATGGAACCCTCCCAGGGTTCTCATAAATGATCATGAAGAGAGCGCTCTCTGAGCAGATTGACGCCAAGGGGATGGCGTGTCAACGGCACCGCCGACCTCACTCCGCGCTTGGCGGTCGGCTTTTCACGGAAAGTGCCCTCTCGCTCTCATGGATGTTTCCGCAGCCCAGAGAGATTTTGAAGTTAAATTTTATAGGAAATGGAGCGCTCCCACGAGGAAAGGTCACATTAAGGTCGCGTTTCCAGCGTGTTCCACAGGACCACACCGACCTCTTGACACTCCCCGCCGAGCGGGCCACTCTCTATTGCAGAGAGCGCTCCCTCGCGATTCTCCCCGTGGTCCACGCGCCGCCCGCACCCGTGGCGCCGCTGGTCGCCGCCCTCGCGAGCCGATCCCGGGCGACCTCTCGTACGGGTACTCGACCGCCCTCGTACGAGAGGCCACCCGTCCCTCCCCTCCCCGGAAGAACGACTTCGGAAAGGCGACGCGGAAGCCACCCCGGCCCCCACGTCTCTCGTGGTGACGCCGGAAGCCGTAGAGTCGTCCGGCCGGTCGGAAATCGACCGGCGCGCATCCAATCAAGGAGAACCACGTGGCACTGGAGAAGCCGGAGATCGACTTTCCGGAAGGCGCCCCGCCCTCGGAGCTGGAGATCGTCGACATCGTCGTAGGGGACGGCCCGGAGGCCAAGCCGGGACACCAGGTCACCGTGCACTACGTCGGCGTTGCCTTCTCGACGGGCGAGGAGTTCGACGCGTCGTGGAACCGCGGAGACACCTTCCAGTTCCCGCTGGGCGGGGGCCGGGTCATCGCGGGCTGGGACCAGGGCGTCGCGGGTATGAAGGTCGGCGGCCGCCGCCGTCTCACCATCCCGCCGCACCTCGGCTACGGCAACGCCGGCGCGGGCAACCGCATCAAGCCGGGCGAGACGCTCATCTTCGTCGTGGACCTGCTCGGCGTGAGCTGACTCGGGACGAAACGACGCATGCGGGCGGGCCACACCGGCGACGGGTGGCCCGCCCCGCGTGTCCTGTCACCTCCCCGCCCCCACTGCCGTCCCGATCGTCCTGCACCGTCCTTCATATCCGGCACCGTGCCCTGCGTCCGATGTCGTCCTCTGTGTGCCCCGGTCTGGCGGCCACCTCACGTTCGCGAGGTTCGAGGGAAGGTCCGACCTCCCCGCGAGGCGCGATGACTCAGAAAAGCAGCGCCTCGCCTCACCGAAATGCCGCTCGTAGCTCTTAAGCTGGCCATTGTGTTGTTGATCGACCTCGCGCGCACCTCGGCGGCCGTGACCGCCAGCTCCGCCCGGCTGGCGAAGACCGCCCACCTCGCGGAGCTGCTCGGCAGGGTCGAGCCGGACGAGGCCGAGATCGCGATCGCCTACCTCTCGGGAGAGCTGCCTCAGCGCAACGTCGGAGTGGGCTGGACGAGCCTGCAGGACCCGCCGGAGCCCCGGCTCGCCGCCACCGCCACCCTGCGCGGGGTCCACGACCTCCTCGATGAGATCAAGGCCCTGTCGGGCCCCGGCTCGCAGAGCGCGCGCAGGACGCTGGTCTCCGAGCTGTTCGGCGCCCTCACCCGCCAGGAGCAGGTCTTCCTGTCACGGCTGCTGCGGGGCGAGCTGCGTCAGGGCGCGCTTGAAGGAGTGATGGTCGAGGCCGTGGCGAAGGCGGCCGGGGTGCCGGCCACCGAGGTCAGGCGGGCGCTGACGTTGCGCGGCTGGCTTCCCGCCGTCGGCGCCGCCGCCCTGGGCGGTGGGGTCGAGGCACTGCGCGCCTTCCACCTTGAGGTCGGCCGCCCGGTGTCGCCGATGCTCGCCCAGAGCGCCACCTCCATCGCGGCCGCGTTCGGCAAGCTCGGCGAGCCGGTGGCCATCGAGTGGAAGCTCGACGGCGTCAGGGTCCAGGCGCACCGCTCGGATGAGCGGATCACCGTCTTCACCCGCGCCCTTGAGGACATCACCGCGCAGGTGCCCGAGCTGGTCGAGGCGGTGAGCGCCCTGCCCTCCCGCGACCTCGTCCTCGACGGCGAGGTGATCGCGCTGCGGGCCGACGGCCGCCCCGAGCCCTTCCAGGTCACCTCGGGCCGCGTGTCCAGCCGCACCGACGTGTCGCGCGTGCGCGAGAGGACCCCGCTGAGCGTCTTCTTCTTCGACGCGCTGCGGGTCGACGGCGCCGATCTGCTCGACCTGCCGGGTGAGGCACGCCACGCGGCCCTGACCGCCGCCGTGCCCGCGGAGCTGGTGACCCCCCGCCTGGTCACCCGCGACGTCGCGGACGGCGAGGCGTTCTTCAAGGACGCGATCAGGAGCGGCCACGAGGGCGTGGTGGTCAAGTCGCTCCTGACGCCCTACGCGGCCGGGCGGCGCGGCGCCGGCTGGATCAAGGTGAAGCCCCGGCACACGCTCGATCTCGTCGTCCTGGCCGCGGAATGGGGCCACGGCCGCCGCGAGGGCAGGCTCTCCAACCTGCACCTGGGCGCCCGCGACCCGGTGACCGGCGGCTTCGTCATGCTCGGCAAGACCTTCAAGGGCCTGACCGACGAGCTGCTCGCCTGGCAGACCGACCGCTTCCTCGGCATCGCCGAGGGACCCACCGACGGCTGGACGGTCACCGTCCGTCCCGAGACGGTCGTCGAGATCGCCTTCGACGGCGTGCAGCAGTCGAGCCGCTATCCCGGCGGCATGGCGCTGCGCTTCGCCAGGGTCATCCGCTACCGCACCGACAAGACGGCGGACCAGGCCGACACCGTCGACATGGTCCGCGCCCTCATGCTCTGACATGTCTTCGCGCTCGTGTCACGTCCGTGGTCCGGCGTACCGCCGCGCGGGTGCCACGTCCCTCGCGCGGCCGCCGTCCCGTAGGTCCTGCGGCCTCAGGACGCCGGAGGCGTCATTTCACGAGACGCAGGGTGAAGGGGTATCGGAAGTCGCCGTCGCCCGCCGCGGCCACGGCGCCGACCACGGACAGCACCACGCCGCCGATCCAGAGCAGGGGCGTCAGGACGAAGCCGATGAAAGTGATCGCCAGCACGATGGTGGCCGCGAGCATCGTCAGCTGGAAGTTCAGTGCCTCCACCGAGTGCGCCCGGATGTAGGGCGATGTCCTGCCCGCGGTGAGCATCATGACGGCCGGACCGATGACGGGAAGGCCCGCCAGCGGGAGCAGGTGCGACGCCACCGCCCCCAGACGCTCCGCTCCGCTCTCCCCCCGGCCGAAGGGGCGTGCGTGATGACCGTACGCGACCTGACCCGCGGCGGGCGGGTAGGAGGCGAGACGGGCCGGACGCGTGCCGTACAGCTCGTTCATGATCGGGACGAGGTCGCCGTGGACGCGGGCCGTCATCGCCCGCTCCAGCCTGTCGTCGAACTCGACCTTGTCGAGTCTTCCCTCCGCGTAGGCGGCCTGGACGTGCTCGACCACCCGCTCGCGATCCTGGTTGCTGACCCGAAGCCCCGCGTGACCGGGTCGAGGACCTGCCGGCACTCCCCCGTACCCCGGGCCTGCTGGTGTCGCTGTGCCTGCCATGAGACCGATACCCTTTCTTCGCCGCTTCGATCTCAATGTTCGTCCAGATTGTCGGCCCGGTATATCAGGATGAACCCCCATAAGCCCCTGAGACCCATCCCTGGCCTTCCGCCACGGAACGAGCAGGAGAGGTATACAAGGAAATATGAGATGGCGAGATCGCTACGGGTTGAGGCGGCTACGCGGGCCGAAGATCGCAAAGTTCGACCGCGCCACGACCGACGCCGACATCGAGGCGCTCATCGCCTTCGCGAAGTCGCGCAAGAGCGTCGAGTTCTACGTCGAGCCCGAGACATTCGCGACGAACACCACGGCGGTGGCCGTCGCCGACGACGGTGAGTGGACCCGGCGCCGGGTCGGCTCCCCCGCGGTGATCCGCAAAGTGGCCCGCGACCTGGCCCTGCCCGTCTACGACGTCCAGCTGACCGGTTACCCACCCCGGATGAGGGCCTACAACGAGCGTCAGAAACGCGCCGAGGGCTGAGCGAAGAGAGCCGGGCTCCCCTCATCGCCGAAACCGGGGAGCCCCGCGGGCATCCGCCGACACGGGGGCACGAGAGACCGGCGGCCCTCTCGTCGCCAGGGGCCGCCTCACTCTTACCGCGGTACGGACAGAGGCCGGCGGGATGACCGGCTGCGGTCCGCCGACGCGGCCGAGGATCACGTCGGCCGGATGACCGGCCGGCCCGGGGCCACCGGCACTCGCGAGGAAACGCCCTCGGGCGCACGGGCTGCCGCCCGCCGAGCCGAAGGGCTCCCGGCGCTCGCGAGGAACGCCCCCATCGAGCGGCCGCCCTGGTCCGCCGACGCCGATGGCGCTGCCGGCGCCGTCGGCACCGGTCGGCGCGTCCGGGACCCGCGCCGTGGCACACCCTCTGACGATGCGCGACGCCCTGGTCAGGGCGGCCGGTCAGGGATGATCACACACACGGCGAGGAGCGTCGCACCGGAGCGTGAGCGTTCGGGCGCGCCTGCCGCGTAATCTTTTTCTTCCCTTCAGGTGAGTACCCTCCGAAGGTTAGAGCCCACGATCATGAATCGCTATGTAAAAACGGATTTATACGCATTTGTACGGTTCATGTTGGCGCATGGTATCCGCTGAAGAGTGATGCCGATGGATTTCAAGATTCTCGGGCCGATCGAAGTGCGGGCGGCCAACGGGCAACCGATCACCCTCGGGAGACGCAAACAGCGGGTGTTGCTCGCCGCCTTGCTCCTCAATGCCGGCAAGGCGATCCCCACCCATCGAATGCTCGACTGGTTGTGGGGGGAACAGGCTCCCGCCAACGCCGAGTCGAACCTCTACACCTATATCTCCGCGCTGCGCCGGGTGCTTGGTTCGCCTTCCCGGATCGAGGCGGGCTCCAACGGGTACGTGCTCCGGGTCGCCCCCGATGAAATAGACGTGAGATTGTTCGAGGAACTCGCCGCCCAAGGGCGTCTGATGTTATCCAAAGGGCGAAATGACGTCGCGCTCGAACGGTACACCCGGGCCTTGGGTCTGTGGCGCGCCGAGGCGGTTCTGGAAGGGCTTTCCCTGCCCGAACCGTTGCGAGGCGAGGCGGCACGGCTGGAACGGCTGAGAACGATCGTCGTGGACGCCTCGCTGGAGGCCCGCCTCGCGCTGGGCCAGCATGGCGAGGTGCTTCCCGATCTGGAGGCGCTGACTCGCAGGGATCCGCTGAACGAACGACTCCGCGCGCAGCTCATGCTCGCCCTGTACCGTTCCGGCCGCCGAGCCGACGCGCTCGTGGTGTACCAGCACGCGCGGGAGATGCTCGCCGCGGAACTGGGTGTCGATCCCGGCCCCGAACTGGTCCGTATGCATCGGCAGATCCTCGCCGACGACTCCGCGCTGGCGGCGCCGTCGCCGTCGGTCGCCGTCCGCCGGGTTTTCGCCCCGGCGGAGCTCCCGATCGCCTCGGCCGCCTTCACCGGGCGTGCCTCCGAGGTCTCCTGGTTACGGACGGCGCTCACCTCGGCGGCCCCTGGCCGTATCGTCGTCTCCGCGGTCGCCGGAGCGGCGGGGATCGGCAAGTCGGCGTTCGCCGTACACGTCGCCCACCAGATCGCGGAGCGGTTCCCCGACGGGCAGCTCTACGTGAACCTGCACGGTTCCACCCCCGACGTCAAACCACTGCATCCGGCCGAGGTCCTCGCTCGCCTCCTGCGCTCCCTCGGTGGCGACGACGTGGCCGTCCCGACCGACGTGGACGAGGCGTCCGCCCGATTCCGCTCGCTGACCGACGGCAGACACCTGCTGTTCCTGTTCGACAACGCTCGCGACGCGGAGCAGGTACGGCCGTTGCTGCCCGCCAGCCCCACCTGCCGCGTGCTGATCACCGCTCGGAGGATGCTGACCTCTCTGGACACCGTCGCGCATCTCCGCCTCGGCGTCATGGCCAAGGACGAGATGACCACCCTGCTGAGCCGCCTGATCGGCGGCGAGCGCGTCGCGGCCGACCCACGGGCGGCGCGCGTGATCGTGCGGCTCTGCGGCGGCCTGCCGTTGGCGATCAGGATCGCCGCCGCCCGGCTGGTGGCGCGGCCGGACCTGTCACTGCGAGGGCTCGCCGACCGCCTCGCGGTCGAGGATCATCGCCTCTCCGAACTACAGGCCGACGACCGGGCGGTCCGGGCCTGTTTCATGGTGAGTTACCGCGCCCTGGAGGCCGAGCACTCCCGCCTGTTCCGGCTGCTGGGCCTGCTCGGTGGATCCGACATCAGCGTCGCGGTCGCCGCGGCGCTGGCCGATCGCTCGGAGGAACAGACCGCGGACCTCCTGGATCATCTCGCGGACGCCCAGCTCCTCGAGGTGCGCGACGCCGGCCGGTATCGCATGCACGACCTGCTCTGCCTGTTCGCCCGCGAGCGCACCCGGCAGGAGGAGACCGAGGAGGAGCAGGTGCAGGCCGTGAGGCGGGCGCTTCACAGCTCCCTCGTCATCGCCTGCACCCTCGGTGACGTGCGCCACCGACGGGCCAGGAAAGACGCCAAGTTCGGTCACCTGGCACTCGGCCGCTTCAGCATGTCGCCCGACGACTGCACCATCGATCCCCGATGGCTCAACGCCAAGATGGCCGACCTGATCTCCACCGCGCGACAGGCGCCCGGGGCGGCGGGGGCGGCGGGGGACGTCACCGGCCTGTCGACCGTCCACGGCGCCGCTTCGCGCCGGCCGCCGTGGCGATGGGAAATGAGCGATCGAAACCGGCGAGGGATCTGACGCGGCGGAAACAATCCTCGTCTCCAGCCGCCGTAATCACATAATCTGACGCGCCGGAAACCATTCTCCATGCGTCCTCGGTGGCCGCGGATTCACCGCGCGTGAAATCATTCTATATCCCTCTCACCGTAAATATCGGATCCGGCATGTCCGAAATCATCGCCACATCTTCGTAATGGTCACGGGACTCGGAAGGCGAATCCCCGGGATCACATACCGCGCCGCTTTTTCGCTCCCATGCCTCATCGAGCGAAGCGTCGACCTACACAAACTTGTGTGGTGCGAGGTATAGCAACATTCATCACTATTAGCGACATCTCTCTCGTCTTCTCACATCTCTAGAGAGAAGGCCGGCATCTTGCACAGGAAGCTCCGGGGGTTGATCGATGACAGCGGTGGCACCACCGCGGGCACTCGACGGACACCCGCCTCGCGACGATCGCCATCCTCGAACCGAACTCATCCGTGACGCCAGAAGCTGAAAGTTTCAGAAAAACGCCAGGAAAGGGCGGACGTGTCGGAGTTAATCGGCATCGATGAGTGTGAAAACCTTACCGTGAAGCAGGTCCAGAACCTCTACGGGAAGTACGTCAGCCGCAGCCAGGTCAACCTCATGACCTCCTTCGGTTTCGGTCGCGAACTCGCCGAACGAGCCGAGGGCGCCTGGATCTGGACCCGTGACGGCCGCCGGATCCTCGACGTCACCGGAGGGGTCGGCGTACTCAACCACGGCCACAACCACCCGCGCATCCTGGCCGCCCGCCGCCGGTTCGCCGAGCGGGGGCGCATGGAGGTCCACAAGGCGTTCTTCTCGCCCTACGTGGCCGCCCTGAGCCACAACGTGGCCACGCTGCTGCCGGGCGACCTGAACATCTCCTACTTTCCGAACTCGGGCGCCGAGGCGAACGAGGGCGCCATCAAGATGGCGTACAAGTATCACGGCGGGCGGCGTAACACCATCCTGCGGTCCGACATCAGCTTCCACGGCAAGACCCTCGGCGCGGGGAGTCTGACCGGATCCTCGGAGAACTCGTTCCGGTTCCCCGGGCTTCCCGGCATCGTCATCCACCCCTACGGCGACCTCGCGTCCGTACGGGCGGCGGTCGACGCCGCGCGCACCCCCGACGGGAAATGCGACGTCTACGCGATCATGGTCGAGCCCTTCAGCGCTTCGAGCATGCGTTCCTGGTCGGAGGCCGACCTGCACGGACTGCGACGGCTCTGCGACGAGCACGACATCATCCTCATCTTCGACGAGGTGTACACCGGATGGGGTAAGACCGGCAGCCTCTTCTACTTCATGCGATATCCGGGCCTGCTGCCGGACATCCTCGCCTACTCGAAATCGCTCGGCGGCGGGAAGGCGTCGATCGCCGGGTACACCGCCCGAGAGCCCATCTTCCGCAAGGCCTACGACCGGCTCTCCGACGTCATCCTGCACAGCACCACCTACTACGGGTTCGGCGAGGAGACCGCCACCGCGATCGAGGCGATCAACGTGATCGTCGAGGAGGACTATCCCGCGCGGGCCAGGCAGATCGAGCGCGTCCTGGGCCCCGGACTGGAGAACATCCAGAAGCGCTATCCGGAGGTGGTCGGCCAGGTGACCGGTACCGGGGCGCTGTGGGGGGTGTTCCTGACCGGCGGCCCCAAGGTGCTCGACCTCGCCGGCAAGCTGGCACCGGGCTTCTCCGGCGATCCGAATTTCCGCACCAAGCTGATCACCCTCTCGGTGATCGCGGAACTCTACCGCGAGCACGACATCGTGTCGTACTACAGCCCGAACGTCGAGAACCCGCTCGTCGTCGCGCCGACCCTCGCCATCGAGCCCGACGACCTCGAGTACTTCCTGGAGAGCCTCGACAAGACCCTGGCCAAGGGCCTGCCTCGACTGCTCGCCAGGTTCGTGCGAGAGAAGGTGGGGTCACGGTGGCCTATCGGGTCGTAGTGACCGGCAGCGCCGGAATGCTCGGCGGCAACCTGGTCCGGCGGCTCGTACTCGCGGGCCACGAGGTGATCGGCGTGGACCTGCGCCCGCCCTCGGAACCGGACCCCGGATACGGCCACCGGGTCGGCGACGTACGGGACGTCTCGCTGATGACCGAGGCGATGGCCGGAGCGGACGCGGTCGTGCACTGCGCCGGCGCGCTGCCGAGCTATCCGGCGGAGCAGATCCACAGCCTGATCGTCGGCGGCACCCACAGCGTGCTGGAGGCCGCGCGCCGGGCCGGGGTGGAAAGAACGGTCCACATCTCCTCCACCGCCGTGTACGGGCTCCCGAAACTGGTGCCCACCCCCGAGGAGCATCCGCGCGAGCCCGTCGACCCCTACACCAGGGCCAAGACCGAGGCGGAGGAACTCGCCGACAAGTACCGGGCCGGCGGAATGTGCGTGCCGATCCTGCGCCCCAAGACCTTCCTCGGTCCCGGCCGGATGGGCCTCTTCGCGATGCTCTTCGAATGGGCCGAGGAGGGCCGGAACTTCCCGGTCCTCGGCCGCGGGGACGTACGCATCCAGATGCTCGCCATAGAGGACCTGGTGGATGCCGTGGCCGACGTCCTGACGGTGCCGGCCGACATCGCGAACGACACCTACAATCTCGCGGCAGCGGAGTTCGGCACGCTGCGAGAGGACTTCCAGGCGGTACTCGACACGGCCGGTCACGGAAAACGCGTCGTGTCGCTGCCCGTCCGGCCGGCCCTGACCGGGCTCCGGCTACTGGAAAGGACCCGGCTGTCGCCGGTGTACGGACGGCTGGTGCACAAACTGCTCGCCGACTCCTACGTCAGCATCGACAAGGCCGGGGAGCGGCTCGGCTTCCGCCCCCGGCTGTCCAACCGGGACGCGATTCTCCGCACATACGCCTGGTGGCGGGAGAATCGCGGCGCCGGCTCGCCTCGGGGCGCCGGCCAGACCAGCCGCGACGCGTGGCGGCAGGGCGCGCTGTCCCTGGCGAAAGTGTTCTTCTGAAGTGACGGGGAAAGCATGTACGTCGTCGAATCGGCAGACATCCCAGAGCTCCCACAGCCCCGGGAGGTGGCACCGGAAGAGGCAGCGAAGACCCGTCCACACCTGGTCACGGACCTCTTCAGGCTGATACGGCCGTCGCACGCGGCCAAGGCGATCCTCCTCGTGCCGATCGCGCTCGTCGACACCTCCCTGTGGAGCCTCACCGCGTTGGGTGAGATCGTCCTGGCCACGGTCGCGTTCATCCTCGCCTCCGCCGCCGTCTACGTCGGCAACGACATCGCCGACCGGCACCGTGACGCGCACCACCCCGTCAAGCGTCACCGTCCGGTCGCGGCCGGCCGCGTGGGGATCAGGCTCGCGTACGTCTACTGCGCCATCCTGCTCGGGCTGCTCGGCGCCATCGTCGGGCTCACCCCGGGCCCTTACTGGCCGATCCTCGCCTACCTCGTGATCAACATCGCGTACAGCGGCTTTCTCAAACACGTACCGCTGGTCGACGTGGGCACGATAGCCGTCTGTTTCGTCCTCCGGGTCATCCAGGGATACGAGGTGACCGGAGGGCGGGCCGCCGCCTGGTTACTGGTCACGGTGTTCTCGATCTCCCTGCTGCTCCTCATCGGCAAGCGGCGTCAGGAACTGAAGAGCGGCGCCGCGCACCGCCCGGCACTCCGCGGCTACTCGATGGAGCTGACCAACTGGCTGTTGCAGATCGCCTCGGTGCTCGCCCTGCTGTCCGGCCTCATCTACCTGCGCGACGAAGGCCCGTTCGGCCCGCAGTACGGCCAGACGGCGATGCTGCTGTCCACCCCCTTCGCGCTCTTCGCCCTCTTCCGCTACCTGCAGATCCAGCTGATAGACGACGACGGTGGCGACCCGGTCCGGATCCTGCTTCGGGACCGGGTCATGGTCGCCAACTCGGTGCTGTGGGCCGCCACCCTGGGTGTGACGCTCCTGCTCGCCCACCATCTCGTCCCGTTGTGAGAACGACGTTGTGAAAGCGGCGTCGTGAAAGCGGCGCGGTGAAAGCGACACGGAAGGAAAGAATGGAAGTCCGCATACTGGGTCCGGTCGAGGTGACCGTCGACGGCCGGCGTGTTCCCCTGGGACCACCGCAACGACGTGCGGTGCTGGCCGCCCTCGCGGTCGACGTCAATCATCCCGTGTCACTTCCGACGCTGATCGACCGGGTCTGGAATCTTCCGCCGGACCGGGCGACGGATTCGCTGTACGCCCACATCGCACGCCTGCGGCAGGCGCTGACGGGATCCGCGATCTCCATCGAGCGCCGCGGCGGCGGTTACGTGCTGGAGGCCGCCCCGGAGCGGGTGGACGCCCACCGGTTCCACCGGCTCGCGAAGCAGGCGCAGACCCATGCGCACGACGACTCCGTCCGGGTCGCACTGCTCGCCGAGGCGATGGAGCTGTGGCGCGGCTCGCCGCTGACCGGCATCTCGGGAGACTGGGCCTCCCGGATGCGCTACAGCATCGAGCAGCAGTTCGTCGGCGCCGTCGTCACCTGGGCGCAGGCGCACCTGCGGCTGGGACGGCCTGACACGGTCGTGACCGAGCTCACCCCCCTCGTTCCCCGCTACCCGCTCGTGGAACCGCTCGCGAGCATGCTGATGCGCGCACTGTGCGCCCTGGGACGCACCGCGGAGGCGGTGGCCCAGTACGCGCTCCTGCGCGGGTATCTGGCCGACCACCTGGGCATCGAGCCGGGGCCTGAGCTGCGCGCGTTGCACCAGGAGATCCTGCGAGGCGATCACGATCAGCCGGTCTGGGCGGCCGGGGAGGTGGTCCTGGCCGGTGCCGACCACGGCGGTTTCGGCTGGGCGCCCCTCGGGAAACCACCGCGCGCCGAATCGCTGAGCTGGACCCGTCCCACGGCCCATCTGCCCGACCGGGTGCTGTCCCGGAGGCCCTGACCGTTCTTCCCCGGTCCTTCTGAGCATCCCCGTTTCCGGGCGATTCCTCCCGGGTCAACCGCTCGTCGAGACGACCAGGCGCTGCCCGCTGTGGTCGGAAAGACCGTTCGACCGCATCAGCTCGTACCGGTGCACGGTGACGTCCGGTGTGGTGAACGCCCAGTCGATCCGCCACAGCGGCCGGCGGTCGTCCCAGGAGGTGGGGTAGAGCGATCCGAGCACCGGGGTGGCGTCGACGAGCCGGTCCGGCAGCAGGCGCAGGATGCCCATCGCCGGTGAGGCGTTGAAGTCCCCGGCCAGCAGGATCGGGTGCGGATTCCGCTCGACGTCGGCCGCGAGCGCGCGGAGGTTGGCCTGCCGCCGCTCGTGCTGGGTCCGGTTGAGGCGGCGGGGATCCGGGCCCCGGGGGAACGCGTGGACGGGAGAGTTGATGTGCGTGTTGTAGAGCGAGACGGTCTTTCCGCCGTCCCCGCCGACTCGTACATCCGTGCGCAGTGTCTTCACCGTGGAGAAATCCGGCAGACCCGGGTCGGGAGGTATGGCCTTGTCGCGTTCCTCCGACAGCCACGGGCGCAGGTCGATCCCCGACCGCAGGACGATCGGGAACCGGGAGACCGTGACCAGCTCGCTCGCCGCGGCGATGTGATAGCCGGGGAACTCCCGGCGCAGCCTGTCCAGGTCGTCCACCCGGATCGCCTTCGAGTCCTGGCCGAAGTAGACGTACTCCTGTAGGAGATACACGTCCGCCTTCTGGTCGTGCAGATACCGGTAGAAGTCGGCGATGTCACGTGGCGGAGTGCCGGTGGGCGGCGGCATCGCCGCCCCGTTCTCCGGCCGCTGGTCCCAATAGAACGTGTTCCAGGAGAACACCGTGATCGCGTCCGGCGGCGCGGGTGGAGGCCGGTGCCACAGGGCCGCGAGGTTGAGCCCGCTCCCGCCTCCGCCGAGCACCAGGGAGGCGAGCGTCACCGCCGCGATCCACCCCCGTGCCCGGCGCGCCGGCAGGGCCACCGCGAGCAGCAGGACCGGGACGACCGCGAAGGCGAGCGGCGGCACGAGCTCGGGAACCTGCCACCACCACACCCGGCCGGACAGCACGCGATGGAGCACCACGAACACCAGCCAGGCGACCGGCGCGGACAGCAGCGGCCAGGTCCTCCAGCGCGACCGCCACGCGGGCCGGGACCCGGCGGTCGCTGTCACGACCCGCGTATCGGTCATCGACGGTGACCGGGTCCGGAACGTGCGCGTGGCGCGGTCGTCGCGGTCGTCATGGGTGCCGCGGACATCGCGGGCGTCGCGAGCACCACGGGCGCCGCGAGCGTCGCGGACACCATGAACGGCGAGGACGTCGCGGATGTCATGAACGTCATGGGCGGGAACGGGCGAGCCGTCATGTCGTCGCCTCCCCGGTCGCCGATGGCCGCACGAGCAGCTCGGAATCGTAGAGCCGGCGGAACCTGGCGGAGCAGAACCACTGCGCGACTCCGGCCACCACCCCGGCGGCGATGGTCACGTTCACCACGAAATGCACCGTACCGTAGTAGAGCAGGAACAGCGGGCCGCGCCTCCGCAGCACGAACCGGTACATGCCGAGGTCCGCCAGGATCGACACGGCGAGGGCGAGGACCGGCAACACGGCACCGGCCGGACCGAGCGCCACCGCCGGCAGTGTGACCACCGCCGCCAGGGCGGCGAGACTTCCACCGGCCCGGTTCGAGGTCTCGAACCCGCGAGCGAAGCGCTTGCGCCGCGCGTACAGCGGCACCCGGGCGCGCCCCCGCCGGAACAGCTTGCGCAGCAACGTGAACAGCCGGTCGTCGTGGTCGTGCCGGGACCGCATCGCCGTGGTGAGCACCATGTCGTACCGCTGGGTGAGACGGTGGCCGTAATCGACCTCCTCGGTCTCGCGCAACCGGGTGTTGAACGGCCCGACCTCGTCGAACACACTGCGGCGCATCGCGACCAGCGCCGGGAAGAGAAACGAGATGGGCCCCTCGGAGCTCGCCGTCCAGTAGTAGTACTGCAGCGCCCGATACTCCTCGACGAGGCTGTCGCGGATCAGCGGCTCCGGGTCGTGGATGCTGCACACCGCCCCGAGCCGCGGATTCTCCGCGAGCATGCCCACCGCCACCTCGACGGCATCGGGGTAGGCGGCCACGTCGGAGTCGACGAACACCAGGATCTCGCCACGGGTGTGGGCGGCGCCGAGGTTACGCGCGCCGGCCACCCCCATGTTGCGCCCGGTGTGGACGACCCGGACACCGAGCCGTTCCGCGACCGCGACGGAGTCGTCGGTGCTGCCGTCGTCCACCATGATCAGCTCGATGGGCCGGTAGGTCTGCTCCCTCATGGCGCGCAGGCAGAGCTCCAGTGAGGCCGCGTAGTTGTAGTTGGGCACCACCACCGATACCAGCGGGCGGGTCATCGCTCACGCCCCCATCGCCGGCGCGGACGGGTTCGGCATGTCGTAGGTGCGCCGGAACCGGCTGGACAGCAGGCACTGCGCGACGCCGACGAACACCGCCACCGCGACGGTGACGTTCACCAGGAAGTGGATCGCGGTGAAGTAAACGGTGAACGCCGCACCGGCGTAGCGCCAGACGAAACGGTACATCCCCAGGTCGGACGCGATGGAGCCGATCAGCAGCACGATCGGCACGAGCGCCCAGAGCGGGCCGAACAGCACCGGCAGCACCACGGTGACCACCGCGAACAGGGCGGCGAGCGAACCCCAGCCGCGGCTGCTGTTGGTCGGGCCGCCGTTGAAGTCCGGCCGGCGCAGGTACAGCGGGATGTGCAGACGTGCGCGGTGGAAGAACTTCGACAGCACCACGCTCAGCCGGTCGTCGTGGTCGTGCGCGCCCCTGATCGTGGTGTCCAGCACGATGCGGTAGCGCTGGGTGATCCGGTGGCCGTAGTCGGCGTTCTCACTGTGGCGCAACGCCGGGTTGAGCGGACCCACCTCGTGGAAGACCCTCGCCCACATCGCGAAGATCGCCGAATAGATCGTGGTGATGTCGCCCGCGTCACCGGAGATCCAGTAGTGCAGTTGAAGGCTGCGGTACCGCTCCACGCGGCTGTCGGGGATCAACGGCTCGGGCTCGTACGTGCCGCACACCACCCCCAGTGTGGGATCGGACGTGAGCAGCGCCACCGCGTTCCCGACCGTGTCCGGGGTGAGCGCCACATCCGAGTCGAGGAAGAACAGCACCTCCCCGCGTGCGTGCAGGACGCCGAGGTTGCGCGCCGCCGGCGCCCCGATGTTGGTGTCGGTGACCACCACCCGCACCCCGTGCCGGCGGGCCGTCTCCACCGAGTCGTCGGTGCTGCGGTCGTCGACGACGATCACTTCGATGTGCGGGTAGTCCTGCCGCTCCAGCGCGCTCAGGCACAGGTCCAGTGTGCGGGCGTAGTTGTAGTTCGGCACGATGACCGAGACCAGCGGTCGCTGCTCATCCATGGTCGATGCCCCCTTCGGGTCGGCGGGCGTCCGTCGGCCGGGAGGGGACCCGCCCGGCGGACGCTCGCGCGCATTCGTGTCTTCCGATGCTTGACATGGCTACTTGTCTCCCGCCGGTGCCGCTGCCGCTTCGGCCTCCGCCGCCGACTCTGTCGCCGGCTCTGTCACCCGCTCCGGTTCCGGTTCCGCTGCCGAGGCCGAAGCGGCCGAAGCGGCCGGAGCGGCCGGAGCGCGCCTGATGGCGACCTCGGCCACCGCCAGCGCCGCCGCTCCCAAGGCCACCTCGCCGACCGTGGAGACCAGCCGGCTCGCCACCGCCACCACCGCGGCGGCCGGCGCGGGCAGCACCACCGTCAGGGCGGCGGTCAGCACCGCCTCGCGGACACCGATCCCGTCGGGCAGCACGACCGTCAGCATTCCGACCGTCGTGGCCAGGGTGAACGCGCCCACGCACAGTCCCAGGGACCGCACGGGGTCGGCCCCCATCGCGACCGCGAGCAGCCACAGGTGCAGGCCGGTGACCGTCCACGACACCGCCTGCGAGACGACGGCCAGCCGTATCCCACGTGCCGACGCCGACCTGGTCGGGTCCGGCCGGCGCAGCAACCGCAGCAGCAGGTGCGCGCCGTGGTTGACCAGTTGCGGTCGTACCAGCACGACCACGACCAGCACCGTCGCCGCCACCACCAGCCATACCACCTGGGTGCCGAGCATGTGCACGCCCGCGAGCAGCCCGATCGTGAGCCCGGTCAGCAGGACGAGGCTCATGCTCAGCGCCGCCGTGCTCATCAACCGCCCGAAACCGACGCCGTTGGCCGTGGCCACCTTGGTCGCGGCGATCAGGCCCGGCACCTTCCCCGGCACGTACTTGCTGAGGAATGTCACGAAGAAGACGCGCGCCACCCGTGGTTCGCTCACCGGCGGGCCAAGCTCGAACAGCACCGCCCGCCACGCCAGATAGCCGAATCCCAGTCCGACCATGCTGATCAGCAACGCACCGGCGAGCAGGAGGCCGATCCGCCCGCCGTCGCTCCCGGCGAGCATGACCGAGACCACGCTCCAGTCCTGCCCGGCCAGTGCCGTCGCCACCGCACCCACCAGGACCAGGGCGAACACCGCCGTCAGGGCGCGCACGAGTGCGCGAGGCGGACGCCACGACGGGCGCCACGACCGGATCACGCTCACTCGGGCGCACCGGCCGAGGAGACCGTGGTCAGGCCGGTCTTGGCCGGGTGCCCCTGGCGGCGGAGCAACTCGAAGACGAGCCGTGGCAGCCCCGCGCCGGCTCCGAGGAAGAACGCCGTGTGATAGCAGAACTGCATCGAGGCCATGAGCAGC
The DNA here is from genome assembly GCF_042898365.1 of Streptosporangium sp. NPDC000509. NCBI lineage: Bacteria > Bacillati > Actinomycetota > Actinomycetes > Streptosporangiales > Streptosporangiaceae > Streptosporangium > Streptosporangium sp. NPDC000509. The sequence goes on along the minus strand of NZ_JBIAYX010000015.1, from coordinate 16,705 downwards.
GCGAAGCCCGCGCCGCGGTAGCGGTAGGAGTATCGAAGGAAGTCACGGTTCACCGTCACGAACGCCGCCAGCAGCAGCGCGAGCACCAGGAGCAGCCATGGCGCGAGGAAGACGAACGGCAGCGTGAACAGGCTCAGCGCCGCCGAGACGGAGGAGATCCGGGGCGGCAGGCGGCGGGTGCGCGGTTCCGGCCCGATCATGTCCAGCCGGAATCCGATCGTGTCGTCGTCGTACAGCCGCCGCGCCCTCAACATGATCACCGGCAGGGTGCTGGCTCTGACGAACCGCTCCCACATGCACTCCCAGAACCGGTCGACATCGTCCGCCCTGGTGACCACGGTCGCGGTCACCACCAGCCGGTACTTGGACGGCACCCGGTTGCCGAACTCGAAGTCCTCACCGTCGCGCAACCGCTCGTCCAGCCCGCCCGCCTCGCGGAAGACCGTGCGCGGGATCAGCGAGTTGGACAGGAACGTGGACACCGCCCGCTGGCGGTCGAAGTGCTCGGAGAAGACGCGGTAGCGCTCCACCGGGCCGTCGTCGAAGAGCGGCTCCTTGTCGTAGATCCCCTGGACCATGCCGCAGTCGGGCGTGTCCCGATAGGCGCGCACCGCGTTCTGTACGGCGTCCGGAGCCAGCGCCGTGTCGGAGTCCACGAAGAAGAGCAGGGGCGAGCCGCTGGCGTCCACCCCGGCGTTGCGCGCCGCCGAAGGCCCCCGGTTGCTCGGCAGTTCGATGATCGTGCACGGGAACTCCCGCGCGATCTCCAACGAGCCGTCCGTGCTGCGATCGTCGACCACGATCACCTCGGCCGGGGGGTGGGTCTGCGCGTAAACCGCCTCCAGGCAGGCTCGGAGGGTCTTCTTCTTGTTGTAGTTCGGCACGATGACCGCGACGTCCTCGGGCCGCGCCGTCGCCGGTTCCGTCATCTGAACTCCTTCTGCGGCTCAGTGGCCAACCGATAGAACCGTTTGTTGAGGGCGGTGGTCGGACAGTCCGGCCGATCCGGGCATCTCGTAGCGGTGCACGAGGAGGTCCGGCGTGGTGAGCACCCAGTCGATCCGCCAGAGTTCGCCGACTCCCGCGAGGTAGGTGACCGGGTAGAGGGACGGCAGTGCCCGGGTGTGATCGACCAGCTTCTCCGGTAGCAGCCGGAGCATCCCCATCGCCGGGGTGGTGTTCAGATCGCCGCCGAGCATCACCGGATGGTCGTTGGCCTCGATGTCCGCGCGAAGCGCCCGATAGCTCGCCTCCCGCCGGCTGTGGGCGTACTGGTTTGAGTCACGGGCCTCGCCGTCGTACAGCCGCCACTCGAGCGGAGGCTGGTTGATCTGCGTGTTGTAGAAGGAGACGACCGTGCCGTTCACCTGGATGTCGGTGCGCAGCGTCTCGACCGTGTAGGAGGTCGGCCAGTCCCGCATCACCTCCGGCACCGCCTTCTGGTCGTCGGGCAGCCACCGGGTGATGTCGAGCCCGCGCTCCCCGACGATGGGGAGCCGGGAGAGCGTGATCAGCTCCCCGGACGTCGCGACCTGGTATCCGGGGAACTCGCGCCGCAGCTCCGGCAGTTTGTCGATGCGGAGTGCCATGTCGGCGGTCCACTTCGACGTCATCATGTCCCCCGCCGAGGTGTCGACGTACAGATACTCCGAGAGCAGGTAGACGTCCGCGTCCATCTCGCGCAGGTAGTCGTAGAAGTCGGGTGAATAGCGGTTTCCGTCGGAGGTGCGCCAATCCTGGTCCCAGAACTCGGTGTTCCAGGTGACCACGGTGATCGCCCCGGGCGGTGCGGGCGGTGGGGTGTACCAGAGGGTCGCCACGTTGATCCCGCTCCGTCCCGCGCCGAGCACCAGGGTGAACACCAGCACCGAGATGACCCGCCAGCGGACCGGGCGCGCCAGCGGCGCCACCACCAGCACCAGAACCGGCACCGCCACGAACATGAACGGCGGCATCAGGTCGAGCGGGGCCCACAGCGAGGTGCGGCCGCTCACCAGCAGATGCACGACCACGAACAGCAGCCATCCCGTGGTGGCGGTCACCACCAGCCGGGTGCCCAAGCACCACCGTCGCCGCGGCCGGATGAACCGACCGAGGCGAGCCCACCGGCCGACCGGCTTCTCCGGGGGGACCTCCGTGGGCTGATCCTCGGTCAAGATGTCCCGGTCGCCCATCAGCACACCACCTCGGCACGTAGGTCAGGCCGGCGACAGCCATTGAAGATCCGCGATCACTTCCAGCGGTACCTCAACGTACTGACCGGTTCTTGTCGCTTCCTTGTCGTCCGCGCCCGCAGAATCAACCTCGCCGCGGACCACGCGGGCCACGGCACAGGCCCCGCGGAAAGGGAACCGTACGACGCGGCGAACCGGACGACAAGAATGAGACAAGCCGTCGCGGCTAGCGTGGAACGGAAGCAAGCCGAAAGCAAGGCGGTCCGGGGCCTGGCGACGAGCCACGGCCGGTCGACCGAGAACCCACCGGGGCAGCCCGCCCTGATCATCGGCCAACACCCCGCGGTTCGGAAAGAGCGGCCTTCAGCCAATGGAGCGACCCATGAATCGAGAACGCCCGCTAGTCTCGGTCATCATCCCCAGCTTCAACCGATCCCACGTGCTACGCCTGTGCCTACGTGCGATAAAGGAGCAGACCTACTCGCCCATCGAGGTCATCGTGGTGGACGACTGCGGCACCGAGGACGCGGCGGAGGTGGCCAGGTCGATGGGCGTCACCGTGCTGCGCACCGAGGTCAACAGCGGGGCGTCGACCGCGCGCAACCTTGGCGCGGAGCACGCCCACGGCGAGATCCTGCTCTTCCAGGACGGCGACATAGCACTCGACCCGGACAGCGTCGAGAACGCGGTGGACATCCTCGGATCCGAGCCCGGGCTGGGTGCCCTGGGCGGCATCCTCCACCCCGAGCCGCTCGCGGCCAGCAGCCTCGCCGCGCAGTATCGCGCGCTGCAGATGTATCACTGGTGGATGCCGACCGACCGCCCGACCCTTGAGCTGCACGCCGCCGTGCTCGCCGTGCCGACCGAGGTGTTCAAGGAGATCGGCCCCTTCAACCCCCATCTGAGCGACACGGTGTCCGCGGACTACCGCTCCCGGCTGATGCGGAAGAACTACGGGGTGCGCATCACCGACGCCGTCCGCGGCCGGGCCGACCACGACTCCACGCTGCGGGTGATCCTGAAGAAGGTGTTCCGGCGCGCACGGGTGAGCGCCCGGGAATGGACCCGGGGCGAGACGCCCGGTGACTCCGTACCGCGCGCGTTCGGCGGTGTCCTGCTGGTCGCCGCCGTACCGGCGATCTCGCTGCCACTGCTGGTCGGTCCCGTCGGCGCCCTCGTGTCGCCGCTCCTCGTCGCCGCCGCCGTGGTCCTCGACGGCAGCACCTACCGGCGGGTGTTCGCCCGCCGAGGTCTCCTCTTCGGCCTCTACTTCGGCGCCGTCCATCTTCTGGTCACTTTCGTGGGAGCGGCGGGAGCGGGGGTCGGTGTGCTTCAGCGTCTCGTGGGGGGACGGCCGAGTGTTCCCTGGGTCCCCCAGACCGGTGAGCTGAAGCATCAGTGACGCGCCCCCGTAGCGGCCCCCTCGGATGCGGGGCCGCCGGGTTTCTCCAGTAGCGCGGCCATCGGAAGCAACCAGGCCATCCGGGGAGTGCCCATCTCCCGGTCGAGCTCCTCGGGGCTGGGCATCCGGCCGTTGAGCGCGTGCGGTGGGACAAGATGGTGGATCGCGTGCGCGAGCAGGTGGGCCATCGAGTAACCGGGGTTGGCCTCGTGCGCCCGGGTGAGGGCGATGCCCGCCAGCGCGGAGTCTCCCCGCTGCCAGGCGACCAGGCCGAGCAACGAGGCCGCCGGAGGCACGAACCGCGGCTCGAGCCTCCGGGTGAGGTCGTGCCAGAGCCTGAGGTGCGCCTCGTGACTCTCCTCACCGACCAGCGCCCATGCCTCGTCACGGATCCTGATCACCGCCAGGTCGATCCCCAGCCTGGCCGCCTGCTCCTCGCCGAGCCGCCCTCCCGAGGCGTAGGTGACGATCGCCTCGCGAACCCTGGCCATGCCGTCCGCGACGAACTCCGCCGCGAACCCGTCGGCGTCGCGGCATCTGGCGAGCCTGTCGCGAAGCTCTGCCGTGAGACGGTCCGTCGCCTCGCTCATCGCCTGCCGCGCGGGCCCGGTGACCGGGTCGAGCGAGCGCTCCAGGGTCTGCCTGTCCGGCAGGGCGACCAGCCCGTGCAGGACCGCCTCGGCCGCGACCGCGTCGGCCCGCCGCTCGTACGGCACGCCGTCGGCCGGGCAGCAGTCGGTCCGCGAGCACTCGTACGACCAGTAGCGACCGCCTTCCACCCGGAGCGCGTCGACGACGACGAGATCGCTCCGGCGGAACAGCGCCACGGCCTCGTCGACGGCCGGGGTCACCAGCGGGCCGGGACCGTAGCCCACCAGGATGACCTGGGCGACACCCTCCTTTCCGAAGAGCGGGACGATCTGGCCGAGACCGCCGGAGCCCAGGGGCAGATCCCAGCGGACGGTGAGGTGCAGCCTGATCCTGGGCGGACTGCCCGTGAGTCCGATGACGACCAGGCTGTCGGTGGGGTGGAACCCCAGCAGGTAGGGAACGGCCCCCAGCACGTCTTCGGTGGAACCGAGCAGGAGCCGGGGCGCCGAGGCGAGCGGGGAGGGCGGGGACTGGGGAAAGGAGGACAAGGAGGGCTCGGACGAGAGCGCAGACGAGGGAGAGAGCGCTTCGAACGAAGCCGAGGAGTCGTTCGACGAGGTCGGGAACCGGGGGAAGGAGGACTCGGGCGAGGCCGGGTGGTCTGATGTCATGCCGGGAAGCCTCGCCGGAACCGTGCCGCCGTTCGCGCCCCGAACGGAGTTCTGTGGACAGAGCCCGCGGCCGTCCACAGCCGGACGGCCACCGACCCACGCACCCGCGACCACCTACAACGCCGCACCAAAGAAGGCAAGGACAAGAAAGAGATCATCCGCTGCCTGAAGCGCTACATCGCCCGAGAGATCTACGCGCTCCTATCTCCCCGGCCGGCACAGGAAGATCTGACTTCTGCCGCTTGACGAACCATGGGAGCATCCTCAGGCACCTGAAGGGGACGCGCCGAAGGCCCGGTGCCCCCTTCCTGGGGCAGCCCTCTCAGACACCCCTGTCGACGCGTGGGCCCCCGGCCGTCCTTCCCTCAGGGAGGACGGCCGGTGCCAGACGGGTGCGGACCATGATGGCCGCACCGGCCACCGCGGCGGGCATCGCGACCACCGCGACGAACGGGACGAGGAAGAGCAGGAAGAGCAGGACCCCGAAGCCGAGCGCGTGGGCCTTGTTCCCCCTGAGCAGGCCGAATCTGCTCTTGCGCACCAGTCCTCTGCGCTCGAGGGCCAGGGTGGTCAGCTCGACCGTGAGGAAGAACCCGGAGACCAGGGCGCCCAGAACCGGCACCACCGTCTGCCCGATCACCGGCACGAACCCGAGGAAGAAGAGCGGGATCGTGAACAGCAACAGCCATCCGAGGGTGATCACGCTGTCCCTGATGGATCGGGGGATCGACTTCCACAGCGGAAGGTCGTGGCCGGTCGGCACCTCCCCGTAGGTCTCCTCCACCTTCTCGGAGAGCTTCTCGTAGAAGGGGTCGCCCAGGATCAGGGTGATCGCCGTGAAGGTCACCACCGACAGGATCAACCCGGCGACGAAGATCGCCAGACCGACCAGCCCTCGCAGTGCGGTCCGCGCCGCCTCGCCCCATCCGTCGGCGAACGGCGTGCCCCACGCGGCGAGGTCCAGCGCGTTCGTGCCGAGAAAGTAGAGGCCGGTCGCGTAGAGGGCGAACGCGATCAGCGCCGGGATCAACCCGAACAGCCACCAGCGCGGGTTTCGCGCGACCCAGCGCAGTCCCTGGAAGAAGAACCCGATGCCGTCCAGAAAGGAGCGGAAATGACCCATGGCGGAAGATTATCGGGATCGGCTGCCCTTGGGAGGACAGCCGGCAATACCGCGAACGGCAGAGATCCCGGGAAAAGAAGCCGCGGCGTCAGGGACGCTGCCAGAGGCCGGGAACGGAGACCCCGAGGGTACCCAGGAGGCGGCGGAGCAGGGGCAGGGAGATGCCCAGGACGTTGCCGTGGTCGCCGTCGATGCCGTCGACGAACCAGCCGCCGCGGCCGTCCAGGGTGAAGGCGCCCGCGACGTGGAGAGGCTCGCCGGTGGCGACATAGGCGGCGATCTCGTCGTCTCCGGCGGTGCCGAAGCGCACCACCGTCGCGCCCACCTCCGCCGCCTCGCGCCCGTCCGCGACGTTGATGACGCAGTGGCCGGTGAGCAGTCGTCCCTCACGGCCGCGCATGTCGCGCCAGCGGGCCACGGCCTCCTCGGGCGAGGACGGCTTGCCGTAGGCACGGCCGTCGAGTTCGAGGATCGAGTCGCAGCCGATGACCAGCCCGCTGCTCAGACCGCCGGCGACCACGGCCGCCTTCGCGCGGGCCAGCGTGAGGCAGAGCTCGCTCGGGCTGTCGGCGGTGATGGCGTCCTCGTCCACGCCGCTGACGATCACTTTGGGATCGAGTCCGGCGCTGCGGAGCAGGGCGAGGCGGGCGGGAGAGGCGGAGGCGAGGACGATCTGGGTCACGGCGACCGAGCCTAGCGCGGCTCTCCCCGTCCTCTCGCCACGGACCCGGGTGGCGCTATTTCACTCGAAGGGAGGAGACCGCGGTGTTGATGGCGCGCCAGTACTTGCGCTGGGTGTCGGGAATCGTGGCGAAAAGCATCGCGGGCTTGGCACCGGAGATCTCGGTCACGGCGACGGCGGCCATGGAGAAGCGCGCCTTGCCCTTCAGCTTGTACTTCACCCGGTAGGCGAGCAGCCAGCCGTTCTTGATCGGTTGCGAGGCGGTCCAGGTGATCTTGCCGCCCTTGGGGTGGTGGTTGAGCGTCCACCGGGCGGCCAGCAGCGCGGTGTCCTTGGACTCCCGTTGCACCAGGATCGGCACCGGGCAGCTCACGACCATCGCCCGGTGACCGGCCCCCTTCGCCTTCGGCAGCACCTGCTTGGTGGCGAACGGCGACGCGCCGAAGACCTTCCAGGGCTTGCCCAGGCGGACCAGCGACACGCCCGATCTTTCGTCCTGGACGCGGCGCTTGCCCTTGGCCGCCTTGCCCGAGAGGCGGGCGAGCCGCTTGTCGCGCGGAAGGTCGGGCACTCGGGGGTCGGTGAGGGCCGCGATGACGGCGCTGCGGTCGGGCGCCGGCTCGAAGCCGTCGGACACCGAGGCGGGGGCGGCCGTCTCGGAAGGACTCGGGCCTCCCGAGGGGGACGCCGACGCGGATGGGGTGGCGGAGGTGGTGTCCGAGGGGGAAGCCGACGCGGCGGAGGCCTGCGTGGACGCCTGCTCCGACACCGAGGTGGACGGCTCCGCCGAGACTGAACCGGGCGAGGGTGGCGCGGCAGATGGCGCGGCGATCTGCCCCGTCTTTCCCTCGCCCGGTTGATCTGAGGAGCCCGAGGAGACGAAGCCGACCACCGTCGCGACCGCGGCCACGATCACCGCGACGCCCACGGCCAGGATTCGGTAGATCACGCGCATCGGCAGGTCGCCGATGCGGGACCGTTTCACCGGGGAATCCGGTAGCTTCGGGGGACTCTCAGCCACGATTTTCGGCATCTCCGACGTGGCCGCCTCGGCGGTCACGTATGTCGGCGCGGGACCCGTCTCCCGGGTCCCCTGAGTCCCACCCAACCCATCGAGCACGATCGGGAGCGTACGACAAATCCGGTTTTCCCGTGCGGGATCCCCATCACACTTCGGGAACGAGTACCTTTCTCGTCCCCGTGTGAAACGCTCCGCGACGAATTCGGAATGTTCGTGGAGTGCGAGGCCGCGCTCACCTCCGAGGTCTCCTCCCGCGAGGTGGGAGCCGCACACCGACCTGCCGATCGTGCGCGCCGGCCCCAGGCCCCTCACCGGCCGCGGGCGACCCGCCGTCCGGGAATCGAACTCCCCGAAGGAGTCACCGGCCGCCCTCGCGCAGCCAAGGGGCGTCCGCGACGACCGTACGGGAGCCGGGCTCGATCTCGGTGAATCCGGCGTCTCTCACCACCGGCAGGCCCGAGGCGACCAGCCCGGCCCACGCGGCGGGATCGGCGGTGCGCACGGAGACCGCCAGCCCTTTTTCCCGCCAGGCCCTCCTGGCGTCGTCCGTGCTCGCCTGCCAGGCGAGCTGGGCGGCGTGTCCCGCCTGGGCCATGGCCTTGCCCGCCGACATCGTCAGCCCCGGGTTGAGCCAGAGCACCACGTCTCCCGGTGGTCCGGGCTCGGAGGAGTCGGTGAGTTCGGTACCGGAGACCTGGAGCCTGGAGAGGTCCTTGGGCCAGCCGTCCAGTGGGACCGGCGGGTGGACGCGGACCTCGGCGGTGCCCGAGGTGACGGTGACACCGGGCAGGTCGAGCACCCTGCGCCACTCCGCCCCGCGCGCCCGCCGGACGACCTTCCTGAACCGGCTGCCGTCCCAGACGCGTACCGCCTCGGCCCACTCGCCGCCGTCGAGGGCGCGCGGGTCGTCGAGCAGCGCCAGCACGGCCAGTGCCGCCGCCTCCAGGGCGTCGGTCCGCTCGGGCGGCGCGGAGCGTTCGATGCGCACCACGAGCGGGAGGACCCTCCTGTCCCGATCAGCGTCTCCGCCGTCCCCGCCGTTCCTGCCGGCCATCCCGCCCGTCGCCTTTGTCACGTCGTCCCCGGCGTCGGTCATGCGATCTTCCCCGGCCACCGCGCGTCCGATCCGGTTCCGTCTCCCGCGGTTCGCCCGCCTCGTTCTCTCACGCCTTCAAGGATGCCTGCTTCCCCGCGGTGGACTCCCCGCCGAGGGACGACTTCCTGGTGATGGCGATCGACATGACGGCGGCGGCGAGGCAGAGGAGGCCCGCGGCGTACCAGGCGAGGTCGTAGGCGCCGAAGTGGTCACGGGTGACCCCCGCGGCGACCGCCGCGATCGCGGCACCGACCTGGTGGGAGGCGAAGACCCAGCCGAACACCACGGACCCCTCCGGACCGTAGATCTGGCGGCACAGGGCGACCGTGGGCGGGACCGTGGCCACCCAGTCGAGGCCGTAGAAGATGATGAAGACGAGCATGCTCGGCTCGGCGGTGGCTCCGAACAGGCTGGGCAGGGCCATCAGCGACAGGCCGCGCAGCCCGTAGTAGGCGCCGAGGAGGATGCGCGAGTCGACCCTGTCGCTCAGCCAGCCGGACGCGACGGTCCCGACCACGTCGAAGATCCCGACCAGGGCGAGCAGTCCCGCTGCCACCGGTTCGGCCATGCCGTGGTCGTGGGCGGCGGGGATGAAGTGGGTGCCCACCAGGCCGTTGGTGCTCATTCCGCAGATCGCGAAGCCTCCGGCGAGCAGCCAGAAGGGCCGCGTACGCGCCGCGCTCCACAGCACGCCGAGTGCGTGTGAGGCGGCGCCTCCCACCCGTGCCGGCCGAACGGCGGGGGGTGCGGCGGGATCGGCGCCCAGGGCGGTGGTGCCCACCTCCTCCGGCCGGTCGCGCAGCAGGAACCAGACCAGGGGGACCACGGCGAGGGCGGCGACGGCGACCGTGACGGCCGCCGACCGCCACCCCCTGTCCGCCGCCAGATGGGCGAGGACGGGCAGGAAGACGAGTTGCCCGGTGGCCCCGCCCGCTGTCAGCACGCCGGTGACGAGGCCGCGGTGGCGAACGAACCAGCGTTCGGTGAGGGTGGCGGCGAAGACCAGGGCCATCGAGCCGGTGCCGAGCCCGACCAGGATGCCCCAGCAGAGGATGAGTTGCCAGGGGGCGTTCATCAGGATGGTGAACCCGCTGCCCGCGGCGACCAGCAGCAGGGCGTACGTCACCACCCTGCGCATGCCGAAGCGGTCCATGAGTGCGGCGGCGAAGGGTGCGGTCAGCCCGTAGAGCATGAGGTTGACCGAGACGGCCAGCGAGATCGTGCCCCGGGACCAGCCGAACTCCTCCTGCAGCGGTGTGATCAGCACCCCGGGCGTAGCCCGGAACCCCGCCGCGCCGAGGATGGCCACGAACGCGACTCCCGCCACGATCCAGGCGCGGTGGAGTCCGCGGTTGGGCGCCCGAAGTGTCGTTGTCATGGGCTTCATAATCGTGGGGCGGCACCTCGCCCAACGAGTGGCCCGAGTGCCAATAATCGCAAGAATCAGGCCAGAGAGCCTTCCCGTTCACGGATACACCGGTGACGCGAACCCACAAGATCTCCATCTCACATTTTGGGTGAATTCGCTCAAAGGTTACGTTTTTCCTATTCTCCTGACCTGAGGGTTTCGCACCCGGCATGGTCGCGGAGCGGGCACGATGCCCGTCCGGGTCTCGCCCGGTCGCGAGAGGTGACGATGCTCGACCGGCACGGGGGCCTTGCCGGGGACCGGGCGATCGAAGGGGTGGTGCCGTGTTCCACGCACGAAGGCCGGGAGGGTTTCTCGCGCTGCTCGCGGCCGGCTCACTTCTGCTGGGCGCCTGCGCTGACGACGGCACGGCGGACGATCCCACGGCCTCGGAGTCGGGGCCACCGAGAGAGACCATCACCTACGCCTACGAGCAGGAGTTCCACTCCTACAACAACAACACCACCGGGGAGAACGCCACGCGCAACGCCGCCCCGCTGCAGCGGGTGCTGACGGGCTTCTGGTTCTACGGCGAGAAGGGCGCGATCACCCCCGACAAGGACTTCGGGACGTACGAGAAGATCTCCGACGACCCGCTGAGCGTCAAGTACACCATCAACGACAAGGCGGTCTGGTCGGACGGCACCCCGATCGACTGCGACGACGTCATGCTGTGGTGGGCCTTCCGGTCCGGCAAGGTCAAGGGCTTCGCCTCCGCCGACACCACCGGCCTTCGGGACACTCGGATCCCCGACTGCGAGAAGGGCGGCAGGGAGTTCACCCTGGTCTACGACAAGCCGTTCGCGGACTGGGTGGCCGGAGGACCCGGCGCGACCGAGATGATGCCCGCCCACGTGGTCGCCAAGCAGGACGGCCTGTCGGAGGAGGAGTTCATCGCGGCGGTCAGAGGGGCCGACTCGCAGAAGCTGGAGAAGGGCATCAGGTTCTTCAACGACGGCTGGGTCTCCGAGGGCAGGCTGCCCGACGCCGAGCTGATCCCGTCCTCGGGGCCGTACAAGCTCTCCAGACTGGACGCCGGGCAGCGGCTCACCCTCGTCGCCAACGACAGGTGGTGGGGCACCCCCGCCGCGACCCCGACGATCGTCGAGCGCTTCATCACCCTCGACGAGCAGGCCCAGGCGCTGCAGAACCGCGAGGTCCAGATCGTCGAGCCCCAGCCGGGGCCCGATGTGCTCAGGCAACTACAGTCGCTGCGGGGCGTGAAGGTCGGCGTCTTCGAGAAGTACACCTACGAGCATCTGGACTTCAACTTCGACTCCAGCCCGTTCAGGGACAGGAGGCTGCGTGAGGCGTTCGCCAGGTGCGTGCCCAGGCAGCTCATCGTCAACACCCTGATCGGCCCCGTCGCGCCCGCCGCCAAGCCCCTCGAGGTCCGCACCGTGGCCCCCTTCCAGGCCAACAGCGCGGCGGTGGTCGCGGCCAGCGGCAGCGCGGGCCTGTACGAGCGACAGGACATCGCGGGCGCCAGGGCGCTGCTACGCAAGGCCGGCAAGACGGGCCTTGAGGTGAGCATCGGTTACCAGACTCCGAACCCGCGCCGTACCGCGGCGGTCCAGCTCATCATCGAGGCCTGCGACAAGGCCGGTTTCAAGGTCGTCGACAAGGGTTCCGAGGACTTCCTCGACAACGTGCTGCCGAACAACGGCTACGACGTGGCCCTGTTCGCCTGGTCGGGCTCCACCCTGGTCAGCGGCTGGGCCTCCAACTTCACCTCACCGGGAAAGTGCGACGCCCAGAACAAGGGGAGCAACAACGGCTGCTACTCCAGCGAGCAGGTGGACCGCCTCATCGCGAAGCTGAACTCGACGGTGGACCTGGAGGCCCAGAACCCGATCATCGGTGAGATCGAGAAGAGGCTCTGGAGCGACCTGGCCACCATCCCGCTCTTCCAGCATCCGGGACTCAGCGCCTGGGACGAGACGCTCCAGAACGTCGTCCCCAACCCCGCGCAGTCGACCATCACCTGGAACATGGACAAATGGCAGTTCTCATAGCGGATGCCACGCGGAGCCGTACCTGACATCAGACGTCAGGTACGGTCGCCAGGATTGGCGCGAGATCCGGAACCCCACATGGGAGCACACATGCCTCGCGCCACAGGAACCTTCACCATCGACAGCTGGGAGCCGCAGACCTACGACGAGGCCGAGGGGGCGACGCTCACCCGCGTGCACCTCACCAAGACCTTCGACGGCGACCTGGTCGGCACCAGCACCGCCGACATCATCACCGCGATCCCCCGGGTCGAGACATCGGCGGCCTACGCGGGCTTCGAACGCTTCACCGGCACCGCGCACGGCCGTGAGGGCACCTTCGTGCTCCACCACACGGCCGGGGAGGCGGGGCTGAGCTGGACGATCCTTCCCGACTCCGGCACCGGCGAGCTGCTGGGCATCCGGGGCGGCGGCCAGATCGTCAACGACGGCGGCGCCCACTCCTTCCACCTCGACTACGAGCTGGGCTGAGAACGCCCTCTCGCGCGCCGGCTTCGCACCCGGCGCGCGACCGGCGTTCACCACCGGTTTGCCGGTTTTGGTGGCATGTCACAGCTCGCGTCGAGCCAATCGAGAAAGCCGCTTCCCCGCCGTTGACGCGCCCGTAGCACGTATGTAACCTTTGGCCAACACCGCGCAAGAATATTGCAAAGCTCTGTTCGTTTTCTTGCTACTCATCGCAACTCTCCAGGGATGCACCGCGTCGTGCACCTGCCCCCCATTACGTGTGCGGTGAAGGTCCCACCTTCACGCCTCGGCCCCGCCGTGCCCGACGAGAGAAGAAGAAGGCGAATGAGAATGCTGTACAGACCGTTACGACGGGTGGCGACCATGGTCGTCACCGGCTTACTCCTCGTCGTGGGGTCGGTCGTCCCGGCCTCCGCCGCGGCCGGACCCAATCTGTCGCCGGGCAAGGCGACCCTGGCGAGCGGCTCCACGGGCGGCTACCCGGTGTCCGCCGTCAACGACGGAAACCCGGACACCTACTGGGAGAGTCCCAACAACAGCTTCCCGCAGTGGGCGCGAATCGACCTCGGCACCGCCACGAGCGTCGACCGGATCGTGCTGAAGGTGCCCCCCGCGGCCGCCTGGCAGACCCGTACCCAGACGCTCTCGATCCAGGGCGGCGCCGACGGCAACACCTTCAGCACGGTCGTGGCCTCGGCGAACCACACGTTCAACCCGGCGACCGGCAACACGGTCACGATCGACTTCGGTGCCGCGACCCACCGGTACTGGCGCGTCGCCATCACCGCGAACACCGGCTGGCCCGCAGCGCAGATCTCCGAATTCGAGATCTACGGCACCGCCGGCGGCGGCGACACCCAGCGCCCGACGGCCCCCGGCAACCTCGCCTTCACCCAGCCGGCCACCGGCCAGATCAGGCTGACCTGGAACGCCTCCACCGACAACGTGGGCGTCACCGGATACGACATCTACGCCGACAACCAACTGCGGGGCAGTGTCGGCAACGTACTGACCTACACCGACAACCAGCCGGCGTCGGCGACCGTGACGTACTTCGTGCGGGCCAAGGACGCGGCGGGCAACCAGTCGGCCAACAGCAACTCCGTGACCCGCGAGGGCACCGGCCCCCCGGGATCCAACCTGGCGATCGGCAAGGAGATGGCCGAGTCCGGCCACGTGCACTCGTTCGTCGCCGCGAACGCGAACGACAACAACCTCGCCACCTACTGGGAGGCCGACTCCGGCGCGTTCCCGAACACGCTCACCGCCAAGCTCGGCGCCAACGCGAACGTCAGCTCGGTGGTGCTGAAGCTCAACCCCGACTCCGCGTGGGGGACCCGCACGCAGAACATCCAGATCCTGGGCCGCGAGCAGAACGCCACGGGCTACACCAGCCTGGTCTCCGCGCAGAACCACACCTTCAACCCGGCCTCCGGCAACTCGGTGACGATCCCCCTCAACGCCACCGTCGCCGACGTCCAGCTGAGGTTCACCGCCAACAGCGGCGCGCCCGGCGGACAGGTCGCCGAGTTCCAGATCTTCGGCGTCCCCGCGCCGAACCCCGACCTCACGGTCACGAACCTCTCGTGGACCCCGGCGTCCCCGAACGAGACCAGCGCGATCACCCTGTCGGCCACGGTCAGGAACGCGGGCACCGCGCCCTCCCCCGCCGACAGCGTGAACCTCAACCTCAACGGCACTCCGGTCGCGACCGTCGCCGTCCCCGCCCTCCCCGTCAACGGCACCGCCACGGTGACCCACAACATCGGCACCCGCGGCGAGGGGAGTTACACGGTCAACGCCAGGGTGGATCCGGACAACTCGGTCTTCGAGCAGAACGAGGACAACAACACCCTCACCGCGTCGTCGCCGCTGGTGGTCTCGCAGGCTCCCGGGCCCGACCTGCAGGTTCTCGGCGTCACCTCCAACCCGCCGAACCCGGCCGTCGGAGCGCCGGTCACGTTCACCGTGGCGGTGAAGAACCGGGGAACCACCGCGACGGGCGCGACCACGGTCACCCGGGTGACGGTGGGAGGCACCACGCTCAACACCAACACCGCGTCGATCGCCGCGGGCGCGACGGTCAACGTGGCCGTGAACGGAAGCTGGACCGCCACCGGCGGCGGCGCCACCGTCACCGCGACCGCCGACGCGACCAACGCCGTCGCCGAGACCAACGAGAACAACAACACGTTCTCGCTGTCGATCGTGGTCGGGCGCGGTGCGGCCGTCCCATGGGTCGAGTACGAGGCCGAATCCGCCGACTACCAGGGCACCCTGCTGGAGACCGACCCGCTGCGCACCTTCGGGCACACCAACTTCGCCACCGAGTCCTCGGGCCGCAAGTCGGTACGGCTGAACAGCACGGGTCAGTTCGTCGAGTTCACCTCCACCAACCCCTCCAACTCGATCGTGGTCCGCAACTCCATCCCCGACGCGCCGGGCGGCGGCGGCATCGAGGCGACCATCAGCCTCTACGTCAACGGCACCTTCTCCAGGAAGCTCACCCTCTCCTCACGCCACAGCTGGCTGTACGGGAACACCGACGGCCCCGAGTCACTGTCGAACACCCCCCAGGCCGACGCCCGGCGGTTGTTCGACGAGTCGCACGCGCTGCTCTCGCAGACCTACCCGGCCGGCACCAAATTCCGGTTGCAGCGTGACGCGACCGACACGGCCGCGTTCTACGTCATCGACCTGATCGACCTGGAGCAGGTGGCGCCTCCGACGAGCCGACCGGCCGAATGCACCTCGATCACCGACTACGGCGCGGTGCCCAACGACGGGCTCGACGACACGGCCGCCATCCAGCGGGCGGTGACCGACGACCAGAACGGCGTCATCGGCTGCGTGTGGATCCCGGCGGGACAGTGGCGGCAGGAGCAGAAGATCCTCACCGACGACCCGCTGAACCGTGGGCAGTGGAACCAGGTGGGCATCAAGAACGTCACGATCCGCGGCGCGGGCATGTGGCACTCCCAGCTGTACACCCTGACCGAGCCGCAGGACGTGGTGGGCGGCATCAACCACCCGCACGAGGGCAACTTCGGCTTCGACATCGACAGCAACACCCAGATCTCCGACATCGCCATCTTCGGATCCGGCCGCATTCGCGGCGGAGACGGCAACGACGAGGGCGGGGTGGGCCTGAACGGCCGGTTCGGCGAGAACACCAAGATCACAAACGTGTGGATCGAGCACGCCAACGTGGGCGCCTGGGTCGGCCGCGACTACGACAACATCCCCGCCCTGTGGGGGCCGGGCGACAACCTGCTGTTCAGCGGCATGCGCATCCGCAACACCTACGCCGACGGCATCAACTTCACCAACGGCACACGGAACTCGCGGGTGTTCAACTCCTCGTTCCGCAACACCGGCGACGACGCCCTCGCGATCTGGGCCAACCAGGCGGTGAAGGACCGGGTCGTCGACAACACGCACGACAACCACTTCGTCAACAACACCATCCAGCTGCCCTGGCGGGCGAACGGCATCGCGGTCTACGGCGGTTACAACAACTCGATCGAGAACAACCTGATCTACGACACCATGAACTACCCGGGCATCATGCTGGCGACCGACCACAGCCCCCTGCCCTTCTCGGGGACCACGTTGATCGCCAACAACGGGCTCTACCGCACGGGTGGCGCCTTCTGGAACGAGGACCAGGAGTTCGGAGCGATCACGTTGTTCCCGCAGGGCGGTGACATCACCGGTGTCACCATCCGCGACACCGAGATCCGCGACTCGACCTACGACGGCATCCAGTTCAAGACGGGCGGTGGCAACATGCCGAACGTCGCGATCACCAATGTGAGGATCGACAGGTCCAACAACGGGGCCGGCATCCTCGCCATGAGCGGCGCTCGCGGTAACGCGACGCTGACGAACGTGACCATAACCAACTCGGCCACCGGCGACATCGTGCGACAGCCGGGGACGACCTTCGTGATCACCGGCAACTAATGGGACCTACCGGGTTGGCCTCGCTGGCAGACTCGGTGCCTGGTAGCCGCTGGTGAGTGAGCACTCTCCTCAACCGGACTTCGAGTCC
>NZ_JBIAYX010000014.1:0-299536 GCF_042898365.1 Streptosporangium sp. NPDC000509 | reverse complement strand
CCGAAGCGCAGCCCGCGCTTCGGTGACACCGTGACGGACCTTCCGGGCGGTAACGCCCGGATTACTGATATCCGACTATGGAATCAGTAACGGTCTGCGACCGGCGAAGCCGAGTTCTTCTCGGTGGTACCACGCCAGCTCGCGGTCCCCTTCCAGCCAGCACAGCCGCACCCGCACCCCGTCGAGCACCGAGGGGAAGTCGACCAGCAGGGGCGCGACGCCCTTGACCTCGATACCCCGCTCCTCGAACCAGCCGAGGATCTCCTCCAGCCTGGCCTCGAATGCCTTCGCCTCCGCCAGGCCACCGGCCTGCGACGTCCCGGTGCTGCGGAGCTCGTGCGCGAGCTCCGCCAACTCCCCCCGCATCGCCACGAACGCGGCGGCCCGCTCCAGCAGCACGGGCATGAGCGCCCGCGCCTCCTCAACGGTGAAGATCTTGTCCACCCTCGCACGCTAGCGCGTCCCCTGCCGGAACGCGGCGAGGCAACCGGCTCCGAGGTGAGCGGCGAAGACCGGATCAGGCCTCGATGCCGTAGAAGCGCGCCGCGGTACCGCCGAGGATCGCCTCCCTGCCGGCCTCGTCGAGCCCCGAGAGCAGCACGCCGGTCTCCTGCCAGACCTTGGCGTAGTCGCCCGCGAGGACGGCCACCGGCCAGTCGCTGCCGAACATCAGCCGCTCGGGGCCGAACACCTCAAGCGCGTGGTCGACGTAGGGGCGGAGGTCCTCGGCGGTCCAGGTCTCCGGATCGGCGGCGGTGTTGAGACCGGACACCTTGCCGTACACGTTGGGGTGCTCGGCGGCGCGGGCGATCAGCGACGCCCACGGCTCCCACCCCTTCTCCCTGATCGGCGGCTTGGACAGGTGGTCGATGACCAGCCGCAGCCCGGGGACGCGCTCGGCGAGGAACGGCACGTGCTCCAGGTGCCTGGGCAGCACGGCGACCACGTCGAACGGCAGCCCCGCCGCGGCGAGCAGGCCCAGACTCTCGATCACCGTGTCCTGGACGACCCAGTCGGGGTCGGGGTCGTCGTGGATGAGGTGCCTCACCCCGGCGAACCTCGGATGCCTGCCGTAACGCTCCAGCGCCTCCGCCGCCTCGTCCGGCCGGTTCAGCGGCACCCACCCCACCACGGCGGCGATGAAGTCGTGGGCGTCCGCCTGCGCCAGCATCGCGTCGGTGTCGGCGTAGGTGTCGGCGGCCTGGACCAGCACGGTCCGCTGCACACCGGCGGCGGCGAGCTGCGGGACGAGTTCCTCGGGGGCGAAGGTGCGGTAGAGCGGCCCCGCCTCCGGCGTCAGCCAGGGGTAGGAGCCCGTCTCCAGATTCCAGAAGTGCTGGTGGGCATCGATGACGGCCATCCACCGCTCCCCTTCGATTTCGTGATCAGTCGTCTGAGCCTGCTCAAACTAGGACGACGTGACAAGGGTGTCAACGCCGCCGGATCCGCGGGAACCGGCCGACGGCGATCACTTCGACAGGCGCGTCCTCACACGTACGGGCCGGTGGCGGTCGCTCCCCCGAGCAGAGCGTCCACCACCGGCCCGTGCGCCCTTCGGAGGGTCGCCCGTCGTTACGCCGGCTACGCCGGGGTCAGGGCCTGGTCGTCCGGGCGCGCGGAGGACGGCGAGGGCGGCGAGGCGTCCTCACCCTCGTTGTCGTCGTCGAGGAGGGTCGTCTCGTCGAACGGC
This sequence comes from Streptosporangium sp. NPDC000509, assembly GCF_042898365.1. Classification (NCBI taxonomy): domain Bacteria; kingdom Bacillati; phylum Actinomycetota; class Actinomycetes; order Streptosporangiales; family Streptosporangiaceae; genus Streptosporangium; species Streptosporangium sp. NPDC000509. Next base: position 297,846 of record NZ_JBIAYX010000014.1, on the reverse strand, counting down.
ACCCTGCCCGCCAGGACCTCGGCCGCGCGCTGCCGGTCGAACTCTCCCGTCCAGGTGCCGATCAGGACGGTGGCGACCGCGTTGCCCGCGAAGTTGGTCAGCGCCCGCGCCTCGGACATGAAGCGGTCGATGCCGACGATGAGGCCGACGCCGTCGACCAGGTCGGGGCGGTGGGACTGCAGGCCGCCCGCGAGGGTGGCCAGACCCGCACCGGTGACCCCGGCCGCGCCCTTCGACGCGATGATCATGAACACCAGCAGGGAGACCTGCTCACCGAAGGCGAGCGGGGCACCGGTGGCGCTCGCGACGAACAGCGTGGCCATGGTGAGGTAGATGGCGGTGCCGTCCAGGTTGAAGGAGTACCCGGTCGGCACGGTGATGCCGACGACGGGCTTGCTCACGCCGAGGTGCTCCATCTTGGCGATCAGGCGGGGCAGGGCCGACTCCGACGACGAGGTCGACAGGATCAGCAGGAACTCCCGGCCGAGATAGCGCAGCAGCGGGAACAGCCCGACGCGCGCCACGAGCCAAAGCATCGGCCCGAGGATGACGAACACGAAGAGCACGCAGGTCAGGTAGAAGGCGAGCATGATGACGCCGAGGCTCCTGAGCGCGTCCATGCCGGTGGCTCCGACGACCGCGGCTATCGCGCCGAAGGCGCCGACCGGGGCGGCCCACATGATCATGGCGAGGATACGGAAGACGAGCCGCTGGATGTGCGTGATGCCGTTCAGGATGGGCTTGGCGCGCTCGCCCATCGCCTGCAGGGCGAACCCGGCGAGCAGCGCGACGAGGAGGGTCTGCAGCACCTGCCCCCCGGTGAACGCCGACACCAGCGTGGTGGGGATGATCCCGAGCAGGAACGTGGTCGTGTCGGTCTCACCGCCCTTGACCGCTTCCGCCTCGGCGGCCTTGCGCAGTTCGTCGGTGAGCTGCAGGCCGTGGCCGGGGTCGACCAGGTTGCCCACGAGCAGGCCGATGCCCAGCGCGACGGTCGACATCGCGACGAAGTAGCCGAGCGCGAGGCCTCCGACCCTGCCGACCTTGGCGGCCTTGGTGACCGATCCGACGCCGAGGACGATGGTGCAGAAGATGATCGGGCTGATCATCATCTTGATCAGGGCGACGAAGGCGGCGCCGAGCGGCTTCAGTGCGATGCCGACGTCGGGGGCCGCGAAGCCGATCGCGATGCCGGCGATCACAGCGATGATGACGGCTATGTACAGGTAGTGTGTTCTATCTCGGGCCGCGCTCATGCGTGCTCCACCGCGCTAGAAGGAAAGTCCGGTCGAGCGACTATGGTCCGGGCCTGTGATCTAAGTCACCCTTGCGTACATTTCGTTCGTGAACTTGCGGAAATTTCCCAGACGCATGCGCGACTGGAGCCTCGCCCGGCAGATGCTGGTGCTCCAGATCGTCGTGGTAGGCGTCACCGTGGCCGGTGGCGCTCTGCTGGCGTTCCTGCAGGTCCGTGACCTGCTCGTCGAGGAGGCCGTCGGCACCGCCAGGGCGGTGACCATCAGCGTGGCCGACTCCCCCTCCGTCCTCACCCACCTGGGCGACTCCGCGGCCCTGCAGCCGTACGCGGAACGGGTGAGACGGGAGACGGGGGTCGACTTCGTCACGATCATGAGTCTCGACGGCGTGCGCTACACGCATCCCGACCCTGCCCGGATCGGCCACCGCTTCCTCGGCCACACCGCGCCCGCCCTCGCGGGACAGGTGTTCACCGAGACCTACACCGGCACGCTCGGTCCCTCGGTCCGTGCCGTCGCCCCGGTCCGCGACGCCCGCGGCGAGGTGAAAGCCCTGGTCAGCGCGGGCATCACCATCAGCAAGATCAGCGTCAGGCTCCGCGGGCAGATCGCCGGCGCCGCGCTGACCGGTCTGCTCGGCCTGTCCGTCGGCGGAGCGGGCACCTACCTGGTCGGTGCCCGGCTGCGTCGCCAGACCCACGGGATGGGCCCCGCCGAGCTGAGCCGGATGTACGAGTACCACGACGCGATCCTGCACGCCGTACGGGAAGGACTGCTGCTCGTCGACGAGGCGGGCACGGTGACGCTCTGCAACGACGGCGCCAGGGAACTCCTGGGCCTGACGGGCGAGGTGAGCGGCAGGCACATCGGCCGGCTGGGCCTTCCCCTCTCGCTGAGCGAGCGCCTCTCGGCGGGTGAGAACCGTAGCGACGAGATCCACATGACCGGAGAGCGGACGCTGGTGGTGAACGTCGCGGTGGTCCGCTCCGGCAACCGCTCGCTCGGCACCGTGGTCACTCTTCGCGACCACACGGAGCTGCAGTCCCTGACCGGGCAGCTCGATGCCGAGCGCGGCTTCGCCGACTCCCTGCGGGCCGCCGCGCACGAGTCGGCGAACCGGCTGCACACGGTCATCACCCTCGTCGAGCTGGGCCGCGCCGAGCAGGCGGTGGCGTTCGCGACCGAGGAGATCAAGGCCGCGCAGCAGCTCACGGACCGGGTGGTGGGCGCCGTGCGCGAACCCGTACTCGCCGCGCTGTTGCTGGGCAAGAGCGCCGAGGCCGGGGAACGGGGAGTGGAGCTGGCGATCACGCCGGACAGCGAGCTCGACGACCTCGGCCTGGACACCCGCGACCTGGTGACGATCGTCGGCAACCTGATAGACAATGCGGCGGACGCGGCCATGTCGGGCACCGGGCCCGCGCGGGTGGAGGTGCGGCTGCGCGCCGACGAGACGACCTTCGTGATCAGCGTGGCGGACAGCGGCCAGGGCCTCGACCCGGCGACGGCTCGGGATGCCTTCCGCCGGGGCTGGACCACCAAGGGCGACGGCCGCGGCCTCGGCCTGGCCATGGTCGGTCAGGCGGTCCGCCGCATGGGCGGGACGATCGAGGTCGGCGGGACCGGCGAGCCGGACCCGGCCGTGGAAACCGTCCGCGCGCTCGCGGGCGAGGACGAGCGGGACGCCGGAAGTACGGCGGAGAGCGGGACGGGCGCGGTGTTCACCGTGCGGCTGCCACTGCGAGGGAAGGGCGTCTCATGATCTCGGTACTGGTCGTCGAGGACGAGGAGATCACCGCCGAGGCGAACCGGGTCTTCGTGGAGCGGGTGCCCGGCTTCAGGGTGGAGGCGGTGGTCAGGTCCGGTGGCGACGCGTTGCGCTTCCTGCGGCGACATCCCGTCGATCTCATCCTGCTCGACCTCTACCTGCCGGACATGCACGGACTGGAGGTGTGCCGGGCGCTGCGGGCTGCGGGCGTGATGTCGGACGTCATCGCGGTCACCTCGGCGCGGGACCTGTCGGTGGTCAGGTCGGCGGTCTCCGTCGGCGTGGCCCAGTATCTGCTCAAGCCGTTCACCTTCGCCTCGCTGAACGAGAAGCTCGTCCGCTACGCGGAGTTCCGGTCGTCGGTGGAGGGCGTGGGAGAGGCGAACGGTCAGGGCGAGGTGGACCGCGCGCTGGCGGCACTGCGGGGTCCGACGCAGAGCCTCCTTCCCAAGGGGATGACGCAGGCCACGCTCGACGCCGTGCTGGCGGAGCTGCGCAAGGCGCCCGGCGGCCTGTCGGCCCAGACCGCCGGGGCGGCGATCGGCGTCTCCCGGGTGACCGCCCGCCGCTACCTGGAGCATCTGACGGAGAACGGGATCACGCACCGGGTCCCCCAGTACGGCGGACTCGGACGACCCGAGCTGCTCTACCGGATCACTTGAGATCCCGCCGGGCGGGGAGGCACCGCAGGAGGCCTGATCAGCCGTTGCTCTGGTCCATCGGCACGCGGGGCGCGTCGATGATGACGTCGGAGAAGATGTCGACCATCAGGGCGATCACACCGCCCACCGCGACGATCCCGGCCCCCACCCAGAAGAACGTCCAGTTGGGGCCGAGGCACAGGGCGACGCCCCCCACGGTGAACCCCAGCAGGATGACGATCACCGCGAACCACGACTTGGGGCTTCCCCCGTGACTTCCGGCCATGAGCCTTTCCTCTCCCTGTCCTGTGACTCTTCGTGAGTCGGTGATGCCGCGCCGTCCGCCGCGGCGATCAGCCGTGTCAGCGACCGGTGGAGCTCCTGGAGCTCCTCCACGGTCATCCCCAGACGCTTGACGATCGCCGGCGGAACCTTCTCCGCCTCGCCCCGTAGCCCGCTGCCCTCCGGTGTGAGCGAGACGGCCAGGACACGCTGGTCCTGGCTGTCACGCCGCCTCCGGATGTAACCGACGGCCTCGAGACGCTTCAGCAGCGGGGACAGCGTACCGGGGTCGAGTCTCAGTAGCTCGCTCAGCTCCTTGACCGAGAGCGGTGCCCGCTCCCAGAGGGCGAGCATGACCAGATACTGGGGATGGGTGAGCCCCATCGGCTCCAGCAGGGGCCGGTAGAGACCGATGACGTTGCGCGAGGCGATCGCCAGGGCGAAGCACACCTGACGGTCCAGGCTCAGGGGATCGGCCATGTCACTCACGTGCGCCTCCAAGCGACATAGTACAATAATTGGTACACAAACGATTATCGCCCCAACCATCGGTGAGCAAAGGACCCCCATGTTTCACAGCAGGCCGATCGAGGAGCGGATCGCCGAGCGCCAGGCCAAGCGTCCCACCCTCAAGGAGGGCCGGCATTTCGAGCACGGCCCGGCCAAGTTCGTCTTCGTCTTCGTGATCGTCTTCGTGGTCGTCGGCCACCTCGCCGGCCTGCTGCTGATGATGGCTCTGGGAATGCACTGACCCGTGCGCCGGCGGAGCTCGCGGCACATGCCCTTCCTCTCAGAGCCGAAGCCAGGGGCCTGCACGCCGAGGGGGTCCGGATGAGAGGATGATGATCCTGTTGGTCGGGGTTGGACCGCCCGATAGATCAGGAGGTCTGTAATGTCTGACGTCACGCCGGAACCCGAAGGTTCCGAGAGTTCCGACGACGAGCTGAAGCGCAAGTTCCGCGAGGCACTGGAGCGCAAGAAGCTCGCCCAGGCGGACGCGGGCTCCGGGGGCAAGGGGAAGAACTCCTCGAAGATCCACGGTGCTCACGGCCCGGCTGCGGCCAAGCGCTCCTTCCGGCGCAAGAGCGGCGGCTGAGCCGTCTTCGCACCAGGTCCAGGATGAGGGCACCCGCCCACCCGGACCTCGGCCGCCCGCCGGCATCGCGGCCGGCGGGCGGCGCGCTTTCCCGCCACCGGCTCCGGGTGCCCCCTTGGAAGCGGCCGCAGTCTGCCGTTAAGCTGTGCGCGTGCGTGATCTTGGCGAGGACCCCCGACCGGCCCGAGGCGCGGTCAGCGAGGTCCACCGCGTCGACCGAACCGCGACCCTGCACTACTCCCCCGACCTCGACGGGCTCGCCGACCCCGGCGAGATCGTCTGGGCATGGGTCCCCTACGAGGAGGATCCGAACCGGGGCAAGGACCGGCCCCTGCTGGTCGTCGGCCGCCACGGGCGCAAGCTGCTCGCACTGATGCTGACCAGCCGGGCCGGCGGCGACCCCGACGACTACCTGGAGCTCGGCCCCGGCCAGTGGGACCGGGAGAACCGGGTCTCCTACCTGCGCCTGGATCGGATCTTCAGTCTCGCCGAGGGCGACATCCGGCGTGAGGGCTCCATCCTCGACGGCGCGCGCTTCGCCCGCGTGGCCGCCGTCCTCAAGCGCACCCACGGCTGGGCCGCCGACGGCTGAGCCCACCCCACCCGGAGACCCGTATCCATGGACGACAAGCGGCTGGTTCGAGTCTCCAGATATCTCTCCCAGCACCTCAGGCACCAGCCAGAGCGCATCGGGCTCGCCCTCGGCCCGCAGGGCTGGGTGGACATCGAAGCCCTGCTGGCCGCCGCCGCGCGGCACGGTTTCGCGATCACCCGTGAGGAGCTCGCGCGGGTGGTCGCGGGCAACGACAAGCGGCGCTTCAGCATCGAGGGCGACCGGATCCGCGCCAACCAGGGCCACACGGTCGACGTCGACCTGGGCCTTCCCGCGGTCGAACCGCCCGAGATCCTCTTTCACGGCACGGTGGGCGCGCACGTGGGCGCCATCCGGCAGGAGGGCCTGCGGCCGATGGATCGGCACGCCGTGCACCTGTCCCCCGACCGGGAGACCGCGACCCGGGTGGGCGCGCGCCGGGGCAGGCCGGTCGTGCTGGTCGTCCGCGCGGGAGAGATGCACCGGGCGGGTCACGAGTTCCGGGTGAGCGCCAACGGCGTCTGGCTGGCCGCCCACGTGCCGCCCGCCCACATCTCGTTTCCCGGCTGAGGGACTTCCCGCGACCGGCTGAGGGACTTCCCTCGGCCGAGCCCCCGCGACGGCCCCGGACCTCCCCCGCCGGGGAGTCCGGGGCATTCTCGATCTTTGCCGAAGATCCCCGGAGTTCCTCGAAACTCCCCGGATCCCTCCTGAGACGCGTCTTTCGCGCCGGAAGAGCCAGTGGCGCGCTTCACCTCGCCGTCGGCGAGAAGCCCGGATCGGCCTCACTTCACACCAAGAGCCACAGTGATTCCAACGTGTTCCCAAATATGGGCCAAACCGTGACCCCACCCCCGCCCGACCCCTCGGTTTACCGGTAAATACCTGGGTTTTTTTATGGTCATGCTGTGTTAGCCGGGAGGTAGCCCATTGACGTTCCAACACATTCGGGTGTAAATAAAGCTGAAACAACACGGAAACGGTGGTGAATCAACAGCATGTACGCCGAGGAGCGGCAACAGGAGATTCTGCGCCGGGCGCGGGCCGTCGGACGGGTGGACGTGGTGACGCTGGCGGAGGAGTTCGCCGTCACCACGGAGACCATCCGGCGCGACCTGACCGCGCTGGAGCGCTCCGGGATGCTGCGACGCGTGCACGGCGGAGCGATCCTGGTCGAGCGGCTGGGGTTCGAGCCCGAGCTGGCCGCCCGCGACGAGGTGATGATCGCGGAGAAGGAACGCATCGCGAAGGCGGCGCTCGCCGAGCTCCCCGACGACGGCGCGATCATCATCGACGCCGGTTCGACCACCGGCAGGCTGGTGCAGGCACTTCCGGTCGATCGGGAGCTGACCGTGATCGTGAACTCACCGCCGCTGGCGACGGCGATGGCCACCCGCCCCAACCTGACGGTGATCATGCTGGGCGGCCGGGTCCGCGGGCGGACCCTGGCCACCGTCGACGACTGGGCACTGCGCCCTCTCGCCGACCTGCACGTGGACGTGGCGTTCATGGCCGCCAACGGCTGCTCGGTGGCCAAGGGGCTGACGACACCCGACCCGGCCGAGGCCGCCATCAAGCGGGCGATGATCGACGCGGCGCAGCGGTGCGTGTTGCTCGCCGACCACACCAAGTTCCCCAACACCTACCTGGCGCGTTTCGCCTCGATCCAGGAGATCGACGTGGTGATCAGTGACACCGGGCTCGATTCCGGGGTCGCGGCCGAGATGGCCGCAGCGGGCCCGGAGGTGATCCGGGCGTGATCCTCCCCTCCCCCTCGCTCACCGCCAGGACCTCGCAGGTGACCGTCCCCGCCCCCCTCGGCACCCGCCGGAACCGTACGACCAAGGTGGTCCCGGCATGATCGTCACTTTGACCCTCAACCCCAGCCTGGACCGCACGATCGAGGTCGGGTCGATGACCCGCGGGGCCGTCATCCGCGCCGCCGCCACCCACCTCGACCCCGGCGGCAAGGGCGTCAACGTCTCCCGCGCGCTGCTGGCCAACCAGGTCCGCTCGTGCGCGGTCGTCCCCTTCGGCGGCGACGAGGGCCGCCGACTGGTGAGCCTGCTCTCGGCCGAGGGCATCGAGATGATCACCGTCCCCGTCGGCGGGGCCACCCGGTCCAATGTCGCGCTGGCCGAGCCCGACGGCACGGTCACCAAGATCAACGAACCGGGGACGGCCCTGTCGCCGACCGAACTCGACACCATCGCCGAGGCGGTGCTCGGCGCGGCCAGCTCCGCGGACTGGGTGGTCGCCTCGGGCAGCCTCCCGCCCGAGGTGCCCGCCGACGTCTACGCCCGCCTGTGCGAGCGGTTCAGCGGCGCGGGCATCAACGTCGCGGTCGACACCAGCGGACCCGCGTTCGTCTCGGCGCTCGCCGAGGCTCCCGCCCTGGTCAAACCCAACCGGGAGGAGCTGGCCGAGGCCACGGGGATCGTCATCTCGTCCCTGGGCGACGCCATCAAGGCCGCGGAGAACCTGCGGTCGCGAGGCGCGGGCACCGTCCTGGCCAGTCTGGGCGCCGACGGCGCGATCCTGCTGCAGGACGACCAGATCTGGCACGGCCAGTGCCCGGTGGCCGAACCACGCAGCACCGTCGGTGCCGGCGACGCCATGCTCGCGGGCTTCCTCGCGGGCGGGGCGCGAGGCGAGCGCGCACTGGTGGAGGCGCTGGCCTGGGCGACCGCCGCGGTCGGGCTACCGGGAAGCCGGATGCCATCCCCACACCACATCCATCGTGACGACGTGAGCGTCACCGGAGCCGATCCCACCCTGCCGCTGCGGCCCGAGGGCTGACAGCGGCACAGATCCACCCCCCAGGTCGGCCTAACCGCCGACCGCCCCGGAAGGAGCAGAACCACATGAGTGAATACACCCCAACTGTCACAGGAACCGGGGCGCGAGCAGTTATTCAGCGTTTCGGCGGATACCTCGCCGGGATGATCATGCCGAACATCGGCGCGTTCATCGCCTGGGGCCTGATCACCGCCCTGTTCATCCCCACCGGCTGGCTGCCCAACGAGGACTTCGCCACCCTGGTCGGGCCGATCGTCACGACGCTGCTGCCGGTCCTGATCGGCTACACCGGCGGTCGGATGGTCCACGGCCAGCGCGGCGCCGTGGTCGGCGCCGTCGCCACCATGGGCATCGTCGCCGGTGCGGAAAGCCCGATGTTCCTCGGCGCGATGATCATCGGTCCGCTCACCGCGTACCTCCTGAAGCTGTTCGACGGACTCATCGCCGACCGCGTCAAGGCCGGCTTCGAGATGCTGGTGGACAACTTCAGCGCCGGCATCATCGGCGGCGCCATGGCCCTGGTCGGACTCAAGGCCATCGGCCCCGTCGTCGCCTCGATCACCGCGGTCGCGAGTGACGCGGTCGCCTGGCTGATCAACAACAACCTGCTGCCGATCGCCTCGATCGTCATCGAGCCCGCCAAGGTGCTCTTCCTCAACAACGCCATCAACCACGGCGTGATGGGCCCGCTGGGCATCGCCCAGGCGGCCGAGGACGGCAAGTCGATCCTGTTCATGCTGGAGTCGAACCCCGGCCCCGGCCTCGGCCTGCTGCTCGCCTTCATGTTCTTCGGCCCCCGCGCGCTGCGTCCCAGCACCCCCGCCGCGATCATCATCCACTTCTTCGGCGGCATCCACGAGATCTACTTCCCCTACGTGCTCATGAAGCCCCGGCTGATCCTCGCGGTCATCGCCGGTGGCGCCACGGGCGTCCTGGTCTTCCTCATGACCGGGGCCGGGCTGGTGGCCACGCCGTCGCCCGGCAGCATCTTCGCCTTCCTCGCGGTGACCCCCAGGGGTGGACTGTTCGGCACCATCGCCGGCGTCGCCGCCGCCACGCTCGTCTCCTTCGCCGTCGCGGCGGCGCTCCTCGGCTTCGGGCGCGGCAAGGACGACAGTGAGGAGAGTGGGGAGAGCGTCGAAGAGCCGCAGACCGCACCCACCGTCAAGGAGGCCTAATCGATGGCCAGCATCGAGAGCAAGGACATCCACAAGATCGTCGTCGCCTGCGACGCGGGAATGGGCAGCAGCGTCATGCTCGCCAGCCAGCTCCGTAAGCAGCTGAAGCCGCAGAACATCGCGGTGGAGCACACCCCGGTCAACACGATCCCCGCCGATGCCGACGTGGTGCTCTGCCACGCCGGACTGGCGAGCCGGGCCCGGGCCGGAGCCCCGGACAAGGTGCTGATCCCGTTCCAGGTCTTCATCGGAGACCCCGCGGTGACCAAGCTGGTCAGCACGATCAAGAGCGGCGGCACCGTCAATGCCTGAGACGGCACCGTTGCCGCTGGACCCACGCGCCATCCGGCTGGCGGCCTCGGCCGCCGGCCGGGACGACGCGATCCTGCAGTGCGGAGAGGCCCTGCTCGCCGTCGGCGCGGTGGAGAGCGAGTACATCGACACCATGCTCGAACGGGAGCGGTCGATCTCCACCTACGTCGGCGAGGGGGTCGCCATCCCGCACGGCACCCTGGCCGGCAAGGACGCGGTCCTGTACGACGCCATCAGCTTCGTGCGCTTCCCCGAGGGCGTCGACTGGGACGGCGAGCAGGTGACAGTGTGCATCGGCATCGCCGCCAAGGGTGACGGCCACGTGCGGCTGCTCGCCGAACTCGCCCAGATCCTGATGGATCCCGACCAGGCCCGGGCCCTTCGCGAGGCGACGGAAGTCGCCGAGGTGGTCCGGCTGCTGCAACCGAACGAAGAGGACGAAGCACAGTGAAGGTCGCCCGTTTCTACGCCCCCGGCGACATCCGCGTCGAGGAGGCGCCGGAACCCGTCACCGGACCAGGCGAGATCAAGATACGCGTGCGCAACTGCTCGACCTGCGGCACCGACGCGAAGATCCTCAAGCACGGCCACCACCACATCCACCCGCCCAGGGTGATGGGGCACGAGATCGCCGGCGAGGTGGTCGAGGCCGTCGACGCCGGCGAGTGGGCCCCGGGTGACCGGGTGCAGGTGATCGCCGCGATCCCCTGCGGTACGTGCCCGGAGTGCCGCCGGGGCCGGATGACCGTCTGCCCGAACCAGGAGTCGATGGGCTACCACTACGACGGTGGTTTCGCCGAGTACATGATCATCCCGGCGAAGGTCCTCGCGGTCAACGGCGTCAACCGCATTCCCGACGAGATCGGTTTCGCCGAGGCGTCGGTGGCCGAGCCGCTGGCCTGCGTGCTCAACGGCCAGGAGCTGGCCCGCGTGGGCGAGGGCGACGACGTGGTGATCATGGGCTCCGGCCCGATCGGCTGCCTGCACGTGCGGCTGGCTCGGGCGCGGGGCGCGGCACGCGTCTTCCTCGTCGACATCAACGCCGGGCGGCTGGAGATGGCCGCCAGGCTGGTCCACCCGGACGCGGTCGTCCACGGTGAGGACGTCGTCGAGCAGGTGCTCAAACTGACCGAGGGCAGAGGGGCCGACGTCGTCATCACCGCCGCCGCCGCCGGCGCGGCCCAGGAGCAGGCGCTGCAGATGGTCGCCCGCCAGGGGCGGATCAGCTTCTTCGGCGGCCTGCCCAAGGACAACCCGATCATCCGGTGCGACTCCAACCTGGTCCACTACCGGGAGCTGACCATCGTCGGCGCCAACGGGTCGAGCCCGGCGCACAACGCCCAGGCTCTGCGGCTGATCGCCGACGGCTCGGTGCCGGTCGCCGACCTGATCACGCATCGGCTGCCGCTCACGGAAGTCCTTGAGGGCATCGACATCGTCAGCAGGGGCGAGGCCATCAAGGTGACCATCGAACCCTGACCGGTGCCGGCCCGCCGGGCCCCTCCCGCCGGACCAGGTGGGAGGGGCCCGGCGCGGAACCGGCACAGGCCCGTCAAGCTCGCACCACTCGCAGAACGCGCACAAAGCGCAGAAGGAGAACCGGAGATGCCGGAGAGGACAGTGGTCGTCGCCTCAAGCACGGGCCTTCACGCCCGGCCCGCGAAGATCTTCGTGCAGGCCGCGGGCAAGCAGGGGGTGCCCGTCCGCATCCGTGTCGGAGAGGGCAAACCCGTACCGGCCAACAGCATGCTCGCCGTACTGGCACTGGGCGCCACGCACGGCACGGAGGTCACGCTCGAGGCGGAGGGACCGGGAGCCGACGAGGCGCTCGACTCCCTCGCCGAACTGCTCGCCCGTGACCTCGACGCCGAAGAGAACTCCCGTGGCTGAGACGCTCAACGGCCTGGGCGTGAGCCCGGGCCGGGCCGCCGGACGGGTCTGCCGGATGGCGGGTCCGCCGGAGCTGCCCGCACCCTCCCCCGTCACCGACGCCGACGCCGAGCTCGCTCTGGCGCTGGACGCGCTGCGGGCCACGGCCGCGGAGCTGGCGGCGCGCGCGGAGAAGGCGCCCGATGCCGACGCGAAGGCGATCCTGGAGGCGCAGTCCTTCATCGCCGACGACCCCGGCCTGCACGAGTCCGTGGAGACGAGCGTCAGGTCGGGCCGGAACGCCGCGCACGCCGTCGACGAGGCCTGCGCCCATCACCGGCGCGCGCTGCTGGAGGCGGGCGGCTACTTCGCCGAACGCGCCGCGGACCTCGACGACATCCGCAACCGGGCCGTGGCGGCGGTGCTGGGCCTGCCCGTCCCCGGGGTGCCCGACCCTGGCCACCCGTTCGTCCTGGTCGCCGGGGATCTCTCCCCCGCCGACACGGTGAACCTGGATCCCGGGTCCGTTCTCGCCCTCGTCACCGAGAAGGGCGGCCCGACGAGCCACACCGCCATCCTCGCCCGCGCCCGCGGCCTGCCCGCCGTGGTCGCCTGCCGGGGAGCCGACGACATCGGCGAGGGAACGTGGATCTCGGTCGACGGCCAGCTGGGCGAGGTGGAGGTCGGCATCGGCGAGGAGGCCGCCACCGCGGTCCAGCGCCGGGCCGAGGAAGACCGCCTCAGGAAGGCCACCAGCCGTGGCCCCGGGCGGACCTCCGACGGCCACCCGGTCAAGCTGCTGCTCAACGTCGGCTCGGCGGCCGACCTCACCCCCTCGGGCCACACCCCTTCCGCGGAGGGGGCCGGGGGATTCGACGCCGAGGGGGTGGGGCTGTTCCGCACGGAGTTCCTCTTCCTGGACCGGCGCGAGGAGCCGACCTACGAGGAGCAGGTGGCCGCCTATGCCGCGGTCCTCCGTGCCGCACCCGGCGGCGGGCACGTCGTGGTCCGTACCCTCGACGCGGGCACGGACAAGCCGCTGCCGTTCCTCGGACTGGCCGAGGAGACCAACCCCGCGCTGGGCATCCGGGGACTTCGGGTCTCCCGGGTCAGGCCGGAGGTGCTCGACACCCAGCTCGACGCCATCGCCGAGGCCGCCCGCGCGACCGGGGCCGAAGCGTGGGTGATGGCACCGATGGTGACGACGGTGGCCGAGGCCGCCGACTTCGCCGCGCGGGCACGCGCCCGGGGCATCGCGCGGGTCGGGGCGATGATCGAGGTTCCCGCCGCCGCGCTGCGCGCCGGACGCCTGCTGGAGGAGCTCGACTTCCTGAGCATCGGCACCAACGACCTGAGCCAGTACACCTTCGCCTCCGACCGTCAGCACGGGGAACTCGCCGACCTGCTCGACCCGTGGCAGGCCGCGCTGCTCCAGCTGATCGCCGACTGCGCGGCGGCCGGACAGGCGGCGGGCAAGCCGGTCGGCGTGTGCGGCGAGGCGGCGGCCGACCCGCTCCTGGCGACGGTCCTGGTCGGGCTGGGGGTCACCAGCCTGTCGATGTCCGCGCCCGGCGTCCCCGCGGTACGGGAGAGTCTGGCCGCCCACTCCCTGGAGCGGTGCCGCGAGAACGCCCGGCTCGCCCTGGCCACCGACGATCCGGGAGAGGCCAGGAAGCTGATCGCCTCGGGCCGGTGAGATCCCGTCCCGTCCAGGGCCGGGCCGCGGTGCCGGCGGCGATCCGTCTGTCGAGTCCACGCGGACCCCGCTGAGTCCGCTCCCCTTTGATCCAACGGCGACCGCATGCGTGCGGTCGCCGTTGGCATGCCGCGAAATGCCCCTGCGCTGGCTGCATATGATGGATTTGCTCCTGATTTGATGAGTTACCTCCAAGGAGCAATAGGGTTTACGGTCTATGTCCAGGAACGAAAAGAGACGTGACCCTAAGACCGTTCTGTTGCTTCTCGCGCTGAGCATCGTGGTCACGTTCACAGCCGGTGGGGCCACGGTGCTGAGCGGTCGCCTCGACCCCGTTCCCGACAGGCCCGCACCTCCCCCCGACGCCGCCCCGCCCGGCATACCGGTGGTTCCCCAGACGCCGACCCCGCCGCCTCAGCCGCAGGACACGGCCGCGCCCCTGTCACCCGCCAAGGAGCCGCTCCTGCTCGCCAACGGCCGCCAGCAGCCGCTGAGGATGAAGGTGCCCCGGGCGGCCAAGGGCCGCTACGCCGTCGCCCCCGGCGAGGCCGCCCCTCCCAAGGGGAGGAAGGGCAAGGTGATCCGGTACATCGTGGAGGTCGAGCGCGGCCTGCCGTTCGAGGCGGAGGAGTTCGCCGCCGAGGTGCACCGGATCCTCAACGACCGGCGCGGCTGGGGATACCGGTTCAAGCGGGTGCCCCGCGGCCCGGCGAGCATCAGGGTCTCCCTGAGCAGCCCGCGGACGACCGACAGGCGATGTCTGCCGATGCGGACCAACGGCATACTCTCCTGCTGGAACGGCGAGCGCGCGGTCATCAACGCGGTTCGCTGGAACAGCGGGGCACGCGGCTACGGCCGCGACGTGGCCTCCTACCGCGAGTACGTGATCAGCCACGAGGTCGGCCACGGTCTCGGCCACGGTCACGTGTCCTGCCCGGGCCGCGGCCGGCGGGCACCGGTGATGCTCCAGCAGACCAAGTCCCTGCACGGCTGCCGTCCCAACCCCTGGCCGTCCCCCCGGCGCTGACCCCGGCCTCGCGCCCGCAGAGGACGAGCACGGCGGGCATCTCGGGCAGGGCGATGGGGGCGATGGGGACACTGACGGACACCCGTGGCGGCGCGATGTCGTGCCCGCCGTGTCCGGCATCGCGCGGGCGACGGATCCCCCACCGGTCCGGCGCGACGGTCACCCAGCGCCGGATCAGCTCCCCGTACGGCAAAGCAGTCACCGGGAGGGGATTCGCCGCCCCCTCCCGGGGCACCCGGTAGGCATGCGAGTAGCAGTGGTGGGCGCGACGGGAAACGTGGGCACGAGCGTGGTGTCCGCCCTCGCGGCCGATCGGAATGTCACATCCATCGTGGGCCTGGCCCGCAGGCGACCCGAGTGGGACCCTCCCAAGACCACCTGGCGGACCGTGGACGTCGCCGGCGGCGACCTGGCGCCGCACCTGGAGGGGACCGACGCGGTCGTCCATCTGGCGTGGCTGTTCCAGCCGACCCGCGACCCCGTGACGACCTGGCGGAACAACGTCCTGGGCAGCATCAGGGTCTTCGACGCCGCCGCGCGGGCGGGTGTCTCCGCGCTCGTGCACACCTCCTCGGTGGGCGCCTACTCCTCGGCGCCCAAGGACCTGACGGTCACCGAGGACTGGCCGACCCACGGCTGGCCCGGCGCCGCCTACGGCCGGGAGAAGGCCTACGTGGAGCGGGTGCTCGACCTGTTCGAGCGCGACCACCCGGACATCAGGGTCGTGCGGCTGCGGCCGGGCTTCATCTTCAAGCGGGAGGCGGCGGTCGGGCAGCGGCGCCTGTTCGGCGGGCCGTTCGTGCCGCAGCGGCTGGTACGGCCGGGCCTGATCCCGTTCGTGCCCGACACCCCCGAACTCCGCTTCCAGACGGTCCACGGCGACGATGTCGGCGAGGCCTACCGGCTCGCGGTCACCCGGCCGGTGTCGGGGGCCTTCAACATCGCCGCCGACCCGGTGATCGAGCCCTCGGTGCTGGCCGAGCTGCTCGGTGCCCGGCTGGTGCCCGTCTCGGGCTGGGCGCTCAGGAGCACCGTCGCCGCGGCCTGGCGGCTGAGGCTGATCCCCGCCTCGCCCGACCTGGTCGATCTGGTGCTCAGGATGCCGATCATGGACACCGGCCGTGCCCGCACCGAACTGGGCTGGCAGCCGCGCCACACGGCGGTGGACGCGATGAGGGAGCTGTTCGAAGGGCTGCGAAGCGCGGAGGGCATGGACACCCCGCCGCTGTCGCCGCGCACCGGAGGTCCCGCACGTCTGGGCGAACTCGTCGGCGGCGTCGGCGGGAGGCCGTAGAACCCGGCGACGGCCCCGCCCTCGGCCGGGAGCCGTCACCGGGCGGAGGAGCGCCGGGAGCGGGAGACGCGCCGGGTCTGTCAGGGAGGACGGGAACATGGGCAGGATCTGTGTGGGCACGGCCTCGTGGACCCACCGCTCACTGCTGGAGTCCGGCTGGTATCCCGAGGACGCCTCCACCCCGGCGAAACGCCTCGCCTACTACGCGACGCGGTTCCCGGTCGTCGAGGTGGACGCCACCTACTACCATCCGCCGTCGCGGAGCACCGTGGAGGCCTGGCGTGACCGCACCCCCGCCGGCTTCACCTTCGACATCAAGGCGTTCTCCATGCTCACCGGGCACCCCACCCGGCCCGCCTCCCTCTACAAGGACCTGCGGGAGAGCCTCGGCGCGCCACAGGGGCGCAACCTCTACCCGAAGGACGTGCCACCGGAGATCCTGGACGAGGTCTGGCGGCGCTTCCTCGACGCGCTGGGCCCGCTGCACGAGGCCGGCAAGCTGGGGGCGGTGCTCTTCCAGTTCCCGCCGTGGTTCCCGATCGGGGAGGGCAACAGGCGCCACATCCTGGAATGCGCCCGGCGCTGCGCACCGATGCGCGTCAGTGTCGAGTTCCGCGACCGCACCTGGATGAGCGAGGAGAACCGCGAGGACACCCTCGCCTTTCTCGCCGGGCACGACCTCGCGTACGTGGGGGTCGACATGCCGCAGGGGCACGCCTCGTCGGTCCCGCCGGTCCTCGCCGCGACCTCCGACCTCGCCGTGGTACGGATGCACGGGCATTCCGACAAGTGGACCAGCAAGAACGTCGACGAGCGCTTCGCGTACCTGTACTCGGAGGAGGAGCTCGCCCGCTGGGCGGCGAGGGTGAAGAAGCTCGCGGAGGGCGCCGAGATCACCCATGTGCTCTTCAACAACTGCTGCGCGGACAACTCCCAGCGCAACGCCGCCCGTTTCCGCGCCCTCGTCGGCGAATCCGGAGACCGTGGCGAGGCCGAGGACCCCGAGGGCGCCGTGAGCCCGGGGAGGCCGCGGTGAACCGGTCGGCTCCGGGCGGACCGGACCGTGCGCCGGGCGGGCGGCGCCGACGGGCCCGTTGACGAGGAAGGCCGCTACCTGACCTGCCGCTTCGCCCTGGTCATGGTGGCCCTGCGCTCCTCCGGGGTGGTGCCTCCCCACACGCCGTACATCTGCTGGGTGTTCAACGCGTACTCCAGGCAACGCCCGCGCACCGGGCACAGGCGGCACACCGCCCTGGCGCGCTCGTACTGCTCACGGCCCGGCCCCTCATAGGACACGGGAAAGAACAGCTCAGGGTCCTCGCTGAGACAGGACGAACGGCGAGACCAGTGGATGATCGGAATGACGTTGCTCTTAACAGGCATGGCGATCCAATTGGGAGTGGGAACGGCTCAGATGTCGGCGTCTCGGATTGAGAACCGCGTGCCCGCTGTAATGGCATTCATACCTTTTAAGCGGAAAAATCAGGCATCCTTGACCGAGGATCTCTCCCTGGCTGAAGGTCCTGGTCGGCGGGCTTCCGGGGCGGATGGATCATCTCCCCGCGCCCGCGGGACGCCGTCCCCGAGCACCGGCTCACGCCTTCCGCCGCCGGGCCGGAGTACGGTTCGCTCCGGCCCGGCGGCGGTTCGCTAACGCTCCGCCCGCGCCCGCTCGTTGGGCACGCAGTGGGTCATCTTCATACCCTCCACCGGGCGGGGCCCGTTCTTGCCCAGTTTGGACATCCGCTCACGGTCCTCGTCACTCAGGTCCTGGCTCGCCAGCGGCTCCAGATGGGAGACGTCGTCGGAGCTGATCCCGAGCCCCTCCCCGACCCTGAGGCCGAGATCGTCCTCGACCATCAGGAAATGCCAGACCATGCGCTCCTGAACCGGGCGCGAGGCCTGGGAGATCAGGTCGACGAAGTTCCGCACGAGGTCGTCGCGCTCCCACTCCTCCATCAGCAGGTAGCGCTGGCCCGCCTGCGTGTAGTCGTTGGTACGCGGGATGCGCTTACGGGTCACCCGGCCCGAGATGAGCGGGCCCTGCTCGTCGTGGGTGGGGCTCTGCCCCTCCCTGAGCCCTCCGGTGATCGACGGCTCGTAGTTGACGTGCGGGTTCTCGCCCTGCCCGTCGACGTGGTAGGTCATCAGGCCGTCGCGCTGGTTGGTGCGCACCTCGGCGTTCTTGGCCTGGTTGACCGGCAGCTGCAGGTAGTTGGGCCCCACGCGGTAGCGCTGGGTGTCGCTGTAGGAGAACGTACGGCCCACCAGCATCTTGTCGTCGGAGAAGTCGAGCCCGTCGACCAGGACCCCGGTGCCGAAGGAGATCTGCTCGTTCTCGGCGAAATTGTTGGCCACGTTGCGATTGAGGACCATCTTGCCGACCGGCATGGGCGGGAACTCGTTCTCAGGCCACACCTTGGTGTCGTCCAGCGGATCGAAGTCCAGCTCGGGGTGGTCGTCGTCGCTCATGATCTGCACCAGCAGCTCCCACTCGGGGAAGTCGCCGCGGTTGATCGCCTCGTGCAGGTCCTTGGTGGCATGCCCGAGATCCTGCCCCTGAACGACGGCGGCGTCCTCCTCGGTCATGCTGCGCACGCCCTGCTTGGGCATCCAGTGATACTTGACCAGGTGGGTCTCGCCCTGGGCGTTCACCCACTTGTAGGTGTTGACCCCGAATCCCTGCATATGCCGGTAGTCAGAGGGGATGCCGCGTGGGCTGAACAGGTTGACGATCATGTGCATGCTCTCCGGCGTCTGCGACATGAAGTCGAAGATCCGTCCCGGCTCCTGCCTGAACGTCACCGGGTCCGGCTTGAGCGCGTGGATCACGTCGGGGAACTTGATGGCGTCCCTGATGAAGAAGACCCCCAGGTTGTTGCCGACGAGGTCCCAGTTGCCGTCCTCGGTGTAGAACTTCACCGCGAACCCGCGAGGGTCGCGGGCGGCCTCCGAGGAGTCCCTGCCGCCGATCACCGTGGAGAAGCGCACGGCCACGTCGGTCCGCTTGCCCGCCTCCTGGAAGAGCCTCGCCCTGGTGTACCGGCTGATCGGCTCGTCGCCGAGCTTGCCGTAGGCCTCGAAGTGGCCGTAGGTGGTCACCCCCCGGGCGTGAACCACCCGCTCGGGGATGCGCTCGCGGTCGAAGTGGCTGATCTTCTCCAGGAACTGGTAGTTCTCCAGCGTGGCCGGGCCCCTCGCGCCGACCGTGCGCTGGTTCTGGTTGTCGTAGACCTGGTGCCCCTGACGGTTGGTCAGGACCGGGCGGTCATCACCCGACTGGGGGCCCATGCTCGACACATCCGTCATGACAACATTTCCTTTCCCTGCCGCGGTCGCTTCGGCGTGCCAAGTACATACCGACACACGGGCTCCTTATCCGACATAAGGCGCTTTATAGC
Organism: Streptosporangium sp. NPDC000509; assembly: GCF_042898365.1. Taxonomy (NCBI): domain Bacteria; kingdom Bacillati; phylum Actinomycetota; class Actinomycetes; order Streptosporangiales; family Streptosporangiaceae; genus Streptosporangium; species Streptosporangium sp. NPDC000509. Next base: position 278,635 of record NZ_JBIAYX010000014.1, on the reverse strand, counting down.
GACAAAGGAAAAAATCTTCACGAAAAAGGGCGGCGGTTTACGGGGGGCGCGCCCCTGAGCGTCCCCCGCGCGATGCCCCTGGGCCCCCGGCCGCGCCTACCCTTCCCCGGTCGCGCCGTCGGTCCACAGGTGCCCGAAACTCATCCGCCTGACCGGCGGCAGGGCGTCACACAGGCGGAACCAGGTCTTCGCGCCGTGCCGGACGAGAGGACTACGGGAGATCATGAAATTCGTGAATCTCGCGGAGGTGCGGACGGCTCCGAAGCCGTACTCACGCATCCGGGCCTCGTAGCCGCCGACGGCCTCCGCCAGGGTGCCCCGGCCCCGTTGGAACGCCACCAGCCTGCTCGCCAGCAGCGCGGCGTCGCGCAGCGCCGTGTTGGCGCCGAAGCCCATCGCGGGGGTCATGTTGTGGATGGCGTCCCCGAGCAGTGTCACCGTCGTCGTGGGCCAGCGGCCGACGGGGACGGAGGTCTTGAACGGCATCAACCGGACGCTGGCCGGATCGGCCTCGGCGACCAGGCGGCGCAGGGCGGGATGCCAGCCGGAGGTCATCGTCCCGGCCAGATCCCTGAGCCCGCCACCGTCGAGGTCCGCGGTCCCTGCCGGATAGATCCCGCGAGGGGCGACGAAGGCCCACAACACGTAGTCCTGAAGATCGTCGGCCAGAGCCCTCAGGTCGAGCCCGAACCCGGCGAGATCGGTCTCCAGGCCGGCCCCATCCCCTTCCCCGGTGGCCGGCCCGGCTCCGCGGACGAAACCGAGGCCGCTCCCCTGGGCGAGGAGGCTCTCCGCCCTGCGCCTGCCGTTGAAGGCCGCGGTGAACATCGCGCTCCCGCTCGGCGGCAGGATGAGATTGAGCCCGTCGGCGAGGTTTCGTGGCAGCCACCCACGAACCCGGTCGTCCAGCGGCAACCTGGCGCCGATCGCGAGCGCGCCGGTGTCGACGCGACGGGCCCCCGGCAGATACTGCCCGCGTACGCGCGAGTCGGCGCCGTCCGCGCCGACCAGCACATCACCGGTGGCCGAGGTGCCGTCGGCGAAGAAGGCGGTGACCCTGCCGTCCGGTCTCGTCTCGTAGCGCTGGAACGTCTTACCGTGGTGGACGACGCCCTCCAGACCGGCGAGCAGGAGCCTGCGCAGGGTGGTGCGGCTGACCGCGTACTGGCCGCCGGAAGGGTCGGCGGCCCCGCCGGTCATCACGCTCTCCTCCACGAACACGAGCTCGCGCAGCCGGTGGGTGTGGAAGCCGAAGCCGGGGCCGGGGTGACCCGAGGTGGCGAGGAACGCCTCCCACAGCGGGCGCGGCAGGCAGCGGTGCAGCGCCCTGCTGCCGATCTGGTTCATGTGGATGCGGTAACCCTGCACCCAGTCGGCGGCCTCGCGCGCACGCTCGTAGACCTGGACGTTCACACCTGAGGGCAGTAGTGCCTGAGCCAGCGCCAGCCCTCCTATGCCACCTCCGACGACGAGAACGTCGAGTGGTTCGGCGGGCATGTCAGGCTCCTCCTTCGTCTTCGTCGGGGGTGGCATCGGAGGGCGTTTCCGGGGATCCACCGGTGGCGCCGAGAAGCCGGGGCAGTTCCTCAAGCAGCGTCTCGTGCCACGTGATCTCCGCCCGCAGGCGGACGAGGGTGTGGTCGAAGCCGAGCGGTTCGAGGCCGCGCAGGTGGGGGGTGGCCGCCTCCCTCAGCCGCTGCCAGCTCTGGAGCTCGGCGGTGAGCCTGCGATGCCGGTCCTCGATGACGGCCCTCAGCTCCCGCTCGCCCATGTCGGCGCTGAGCTGAAGAGCGAGGTCCACGGGATCGGGCCGCAGCCGGGTGTCACGCAGGGCCGCCTCACGCAGCGACTCCAGCTCCAGCGCGCCGTCCTCGGTGATCGCGTAGACGGTCCGCGCCGGGAGGTTGCCCTGCTGCTCGGTGCGCACCGTCTCGATCACGCCCTCGGCCTCCATGCGGTGCAGCGCCCCGTACAGGGAGCCGACCTTGATGTCGGTCCACAACTCGGTCCGGTCCGTCTGCGCGCTCTGCCGGATCTGATGACCGTGCATCGGTCCCCGGCGAGCCAGCGCCCCCAGGATGAACAGTCGCGTACTACTCATGCGACTACTCAAACACGAGTAGGTGACATAGTCAAATATGAGTACTCGTAAGCGAGTACTAGAACGAGAGGAAACCCCCATGAGGACGTCCACCGGCTCGCTTCGGACTCGACGCCCCGCCTCACCGGGATACGCCGTCGACATCCGCGACGAACATGCCCAGATGGTCACTCACCAGGAGAAAGACCCGGCGATCTCTCCGTCCGGACACCCACCCGGCTCGCTTCAAGCTCGACGGGCGTATCCGGCCCGAGTCCGCCGGACATCCCCGGATGGGCCTCCTTAGATCGGCTCGCCCTCGTTCTCGTCGCCCCGATCCGGCCCTGGCGTTCCGGTCCCGCTCTGGTTCGGCGACGGTGACGGCGTGGGCTCGCCGGGCTCGGGTGTCGCCGGGACCGGCGGTGGGGTCGGGACGAACACCGTGGGCGGCAGCGGCCTCGGCAACGGCTCGGAATCGTCTTCCCTGCGCAACAGAAGCCAGACCATCACGGCCAGCAGCACGAGCAGCACGGTCAGCACGACCCCCGCGATGATCACGGACCGGCGGGTCTCGGTCGGCGGCGGCGCGCCCTTGGGCGGCGGTGGCAGCGCCGGGGAGCGGTCACCCACCCAGTGCGGCGCGAAGTCAGGGCCGTGCTGCTCACCGATCAGCGTGCCGCTGACCAGCACCGCCTCGAGGAACCGCTCCGCCCCCGCCCGGTCCGGCTCATACGGCGTGGCCACCCACGGGGCGCTCCCACCGTCCATCGCCAGCACCTGCGGGACCGCATCGGCCACGGCGGTACGCGTGCGCGTCGCCCAGGCCATCCAGCCCCGTACGCCGGAACGGCTCGCCGTCGCTTCGCGGACCCCGGTGACGAAACGGTCACGGGCCGCCGGGTCGAGGGCCGCTCCCTTGGTCAGCACCGCGACCGAGACGGCCCGGCCGTCGGGCGCCAACCCGAGGTAGACCAGACCCGCGGGTCCCACGCGCAGACGGGCCTGCACGACGAAGGGCCCCAACTGGGGCGGATCACCGTACTGGAGTGGAGTGGCCACGTCTGACATGAAAGCACACCCCGCCGATCACACCACGCTTCACGGGGACCGGGATCGACCACCCGACGGGACTCCGAACGGAACCCGCCGGACCTGCGGCAGGACCGGCACACGAACCCGCCGGGTCCCGCTGCGGGCCCCCTGCGGGCACTGTCAGGAAATACGGAGCGAGCCCGCCGTGCGAGCCGCCACTTCATTTGATGGAATACCGACATGACCGTCGCCGAAGAACTGCCGCGCGAGACCGACACCGGATTGCTGCGCGACGCCCTGGCCGAGGTCCGGCGGGTCATCGTCGGGCAGGAACACATGGTGGAGCGGCTGCTCGTGGCACTCCTCGCCCGGGGTCACTGCCTGCTGGAGGGCGTGCCCGGGGTGGCCAAGACCCTGGCGGCCTCGACCCTGGCCACGGTGGTCGGCGGGGAGTTCGCCCGCATCCAGTTCACTCCCGACCTGGTCCCCAGCGACATCGTGGGAACCCGGGTGTACCACCCCTCCCGCGAGGTCTTCGATGTCGAGCTCGGCCCGGTGTTCGTCAACTTCCTGCTCGCCGACGAGATCAACCGGGCCCCGGCGAAGGTGCAGTCGGCGCTGCTGGAGGTCATGGCCGAGCGGCAGGTGACCCTGGCCGGGGAGACCCACTCCCTGCCGAAGCCGTTCATCGTGCTGGCCACCCAGAACCCGATCGAGTCCGAGGGCGTCTACCCCCTCCCCGAGGTCCAGCGCGACCGGTTCCTGTTCAAGGTCCGCGTCAGCCACCCCAGCGCCCACGAGGAGCTGGAGATCCTGCACCGGATGAGCGTGACACCGCCGACCCCCAGAGCGGTGCTCGACCCCGCCCGGCTGGCCGCGCTGCAGTCCATGGCCGACCAGGTGTCGGTGCATCAGCTCGTCGCCGACTACGTGGTCAGACTCGTGATGGCCACCCGCTCCCCCGCCGACTACGGCCTGGCCGAGCTGCAGGAGAACATCGAGATCGGCGTCAGCCCTCGGGCCACCCTCGGCCTGGTCGCCGCGGGGCGCGGCCTGGCGCTGCTGCGCGGCCGTGACTACCTGCTCCCCGACGACGTGCGCGACGTGGCGGTGGACGTGATGTCCCACCGGCTGATGCTCACCTTCGACGCCCTGGCCGACGGGATCGACCCCGAGGAGGTGGTCCGCCAGATCCTCGCCGCGGTACCGCCCCCCCTGGTCGTCTGGAACCAGGGCCCCCGGTAACCCCCGGAAAAAGGCTGTAAGGCCCAGGAGGGCTGGACCGAAGAGGGCCGTGAGGCCGCGCCGGGGACTGGACTGAGGAGCGAAGGAGCGAAGCGGATGAGCGACGAGGGAAGGAGCCGGGTAAGAGCGGCCGAACCGCGACGCGAAGCGTCGCAAACAAATACAGGCCGGGTAAGAGCGGCCGAACCGCGACGCGAAGCGTCGCAAACAAATACAGGCCGGGTAAGAGCGGCCGAACCGCGACGCGAAGCGTCGCAATCGAACGCAACGTCGCAATCGAACACAGCCGAGCAGGCGTTGCGGCGGCTGGAGCTCACCATCGTCCGGCGCCTGGACGGGCTGCTGCAGGGGGCCCACCAGGGGCTCCTGCCCGGTCCGGGCAGCGAGTTCGGCGACAGCCGGGTCTACGTGCCCGGCGAGGACGACATCCGGCGGATGGACTGGGCGGTGACCGCGCGCACGACCGTCCCGCACGTGCGCGACCTGATCGCCGACCGGGAACTGGAGACCTGGGCCCTGGCGGACCTGTCGCCCAGCATGGACTTCGGCACCGCCGACATGGAGAAGCGGGATCTGGTCGTGGCCGCCGTCGGGGCGATCGGCTTCCTGTCCGGCCGGATCGGAAACCGCTTCGGCACCTACGTCCTGCATGACGAGTACGTCCACCGGATGCCCGCCAGGAGCGGCCGCCCGGCCCTGTACGGCCTGCTGCACTCGCTGATGGACGCCCCGAGGGGCCGTGCCGTCGCCGATGCCCCGGACCTGGCCGAGGCGATCGAGATCCTCGCCTCGGCGCGGCGGCGGCGCGGTCTTCGAGTGATCGTCTCCGACTTCCTCGACCCCGAGCCCACCCTCGACCCCGGACTGGAACTGCCCTGGGAGCGGCCGATCCGCCGGTTGGCCGCCCACCACCAGGTGCTGGCCGTCGAAGTGATCGACCCTCGCGAGCTGGAGCTGCCACCGGTGGGGCTGGTCACCATGACCGACCCCGAGACGGGCAGGAACCGCCAGATCCAGCTCACCCCCAAGGTCCGCCACGCGTACGCGGAGGCCGCCGCCGCGCAGCGGATGACCAACCGGATGGCGCTGCGCCGCTGCGGGGTGGCCCACCTGGTGCTGCGCACCGACCGCGACTGGGTGTTCGACATCGCCCAGTTCGTGCTGCGGCAGCGTCGCATGGCACACCTGACCCATCGGCCCCCAAGATCGGGAGCGACCCGGTGACCTTCCTCTCTCCGGTCTGGCTGTGGCTGTTCGCCGCGCTGGCGCTGCTCGTGGCCGGCTACGTGGCCGCCCAGTTCGCCCGGCGCCGCTACGCGCTGCGGTTCACCAACCTGCCCCTGCTGGCGCTGGTGTCCCCCGCGGGGCCCGGCTGGCGGCGGCATGTGGCCCCCGCGCTGTTCCTCGTCATGATGAGCCTCCTGATCGTGGGGGCGGCCCGCCCCGCCGACTCGGTACGCATCCCCCGCGATCGCGCGACGATCATCATCGCGCTGGACGTCTCGCTCTCGATGGAGGCCGGCGACGTCCAGCCGAACCGGATCACCGCGGCCAAGGAGGCCGCCCAGAAGTTCGTCGCCGACCTGCCGGAGCGGTTCAACGTCGGGCTGGTCGCCTTCGCCCGCTCCGCCTCGGTCGTGATCTCACCCACCACCGACCACCAGGCGGTCAACACCTCCCTCGGCAATCTCAGCACCCGGGCGGGCACCGCGATCGGCGAGGCGGTCTTCAGCTCCCTGGAGTCGCTGCGCTCCTTCGACCAGCAGGCGGTGACCGACCCGCCTCCGGCCGCGATCGTGCTGTTGTCCGACGGCGACAACACCTCGGGCCGCTCGGTGGCTGAGGCGATCGAGACGGCGATGAACTCACGGGTGCCGGTCTCCACGATCGCCTACGGCACCCAGGACGGCACGGTCTCGATCGACGGCCGCGACGTGAACGTGCCGGTGAACAAGGCCACCCTGCAGACCCTGTCGGACGGCACCGGCGGCCGGGCCTACGAGGCGGAGTCGGGCAGCCAGTTGCGGCAGGTGTACGAGCAGATCGGCACCTCGCTGGGTTACCGGACGGTCAACCAGGAGATCACCCAGTGGTTCGTGGTGGCGGCGATCCTGGCCGGGCTGGTGACCGCCGGAGTGGCCTTGCTGCTGGGGTCGCGGATCCCCTGATCTCACACGTCGGGGCGGACGTACGACTGGGGCGGCGGGTGAGGGCGGGCGCTCCCGTCTCCGCCGACCGGCCGGGAGCGGGGCGGGTGTACGGGGTGGTCCCGCGCCTTCGGCGTCGTGGCCGCCCTGAGCCGGTCCCCGCCGTTGGTAACGTTCTACGACGTGGCACATTACTTCGAGGAGCGTCCGGAGACCGCGGGCCGTCCCGGCTCGGTCACGCTCGTGCTCCCCGACCTTCATCTGAAGCTGGAGACCGACAGCGGGGTGTTCTCCGCCGAGCGTGTCGACCAGGGCACCCGGATCCTGCTGGAGAGCGTCCCGCCTCCCCCACCGAGCGGTGACCTGCTCGACCTGGGCTGCGGCTACGGGCCGATCGCGCTGACGATGGCCTCGCGTGCCCCGGAGGCGACGGTCTGGGCGGTGGATGTCAACCGCAGGTCGGTCGAGCTGTGCGCGAGAAACGCCAGAGCCGCCTCCCTTGACAAAGTAAGGTCGATGCATGTCGACGAGGTCCCTCCGCAGGTGCGGTTCTCCGCCATCTGGTCCAACCCCGCGATCCGCATCGGCAAGGCCGCGATGCACGAGATGCTGACCCGCTGGCTGTCGCGTCTCACCCCCGACGGCGTCGCCCACCTGGTCGTCCAGAAACACCTGGGCTCCGACTCCCTGCAGCGCTGGCTGAACGAGCGGGGCTGGCCCACCGAGCGCGTGGCCTCCCGCTCCTCGTACCGGATCCTCCGGGTGGAGGCGCGCCCGGGGACGGACCCCGCGCCGTGAGCGGCCGTTCTCCGGCGGGCGTCAGGGACGCCGAGGACGCCGAGGGCGCCGACACCGGATGGCACCGGGTGGCGGCTGAGCGGCACCGAGCGGCACCGAAGTGGCGAGACGCGACAAGACACGGTCACCGCGGACAGAGCGCGGAACGACCCCTGAACGAACTCTGAACGAACCCGGAACGAACGAGGAACGACGAGAAACAGTGAACGACCGATGACGGCGAATCCGCGCAGGCAACTGCGCCCGACCGATGTCAAACGCCTCAACCGCACCTGGCGGAGGAACACCGAAGGGCGGCTGGCTCTGATCCTGGAGTCGGTGACCGGCCCGTTCAACGTCGGCTCCATCTTCCGCACGGCCGCCGCCTTCGGTGTGGAGCGGATCTGGCTGGCGGGCAACGCCACCCCGCCGACCAACCCCAAGGCGCAGAAGACCGCGTTGGGCACCGACAGGCTGGTGGCCTGGGAGGAGCCGGTCCCCGTCCTGGAGGCCGTACGGGCGGCGAAGGAGGATGGGTTCGCCGTGGTGGCGGTGGAACTCACCGGCGACGCGGTGCCTCTGTCCGAGGCCAGGCTCGACGGCGACGTGTGCCTGGTGGTGGGCAGCGAGGACCACGGCTGCTCCCCCGCGCTGCTGGAGGCCGCCGACGGCGTCTGCTACATCCCTCAGGTCGGCCGGGTCGGGTCGTTCAACGTCGCGGTGGCGGCGGCGATCGCGATCGCGGAGGCCCGCCGCCAGGAGTGGTCGGGCAAGGTGCCCGCCGAGGAGTGACGGTCCTCGACGGGCGGGGTGCCGCCCGAGGAGCGACCGCCCCGGCCGGTCACGGCGACCTCTTCTCCTCCGTTCCGCGGCCGACGGCCGCGCGCCCGGCGCGGTCGCGCCCGTCGTGCCCGCCGCTCCCCTCACGCCCTCCACGCCCGTCGTGACCGTCGTGATCCCCGTCGCCGAGCGGGACCTTCTCGCCGCCGTACGCCCTGCTCATCCTGGCGCGGAGTTCACGCAGCGGGTGGTGCTTCCCTCCGCGCGGCGGGGCGCCGTCCCCGCCGCCCTCCTCGGCCGCCCCTTCGAGGATCGGGACCGGCTCCTTGCCTCGGACCTGGGCCTCGATGGATTCGAGGGAGGGGACGTGGACCTCGAAGTACTCACCCGTGGGCCGGCGCTTGATCACACCGGTCTCCACGCCGTGACCGAGGGCGTCGGCGTCGCGACGCTGCAGCCCCACGCAGATCCGGTAGGTGACGAGGTACGCCAGTGCCGGGCCGAGAAAGACCAGGACCCGGCCAATGTAGATCATCTTGTTCAGCGAGAGGTGGAAGACCGAGGCGATCACGTCGTTGGAGGCCATCAGCCACAGGACGCCGTAGAACGTGACCGCCGACACGCCGATCGCGGTGCGGTGCGGGTTGTTGCGGGGACGGTCCACGATGTGGTGCTCGCGGCGGTCCCCGGTGACCCACTGCTCGACGAACGGATAGAGCGCCAGGCCCGTCAGGATGATCCCCAAAGGGACCAGCGCCGGGATCAGCACGCTCATCGGCAGCGTGAAGCCCAGGAAGTTGATCTCCCAGGAGGGCATCAGGCGCAGCGAGCCGTCCAGGAGCGCCAGGTAGAAGTCGGGCTGGGTACCCGCCGAGATGTCGGACGGCACGTAGGGGCCGTACAGCCAGACGGGGTTGATCTGGGCGAAGGTGCCCAGCAGCGCGACGACGCCGAAGGTGAACATGAAGTAGGCGCCTGATTTGATCATGAAGGAGGGGTAGGTCGGCGCGCCCACCACGTTGTCGTTGGTGCGGCCCTTGCCCGGCATCTGCGTGTGCTTCAACACCCACGTCAGGATCAGGTGGGCGGTGATGAGTGCCAGCAGTACGGCCGGGATGAGCAGGATGTGGATCGAGTAGAAGCGCGCGATGACGTCCTGGCCGGGATACTCACCGCCGATGAGGAAGAAGCTCAGCCAGGTGCCCACCACCGGCAGCGACTGCGCCACACCGGCGGTGATCCGCAGACCGGCGCCGGAGAGCAGGTCGTCGAGCAGGGAGTAGCCGGTCAGGCCCTCGAACAGCGCGAGAGCGAGCAGGGCGACGCCGATCAGCCAGTTCAGCTCGCGCGGCTTGCGGTAGGCGCCGTTGAAGAACACCCGCAGCATGTGGATCATCATGCCGCCGATGAACAGCAGGGCCGCCCAGTGGTGCATCTGCCGCATCAGCAGACCGCCGCGCACGTCGAAGCTGAGGTCCAGCGAGGAGGCGTACGCCTCGGACATCGTGACGCCCCTGAGCGGCGAGTAGGAGCCGTTGTATACGACCTCGTTCATGCCGGGCTTGAAGAAGAACGTCAGGAACGTGCCGGTCAGCAGCAGGATGACGAACGAGTAGAGAGCGATCTCGCCCAGCAGGAACGTCCAGTGGTCGGGAAAGATCTTCCGCATGTTCCGCTTGAGGAATGTCGCCGCGCCGAGGCGATCGTCGAGGAAGACGCCCACGCGCGCCAGGCGTCCGGGAGTGCTTCCCGTGCTCATGCGCGGCCTCCGTTCTCACAACCAGGGCCTCGACGCCACCTGCCCCCGAAGAAGGAAAAACCGGGCGTAACGGCGAGACACCCCGTGGACAACCAGGTGTTTTTCCATCATCCACGGCGATGGGCAGGCCAGGGCAAAGCCTTGCCCCGGGTCAGGTCGGCGCCGGGCGGCCGCTGTCACGCCCTCCGTCCCGCTCCGCCCGTCCCCTCCCGTTCAGGGCCTTGTGATCCAAACGTTCACCTGCCCGCGATGACGCGCCCGGCCCGCAGGGGGCATACTCCTGCACGTGCAACGCCGTTACGCCTTCCTCGACCATCCCGGCCCGCTGCCCTTCGCGCACAGGGGTGGTGCCGCCGAGGGCAGGGAGAACACCTTCCCCGCCTTCGAGCGGGCCGTCGAACTCGGTTACACGTATCTGGAGACCGACGCGCACGCCACCTCCGACGGCGTGCTGCTCGCCTTCCACGACCACACCCTGGACCGGGTGACCGACCGCAGGGGCAGGATCGCCGGACTGCCGTACCGGCTGGTGCGCGAGGCGCGGATCGGCGGCGTGGACGAGATCCCGCTGATGGAGGACCTGCTGGGCTCGTGGCCCGAGGCGCGCTTCAACATCGACGTCAAGGAGTCGGCGGCCATCGCGCCGCTCGCCGCCGTGGTCAGGCGGACCTCCTCCCACGACCGGATCTGCCTCACCTCCTTCTCGGAGGAGCGGCTCGCCAGGGCCCGTGCCGCGATCGGCCGTGACGTGTGCTCATCGCTCGGCCCGCGCGGCGTGGCGACCCTGCGCGCCGCCGCCTCCACCTCCGGCTACGGCCGCCTGCTCGCCCGCCTGGCCCGCGCCGGGGTGCCGTGCGCGCAGGTGCCGGTCGGCTTCCGCGGCCTGCGGATCACCACGCCCGCCCTGATCCGCACGGCGCACGCGCTCGGCATGCAGATCCACGTGTGGACCGTCAACGACACCGGGGTGATGGAACGCCTGCTCGACCTCGGCGTGGACGGGCTGATGACCGACAACATCTCAGGGCTGCGCGGCGTGCTGGAGTCTCGCGGCCAGTGGTATCCGGGCCGTCTCGCCGCGTAAACCGTATCCCCGCGATCCCCGCGATCCCAGCCGTCCCCGCTGTCCCCTCTCCTCTCCCCGCCTCCCCCTCCCCCCGAAAGACCGAGGACCGCCCATGACCTCAGAACAGGTCGTCGAGGACTCCCCCCAGTCCCGCCGCCGCGAGCAGCGCGGCTGGTACTTCTACGACTGGGCGAACTCCGCCTTCCCGACCACCATCCTGACGGTCTTCCTCGGCCCGTACCTGACGACGATCGCGGAGACCGCCGCCCAGGGGCGCCCGTACGTGGACGTGATCGGGTTCGACGTGCGGCCCAGCGCCTACTACTCCTTCGTGGTGGGCTGTGCGGCCATCCTGCAGATCATCCTGATGCCCGTCGTGGGCGCGCTGGCCGACCACACCGGCAGGAAGAAGGAACTCCTCGGTCTCTTCGCCTACCTCGGCGCCGGCGCGACCGTCTGCTTCTGGTTCGTCGCCGACGGACGCTACCTGCTGGGCGGCGCGCTGTTCCTGGTGTCCAGCGTCGCCTTCGCCGCCGCGTTCGTGATCTACAACTCGTTCCTGCCGGAGATCGCCACGGCGGACGAGCGCGACAAGGTCTCCGCCAGGGGCTGGGGCTTCGGCTATCTCGGCGGTGGCCTGCTGCTCGCCGTCCACCTGGCCCTGTTCCTCTATCACGAGTCCTTCGGCATCGCCGAGGGCGATGCCGTGCGCATCGCCCTGTCGTCCGCGGGCCTGTGGTGGGGCGGGTTCACGATCATCCCGCTGCTGCGGCTGCGCAACCGGCGTGCGCTCCCCTCCGGCGCGGAGAACGTGGGCCAGGCCGTGACCGGCAGCTTCCGGCAGCTGGGCCGCACGATCAGGGAACTGCGACGCTACCCGCTCACCCTGGGTTTCCTCGTCGCCTATCTCATCTACAACGACGGCGTGCAGACCGTCATCTCCTTCTCGGCCACCTACGCCGACAAGGAGCTCGGGCTGGACCAGAAGGTACGAATCGCGGCGATCCTGATGGTGCAGTTCGTCGCCTTCTTCGGCGCCCTGCTGCTCGGCAGGTTCGCCGCCTCGTACGGGGCCAAGCGGGTCGTGCTGGCCGCGCTGATCGCCTGGATCGCCGTGGTGGCCGTGGCCTACTTCCTGCCCAAGGGCGCGGCCCTGCCCTTCTTCGCGCTGGGATTCGCCATCGCGATCGTGATGGGCGGGACACAGGCCCTGTCGCGATCGCTGTTCTCCCACGTGATCCCGAAGGGCAAGGAGGCGGAGTACTACAGCCTGTACGAGATCAGCGACAAGGGCTCGACGTTCCTCGGCTCGTTCACCCTCGGCCTGGCGCTCCAGCTGACCGACAGCTATCGCCTGGGAATCATCTCTTTGGTGATCTTCTTCGTGCTCGGATTCGTGCTGCTCGCCCTCATCAACCTGCCCAAGGCCATCAGAGCGGCCGGAAACCAGGTGCCGGAACGCATCTGAGAACCCCAGAAAAAAGGGTCCTTCGCAGACCGGGTCAAGAACGTGCGATTGGATCACCCTGTCTGTGGGAATCCACACACGGTACCAAGCGTTGTACGCCGTGGGAGACGAACCCCTCACGACGGGGCCCTCAGGAGGCATTCAGACATGGGCGAGCGTGCGCTACGCGGCACCAGACTCGGGGCGACCAGCTACGAGAACGACCGCAACACCGATCTGGCCCCGCGCCAAGAGGTGTCCTACACCTGCCCGAAGGGCCATCGATTCGACGTTCCGCTTGCCGCTGAAGCAGAGATCCCGGCGACCTGGGAGTGCCGCATGTGCGGCGCGACCGCCCTCCGGGTGGACGGCGAGCAGCCGGAGGCCAAGAAGGCCAAGCCCCCGCGAACGCACTGGGACATGCTGCTGGAGCGCCGCACGATCGAGGACCTGGAGGAGGTGCTCAACGAGCGCCTGGCGATTCTACGCGCCCAGCGCCGCAAGAGCGCCTGACCGAATTCGGAGAGTTGGCGACCCCCGGCCCCGCGAGGGCCGGGGGTCCGTTCTTTCCCGTCCCCGGCCTCTCCCCCCGACCGTCGCTTCCCCCACTCGCCCCGAGGCTTCCAAGAGCCTCACCCTCCCGCTCGGAAAGAGCGTCCCCGCCTCGAGGGTCGTCCGGCTCTTCCAGGCGGCGAACGAGGCGAAGTGGCCTAACCGGCTGGTTGGGAATTGGTGCTTAAGGTCGATCCACTTCCCGGCTAGGGTCGCTTCCATGACCATTTCCACCAGTGAGGACACCGGCGGTTCCGCGCCGACGACGGCCCATGAGAAAGCCACGGCGCTACGGGCGCTGCACGTACCCGGCCGTCCGCTGGTAGTGCCCAACGTCTGGGACGCCGCGTCGGCCCGTGCGGTCGAGGCGGCGGGCTTCCCGGTGATCGCCACCGGCAGCGCCGCGATCGCCCCGGTGCTCGGCTACGACGACGGCGAGGAGACCCCGGTCGAGGAGATGCTGGCCGCGATCGCCAGGATCAGCCGCTCGGTCGGCCTGCCCGTCACCGCCGACATGGAGCGCGGCTACGGGCTTGAGCCCGCGGAGCTGGTCGAGCGGCTCGTCGCCGCGGGGGCGTCAGGCTGCAACCTGGAGGACTCCGACCCCCGTACGGGCGCGATGATCGACGTCGACGAGCAGATCGCCTTCCTCTCCGCCGTCAGGAGTGCCGCGACCGACGCGGGCGTGGACCTGGTGATCAACGCCCGAGTCGACGCCTACATGCAGGGGCCGGGAAGTCCCGAGGAGCGGCTGACCGAATCGGTGCGGCGGGGGCGCGGTTACCTGGAGGCGGGCGCCGACTGTGTCTATCCGATCTTCGTGGCCGAGGCGGAGGCCGTTCGCGCGCTGGTCGAGGGGATCGACGGGCCGATCAACATCCTGTTCCGTCCCGGCACACCGTCCATCGGCGAGCTCGCGGCCCTCGGGGTGGCCCGCGTGAGTTTCGGCCACGGCCTGCACAAGGCTGTGCAGGCGTACGCGGCACGGATGCTCGCGGCGATCCGGGACGGCGAGAGCCCTTATCCCTCCGAGCCTCCCACCCCCTGACTCCGATGGCCCGGGCCCTGGAACCGTCTGATCTCGACGGTCCAGGGCCCGGTGACCCGTCCGTCCCCACGGGGCCCGGCGCCCTCCGACCTTGGCACCCGGGCCCCCTTACGCCTCCGCCCGAGGGTGGCCATCACCACTCGTCGGCGGGCAGGTCGACGCCGTTGACGCGGTCGTAGATCACTACCCCGTCGGACAGCCTGACCACGCGCACCCTCCTGGCGAGCCCTGCCGTCTCCAGGCTGCGCGCCGAGTTCACCGCGTACTTCGGGAAGTGATAGCGGTCGTGGGTGCCGCCGTGCGGCTCGTCACGCTCGCAGACCACCTCGTAGCGGTCCTCCGGCCATACCGGAGGCGGCGGCGTCTTCTGTCCTCGACCGGCGAGCCTGCTCATCGGCCCGCCTCCTCTCCTGGGATGTTCACGTCAAGTGAGTGAGACAGTCACCGCGTGCTTGGTTTAGACATTCGTAATCACCCCATTATGGCCATGCGCAACCGAAGAACTGTAAGGTGAGCTCCCCTCGTAGTGATTGGCCGATCAACCAGTCACTCCCGAACCACCCCACGGCCACCTCATGGCCATCCCACGACCACCCCCGCACGCCAGCCCGGCCTGACCCCGTCCTGGCACGTTCCATTACCCCCGCACGCCAGCCCGGCCTGACCCCGTCCTGGCACGTTCCATTGCCCTCCCGCATGCCAGGAGTTCGTCATGTCCCCCATCGACCATTTCGCCTACGGGCTCGTCACGCCGGTCGCCTCGTACATCATGTCGAGCACCGGATCCCTGCTGGGACTGCTGTTCGCCGCGCGGGCCCGAGGGGCGGAGGGCAGCTCACGCGCGCTCTGGCTCGGTGGCGCGGCCCTGTCCATCGGCGGGACCGGCATCTGGGTGATGCACTTCATCGCGATGATGGGCTTCGACGTCATGGGCACGTCGATCCGCTACGACGTCCCGCTCACCATCGCGTCCGCACTGCTCGCGATCGTCGTCGTCGGCGCCGGCCTGTTCCTGGTCTCACACCGGGAGAACAGCACCGGCGCGCTTCTCGCCGGCGGGCTGCTGACCGGCGTGGGCGTGGCCGGAATGCACTATCTGGGCATGGCGGCCATGAACATGTCCGCACACGTGAGCTACGACCCCCTCCTGGTCGGACTGTCGCTGATCATCGCGGTGGTCGCGGCGACGGTGGCACTCTGGTTCAGCGTGCGCGTGCGCGGGGCACTCGCCACCACCGGCGCCGCCCTGCTGATGGGCTTCGCGGTGAATGGGATGCACTACACCGGTATGTTCGCCATCGGGGTCGAGGTGCACGACACCTCCGCCCCGACGAGCGGGGCACAGGGAATGGACTTCATGCTGCCCCTGCTCGTCGGGATCAGCATGCTCAGCCTCGGCCTGCTCCTGGCGATCTTCCTGTCCCCCTCGGAAGAGGAGATGCGCGAGGACGCGAGACTCCTGTCCCAACTGCGGCGCGATCGCCCGAGCGAGAACCCCCGGCCCGCCGGGTCGATGGAGCCCCACGCGCGGCCGGCCCGGCGGCACGAGCCCTCCCTCTTCGACGACCACGGCTCCGGGCACTGACCGAGGACCGGCCACCCGGGCCCGGCAGTGCCGGCCCTCGTCCTCCTCTGCCTCGGCCCCGGGGAAAACCCATGGCACCGGCCGCTTCCCCTCGGGCACACTGCCCCCGTGAGCGAAACATCGGGCCGCACGGTGAGCGTCCTCGTGACGTCGGGCACCGAATGGCTGGGAACCGTGGGCCCGTTCCCCGTGGCCGAACCCTGGTGGGCCGAGGTCGGTTCGGTCGTGACCCATCTGGAGGGCGTGCTCGGCACGCCCGTGGTGGTACTGCGCCTGGTCGACGTCGAGAACGGCGGCGGCCCTCGCGATGGCCCTCGCGACGGTCACACGACCTATCACGTCGAGGCTCTGGACCGTCCCGCGGCCGGTCCGGCCGACCTACGGCCCGGCGCCCCGGACGTGACCGGCAGGCCGGTCCCGGGAGATCTGGCCGGCCCCGTGGCGCACCGGGCGGAGTGGGCGAAGGCGTCCGGAGTGCGCGAGGCACTGGCCTGGGCCCAGGCCGCGCTGCGTGAGGCGGGCAGACCCGCCGAGGGTCCCGTCCGGCAGGTGAGGACCTGGAACCTGGCGGGGTTGTTCCGCATCCCCACGCGCCCGGGACCGGTCTGGCTGAAGATCACTCCTGGGTTCGCCTCCGACGAGGCCCACGCGATCGGGATGCTCGCGGCGAAGGATCCCGGCCTGGTGCCCGCGATCGTGGCGGCCGACACCCCGAACCGGCGGGTGCTCCTGGAGCACGTGCCCGGCGGCGACTGTCACGGAGCGTCGCGGGAGATCGTCGTCGAGGCGGTGAGCCGCCTGGCGAGGGCACAGGCGGCCCTCGCCGAACACGGGTGCGCGCCACCCGACGGGCTTCCCGACCGCACCCCCTCGGCTCTCGCCGCGCTGGTGGGCGGACTGCTCGACGGTGAGGCGGCCGACGACCTGAACACCGGGGAGTTGCGCCTCGCCCACCGGCTCGCCGGTCGTCTGCCGTCGCTCGCCGCCTCGCTGGAGTCATGCGGCCTGCCGTGCACGCTGGTGCACGGCGACTTCCATCCGGGCAACTGGATGGCGGGACCGCGCGGCACCGTCGTGCTGGACCTGGCCGACAGCCACTACGGCCACCCCGTCCTCGACGGCCTGCGCCCCCGTGACTTCCTGCCCGCCGACCTCTGGGAAGCGGCCGCGGAAGCCTGGCGCGAGACGTGGGCCGCGGCCGTCCCCGGCTGCGACCCGGCCCGCGCACTGGTCCTGGCCGGACCCCTGCAGCACCTCGCGTACGCGGTCCGCTATCAGGAGTTTCTCGACAACATCGAGCCCAGCGAGCGGCGGTACCACGAGGGCGACCCGGCGCAGGCCGTCCGCGCGGCCGTGACCGCCGCCGAGGCGATCGGCGTCCTCTGAAGCTGGGGGACGCTGGGGGACGCCGAAGAACACCGAGGGACGCCTGTTTCCGAGAGGGCCTCCCGCCGGGAGGTCACCGGGGACGGCGCCGCCGGACCTCTCCGCGCCCGCGGGCCGTTTCCCTGCCGGCCGTTCGATCGCCCGTCACTCACCCGCGCACAGGGCGGGAGCCTTCTGGTGCGGGTAGACGTGGTCCAGATCGTGGTCAGGAGGCAGGACGCAACGGCGCTCGCCGCCCTCGGTGTGCGGGCACCGCAGCGCGTCGCTGCGGCGCGGCAGCGTCGTCTCCTCGCTCCGGGCGTCGGTGACGACGGCTTCGTCAGTCATGGTGCGTGTCCTTCTGTGGCATCCGGGCGGCGACGGCCGGATGGTGAGTGGCCTGGACGACGGCCCGCGCGGGGCGTGCCCGGGAGAGGAGGGGAACGGGCGTCGTGAGGGCCCCTCTCCACCGATCGGCCGCACGTGCGGCGCGGCGATGCGTCCTCGCGAGTTCCGGATGCACAGAACAAGTCATTGACGCTGCTCCGTTTGGTCACTGTTGGTAACTGTCGAGAATCGGCACCTGTGCCCCGAAGGCGCGGTGACCAGTCTTTCAGAGTCCCCCCCGACCGCGCGAGTAGGGGGAGCACCCTGATCGTCCATCACTCCCCGCCGTTTCGGCCATATTCCTGGACTGTTTAGGTCGCATCACCTCTCCGGGAGGAAGGTGTTCGCGAGCACCGCGCCCTCCACCTCACCCCAGGCCCGAAGGTGATCAAGCCCCCATAACATCGCGATAGGGATTTTTTGGGAGATCCCCCCGCATGCTTCTCACCAATACCTTGACATCACCCCTCACAAGGAGTGTGCATGTTACGTCGAGGTACTCTTCTGGCTGGAGCCGCCACCGTGGCTCTGTACCTGGTCGCCACCGTGTCGCCCGCCGTCGCGACAACCGCCCCCCCTGCCCCCGCCCCCCAGCCTCCGGCCGCGATGCTCGAGGCTCTCCAGCGCGACCTCGGCCTCACCGCCGAGCAGGCCGTCCAGCGCCTGGCCAACGAGCACCGCGCGGCCGCCTCGGAGTCCGCCCTGACCCGGGAACTGGGCGCCAAGTACGGCGGCGCCTGGCTCAACGGCGACGCCTCCCAGCTCTCCGTGGCCACCACCGACGCCTCCGCCGCGGCCGCCATCAAGGCCAAGGGCGCGCAGCCCGTGGTCGTCAGCCGCTCCCTCGCCGACCTCGAGGCCGTCAAGGCCAAGCTCGACGGTGCGTCGGCGGAGGCGAAGGCCGGCGCCTCCCTCTGGTACGTCGACGTCACGACCAACAGCGTCGTCATCCTCACCGGCGACCAGGCCGCGGGCGAGGCCCTCGCCGCGGCCGCGGGCGTGGACAAGGGCGTCGTGAAGGTGACGCTCTCCGCCGAGAAGCCCGAGCCCTTCATCGACATCATCGGCGGCAACGCCTACTACATCGGTGGCAGCCGCTGCAGCATCGGCTTCTCCGTGTGGCGGGGCAGCACCCCCGGCTTCGTGACCGCCGGTCACTGTGGCAGGGCGGGCAACACCACCACCAGCCCGTCCGGCACCTTCCAGGGCTCGTCGTTCCCCGGTAACGACTACGCCTGGGTCGCCACCCCCGGTCACACCCCGCGGCCCTGGGTCCGCGGCTCCGGCGGGGCCAACGTGGTCGTCCGCGGCTCCACCCAGGCCTCGGTCGGCTCCTCGATCTGCCGCTCCGGCTCCACCACGGGCTGGCGCTGCGGCACCATCCAGCAGCACAACGCGAGCGTCACCTACGCGCAGGGCACGGTGAGCGGCCTGACCCGCACCAGCGCGTGCGCCCAGCCAGGCGACTCCGGCGGCTCCTTCATCTCCGGTAACCAGGCACAGGGCGTCACCTCCGGCGGCTCGGGCAACTGCTCCATCGGCGGTACCACCTACCACCAGCCGGTCAACGAGATCCTCTCGGCGTACGGGCTGACACTCGTCACCGGCTGATCTCGCCTCCTCACCAGCCTGCTCCCTGTGAGCAACCCCCCGATGGCCGAGGAGGCCCGCCAGAAATGTCAAGGATCATTCGCTCCGGCGTCGCCCTCATCCTGGGGCTGGCCTTCCTGGTGACGGTCACCCCCGCCCAGGCCGCGCCCGCCCACGCGGCGGACGCCCGCACGGCAGCGGTTCGCGTGCTCAGGTATGACGCGAGCAGGGCCGCGGAGTTCCGATCCGCCGTCGACCAGGCGGCCCAGATCTGGAACTCCAGCGTCTCGAACGTACGACTGGTGGCCGGCAGCCCCGCGGACTTCGTGGTGCTCGCCGACAACGGCTGGCCCCGTGCGCAGCCCACCAGCCTGGGCCGCGGAACCGTGTGGATGGGCCGGCAGGCGACCGCGGAGGGTCACAACCCACTGCGGATCGCCACCCACGAGATCGGCCACATCCTGGGCCTGCCCGACCGGCGTACCGGCCGGTGCACGGACCTGATGTCCGGCGCGAGCGCGGGTACGAGTTGCACCAACGCGAACCCGAACGCGGCGGAGAAAGCCGAGGTCCAGCGCAATTTCGCCGGATTCGCCCCGGCGGTCGACTTCGGCCGGATCTACGTCGACAGTCCCGAGCACGCGGCGTCCTAGACCCCGCGAGCACCTCGCCGGCCCGGCCGTCCCCTCGGCCGGGCCGGCGAACCCGTGTCCGTGCGACCGCCCCGGCACGGCCCCGGCGCCCCGGAGAGCCGCCCTTCGCCGCGAGCGAGAGGGCGGATCAAAGAGGCTTCTGGAAGCAGAGGGAGCCCGGGAGACGGTCGTAGGGCGGGAAGACCGGGACGGGCGTGTAGCCCTCCCGCTCGTACATCCTCACCGCGTCCGGCTGGCGGGGGCCGGTCTGCAGGACGACCCGGGGCGCGCCCAGCGCGCGGGCGGCGTCCTCGGCGGCGGCCAGCAGGGCCCGCGCCACGCGGGTACCCCGATGGGACGGGGTCACGAACATCCGCTTGAGCTCCAGGTCGCCACCGAGCCTGCGCAGCGCCACATGCCCGACCGCGACGTCTTCCGCCACGTAGGCGACCCCGGTGTAGGCGACGGTCTCCGGCTCGACGTTCATGCCATCGGGCACGAGGCCGATGACGGCGAGCAGGTCGGCGTAGCGGGCGTCCATCTCCTCCGTCATCGCTCCGCGGAGCGCCACGGCCGCCGCGTCGTCCCAGCCGACCGGCCTGACCTCGACCAGGTCGGCTCCCTGTGCGAACGCGGTCATCGCGAACCCGCCCCTCTCCACGCTCTCCTCGGTGTCGTTCTTCCCGCCGCGAACCGTCCCGGGCGCGCCGTGCGTCACGTCTTCGCCCTCTCACGGTCCACAGTCACACTAAATCCCGACCCAAAAAGGAGAAAAGCGAGATTCCTCCAGCACCTTCGTCGGCGCCCGTCATCGTCCACGGCAGGATCTCACGGGCACGGGGGCACGGGGGCACGGCGAGGTGTCCGGAGGGTCGGCCGGCGGAGACGGGGAAGGAACCGGGGATGACCCGTTCCCACATCAGCGTCTCCGTGGACGCGCACGCCCGGCCCGAGCAGGTGTTCTCGGTCCTGACCGACTGGCCGAGGCACCACGAGTGGATGGTCCTGACCCGGGCGCACGTCACCGCCGGAGACGGTCGCGGCGCCGGGAGCCGTCTGGAGGCCTTCACCGGGGTGGGACCGGCCGGGTTCCTCGACACCATGGAGATCACCGAGTGGGATCCGCCGAGGAGCGTGGGAGTCCGCCACACAGGACGACTGGTGCGCGGCACCGGGGTTTTCCGCGTGCTGCCCCGCGAGGGCGGCGGCAGCACGATCGTCTGGAAGGAGGACCTCGACGTGCCGTTCGGCGCGGCCGGGCGGCTCGGCTGGCGGGTGATCAAACCGCTGAACGCGGCCCTGTTCCGGCTCTCGCTGCGCCGCCTGGCCGCGCTCAGCGACCGATGATCCCCCGGTCGGAGTCCTTGGTCCCGCCTGGGCCTCCCGCGTCCCCCGGCTCGTCGCGGATGACCTCGCCGTGGACGACCGGCCCGGAACCCGGGGGCCTCCCGCCGTCGCGCAACACGTCGAAGGGCGAACCCGCGCCGAACGGCGAGCCGAGCCCGGCACCACCCGCGTTCCTCTCGACGAGGGTGCGGATCCGGCGGGCGAGAAGCCAGGATCCGAGCCCGCGGACCATCGGCCGGGTGAACGGCAGCAGGCACAGGAGACCGAGAACGTCCGAGAGGAATCCCGGAGCGATCAGCAGCATGCCGCCCACAAGGGTCAGCCCGCCACCGGCGAGCTCGCGCTCGGGTGCCCGGCCGCTCTGCAGCGCTTCCTGGAGTCTGCGCCAGGCCCGGCGGCCCTCGCGGCGCACGATCCAGGCGCCGAGCAGGCTGCCGGCGAGCAGGAGGGCCACCGTGGGCCACCCGCCGATGAGCTGACCGACCTGGATGAGCACCCATATCTCGAGGAACGGCACCACGAGAAAGGTCAAGAACAGCAGAATGCGCATTTTTCGCCTCAACTCGTGCGACAGCCGTACGACATGAACAACGTCCCGAAGCGGCGGCGCGTTCCGCGTTCGCTCAGCGTGGACGGTTTCCTCAGGTCCTCAGGTCTTCAGGTCCTCAGCCGACTCTCAGGGCGGTGCTCCCCTCCGAGCCGGGGGCGGCCTCACGGAAGCGGCGCGGGCGGCCAGGATCGGCCGGGCGCGCCACCGCGGGGCCAGGGGTCAGCGATCTCGGCGGCGGCGCAGGCGGGCGGGCAGACCGGTGACACCCCAGACGGTGACCCGCCACAGCGCCTCGACCACGATGCCGCGGCTCATCTTGCTCGCCCCGACGGTGCGCTCCACGAAGGTGATGGGCACCTCGGTGACGCGCATCCCGCCGCGAGCCGTGCGCAGGGTCAGGTCCACCTGGAAGCAGTAGCCCCGCGACTCGACGTCGTGCAGGCTGATCTTCTCCAGGGCCGAGGAACGGTAGGCGCGGAAGCCCGCCGTGGCGTCTCGGACCGGGAGGCCCAGCATCAGCCGGGTGTAGACGTTCGCGCCGCGCGACAGGAACTCCCGCGAGACCGGCCAGTTGACGACCTTGCCGCCGGGCACCCACCGGGAGCCGATCGCCAGATCGGCCCCCTCGGCCAGCGCGTCCAGCAGCTTGGGCAGCTCTTCCGGCTGGTGGGATCCGTCGGCGTCTATCTCCACGAGAACGCCGAACCCCTCCTCAAGACCCCAGCGGAAACCCGCGATGTAGGCGGCGCCCAACCCCTGCTTGCCACCCGGCCGGTGCAGCACGTGGACGTGGTCGTCGTCGGCCGCCAGCTTGTCGGCGATCGCTCCCGTGCCGTCGGGGCTGTCGTCGTCCGCGATCAGGAGGTGGGCGTCCGGGACGGCCTCGCGCAGCCGCCGGGTGATCAGCGGCAGGTTCTCCCGCTCGTTGTACGTCGGGACGATGACGAGCACCCGACCAAGCATCCGCTCCATCACGCGTCTCCCACCTGCTGATCGTCCTCCCGGTTCGCGAGGTGCCCCGCACCGGGCGTCCGGCGCCGCCAGGCGGTGGCCACCGCGCCCGCACCCACAAGTATCAAGGCCCACTCGGGCAGCGCACCCACGCGTGTGGCGATGGTCTGCGCGGTCCTGACCGGAACGGTCAGGACGTTCATGGCGGGAACCAGCTCGCCGGTGCGCCAGGCGATCGAACCATTCGGTGTCACATATGCCGATATACCAGTAATTGCGGAAGTGATCACAGCCCGATTGTGCTCCACGGCCCGCAACTGGGACATGGCGAGTTGCTGCGACGGCAGGTTGGTCAGGGCGTAGGTGGCGTTGTTGGTCTGCACCACCAGCGGCGTGGCACCCGTCCTGGCGGTGTCGCCCACGATGCCGTCGAAGGCCACCTCGTAGCAGTTGATCGCGCCGACGGTCACCGGCCCCAGCCTGAGGTCGCCGTCGCGGGTGCCCGCCACCGACTGCTTGCCGACCAGGGAGGCCCGCTCGAACAGGGCGAGCACGAGGCCCTGGAGCGGGGTGAACTCCCCGAAGGGGACCAGCTGCTGCTTGTCGTAGTGGGCGCCGGGGCCGGTGACCGGATCCCAGACGATGCTGCGGGTCGCCCGGTTGTTCTCCCCGATCCCGACCACGGCGCCGACCAGGACGGGCACCCCGATGTCCTTGACCGCCGCGTCGATCTCGCTCCGGGCGAACTCGTTGCGCAACGGGTCGATGTCGGTGGAGTTCTCCGGCAGCACGACCAGGTCGGGACGGGGTGTCCTGCCCTCTCGCACATCCCGTGCCATCTGGTGGAGCATCCGGGTGTGGTTGCCGAGGACCACGGCGGGCTCGTCGCCCAGCGGGTGCATGCCACGGCCGGGAACGTTGCCCTGGATGACGCCGACGGTCACGCTCCTGCCCTCGTCGCCGTACCGGGGAACGGCGAGGGCCGCGACCGGCACGGCCAACGCCCCGGCGAGCGGCAGGGCCAGTGCCCGCCCCCAGCGCGGGCCCCGGACACGGCGGGGGCCGGGAACCGCGGGAGAGCCGGAGGACCCGGGCGGAACCTCGGCCGAGGCCGGGACCTGAGCCGAGGCCGTGCTTGGGGCCGAGGCCGTGGTTGGAGCGGGGGCCGGGGCCGGGGCCGTGGTTGGGGCCGGGGCCGGGGCCGGGGCCGGGGCCGGGAAAAAGCGCAGCACCGCCAGGGCGAGCAGGCCACCGCACAAAGCCACCGCGAAGCTCACCAGCGGCGCCCCGCCGAGCGCGGCGTACGGGGTGAAGATCGACTCTCCCTGGCTGAAGGCCACTCGCGCCCAGGGAAATCCGCCGAAGGGGAACTGCCCCCGCGCCCACTCGGCCGCCACCCAGAGCGCGGCGCCCCACAGCGGCCACAGACGCAACCGGGTCACCACCGCGACGCCCGTCCCCCACGCGGCGTAGAAGGCGCTCTCCATGGCGACCAGCCCCAGCCAGGCGTCGGTGCCGATCGGGCTCACCCAGTGCAGAGCGGGCAGCAGCAGTGCGAGACCGGTGAGGAGGCCGAGCCACGTGCCCCGGCGCGGGCGGGTGCCACGTACGGCCAGGATCGCCGAGGCCATGCCGAGCGGCGCGAGGAACCAGAGCCCGAGCGGCGGGAAGGCGAGGAACATCAGCAGGCCGCCGGCCACCGCGCCCGCGGCCCGGGCGAGCGGCACCAGGCGTGAGCCGGGGGACGAAACCCCCGCGCCGAGCGGGCCGCCCGCGACACCGTCCACCGAACCGTCCGCCGGCACGGCCGCGGCACCGTCCGCCGGGCCGTCCGCCGGGCCGGTGGTCGCCCTCCTCGCGGGACCGGTCACCGAGCCGGTCACGGAACCGGCCGCCGCACCTCCCGCGGGAACGCCCTGCGCGGGCCGCTCCGGTACCGGAGCGGCCGTCTTGTCCTGCACCACGGGCGAGGCTCCTTGCGATGTCGTGCGGCGGGTGACGTCTGGCCTTCCTGACCGGTCTTGCTAGCCGGAACGCTACCGCCCAGCGGGCACGCCCCAAAAATTCTCCGCCACATTAATCAGAAACAACACCAAAGCACTTCAAACCCAGCAAAACCCCGACGCTTGCGGCGCTCGCACGGGAGCGGGAAGAGGGCCCGGACGACCCTTCGGACCGGTTCCGTCCCGTCGGCGGCGAGCGCGGATTGCCGTTGTCTACTGGGTGCCCGGACCCCTCCTGGGTCCAACCCCCCGCCCGGAAGGAGTGCCCCGCCTCGACGGACTGCCGGCCCTGCGCCTGGCTGTACGGACGGGGAAGACCCCCGTCACGGGCGCAGGAGACGGCGATGTCGAAAAGCGGCCGACCGGCCAGTCCCGTGCTGGACTGGGCAGCAAACTACCGAGCCCAGCGCAGATGTCAACCGTGTCACTAACAGCGGAAACATCAAGTTTTCGCAGCTGGGACATGATCGACGAGAGCCGTCAATGCTCTCATGTGATCCGATGTCGCTCAAGTCGAGCGAGGGCACCGGGAAGCGGGCCGTCGTGTACGACGCCAAGCCGCTGGGTGGCGCGGGTCAACGCCACGTAAAGATCGCTCGCCCCGCGTGGGGACTCGTCCAGGATCAGCTCCGGTTCGACCACGACGACCGCGTCGAACTCCAGCCCCTTGGCCTCGGCGACGGTCAGCACCGCCACCTGCGCGTCCAGGGCCGCCGCTCCCGGTCCGGCCACCGCGCCGTCGACGGAGCGGACCACGATCGCCCCGAACTCCTCGGCGCGCGACTCGGGAACGATCACGACGAGCCGTCCGCCCTCGACGACCTCGGCCTTGACGACCTCGGCGAGGGAGTCCGTCGGGGAGGCCGCCCACGGCCGCGCCCCCGTCTCCCGCACCGAGGCCGGGGCGCTCAGCGCCGGATCCACCAGGGTGAGCACATCGGCGGCCACGGCCATCAGTTCGGCCGGGGTGCGGTAGTTGACGCTGAGGGTCTCCTCACGCCAGCGTCCCGCCACGTACGGATCCAGGACCCGGCCCCAGGAGCGCGCTCCGGCCGACGAACCGGTCTGGGCCAGGTCGCCGACGATCGTCATCGACCGCGTCGGGCAGCGGCGCATCAGCATGCGCCAGGCCATCGGCGACAGTTCCTGCGCCTCGTCGACGATGACGTGCCCGAAGGCCCAGGTGCGGTCGGCCGCCGCGCGCTCGGCGGTGGTCAGGAAGACGTCGTCACCGAGGTGACGGGCGGCGAACTTCTCCGCGTCCATGATGTCGGACAGTCCGGTCAGCTCCAGGACCTCCTTGGCGTAGGCGAGCTGGTGCTGTCGTTCGTCGAGCGCGGCGGCGCGCTGCGCGGCCTGTTCCTCCTCGGCCATCCACGCTCCGGCCCGCAGCACGGCGGGGTCGATGTCGCCGAGCAACTCGGCGGCCTCGTCCAGGAGCGGCACGTCGGACTCCGACCACCAGTCCTCCCCCTTGCGAGGCGGCTCGCGCAGCATCAGCTCGCGCTCGGCCGCGCCGAACTCGGCCGCGGCGTGGTCGAGGCGCTCGCGGGAGGTGAACAGGCCGATCAGGAGCTGCTGCGGGGTGACGTAGGGCCACAGCCGGTTCAGCGCCGCCTTGACGGGCCGCTCGGTGCGGAGGTCCTCACGGATGTCGGCCAGCTCGTCGTCGTCGATCATCCCCTTGCCGAGCTGCCTGGCGGCCTGCCGGGCGAGCGCGTTGAGCAGGTGGCGGACGAAGACCGCGCGGGCCTCGTTGTGCGCCCTCTTGGAGCGGGCCGCCCGGCTGCGGGCGGCCTCCAGGACGTTCCCCTCCAGCTTGAGGGTGTAGCGGTCGAGCTTGATCTCGATCGGCTTGCGCGGCACCCGCTGCCGCTCGCGCACGGCCCGCGCGACGACCTGGGCCATCCGGACGTCCCCCTTGACCGCGGCCACCTCCGCACGTTCCCTGCGGCGGGGGACGACTCCCGGGTACAGCTCGGAGACGGTCGACAGCAGCACGTCGGTCTCGCCCAGGGAGGGCAGCACCTGCTCGATGTAGCGCAGGAAGGTCAGGTTCGGACCGAGGATGAGCACGCCCCTGCGGGCCAGTTTCTCCCGGTGGGTGTAGAGGAGGTAGGCGGCGCGGTGCAGCGCGACCACGGTCTTGCCCGTGCCGGGACCACCCTGCACGACCAGCACCCCGTTGAGGTCGGAGCGGATGATGCGGTCCTGTTCCGACTGGATGGTGGCCACGATGTCACGCATCCGGCCGGTGCGCCTGGCCCCGAGGGAGGCCAGCAGCGCGGCCTCCCCGTTGAGGGTGGCCACGTCCTCCTCGGTGAGGCTGTCGAGGTCGAGGAGGTCGTCGTCGATCCCGATCACCGTACGGCCCTTGGTCTGCAGGTGCCTGCGCCGGGTGACGCCCATCGAGGCCGCGGGGGTGGCGCCGTAGAAGGGCTGCGCCACCGGCGCCCGCCAGTCGATCAGCATCCGGCGCTGGTCGTCGTCGGCCATGCCGATGCGACCTATGTAGAGCGAGGTGTCGTCGGCGTTGTCGAGCCGGCCGAAGCACAGGCCGTTCTCGACCGCCCACAGACGGCCCAGGCGTTCGGCGTACATCCCCGCGAAGCTGTCGCGCTCGGAGCGGTTCTGGTGCGTGCCGCCACTTCCGCCCTGCGCGAGAACACTGTCCAGCTGTCGCTGAGTGCGCTCGCGCAGCAGATCAAGCCGGGCATAAAGGCGGGAAACGTACTCCTGCTCCCTGGCCAGCTCGATTTGACGGGTTGCCGTCGCTCCATTATCGTTACTAGTAATGGGATACTCCGGGCCATTGCACTGGTTGTTATGACAAACCATCACCCTAGCAGGTCCGTCGAGAAGTTTACCCGTCCCGCCGTCATCACAGCTTGATTGCGGCCTCCCCTGCCTGCTTGACGAGAATCCGCGGGGCTCCTTACATTCACTCGAAGTTAGGAAACTTTCCTAACTTCGCCGCGCAGGTGGACGCGAGGACGTACGCGGAGGACCAGTGACCCAGCCGACGCCCGGCACCCCCAGCCTGCTGCGCGCGATCAACGACCGCGCCGCCCTGCAAGCGCTGCTGGAGCGCGGCCCGCTGACCCGCCCGGAGATCGGCACCCTCACCGGTCTGTCCAAGCCCACCGCCTCGCAGCTCCTCATCCGCCTGCAGGAGGCGGGCCTGGTCGTGCTCGACGGCATCCGCGAAGGGCTGCCCGGCCGCACCGCCGAGGTCTACCGGCTCAACCCCGCCGCCGCGCACGTCGCCGCGCTGGACGTCACGCGCGCGGGCATCGACGTCAGGGTCGCCGACATCACCGGCACCGTGACCGGCGAGCACCGTCTGCCCAGCCCCGGCCGCTCCGGCGGCGACGCGCTGGAGCGGGTCCGTGCCGCGCTGGAGGGCGCGAACGCCCCCGCGGCGCTGCGGCGCGTGGTCATCGGCGTGCAGGGCACGATCGACCCCGGTACGGGGAAGATGGCGTACGCCACCAGCAAGGACATGCCCGGCTGGCACATCCCCGACCTGGTCCGCACCCTCGGCGACGGCCTCGGCGTGCCGGTCTCCGTGGAGAACAACGTCAACCTCGTCGCCCAGGCCGAGCAGGCGCACGGCGTGGCCCGCGGGCACGCCGACTTCGTGCTGCTCTGGGCCGACGAGGGCCTGGGCGCCGCACTGGTCCTCGGCGGCCGGCTGCACCGGGGTGCCACCGGCGGTGCCGGGGAGGTCGGCTACATGCCCACCCCCGGCGCCCCGACCGCCAGGGACACCGGCCGCTACGCCAACCACGGCTACCAGGCCCTGACCGGCGGCCCGGCGGTACTCAAGATCCTCAGATCGTACGGCGTGCGCGGCACCACGCCCACGCAGGCGGTGTTGAACGCCGTGCGGGCCTCCACCTCCACCGGCAGGCGTGCCGACGACGCCCGCGCCGGGCTGCGCGACATCGCCTCCCGGCTGGCCGTCGGACTGGCCTCGATCACCTCGGTCGTCGACCCCGAGATCATCGTGCTGACCGGCGGAACCCTCCTCTCCGGTGGCGACACCCTGCGCGAACTCGTCGAGCACGAACTCCACGCGCTCACCATCCCCCGGCCCCCGCTGCTGCTGTCGACCGTCGAGGGCAACCCCGTCCTCGCCGGCGCGCTCGACCTCGCCCTCGCGACCGCCCGTGACGAGGTCTTCGGCTCAACCGTCCCCTCCTGACCCTTCCCGGCCTCGGCCGCCCTTCCCCGACCCGCACGAAACTCCCCGAGAACGCCCCCGGATCCACCGCCCTCAGGAGGCAGCCGTCGTGCACCGACGCCTTCCCACCTTCGCCCCGACCCCCCTCACGGAGAAAAAGAACCACACGTTCCTTCCCTGGCCGGTGTCCTCGCGAGCACCGCGCGGTGTGCGGTGGAACCTCACCGGGGTGACACCCCTGCTCGTCACGGCCCCGGCGATCGTCGTGTTCCTCCTCGCCCAACAGGTCCTCATCGAGAGCGTCACGCTGACAGGAGCAAAAGGGTGAAACTCGCCGTTGTCGGAGGCGGTTCGACATACACGCCGG
This sequence comes from Streptosporangium sp. NPDC000509, assembly GCF_042898365.1. NCBI lineage: Bacteria > Bacillati > Actinomycetota > Actinomycetes > Streptosporangiales > Streptosporangiaceae > Streptosporangium > Streptosporangium sp. NPDC000509. Next base: position 249,739 of record NZ_JBIAYX010000014.1, on the reverse strand, counting down.
AGCTGATCGACGGTTTCGCCCGGCTGCGCGACGAGCTGCCGCTGAGTGAGATAGCGCTGGTCGACCCGGACGCCCGGCGGCTGAGGTCGGTGTCCGGCATGGCGCGCCGGATGCTGGCGCGGGCCGGGCACCCGGCCACGGTCGTCGCGACCTCCTCGGTCGAGGAGGGCGTCACCGGAGCGCACGCGGTCCTGCTGCAGCTGCGCGTCGGCGGCCAGGCGGCGCGCGACGTGGACGAGACGCTGCCGCTGGAATGCGGCTGCGTCGGTCAGGAGACGACCGGTGCCGGTGGGCTGGCCAAGGCGTTGCGCACGGTGCCGGTGGTGCTGGACATCGCGGAGAAGGTCAGAAGGCACGCGCCCGGCGCCTGGATCGTCGACTTCACCAATCCGGTCGGCATCGTCACCAGAGCACTGCTGGAGGCGGGGCATCGGGCCATCGGCCTGTGCAACGTGGCCATCGGCTTCCAGCGTCGCTTCGCCGCCACCCTGGGCGTCGCCCCCGCGAGGATCTCGCTGGGCCACGTCGGTCTGAACCACCTCACCTGGGAGCGGGCCGTCCACCTGGACGGGGTGGACGTGCTGCCCAGGCTGCTGGAGAGCCACGCCGAGGAGATCGGCGGGGACGTCGGCCTGCCCGCCGCGCTCATCCGCCGCCTGGGCGTGGTGCCCTCCTACTATCTACGCTACTTCTACGAGCACGACCTGGTGGTGGAGGAGCAACGCGGCAGACCGTCGCGCGCGGCCGAGGTCTCGGCGATGGAGACGGCGCTGCTCGAGCTGTACGACGACACCGCGGTGGACACCAAGCCCGAACTGCTGGGCAAACGCGGCGGGGCCTTCTACTCCGAGGCGGCGGTGGCGCTGATCGCCTCGCTGACCGGCGACCGCGGCGACACCCAGGTGGTCAACCTGCGCAACGACGGCACGCTGCCGTTCCTGCCCGACGAGGCGGTCATCGAGGTACCGGCCACGATCACCTCGGCGGGCGCGGCCGCACTGCCCGTCGACCCGGTGGAGCCCCTCTTCACCGGGCTCATCGCCCACGTCACGGCGTACGAGACGCTGGCGCTCGAGGCCGCGCTGCACGGCGGCGAGGACCGCGTCGCCGACGCGCTGCTCGCCCACCCGCTGATCGGCCAGGCCTCGCTCTCCGGCGACCTGGCCAGGCGCCTGGTCGAGGCCAACCGCGGGCACCTGTCCTGGGCGACCGCGTGAGAACGGTCCTGGCGGTCGACGGCGGCAACAGCAAGACCGACGTCGCGCTGGTCGCGGAGGACGGCTCGGTCCTCGCCACCGGACGCGGCGGCGCCTTCCAGCCGCAGACCACGGGGGTGGGCGTCGCGATCGACGTGATCGGCGACACCGTGCGCTCCGTACTCGGGCCGGGAACGGTCACACCGTACGCCGACCACGTGGCCGCCTACGTGGCGGGCGCGGACCTGCCCGTCGAGGAGGAGGCGCTGTGCGCGGAGATCCTCTCCCGGGGGTACGGCAGGCGGGCGAGCGTCGGCAACGACACCTTCGCGCTGCTGCGCGCCGGGGCCTCCGGGCCCGCGGGAGTGGCCGTGGTCTGCGGCGCGGGGGTGAACGCGGTCGCGGTCTCCCCCTCGGGGGAGGTGGCGAGATACCCCGCGCTGGGACGGATCACCGGCGACTGGGGTGGCGGTCTCGGCCTCGGCGAGGAGACGCTCTGGCACGCCGTGCGCGCCGAGGACGGCCGGGGCCCGGCCAGCGCGCTGGCCGTCGTGGTCCGCGAGCACTTCGGCACCCGGACCGTCGAGGAGGTGTCGCTCGCCATCCACTTCGGCGAGGTGCCCCACGGCAGGCTGAGCGAGCTGGTCCCGGCGCTGATGGCGGTCGCGAACCGGGGGGACGCGGTGGCCCGATCACTGGTGACGCGGATGGCCGAGGAGGTGATCGTGCTCGCGGTGGTCGCGATGCGACGCCTGGACCTGCTCTCCGTCCCGACGGAGGTGATCCTGGGCGGAGGCGTCCTCACCGCCCGCGACCCGCTGATGAGCGAGCTGCTGGAGCGAGGCTTCGCCGAGCGCGCCCCGCAGGCCAGGCCGATCGTCTCCGACGTCGCACCCGTCATGGGCGCCGCCCTGCTGGGTCTGGACGCCCTCGGCGCCACCGAGGAGGCCAGGGCCCGCCTTCGTGCCCACTTCCACGCCCTGCCCTGAGGCTCCGCCCCTCCAAAGCGGCCTCAGGACTCGATGGACTCGGCGACTCCGGCGTAGACGGTCAGCAGCAGGTCCCAGAAGCGGCCCACGTCGAGGGAGGTGCCGACCAGGGCGTTGGGAACGCGGCCCCGGAGGGCGAAGTCGGTCACGGTCATCCCCGCGGTGAAGCGGCCCGCCGTCTCGACGTCCACGACGGCGGGCTCGAGGGTGATGAGCGACGGATCGATCAGGTGAGCGATCGCGCAGGCGTCGTGGATCGCGGGGCCGTCCTCGGCGGTGATCATGCCGTAGAACCGCACGCACGGCAGGAGCAGGTCGGTGCCGAGCCTGCCCATCGCCGCCATGCGCTCCGCCACCGCCTCCGTGGTCACGGCGCCGCGGCTCACGTCGAGACCGATCATGGTCACCGTCCAGCCCGCGCCGAAGACGATCGCGGCGGCCTCGGGGTCGGCGGCGATGTTGAACTCGGCCGCGGGAGAGAAGTTGCCCCTGGTGTAGGACCCGCCGAGGATCGTGAGCCCGCGCGCCCAGTTCACGATCGCGGGCTCCCTGAGTACGGCGAGCGCCACGTTGGTCAGCGGGCCGATCGCGACCAGGGTCACCTCGCCAGGGTCGGCCCTGAGCGTCTCGATGATGAAGTCGGCCGCGTGCCCGGCGGCCGGCGGGAGCGACGCCGTGGGCAGCAGCGCGTTCCCGAGACCCGAGCCTCCGTGCACGCCCGCCGCGTCCACCCGGGGGCGCAGAAGGGCACCCGCGCTGCCCGCGACGACCGGCACCTCGCCGAACCCGAGGAACTCGCGGAGCCTCAGCGCGTTGTCGGTGGTCCTGGCCAGTTCGACGTTGCCGCCGACCGTGGTGATCCCCAGGATCTCCAGCTCAGGGCTCCCGTGGGCGAGGACGAGCGCCAGCGCGTCGTCGATTCCCGGGTCGCAGTCGATGATGATCTTTCTGGGAGGCACCCGTCCAGCTTGAATCAATTGCCTCACCCCGGCAAATCAGGAGCAACCCCCCAAACAGGAGAGCGAACCGGTCAGCGCGCCCGGAAGAACCCTCGGCGCCCCCTCATCACACGAGAGGACGAGCCCATCCGGGACGACCTCACCCCTGGGAAAGGTCAGGCGCGCTCCTCGGGCTTCCCTTCGTCCTGACCCGCCGGCTCAGGGGCGCGATGCTCGTACGGCGTGCTGAGCACGACCGTCGTGCGGGTGGAGACGTTGGCGGCGGTGCGGATCTGGTTCAGCAACTCCTCAAGCGCGATGGGCGAGGCCACCCGCACCTTGAGGATGTAGCTCTCGTCCCCGGCCACACTGTGACAGGCCTCGACGGCGCTCAGGTGGGCCAGCCGCTCCGGCGCGTCGTCGGCGGCGGCCGGGTCGATCGGCTTGATGGAGACGAACGCGGTGAGCGGGAGCCCGATGGCGTCGTAGTCGACCAGCGCGGCGTACCCGCGCAGCACCCCGCGCTTCTCCAGCCGGCGCACCCGCTGGTGCACCGCCGACACCGAGAGCCCGGTCTCCCTGGCGAGATCGGTGAAGCTCATCCGGCCATCCCTGGCCAGTAATGTGACGATACGGCGGTCGATCTCCTCCATCCGGTAAACGGTAACGGCATTCGGGTCGGCGCGCGCCGTCCACGTGTCACGGCACGGTCCCAACCGTGATCTCCGAAGAGTCCTCCCGCCCGCTCTCCTCCTGCCGCTCCGGCGCGACGGCCTCGGCGGGGAACGTGATGACGAAGCGGGCGCCCTCGTCGTACTCGGTGTCCAGCCTGATCGTGCCGCCGTGCTGCTCCACGATCTTCCTGCAGAGCGCCAGGCCGATCCCCGTGCCCTCGTAGGCGTCCCGCTGGTGCAGCCGCTGGAAGATGATGAAGATCTTTTCTGCGAAGGTGGGCGAGATGCCGATGCCGTTGTCGGTGACGGTCATCCGCACCTCCCCGTCGATCCGCTCGGACTCGATCGTGACCCGGGGCGCGCGGTCGGGGTCGCGGAACTTCAGGGAGTTACCGATCAGGTTCTGCCAGAGCATCACGAACTGGGTCCGGTCACCGACGACCGCGGGCAGCTCACCGACCTCGATCTCGGCCCCTGACTCCTCCACCGCCGCGGAGAGGTTGGACAGAGCCCTGTCGATCACGTCGTTCAGGTCCATCTCGACGGGTTCCCTGGTGATCCGGCCCACCCGGGAGAAGGTCAGCAGCTCGTTGATGAGCACCTGCATGCGCTTGGCGCCGTCCACGGCGAAGTCGATGTAGGTGTTGGCCCTCTCGTCGAGCTGGGAGGCGTACCGCTGCTGGAGCATCTGACAGAAGGAGGCGATCTTCCGCAGCGGCTCCTGCAGGTCGTGTGAGGCCACGTAGGCGAACTGCTCCAGCTCCGCGTTGGAGCGCTTCAGCTCCTCGGCCTGGGCGGCGATCCGCAGCCGGGAGCCGCGTGCCTCCTCCAGTTCGTTGACGATACGCCCGCGCATCGCCTCCATGTCGTCGGCCAGCTCCGCGAGGTCGGCGGGGCCGCCGGTGTCCACGTGGTGCGCGAAGTCCCCCATGGTGACCCTGCGGGAGGCCTCGCGCAGCCGGGCCAGAGGGCCGAACACCGCGATCTTCAGCAACACCGCCACCGTGATGATGGTGATCAGGAAGGCGGCCAGGATGCCGAAGAAAGTGGCGTCCCTGACCGCGTGGGCGGCCTCCAGATCGGCACGGGCCGACTGCCTCGCCTGGCCCCAGGCGGTGTTCTGGACGTCGATCGCCTTTCTGACGGCGTCGAAGGAGCGCTTGCTCTCCTCCGACTGCTCGGCGCTCACGCTCTTGGGACTCTCGTCCCTGACCTTGGCGATCATCGGTTCCGCGTAGCGGGTCCGCCACTCGGCGGCCAGCCGTTCCACCTCCTGGAGCGCGCGCAGCGGTTCCGCGCCCGGCGCCAGCCGCCCGATCTGCGCCGACACGGCGAGCTCGTCGCGCCGCCCGTCCAGGTACGGCTGCAGGAACTCCTCCTTGCCGGTGAGGACGAAGCCACGTACCCCGGTCTCCTGGTTCAGCAGGGTCGCCTGCAGGCGTTCGGCCTGGATCCTGCCCACCGAGATGTGGTCGATCAGCCTGGTGGACGCGGCCGCCGCGTTCCGCAGGACCGTGGCGCCGATGATCGCCGACAGCCCGAGCAACAGGGTCATGGCGAGCAGTACGACGTTGAACCACGTCTGCGCGCTCCAGCGGCTTTTGCGAGATCCGCTCGGAGGTGTCTCGGTGGTCATGCGGCCTCTCACTTCACGCGATGTCCGTCCCACCGGGGCGGTGGGCGACCGTTGGGGTGGACGAAAGATACCGGAACCGGGCGCCGACCACGCACATGATCCTCACTCGGGGATTGTGCCACCCCGTGCCCGGCGGGACCGGATCGCACCGTACATTCGCACAATGAGCAACCTGGAAACGGATCCGCGGGAGTCGGCCTGCGGCGGCCTCGCGGACGTGTCGGCGAAACCGGTGAACGAGCTGCTGACCGGCCGGGACGTGGTGCTGGGCGGGCCCCGGGCGATGAAGGTCACCAGGACCCTGCCGAACCGGGACGTCAGGATGGTCGGCGCGTGGTGCTTCGTCGACCACTACGGTCCCGAGCGGGCGACGATGCACGTTCCCCCGCACCCGCACACCGGCCTGCAGACCGTCAGCTGGCTCGTGGAGGGCGAGGTCCTGCACCGCGACAGCCTCGGCAGCGAGCAGCTGATCAGGCCGGGCCAGCTCAACCTGATGACCGCCGGGCGGGCCATCTCCCACGCCGAGGAGTCGTCGGCCGAGGCCGTGCTGCACGGGGTCCAGCTGTGGGTGGCGCTCCCCGCCGCCGCCCGCGAGACCGCCCCGGCCTTCGAGCACCACCCGGCGCTGCCCACGCTGACCGCGGCGTCGTCGCCGGGCGTCACGGTGACCGTCATCATGGGCGAGCTGGGCGGTGTCACCTCCCCGGCGACGGTCCACACCCCGCTGGTCGGGGCGGAGATGACGCTGGAGGCGGGCGCCGGGACCTCGGTCCCGCTCCGTCCCGGCTTCGAGTACGCCGCGCTGGCCCTGTCCGGAACGGTACGGGTCGGCGAGACGGATCTCGCCCCCGGCCCGCTGCTCTACCTGGGCAGCGGGCGCTCGGAGCTGGCCGTGAGCGCCGAGGTGCCCGGGCGGCTGCTGCTCCTCGGCGGCGAGCCGTTCGAGGAGCGGATCGTCATGTGGTGGAACTTCGTCGGCCGCAGCCACGAGGAGATCGCCGGGTTCCGGCGGGAGTGGATGGAGGGCGAGGGGTTCGGCACGGTGCCCGGCACGGGAGCCGCCCCGCTGCCCGCCCCCGAGCTGCCCCTCACCCCCCTCAAGGCGCGCGGGCGCCGCCGCTGACCCCGCTTTTTCACACATCCCCCTGATCTACCTGGAACGACCGGAACGGAGGACAGGGCCGGAAGCGGAAAAGCCGGGGAAAGGCCGGACGGCCCGCGCACGAAGGCGACCCGCCCCGGACCCGCCGCGGTCCTGAAGGCGTGACTGCGGCCGAGGGGTGCGAAGCTGGTACGACCGGCGTCGCCGGAGGCGGCGCGCGGTCGATGGGCCGGTTCTCTCTGGGAGGTAAGTCGTGTCGGACGAGTTCGACGTGGTGGTTGTGGGCGCGGGCCCCGCGGGCGAGAACGTCGCCGACCGCGCGGTCAAGGGAGGACTGACCGCCGCGATCGTCGAGAGGAACCTGGCCGGTGGCGAGTGTTCCTACTGGGCGTGCGTCCCCAGCAAGGCGCTGCTGCGCCCGGTGGAGCTGGTCGCCGAGGTCTCCCGGGTGCCCGGCCTGACGCTGGGCCCGATCGACACCGCCGCCGTGCTCGCCCGGCGCGACGAGGCGGTGTCCCACCTCGACGACGGCGGCCAGGTCGAGTGGATCAAGAGCGTGCCGGCGGAGTTCGTCCGCGGGCACGGGCGGCTGGACGGTCCCAAACGGGTCGCGGTCACCGCGAAGGACGGCTCGGTCCGCACGCTGACCGCCCGGCGGGCGGTCGTGCTGGCCACCGGCAGCGGCGCGGCCGTCCCGCCGATTCCCGGCCTGGCGGAGGCGTCACCGTGGACGAGCCACGAGGTGACGGCCGCGACGAGCGTTCCCGGACGGCTGGTCGTGCTGGGCGGCGGCGTGGTGGCCTGCGAGATGGCCCAGGCCATGCACGGGCTCGGCGCCCGGGAGACGACGGTGCTGGCGCGCGGCGGGCTGCTCGGCAGGATGGAGCCTTTCGCGGGTGAGCTGGTGGCCGAGTCGTTCGCCGAGGCGGGCATCACGGTGCGCACGGGCGTCCAGGTGACGAAGGTCGAGCGGCCCACGCCCGGGGGTCCGGTGACCGTCCACCTGTCCGAGGGCCCGCCCGTCGAGGCCGACGAGCTGCTCGTGGCCACCGGCAGGCGTCCGGCGACCGGCGACCTCGGCATGGAGACCGTCGGTCTGGAGGCCGGGCGCTCGGTGGAGGTCGACGACAGCATGCGTGCGACCGGCGTCCCCGGTGACTGGTTGTACGCGGTGGGCGACGTCAACGGCCGCGCCCTGCTCACCCACATGGGCAAGTACCAGGCACGGGTGTGCGGCGACGTCATCGCGGCGCGGGCCAAGGGCGAAACCGACGACCTGCCGGGCCTGCGCGACGTGGCGGACGCGTACGGCGCGCCGCAGGTGATCTTCACCGACCCGCAGGTGTGCTCGGTCGGCCGGACCGAGGCGCAGGCCCGCGCCGAGGGGTTCGACGTCCGCGCGGTCGAGTACGACCTGGGCAGGGTGACGGGGGCCTATCTGCAGGGTGACGGCTACCGGGGCAGGGCCAAGGCCGTCGTGGACGAGCGGCGCCGCGTGCTTCTCGGGGTGACCTTCGCCGGTCCGGCGGTGGGCGAGATGCTGCACTCGGCGACGATCGCCGTCGTCGCCGAGGTGCCCCTGGAGCGGCTCTGGCACGCGGTCCCGTCCTTCCCCACGGCCAGCGAGATCTGGCTGCGGCTGCTGGAGACCTACGGGCTCTGACCTGGCGTCCCGGCCGGGAGCCGACACGCTCCCGGTTCGGACCGCCGCCGGGACCGTGCGGCCGGTCACCGGCGCGCGGACCGCTCCGCCCTAGACGACCACCAGCTCGCGCGGGCGGTGGTTGACCCGCTCGCCACCCTCGTCGGTGCAGACGAGGATGTCCTCGATGCGGGCGCCGTGGGCTCCCGGCAGGTAGATGCCCGGCTCGACGGAGAAGGCGAAGCCGGGCGCCAGCGGCTCGGCGTTGCCCGTGACGATGTAGGGCTCCTCGTGGGTCTCCAGGCCGATGCCGTGACCGGTGCGGTGGATGAAGTACTCGCCGTAGCCCTCGGCCGTGATCACCTCTCGCGCGGCGGCGTCGACCGCCTCGCACGGCACCCCGGGGCGCACGGCGTCGCAGGCGGCCTGCTGAGCGCGCCTGAGCACCTCGTAGTACTTCAGGAAGCCCGCCGGAGGCTCGCCGACGGCGTAGACGCGCGTGGAGTCCGAGCAGTAGCCGTCGGGCATCTGGCCCCCGATGTCGACCACGATCGGCTCGCGCTCCCGCACGACGCGGTCCGACAGCTCGTGGTGCGGACTGGCGCCGTTGGGCCCTGAGCCGACGATGACGAAGTCGACGGTGGAGTGACCGGTCGCGAGGATCGCCTCGGTGATGTCCCTGCCGATCTCGCGCTCGGTCCTGCCCGCCCGCAGGAAACCGGGCACCTGGGCGTGGACGGCGTCGATCGCGGCCCCCGCCCTGCGCAGCGCCGCCACCTCTGCCGGGGTCTTGCGCATCCTCAGCCCGCGCAGGACGGTCCCGGCGAGCACCTGCTCGGCCCCGGGGATCGCGTCGCGCAGGCGCAGCGACTGCATCGCCCACATCCGGTCGGCGAGGCCGACCTTGCGGACCGGGCCCAGCCGCCGGCCGACGACCGCGTACGGATCGTCGGTCTCGTCCCACGGGACGAACTCGACGCCGAGCCGCGACGCCGGGGAGCGCTCGGCCGCCGGCAGCTCCAGGCGGGGCACCATCAGGAACGCCTCGCCCTCGGCCGGCAGCACCAGGCAGGTGAGCCGCTCCAGCGGCAGCGCCTCGTAACCGGTCACGTAGCGAAGGTCGGGGCCTGGCGTGAGCAGCAGCGCGTCGAGCCCGGCGGCGGCGGTCGCCTCGCGGACGGCGGCCAGGCGGGTCACGGGATAGAGATCAGAGGGCTCCGTCGTCACGCCGACCAATCTAATCCCCGGCGGAACGGCGACGCATCCGGGCCCCGCCCCGGAACCGAAAGTCGGGGAAAGGAAGGCACGAGAGCAGCCTCACCACTACAATCTGTTGAAGTACGATCACACTTTGTTGGCAAAGTATCCATAAAGCCACACATCGAGAGCGAGCTACATGGTCGGCGTAGTGGGCGGCCACCAGCCACCCCTCCACCCACGAAACGACCAGGTGACCGGTCCGGCCTCATCGACCGCCGCTGAGACGGCACAGCGGTCACGCGGTGAACCGGACGAGCACATGGCCGTTGAGCGACACCTCCTCACCGCACGCCTCGCGCACGCGGAGCGCATGGGTGAGATGGGCTGGGCCGAGTGGGATCTCCAGACCGGAGAGTCCACCTGGTCCGATCAGGCGTACACCATATTCGGCCGCGCCCCCGGCGACGGCCCGATCCACCTGCGTGACCTGGTCGGTCACGTCGAGGTGGCCGACCGGCCCGACCTCGACCGGCTGCTGTGGTCCGTCGTGCACCGGGCCCAGGCCGGGGAGGCCGAGTTCCGCATCCGCCGCCGCGGTGAGCTGCGCCACCTACGCGCCGCGCTCGACCCCGTCGTGAGCGACGGGCATCTCAGCGTGCACGGCGTCGTCCAGGACATCACCGGCCGCCGCCGCGCCGAGCGGATCATGTCGGAGTCGCGCAGCAAGCTGCTGCGGATCCGTGAGCAGGTCGCGGAGGAGCACGACATGAGCGTGACCCTGCGCGAGGCGATCATGCCGGGCCTGGGAGACAGCATCGACCTGCCGCACGCGCGCATCGCGGTCCGCTACGTCGCGGCCGGGGTCGACCCCGGCCTGGGCGGCGACTGGTACGACGCCGTTCCCCTCGCCGACGGCAGGGTGCTGCTCGCCATCGGCGACGTGTCCGGACACGGGATGCCCGCGATCTCCCAGATGGCCCAGCTGCGCCACGCCCTGATCGGCCTCGCGATGACCGGCCACTCCCCCGCCAGGCTGCTCGCCTGGCTCAACGACCTCGTGCTGCACCGGATGCCCGAGACGACGGCGACCGCGGTCGTCGGCCATCTCGACCCGGACACCAGGACGTTCACCTGGGGGCAGGCGGGACACCCCGCGCCGATCCTGGTCCGTGAGGGGACGGCCACCCAGCTCGACCCGCCCGCCGGGGTGCTGCTGGGCGCCACTCCTGACGAACCGTACGAGACGGCCGGGGTCGAACTGCGGGAGGGTGACCTCCTGCTGCTGTTCACCGACGGGCTGGTGGAGCGGCGCACCCGCGACATCGACGAGGGACTCGCGCTGACCATGGAGGCCGCGGCCCTGCTGCGAGGAGACCCGGACAACGAGCTCGACCGGCTCATCGAGGTGATCGGCGGCCCCAACCCCGAGGACGACACCTGCGTTCTGGCGATCGGAGTGCTCGGCTGATTGGTTAAATGGTCGCCATGCCCGGCCTGATGCTCCTTGACACCCCCTCGCTGTACTACCGCGCCTTCTACGGCATCCCCGAGTCGATGACCGCCCCCGACGGGATGCCCGTCAACGCGGTGCGCGGCGTCATCGACATGATCGCCATGTTGGTCCGGCGGCACTCCCCCACCGAACTCGTCGCCTGCATGGACGCCGACTGGCGCCCGGCCTTCCGGGTGGCGGCCATCCCGACGTACAAGACCCATCGGCTCGTCGAGGGCGGTGCCGAGGAGACTCCCGACACGCTCGCCCCGCAGGTGCCGGTGATCGAGCGGGTGCTCGACGCGGTGGGCATCGCCCTCGTCGGTGTTCCCGGCTACGAGGCCGACGATGTGATGGGCACGTTCACCACGCGCGCGAGCGGTCAGGTCGACGTCGTCACCGGCGACCGCGACCTGTTCCAGCTGGTCGACGACTCCCGGCCGGTCCGGATCCTCTACACCGCGAGGGGGGTCAAGAACCTCCAGCTGGTCGACGAGGCCGCCGTCACCGAGAAATACGGTGTCCCGGGCCGCTCGTACGCCGACTTCGCCACCCTGCGCGGCGACCCCAGCGACGGGCTGCCGGGCGTGCCGGGGGTGGGCGACAAGACCGCCGCGGCCCTGATCACCCGGTTCGGCTCGCTGGAGGCGCTGCTGCGGGCCCTCGACGGGGGCGAGGGAGGCGGCGACCTGACCGCCGGGCAGCGCGCCAGGCTGTCGGCGGCCCGCGACTACCTGCGGGTGGCCCCCGAGGTGGTCCGGGTCGCCCGCGACGTCCCCCTTCCCGAGGCGGACATCGCGCTTCCCGTCAAGCCCCGTGACCCGGAGGCGCTCGCCGCCCTGAGTGAGCGCTACGGCCTGTCCGGGCCGCTGGAGCGCCTGACCTCGGCGCTCTGACGGCTCATCCCCCGCCTTCCCGCCTCCGACCTGCTCTTCCGCCGTGCCGATCACCGTCGCCCCGACCGGCCGGTGAGGAGTCCGCCGCGAGCCGGTAGGTTGCTCCCTGTGCCTCACAAGAGCATCCTGGTGCCCGAAGGGGCCCATCCACGGCTCGGCGACGGTTTCGAGCGGATCCGCCGTGAGATGAAACTGCCCGACGGATTTCCCCGGGCGGTGATCGACGAGGCCGAGTGGGTCGCCGAGGTGCCCGCCCTGCCCCGGCTGGACCGTACCGACCTGCCCCTGATCACCATCGACCCTCCGGGCGCGATGGACCTCGACCAGGCCGTGCACCTGGAGGAGCGGTCCGGCGGCTACCGCGTCTGGTACGCCATCGCCGACGTCGGGGCGTTCGTCAGGCCCGGTGGCGCGATCGACGCCGAGGCCCGCCTTCGCGGCGAGACGGTCTACCTGCCCGACGGGCGCGTGCCGCTGCATCCGCCCGTCCTGTCCGAGGGTGCCGCCAGCCTGCTGCCGGGGGTGACCCGGCCCGCCGCGCTGTGGTGCGTCGACCTGGACGCCGAAGGCCTGATCGTCGGCGCGGACGTGAGCAGGGCACTGGTACGCAGCCGCGAGCGGCTCGACTACGACTACGCGCAGGCCGCGGTCGACACCGGCACCGCCGACGGCACTCTTCGACTGCTGGCCGAGATCGGCCGGCTCAGGCTCGCCCAGGAGCGGGCCAGGGGCGGCGTGACGCTGCCCACCCCCGACCAGGAGGTCGTCCCGGAGAAGAACGGCTACCGGGTCGAGTTTCGCGCCCCGCTCGCCGCCGAGGCGTGGAACGCGCAACTCTCACTGCTGACGGGCATGGCCGCCGCCTCCATGATGCTGGACGCCGAGATCGGCCTGCTGCGGGTGCTGCCGCCCGCCCCCGCCGAGAGGATCGTCCAGGTCCGCCGGGTGGCCGCCGCGCTGGGCGTGCCCTGGCCCGAGGGTGCCGGGTACGGCGACGTCGTCCACTCCCTCGACCCGAGGATCCCCGAGCAGGCCGCGTTCCTGCAGGAGTCGACGGTGCTGCTGCGCGGCGCCGGATACGTCGCCTTCAACGGCGAGCCGCCCGCGCAGGCGGAGCACGCCGCCGTAGGGGCACCGTACGCGCACGTGACCGCTCCGCTGCGCCGCCTCATCGACCGCTACGCCACGGAGATCTGCCTGGCCATCGCGGCGGGCGAGCCGGTGCCCCAGGAGATCCAGCGGACCATGGGCGAACTGCCGGAGATCATGCATGCCACCGGGCGTCGCGCGGGCAGCGTCGAGCGGGCGTGCGTGGACCTGGTGGAGGCATTCGTCCTGCGCGAGCGGGTGGGCCAGACGTTCGACGCCGTGGTGATCGACGTGGCCGAGGACCGGCCGTGGGGTCAGGTGCAGGTCACCGACCCCGCGGTGGTGGCCCGCTGCGACGGCGAAGGGCTCCCGCTGGGAGAGGCCGTACGCGTGCGGCTGACACGCGCCGACCCAGCCACCCGCGAGGTCCGCTTCAGCCTGGCCTGACCCGTTCCCGGGCTCGACCGAGATCCCGCGAAGCTCTCCACCGGGCCTCCGCGGCGGGTTTCCGGCCGCGGAGGCCCGCCGGAGAGGAGGGAAACAGGTCGGCGGCAGGAGCTCAGGTCAGGGACGAGTAGGCCACCACCCCGCGCCGCAGGGCGTCCATCGACTTGCCCGCAGTCTGCTTCACCTTGCTCCCCGCCGGGGCCGCGTCGGAGATCTGACCGAGGAGGTCGAGCAGCTGCTTGGTCCAGCGGACGAAGTCTCCCGCGGCCAGTTCCGCGCCGGGCACGCCGTCACGGAGCACGGCGTCCAGGCTGTGACCCTTGGCCCAGCGGAAGGCCGCCCAGGCGAAGCCGAAGTCGGGCTCCCTGATGAACGACAGGCCGTGGTCGCTCTCGATCGAGTCCAGCTCACCCCACAGGCGCACCATGTCCGCCAGCGTCTTCTGAGCCGCTCCCGCGGGGATCCTGGGCTGGCGGGCGTCGTCGGCCTGCCGCGACTCGAAGACCAGCGACGACACGCACGCGGCCAGCTCGGCCGGGTCCAGGTTGTTCCAGAGTCCCGCGCGCAGGCACTCGGCGGTCAGCAGGTCCAGCTCGGTGTAGAGCTGGGCCAGGCGGCGGCCCTCCGCGGTGACGCTCTCACCGTCGAGGTAGCCGAGCTGGTCGAGCACCCCGCAGACCTTGTCGAAGGTGCGGGCGATGACGTGGGAGCGGCCCTCGACCCTGCGGCGCAGGCCCTCGGTCTCGCGGAGCAGCTTGTAGTAGCGCTCGGCCCAGCGGGCGTGGTCCTCGCGCTCGTCACACCCATGACAGGGATGCCGGCGGATCTCGGTGCGCAGCCGGTTGATCTCGTCGTCCTCCGCGGCGTGGTCGCGTGCCCGCACGGGCTTGCCGAAGTCACGGTCGCCGATCTTGGCGTGCACCGAGGAGACCAGGTTGGCCCGCTCCTTGGGCGAGCGGGCGTTGAAGTTCTTCGGGATGCGCAGGTGCTCGACCGGCTCGACCGGGACGGGAAAGTCGGCCGGTGACAGCTTCTTGACCTGCTTGCCGATGGTCAGCACCAGCGGGGAGGGCCCCTCTCCCCGGGAGTTGAGGCCGGGGTCGAGGACGACGGCCAGACCGGCCCTGCGCCCGCCGGGCACCCTGATGATGTCACCCGGCTTGAGCGCCTCCAGCGAGCGCAGCGCCTGCGTCCTGCGTGCCGCGCCGCGCCGGCGCGACAGCTCGGCCTCCCGGTCGGACAGGGCCCTGCGCATCGCGGCGTACTCCTCGAAGTCGCCCAGATGGCAGGTCATCGCCTGGCGGTAGCCCTCCAGGGCCTCCTCCGCTCGGCGCACCTGCTTGGCGATGCCCACCACGGCCCGGTCGGCCTGGAACTGCGCGAACGAGGACTCCAGGAGGGTTCTGGCCCGCTCCCTGCCCACCTGGCCGACGAGGTTGACGGCCATGTTGTAGGAGGGACGGAAGCTGGAGCGCAGCGGGTAGGTGCGGGTGCTGGCCAGGCCGGCGACCTGGAGCGGGTCGGTGCCCGGCTGCCACTGGACGACCGCGTGGCCCTCCACGTCGATGCCTCGACGCCCGGCCCGTCCGGTGAGCTGGGTGTACTCGCCGGGGGTGAGGTCGGCGTGGGTCTCGCCGTTCCACTTGTCGAGTTTCTCGATCACCACGGAGCGGGCGGGCATGTTGATGCCCAGCGCGAGCGTCTCGGTGGCGAACACTGCCTTGACCAGGCCCCGGGTGAACAGTTCCTCGACGACCTCCTTGAAGGCGGGGAGCATCCCCGCGTGGTGGGCGGCCAGGCCGCGCTCCAGGGCGTCGCGCCACTCCAGGTAGCCGAGCACACCCAGGTCCTCGTCGGGCAGGTGCGCGGTGCGCTCGTCGACGATCTGCCGGATCTCGTGACGCTCGGCGTCGGTGGTGAGCCGGATGCCGTCGTGCAGGCACTGCATGACGGCGGCGTCGCAGCCCGCCCTGGAGAAGATGAACGTGATCGCGGGCAGCAGGGCGTCGGCGTCCAGGCGCTCGATGGCCGCGGCACGGTCCGGCGGACCGTTCCTGCGAGGCCGTGAGTAGCCGCGGCGCCCTCTGCCGTACGCCTGGCGCTCCTCGTCCTTGGCGATGCGCAGGAGGTTGGGGTTGATCTGGGGGCGCCGGTCGTCGTCTCCGGTGACGAACAGGTCGTAGAGGCGGCTGCCGACGAGCATGTGCTGCCAGAGCGGGACCGGGCGGTGCTCGTCGACGATGACGCTGGTGTCGCCGCGGACCTCGCCCATCCACTCGCCGAACTCCTCGGCGTTGCTGACCGTGGCCGACAGGGCGACCAGGCGCACCGACTCGGGCAGGTGGATGATCACTTCCTCCCAGACCGCGCCGCGGAACCGGTCGGCGAGGTAGTGGACCTCGTCCATGACCACGAAACCGAGCCCCGCCAGGGTGGAGGACCCGGCGTAGAGCATGTTGCGCAGCACCTCGGTCGTCATGACGACGATGGGGGCCTCGCCGTTGACGCTGTTGTCGCCGGTGAGCAGGCCCACCTTGTCGATGCCGTATCGCTTGACCAGGTCGTTGTACTTCTGGTTGGACAGCGCCTTGATCGGGGTGGTGTAGAAGCACTTGCGGCCCTCGCGCAGGGCGAGATGCACCGCGAACTCGCCCACGACGGTCTTGCCCGAGCCGGTGGGCGCCGCCACGAGGACTCCGTCACCGGCCTCCAGGGCCCGGCAGGCGTCGAGCTGGAAGTCGTCCAGCTCGAAGTCGTAAAGACCGCGGAACGAGGTCAGCGCCGGCCCGCTCTCGGCCTGGCTCTGACGGAAGGCAGCGTATCGTTCCGCTGGGGTCGTCATGGCTCCAGCCTACCGATATCGGGATTCCGGCCCGTCCCCCTTCTCCCCGGATCCCGTCGATCGCGCGGGCCACCCCGGCGGGCCGTCCGGGCGGCGCCGCACGGTCCTCGTCCAGGACCGTCGGCGTACGTCGGCGGCCCTAGACGAGGACCGCCAGCGCGCCGGGGACGATCTCGCATGTCAGCGGGGTGGGGCCGATTCGCTCGCCGTCGGCGTAGGCGATCACTCCCTGGGCCTCCAGGGTCACCCGGCGGGCGCGGAGCATGGTGACGGCGGGATGGGCGCCGTGGGAGCCTCGGTAGACGCGGGGGAAGGTGCGCAGGAACTCCATCTTGGGGATGGCCCCGAGGATCGTCACGTCCAGCAGGCCGTCGTCGGGGACCGCGCCGGGACACACGCGCATGCCCGCGCCGTAGGAACGGGTGTTGCCGACCGCGACAAGCATCGCCTCACGCTCGACGATCTCGTCGTCCAGGCCGATCCTGAACGGGATGGGCCGAAAGGAGCGCAGCTCCTCGGCGAGGGCGACAAGATATCTCGCCATACCGGGCGGCCAGGTCATGGTGTTGGCCCGCTCGTTGACCCGGGAGTCGAAGCCACAGGCCAGTACCCCGGCGAACCACTCGTCCTCGCCCGCCTTCACGGCGTCGACCGTGCGCACCCGCCCGCGCAACACGGTGTCGGCCGCGGCGAGCGGCGCCTTCAGCGGGATGCCGAGCGCGGCGGCGATGTCGTTGCCCGTGCCCACGGGGATGACGCCCAGTGGTACGCCGCTGCCCGCGGCCGCCTGGACGGCGAGGTGGACCAGGCCGTCGCCGCCGAAGGCCACCAGCGCCTCCGGCTCCTCGGCGACGGCCGTGCAGGCGCGTTCCAGCGCGTCGGAGGCGGAGTCTCCGAGGATCACCGAGACCTCGCGTCCCCCCTGCCGCAGGCGGTCGAGCACCGGGGAGAGCAGTCCCCGGGAACGGCCGCCGCGGGCGGCGGGGTTGACGAGGACTGCGATCTCTGCGGGCACAGACCGGAACTTATCCGCTATTTGCCGGGATCGGGGTCGGTCGTTCTCGAATCGATAGGAGCCGGATCGTCGACCGGGGTCACGGCGCCCACGGACGAGACGTCGTCGTCGAGCGAGGAGGCCTCGTCGTCGGAGAGGTGGGAGAAGTCCTCACCCTTGGGTTGTCTTCTCTCCCTGAGATACATGAACCCCTCGGCCAGGCCGAACAGCAGCACCATCGGCAGGGCGAGCGCGATCATCGTGAACGGGTCGCCACCGGGGGTGGCGACCGCGCCGAAGACGAACATGAGGAAGATGACCATGCGGCGGTGCTTGGCCACCAACGAACGCGGCAGCACCCCGATGATGTTCAGGAACACCATGAGCAGCGGCAACTCGAAGGAGATGCCGAACACGATGATCATGATCAGCGCGTAGCTGAGATACTCGTCGATCGTGAGGCCGACCACCGATCCCGGCGGGGCGAAACCCAGCAGGATCGACAGGCCCGTGTCCATCACGAAGTAGGCCAGGGCGGCGCCCGCGAGGAAGAGCGGGACGGCCAGCACCATGAACAGGATCGAGTAGCGCTTCTCGTTGCGGTACAGGCCCGGGGTGACGAAGCCCCAGATCTGCCAGAGCCAGATCGGCGAGGAGGCCACGAGGCCGAACATCGCGGCGACCTTGAGGTTCACGAAGAAGGAGTCGAAGACCCCGAGGATCAGCATCGTGCACTGCCCGGACCGCAACTCCTGCGCCTGCGGGAGCCCACAGTAGGGCGCCGACACGAACTGCCAGATCGGATCGAAGAAGATGAAACCGACGATGGTGCCGGCGACCAGGCCGAGCAGGGCGATGACCAGCCGGTTACGCAGCTCGCGCAGGTGCTCCATGAGCGGCATGCGACCGTCGCCCGCCTCTGCGGGCGACGGTGCCGCCCCGTTCCGGCCCGATTTGGGCCACTTCAGCAGCGCCATTCGCGAATCCTGGGGTGACGAGTCGAGTGATGGGGGTAGATCTTCAGGCTACCGCCGATCACTGCTGCTTGGGCGCTCCGGCCTGGGCGCGCAGCCGTGCGGCCTGCTCCTCGAGGCGGCGGGCCTCCTCCTCGACGCTCAGCGCGGGAGCCGGAGGCTGCGTCGCCGCCGGGATCGACTGCGGAGCCGGGGCGGCGGGCTGGGGCTGCGCCTGGACGACCGTGGCGGTCGCGGTCTCCGTCTCGTCCTCGTCGCGGAGCTTGGCGGTCTCCGACTTGAAGATGCGCAGCGACCGGCCGAGCCCGCGGGCGGCTTCCGGCAGCTTCTTGGCACCGAAGAGCAGCACCAGGATCAGGCCGATGATGATCAGCTCAGTGGGTCCGAGGTTGGGCATTACACATCCTTACGCCGGGCGACGTGCGGTCTTTGCCTCCGATCGTACGCTCCCCCGGCGGCAGACTCATCCCTTTGGCCCCGCGCGATCGCCGTACGCTCGCCGAACAGGACCCGAACGGGCTCCAGTCTCCCCTCCGTCCGATCGACCTCACGGCTCAGCGCGGCGGCCGCACGCAGCACGCGAACGGCGAGGAAACCCAGCAGGGCAAGCCCTCCGAAGGCGAGTGAGACCGCGGCGATGATCCAGCTCATGTCGGGAGACTCCGGCTTCGTACATCAGGAAAGCGACTCATAACGATTCAGCGCGGCGGTGGCCGCGGCCCGGACGCTCTCGTCCAGCGAGGCCGGAGAGACCACCCTGCCGGTGTCCCCGAGGCGCAGCGCCAGGCGTACCAGCCACCCCTGGTCCCTGGCCCGCAGGGCCACCCGCACACGGCCCTCGCCGAGCTCGGTGACCCGCTCGCACGGGTAGTACTCGGCGACCCAGCGGCCCGCGGGGGTCAGTTCGAGCTCCACCAGCTCGTCGGTCGGCGAGGGCCGGAACACCCCGGGCGTCACCTCGTCGGCCACGGCGTCCGCGGGCGGGTCGGCGGGCACGTCGAGCACGTCGACGGAGAGCATCCTGTCCAGCCGGAACAGCCGGACCGCCTCGGCCCGGTAACACCAGCCCGACAGGTAGGGGCGGCCGTCCACGACGACCAGGCGCATCGGATCGACCTCACGCGGGGTGATCTCGTCGCGTCCCGGCACGTAGTAGCGCAGCGACAGCCGTCTGCCGCGCCGCAGCGCCTCGTTGACGACGGGCAGCGCGTCGGGCGCGGCGTCGACCTCCACCGCGACCTGGCTGCTGACCGCCGCGGCGCCCTCGCCCGAGGCCCGCTCGAACTTGGCGATGACCCGGGCCAGCGCGTCGCGCTCGCCGAACTCCGGCATCTCGGCGAGCAGGCGCAGGGCGACCAGCAGGGCACTGGCCTCGTCCACGCCCAGCCGCAGCGGGCGGGCGATGGTCTCGGCGTTGTCGATGACGATCTCCCCGCCGTCCCACGACACGTCGATCAGGTCGCCGGGGGTGTGGCCGGGCAGCCCGCACATCCACACCAGCTGCAGGTCGTCGATGAGCTGTTTCTCGCTCAGCCCGAAGATCTTCGCGACCTCGGGCACCTGGGCCCCGGGGTGCGACATCAGGTAGGGCACCAGTGCGAGCAGCCTGGGCAGGCGGTCGGCCGTGCTCACGCGAGAGCTCCCTTCAGGCGGCAGATGACCGCGTCACGGGCGTCCGGGGGGCCGACGACCTCCGCGTCCGCGGCGAAACCCACGATCCATCCGGCCAGCCTGCCGGGGTCGGTGAAGTCGACGTCCAGCTCGTCCCAGTCCTCGCCGGCGGGCCGCACCGCCTTCGCCACCTGGCGCAGCCCCTGGCAGGTGTCCCGCCTGACCCGGATGAGGGCGGTGCGCTCGCGCACGGCGGCGTCGCTGTAGACGACCATGGACTTGATGTCGACGTCCTCGGGCACCACCACCGAACCCGGGCGGCCGAGGGTGGTGACCGGCCCGCTGATGCGGCTGAGCCGGAAGACCCTCGGCGCCTCCCGGTCGCGGTCGTGGCCGACCATGTACCAGCGGCCCCGGCGGCTGACGACGCCCCACGGCTCCACCGTGCGGGTCAGTACGTTCTGGCTCGCCGCCGCCCGGTAGGCGAAGCGGACCGCGCGCCGGTCGCGCACGGCCTCCCACAGCGCGGGAAAGGACGGGTCCTGGGTGTCGACACGCAGCTCCAGCGCGCCGCCGAGCACCCCGTGGGCCTCGTCGGTCTGCACGCCTCCCGCGCGCAGCTTCAGCAGGGCCCCGCTGGCCGCCTCGGCCAGGCTGGCCCGCTGCCACACCTGTGCCGCCAGGCCGACCACGGCGGCCTCGTCGGGCTCCAGGGTGATCTCCGGCAGCTCGTACGCCGAGCGGACGATCCGGTATCCGGGATCCTCCTCCCACGGGTCCTTGTGGACCTCGATCGGGATGCCTATCTCCCGCAGCTCGTTCTTGTCCCGCTCGAACATCCGCTGGAAGGCCTCGTCGTTGTCGGCGTCGTAACCGGGCACCGCCTGGCGGATGTGCTCGGCACTGAGCGGCCGCCGCGTGGCCAGCAGGCAGATCACGAGATTGAGCAGCCGCTCGGTCTTCCGGCGCGACATCCGGCCTCCTTCCTGTTCGAGTGACGCTACCCTTCCCCCGTGATCAGATGGCGCAGGGGCGAGGTCGTACGGATCCGGCGCGAATGGCCGGGGGCGGTGGAACTCGACGTGACCACCGAGGACGGTGAGGCGCGTGCGCTCGCCTACCCGGCCCTGGTGGGACGTCCCGAGCCCGGTGACGTGGTGCTGCTCAACACGACCGCGCTCGCGATGGGTCTCGGTACGGGAGGTTACGCCATGGTGGTGGCTGTCCCCGACCGTTTGCCACAAGATCCTCAAGGCCCCGGACACCTGGTGAAGGCACGCTACACCCCGTTGCAGGCCACCGTCCTCGGCGCGGACGAGCAGGATTCGCCCTTCCACGAGGTCCTGCGCGACGCGGACTCCGTGGACGGCATGCCGGTGATCGTCGCCGACCTGCACTCGGCCCTGCCCGCGATCCTCTGCGGCCTGTACGGCCAAAACCCCCCGGAGCCTGGCGAAACTCCGGAAAACGATGGCCCGGAGCGCGACAGACCCCTCAGGGTCGCCTACGTGATGCTCGACGGCGGCGCGCTGCCCGCCTGGTTCTCCATGTCGTGCGCACGGCTGCGGGAGACCGGCTGGCTGTGCGGGGTCGTCACCGTGGGCCAGGCGTTCGGCGGCGACGTGGAGGCGGTGACCCCGCACACGGGTCTGCTGGCGGCCAGGCACGTCCTGGAGGCCGACGTCGCGATCGTCACCCAGGGACCGGGCAATCTGGGCAGCGGCACCCGCTGGGGTTTCTCCGGGGTCTCGGCCGGCGAGGCGGTCAACGCCGCCGCCGTCCTGGGAGGCCGCCCGGTGGCGGCGCTGCGGGTCAGCGAGGGCGACCTGCGCGAGCGCCACATCGGGGTCTCGCACCACTCGCTCACCGCCTACGGCCGGGTGGCGCTCGCCCCGGCCCATGTCGCCGTGCCCGTGCTGCCCGGCGACTTCGGCAGACGGGTGGCCGAGCAGTCACGCCCGCTCGCCGCCCGCCACGAGCTGGTCGAGGTGCCGGTGGACGGTCTGTACGAGGCGCTCCAGGCATCTCCGGTGCGCCTGTCCACGATGGGCCGGGGTCTGGACGAGGACCTCGCCTACTTCCTCGCCTCGGCCGCCGCCGGGCGCCACGCGGCCTCGCTGCTGTCGTAGAAGTCCTTGAAGGTCAGCTTCTCGGCGCTGAAGTGAAGGGCCGAGCTTGCAGCTCCTCGCCGTGCATGGGGTGCACGGGTCAGGCCGCGTCGTCGGCAGCGTGACTCACTGCCCTGCGACCGATGTTGATCGCAGCATTGTGGTCGGCGGGGCCGGCGAACCCGCAGCCGAGGCACTTGAAGTCATCCCGGTTGGGACGGTTGCGCTTGTCGCAGTGCCCGCACCGATGGCAGGTGCGGGAGGTGTTACGGGGGTCCACCAGACGCATGGGCACGCCCGCGAGGGCGGCCTTGTAGGTGATGAACGTGCGGAGCTGGTGAAAGCCCCACGAGTGCAGGTCGGCACGCTGAGCCTTACGAACCGTTACCCGATCCCGAATACCTTCGAGGTCTTCGAGGGCGATGCCGGAGCGGGTGCCTTTGGCTTTGCCGACCAACTGCTTGCTGATCACATGGTTGACGTTGCGGGTGAAGCGGGACTCGGCGCGGCGGCGCTTCTTCAGGAGCCGCTTGGCGGACTTGGTCCTTGGTCTGCAGACGTGCCCGCAGGCGGGCGTTGCGTCGCCGTAAGGCGCGTACGCCCTTACCTGTGTGGGCCTGACCGGTGGAGTCGGTGGCCAGGTTGACGATGCCCAGATCCACGCCCAGCCATTTGTCAGGCTCGTCGCCCCGCGCCGGTTCAGGGACGTCGATCACGGCGGCAAGGTAGAACGCGCCGTCGCGATAGACGAGGTCGACCTGGCCGCGTATGACAGCGCCATTGGTGGCCGGCCAGCGCCCCTGGTAGAGCACGGGGACGATGATCCTGCCCGACAGGGTGAGGATGCTGACCGCGTCGCGCCCCTTCCACGACAGGAGGCGCTGGTCGTAGGCGACCGCACCCAACTCCCGGAAGACCGGCTGAATGTCCTTGTCCCGCTTGTATGCCTCACATGCCTTGGCAATGGAACGGATGGCCATCTGCGCCGACAGGCCGAACTCGTGCCGCAGGCCGACGTATACCAGCTTCTGCAAGGCGATCTTGTTAGCGCTGCGGTGTTCGAACGCCACCTCGGCGGCGCGGTTGGCGGCGGCGTTGCACGCGCGCATCGTCGCCAGCAGGGCGCAGCCCTGCTCCACACTCGGAGCGAGTTTCAACATCTCCGTCACCAACACGCGGCGAGAATATTACTCAATGCATTCGAGTCGCAACCGTTCGACATTATTCCGCGCTTCCGCGCTGCATGTTTTCGGTAAACGACCCAGGCGACACGAGACCGGACGGACGACGCGGATGACCCGGCCTCGGCTGAGCCCTGAACCGGAAAAGCACGGAGCCCGGCCGTACGCGTACGGCCGGGCTCCGAGACGGGGCGGGTCGCACCGGCGGAATGTCAGATCAGTCGGTCAGCGGGCTCAGTAGGCGCCCAGCACGTCGACCAGGAAGACCAGGGTGTCGGTGCCCTTGATCTTCTCGCCGGAGCCCTCCTTGCCGTAACCGAGGTCCGGCGGGATGCTCAGCAGCACCCGGCTGCCGACCGGGACACCGACCAGACCCTGGTCCCAGCCCTTGATGACCTTGCCGGTGCCGATCTGGAACATGATCGGCTGGGCGCCGCGGGACCAGCTGCTGTCGAACTCGGCGTCCGATCCCCAGATCTTCCCGGCGTACTGGACCAGGATCGACTGGCCGGACTTGACCTCGGGGCCCGTGCCCTGGATCACGGTCTTGGCGACGAGCTCCTTGGGAGCCTTCTTCTTGGTCTTGGTGGTGAGCTTCGGCGCGGCGTCGCCGGCCGGGTTCTCCACCGTGACACCGTCGAGACCGGGGTCGGTCGCGGTGCCCTTGGCGGCCTTCTCCTGGGGGACGCCCACGACGTCGACCACGAAGACCTGCGACTGGCCGGGAGGGGCCTGCGCCTGCTGCTCGGCGGGCAGCGCGTCCTTGGCGACGACCGACATGAACCTGCCGCCGCCCTTGGTCTCGGCGAAGCCCTTGCGGAGGATCTCCGGGACCTGCTCGTTGAGCGTGATGACCTGCGGCCCGCCCTCGTCGTAGGTCGAGCCGGCGAGCTTGTTCTCCTTGCCGTCCCAGGTGAAGACGGTGAAGTTGGCGATGACGCTGGCGCCGGGCTTGGCGGCCTCCCCCGTGGTGCCGGGGGTGAGCACCTTGTAGGAGGAGGTCTCGACGACCTTCGGCGGGAACGCGACGGTCGGCTTGGCGCCCGCCTGCCCGGTCACCTGCAGCTCGGTGACCTCCCCCGCGCTGGCGGAACTGGAGGCGCCGGTGGCCGTGCCTCCGTCGGAGCCGCATGCTGCGGCGAATATCAAAGGCACTGCGGCCAGTACGGCCATGCTGCGGCGGCGCATAGGTATCCCTCAAGCAGACGTCAGGTTCGCGCCACATTACCCGTCCCGGCGTACGGAGGAGGTAAGGCCGGGAACGAGCTTGCCGAAGTATGACCGTCACATCCCGGCGATGAGCTTGTCCACCCTCTCGTCGACGCTACGGAAGGGGTCCTTGCACAGCACGGTGCGCTGCGCCTGATCGTTGAGCTTCAGGTGCACCCAGTCGACGGTGAAGTCGCGGCGCTTCTCCTGCGCCTTGCGGATGAACTCACCGCGCAGCCGGGCCCGGGTGGTCTGCGGCGGCACCGACTTGGCCTCGAAGATCTTCAGGTCGGAGGCCACCCGCTCCACCGCACCGCGCTTCTGCAGCAGGTAGAACAGGCCACGGCGGCGGTGCACGTCGTGGTAGGCGAGGTCGAGCTGAGCCACCCTGGGGCTCGACAGCGGCAGGTCGTACTTCTGGCGGTAGCGCTCGATCAGCTGGTACTTGGTCACCCAGTCGATCTCGCGGGCGACCTTGTCGAGGCTGCCGGTCTCGACCGCGTTGAGCGTGCGCTCCCACAGCTCCAGCACCCGGTGGCTGACCTCGTCGCCGCCGCGGCGGTCGACGAAGTCACGGGCCTTGGAGAGGTATTCCTCCTGGATCTCCAGCGAGGACGCCTCCCGGCCGTTGGCCAGCCGCACCCGCCGCCGCCCGGTCATGTCGTGGGAGACCTCCCTGATGGCCCGGATCGGGTTCTCCAGGGACAGGTCGCGCATCACGGTGCCCGCCTCGATCATGCGGAGCACCAGGTCGGTCGCGCCGACCTTGAGCAGCATGGTCGTCTCGCTCATGTTCGAGTCGCCGACGATGACGTGCAGGCGGCGGAACCGCTCGGCGTCGGCGTGCGGCTCGTCACGGGTGTTGATGATCGGACGCGACCGGGTGGTGGCGCTGGAGACGCCCTCCCAGATGTGCTCGGCCCGCTGGGAGACGCAGTAGACCGCTCCACGCGGGGTCTGCAGCACCTTGCCCGCCCCGCAGATGATCTGCCGGGTGACCAGGAACGGGATCAGCACGTCCGCCAGGCGGCCGAACTCGCCGTGCCGGCCGACCAGATAGTTCTCGTGGCAGCCGTAGGAGTTGCCCGCGGAGTCGGTGTTGTTCTTGAACAGGTAGATGTCGCCGGCGATCCCCTCCTCACGGAGGCGTTTCTCCGCGTCGACGAGGAGGCCCTCCAGAATGCGCTCGCCCGCCTTGTCGTGGGTGACGAGCTCCACGACGTTGTCACACTCGGGGGTGGCGTACTCGGGGTGGCTCCCCACGTCCAGATACAGGCGCGCCCCGTTGCGGAGGAAGACGTTGCTCGATCGGCCCCAGGAGACGACGCGGCGGAATAGATAACGCGCTACCTCGTCGGGTGACAGCCGCCGCTGCCCCCTGAACGTGCAGGTGACGCCGTACTCGTTCTCAAGCCCGAAGATGCGACGATCCATTGCCTCACACTATTCGCCGAACCCCTCTCGTGGGAGGGATCATGGGGTTTTCGGTCGTACGGCTTATGCCCCAGGCTGTGAGCGCCTAAGCGCGGACGCGCCCCGCGCCCGGTTCCCGCTGGGCGCGAGTGGCGCGAAGGCGCCGGGATCGACGGCCTCGATCAGCCTCCGCCCTGCCAGAAGATCTCGACAACCTTGGTGATCCTGCCGTTCTCCGTGGTGATCAGGGCCGGCCGGTGGAGGCCCTCGACCCCGGTCAGCGAGGCGGCCTCCCTGACGTTGTCGATCAACGTCTGACGGGTGCAGCTCTCGGTGCCGAGATTGGTGGCCTTGTCGTAGGTCTGCGTCGTGTTGTCGCAGCCGCTGTCGGCGAGAAACAGCACGTCCTCGGCGATGGGCGCCAGGTAGCGGACCACGTCGCCTTCCTCGGGGCCGTCGAAGTGACCGTCCTCGCCACCGCGCTGGACGAAGCGGATCGGCCGGTACTCGGCCACCCCGTTGTCGTCCACGTCGGTGAGCCAGCCCCTCAGGACGCCCTCGAAGGGCGGCGGACGCCCCTTGCTCCAGTCGTGTTCCGGAGCCGCCTGGAACTCGGTACCGAAGAGCTCGGGGACGGCCGCGGCGGAGCCCGGGGTGGGGGTCGGCGCGCCCGTCGAGGGAGCGGGCGCGGAGGAGGACGTGACCGGCGGGGGTGCGGAGGAGGACTCCGCGGCGCAGCCTGACGCCAGCGCCACGGCCGCGAGCAGGGCCAGCGCCACACCGGGCCGTCGAGGAGCCGCGAGGGCGGTCATACGAGGGGCGGATCCGGTCCGGATCCGGGAGGTGTTGTTCACACGGAGTGTGACCAGCGTGGAGCGGGGCCGGTTGTCCGGAGACGATGTGATCCAGGACACACCGCAGCGACACCCGTTCCCGCCTCGCCGGGAGCGGTGTTCCCGGCGAGGCGGAACGGGTGTCGCGGGGTGTCGTGAGGTGTCGTCCGGTGCCGGAGCGCCACTGCCCGCGTCGGGCTTTTTCGCGACACGGACCACGGCGTGCCGCTGACCGGCCCGTCCGGCGCGGGGGACCGTGCTGCCACCGTTCTCAGGCGTCCCGCAGGAGAAGACCTGCCTTCCGGCGTGGGGGTGCCGTCCTGCAGAGGACGGCACCCCCACGCCGTGCGGTCAGACCACCCGGCGCGGCACCGGCGTCGCCCGCGGACGCGGTCAGCCGCTGGATCCGGTGTCGATGTCGCCGTCGGGCGCGGTCGGCGGGGCGCCCGGCGTCTCGGGGGCGGAGAGGGGGTTCTCGCCCCCTGCCGTCTTCTCGCCCCCGGCCACGGGGGCACCTTGGGCCAGCAGCCGCTCCAGCCTGGGGCCGTTGAGCCGCAGGAACTTGCGGTGCGGGCGGTTGCGGTCGAGCACCGCCACCTCCAGCTGGTTCGCGGGGAAGCGCTCGCCTCCCGGCTCGGTCAGCGCGAACAGCGCCGCCTCCAGCGCCTCGGTCAGCGACAGGCCGTCGCGGTAGCGCTCCTTGAGACGGGCCGCCACCGTCTCGGCCTGGCCGCCCATGGCCACCAGCCCCGCCTCGTCGAAGACCGAGCCGTCGAAGGTCAGCCGGTAGATGTGGTCCTCGTCGGAGGAGTCACCGACCTCGGCGACCACGATCTCCACCTCGAACGGCTTCAGCGACTCGGTGAAGATCTGGCCGAGGTTCTGCGCGTAGAGGTTGGCCAGGCCACGGGCGGTGACGTCGTCGCGGGCGTAGGTGTAGCCGTTGATGTCGGCGTATCGGATGCCGCCGAGGCGCAGGGCCTCGAACTCGTTGTAGCGGCCGACCGCGGCGAACCCGATCTTGTCGTAGATCTCGCTGATCTTGTGCAGGGCGCGGGACGGGTTGGGAGCGACGAACAGGATGCCGTCCTCGTACTGCAGGACGACGACGCTACGGCCCCGCGCGATCCCCTTGCGCGCGTAATCCGCCTTGTCCCGCATCTGCTGCTCGGGCGAGACATATCCAAAAGGCATGGACACCTGGGGTGATCCTCTCGTGTTAGCGCAGCGGGGCGGTGGGGCCGTCGGGGTGGTCGGCCCGGGACTCGACCACGACCCGGACGAGCTCTCCGACCTCCTCGTCGGGAAGCCGGCGGTATCCGTCGGCGGTGATCACCGCGACGACGGGCCAGATCTTGCGGGTGATGTCGGGGCCGCCGGTCGCCGAGTCGTCGTCGGCCGCGTCGTAGAGTGCGTGGATCAGCGTCAGCACGGTCTCCTCGGGGGAGGCACCCTCGCGGTAGAGCTTCTTCAGAGCACCTCGCGCGAAGATCGAACCGGATCCGATCGAGTGGTAGTGGTGCTGTTCGTAGGGACCGCCGCCCACGTCGTAGCTGAAGATGCGGCCACCGTCGACATCGGGGTCGTAGGCGGCGAAGAGCGGGACGACCACGAGCCCCTGCATCGCCATCGGCAGGTTGCCGCGGATCATCGTGGCGAGCCGGTTGGCCTTGCCCGTCACCGAGAGCGTGCGGCCCTCGCGCTTCTCGTAGTGTTCGAGCTCCACCCGGTAGAGGCGGGCCATCTCGATGCCCGTGCTCGCCGTCCCCGCGATGCCCAGGCCCGAGTGGTCGTCGGTGCGGAACACCTTCTCCATGTCACGCTGGGAGATGATGTTGCCGGAGGTCGCCCGGCGGTCTCCCGCGATCACCACGCCACCGGCGCACATCGCCGCGACGATCGTGGTGGCGTGCGGGATGTGATCGCCCACCGAGGTCCCCAGGACCTCGTTACGGCCAGGCAGCAAGTCCGGCGAATGGGACCTGACGAACTCGGTGAACGAGGAGCTCCCGGTGTCGGTAAAGATGTGATTCACCATGCCGGCGGGCAGGTCCCTGTGAGATCCCACGCGACTCCCTCCAAAGGTGCGGTCCTTTAAGGCCCGACCTTACTCATCTTGCCGTGCTGCTTGCACTTCCCTGGATCAGCTCAGCGCGAACCACACTCCGCCGGGCTTTTGAATCTTTACGGATGATCGGCTCCGGTCACCGGATCTCGTGCCGATCCCCCTCGGGGCACGGCGAACACGACGGGGTCGCGAAGATGGCGAAGGCCCGCCCGGCCCGCGTGGGAGGCGGGGCGGTGGCCGTGGGACGGCTCTCGATTCCCTCCGGGAACATTCCCGGAGGGGTCTCCCCTGGTCGGCTCAGCGTGTTCGCGGCGATCGGAGGCGGAGCACCCACCAGGGCGCTCCCGGCGGGGTGCGGCCGCACGTCACCCGCCAGCCGGGCCCGGCGGGAGCCGAGCCGGGCCCGCGGTCAGAACGGGTCCCCCGGCTCCCCGCCGGATCCGTCCTCACCTCTGACCTTTGACTCCGACGGACGAACCTACTGTCCGCCCTTCTGCACGTAACTCCTCACGAACTCCTCTGCGTTCTCCTCCAGCACCTCGTCGATCTCGTCGAGGATCGCGTCGACGTCGTCGGAGAGCTTCTCGTGACGCTCCTGAACGTCGGAGGTCTCCGCCGGGGCGGTCTCCTCGACCTCCTTGTCGGTCCGGCCGGTCTGCTTCTGGCCGCCGGTGTCCTTGCTTGCCATGTGTGGCACCTCCACCTGGGGGACGGATCTGATTCATATCTTCCCCGAACCGGGCGACATTGCGCGCGGATCATCCCGTGATCTTTGCGGGAGCCCGTACGGGCCGCGCCGAACTCCCCTCCGTCAGGGGACCTCCCCCGGAACCCGAGGTGAAATCCGCCCACCTTGACTGGATAGCATCTCTATCCAATAATCGGATAGCATCACTATCCAAAGAAGGGGGCCCCATGTCACCGTCGTCGCTGAGCACAGCCGGAACACTCCTCATCACCGTGCCCGCCGTGGCCTTCGGCGGGGTCTCCCTGCTCGCGCACATCATGCGCGGCACCCCCGGCTACCTGGACAACCCGGTGCGGCGTGGCCTGTGGCGGGCAGGCCACGCACACGCGGGCGTCCTGGTGCTCCTCGCGCTCGTCGCCCTGCTCTACATCGACCACGCGGATCTGCCCGGCGGCCTGAAGGACCTGACGCGGATCCTGATCGTGGCGGCGCCGATCCTGATGCCCCTGGGCTTCTTCCTGTCCGTCGTACGCCCCTCCGACACGAAACCGAACCGCCTGATCTGGCTGGTCCCGGCAGGCGGGGTGGCACTGGGAGCGGGCACGCTGATGCTGGGGATCGGTCTCCTCTGAACCTCCACGAATCCCCACGAACCCCGCAGCGACGCTCCCGGCGGCGCCTCGATCTCCGCCGGCGCCTCCGCGTCCGCGCACGAGCGCCCTGCGGCCCCACATCGGTTCGTGTGAGCATCATCACTCACCGGATCCAGGCGAATTCGCCGCCCGAGGGAGATCGGGAACGTTCCAGGTAGGTCTTCGCGACCGAAAACTGCGATCATTGGGGGGTGAGCACCATCATCGCGCGCAGGTACAAGCTCGTCTCACGCGTCGGACAGGGGGCGACCGGCGTCGTCTGGCGTGCATACGACCTGCTTCTGGAGCGAGAGGTGGCCCTCAAGGAGATACTTCTGCCACCCGGGCCCGCCGCGGCCGAGCAGCGGCGGCGAGTGGTCAGGGAGGCTCGCATGGCGGCGCGGCTGAGCCACCGGGGCATCGTGACGGTGCACAACCTCACCGAGGAGTCCGAGCGGCTCTGGATCGTCATGGAGTTCCTGGAGGCGCTGACGCTGCACGACACGCTCGTGCAGGCGGGCCCGCTCCCGGTGGATCTTGTGGCGGCGATGGGGTGCCGCCTGCTGGAGGCGTTGCGGCACGCGCACGACGGCGGGGTGATCCACCGCGACATCAAACCCGCCAACATCATGCTGACCGGTGATCGCGTGGTGCTGGCCGACTTCGGCTTCGCCGCGCCGGAAGGGGCCGCGACGACCTCGACCCGGGGCACCCCGGCCTTCATCGCGCCGGAGGCGTTGCAGGGCAGGGGCGGCACCCGCGAGGCGGACATGTGGTCGTTCGGCGCGACGCTGTACATGGCGGTGGAGGGCAGGACCCCGTTCCGCACGGTGAACTCGATGGCGGCGCTGGTCGCGGCCCTGCGCGAACCGCCGCGCGCGCCGAAGCGGGCGGGCGCCCTGGAGCCGGTGCTGCGAGGGCTGCTGCGCAAGGATCCGCGAGCGCGGCTGAGCGCCGAGCGGACCTCGAAGATGCTTGAGGACGTGCGCTGCTTCAGTGCGGCCTGAGGCCGTTCACGAACGTTTCCGAAACGCTTTCACCACCCTCGGGAACGGTTTTCCGGAATCCGCAAACGGGCTTTACGGACGTGAAATAAGACGACATCAAGCCCACGCGCCTAAATCGTTACAGAGAATCACCCTAGGTAATCACCCGGTGCATCGTTCCAGATGAAAATATGAATCAGCTGAGGTGCCCGGCTTCTATGTGCAGCAGGTGATTCATGGGGACAGGTGCGAGGAAGGCACGCTTACTGGGTGATCGCTATCACCTGGCCTCGCCGATCGGGCGGGACGGTGTGGGCACGGTGTGGCGGGCCCACGACTCCCTGCTCAGGCGGAATGTGGCGATCAAGGAGATCCAGCCTCGGTTCACCGAGGACGGGATGGACATGCACGACGCACGGCGGTGGGCCCTGCGCGAGGCGCGCTCGGCCGGGAGGCTGAACCACCCGGCGGTGATCTCCGTGCACGACCTGCTCGAGGAGGACGGGCGGCTCTGGATCGTCATGGAGTTGCTGGAGGCCCTCACACTCAAGGAGACCGTGCGGCACCTGGACCGCCTGCCGATCCACTGGGCGGCGTGGATCGGCTTCCAGTTGCTGGGCGGGCTGCGCCACGCGCACGGGGCGGGTGTCCTGCATCGGGACATCAATCCGCGCAACATCCTGCTCACCGGCGACCGGGTGGTGCTGGCCGACTTCGGCGTCGCGGCGCTGCACGGCGATCCGGGCGACTCCACGACCGTACCGTTCCTCCATGTCCCCTCCTTCGTCGCGCCGGAGCGGCTGCGGGGCAGTCCACCGACCCCGGCGAGCGACCTGTGGTCGCTCGGTGCGAGCCTGTACTTCGCGGTGGAGGGCCGCCCTCCGCGCCCCACCTCCCGCACACCGGCGCAGCGCCTTCCCGTGGGCGGCGGGTACGAGGATCCGGCGACGCCGGCCGGCGTGCTGTGGCCCGTCCTGGAAGGGCTGCTCCGGCGCGACCCGGCTGCCCGCATCAGCATGGGGCAGGCCGGCCGCATGCTGTCGGCGATCCTCCACACGGAGGGGGTGGCGCTGGCCCCGCCACGGCTGCCCGCGGCCAGGCTGCCACCGGACGCCTTCGCCTAGGATCTCGCGGCGTTTCACCGGATGTTCAAAACGGGGAAAAGCGTCCTTCGTCTCCTCTTCCGCCGGGCGATCCCGGGTTTCGCGAAACCGGGCCGTCCGGCGGAGCACGCTTCTCGAATAAATGGACACAAGGCCGCGGATAAAGGCCGGTGGAGGCAACGGAAAGGCAGGATGCCGGGATTTCCGGCTCACGAACCGGCTCGAACCGCGGGGGGTTGTCAGACGGCCGGGACCCGGCGGCAGGCCTCGACGAACCTGGAGGCCAGATGGGGGCTGCCGGCCCAGTGCAGGTGCAGGTAGGAGGCGGTGATCCGGTCGTCGGCGAACCCGTCGGCGCCACCGCGCCAGCGGAACAGCGGCCGGTCGGGGACGGGCTCGACCGCGGTGCGGTGGAACTCGTGGCCCCGGTAGCGCTCGCCGTCCCTGGTGAGCGGCGAGTCGCGGACGGCCACCGCGTCGCGGTAGCCGAGGGTGAGGGTCCCGGTCATCCTGGCCTCGACGTCGAGGAGCCCGCACATCGGCCTGCCGTCCAGCCTCCTGGAGAGATACAGCAGGCCCGCGCACTCGGCCGAGATCGGCCCCTCGAACGCGGCGACCTGATCGCGCAGCGGCTCGTTGGCCGACAGCTCGGCCGCGTGGACCTCGGGGAAACCGCCTCCGATCACGATCCCGCGAGTCCCCTCCGGGAGGGCCTCGTCGACGAGCGGGTCGAAGGGGACGATCTCGGCTCCCGCCGCCGCCAGCAGCTCGGCCTGCTCGGTGTAGCCGAAGGTGAAGGCCCGCCCTCCGGCGACCGCGATCCTCGTGACGGGAGCGGCGGGCGGTCCGGGAGTCCACGGGACGGCGGGCAGCGGCGGCGCGCTGCGGGCGAGTCGCAGGAGTTCCTCCAGGTCGCAGGAGGCGGCGACCAGGTCCGCGACGGCGTCCAGGGCACCGGCGGCCTGGGGTCGGCGCTCGGCGACGGGAACCAGGCCCAGGTGCC
Organism: Streptosporangium sp. NPDC000509; assembly: GCF_042898365.1. Lineage (NCBI taxonomy): Bacteria > Bacillati > Actinomycetota > Actinomycetes > Streptosporangiales > Streptosporangiaceae > Streptosporangium > Streptosporangium sp. NPDC000509. Next base: position 216,790 of record NZ_JBIAYX010000014.1, on the reverse strand, counting down.
TGGAGGGGGCGGTGACGGCGTCGCTGCGACGGATCGCCCCGAGCACCGGGACGCCGCTCTCGGCGAGCGCCTCGCGGCAGACGGCCTCGTGCCGCTCGGAGCCGACCCGGTTGAGGATCACTCCGCCGAGCCTGATCCGGGTGTCGTAGGAGGCGAACCCGTGCACCAGCGCCGCGACGGAGCGGCTCTGCCTGGCGGCGTCCACGACCAGGACCACCGGGGCCCCGAGCAGCCTGGCGACGTGCGCGGTGGAGGCGAACTCGGTGGAGCCCGCGCCGTCGTACAGGCCCATCACGCCCTCGACGACCGCGATGTCCGCCCCGGCCGCGCCGTGCAGGAAGAGGGGGGCGACGAGGTCCTCCCCCGTCAGGAACGGGTCGAGGTTGCGTCCGGGGCGGCCGGTGGCCATGGCGTGGTAGCCGGGGTCGATGTAGTCGGGCCCCACCTTGTGCGGGGACACCGCCATGCCCCGGCGGGCGAGGGCCGCCATCAGGCCGGTCGCCACGGTCGTCTTACCCGCTCCTGAGGCGGGGGCCGCGATCACGATCCGGGCTACCATTCGATGCCCTTCTGCCCCTTCTGCCCCGCGTCCATGGGGTGTTTGATCTTACCCATCTCCGTGACGAGGTCGGCGGCGGCGAGCAGCCGGGGGTCGGCGTCGCGGCCGGTGACGACGACGTGCTGGTTTCCTGGCCGTCCGCGCAGGGTCTCGACCACCTCCTCGACGTCGATCCAGCCCCACTTCATCGGGTACGTGAACTCATCCAGCACGTACAGGCGGAACGTCTCGGCGGCGAGGTCGCGTCTGATCTGCTCCCAGCCCTCGCGGGCGTCGGCGGCGTGGTCCTCCTCGCTGCCGGGACGCTGGATCCAGGACCAGCCCTCGCCCATCTTGTGCCAGGAGACCGGCCCGCCCTCACCGGAGTCGCCGAGCACCCGCAGCGCCCGCTCCTCTCCGATGCGCCACTTGGCGGACTTGACGAACTGGAAGACCCCGATCGGCCAGCCCTGGTTCCAGGCGCGCAGGGCCAGACCGAAGGCCGCGGTGGACTTGCCCTTGCCCGGTCCCGTGTGGACGATCAGCAGCGGCCGGGTGCGGCGCTGTCTGGTGGTCAGGCCGTCCTCGGGCACGCTGACGGGTCTGCCCTGCGGCATCGTCGCCCTCCCCTCACTGTCGTGTCACTGTCATCCGGCACCGTCATCTGGTACGGCCTTCTCGCCGTACTCACCGGCCTCGGACCTTCGCGGTCACGCGGCGCCGCGCCTCTCCCGGACCATCCCGGCCAGGTCGGTGAGTTCGTCGAGGCGTACGGTCTCCGCGCCCATCCTCGCCGCCAGGGAGGCGGCGAGGCCGAGGCGTACGGGCCCGCCCTCGCAGTCGACCACCACGCCCGCCACCCCGGCCAGCAGTCCCGCCGCGCGCTGGGACTCCTCGGCGGTTCCCGAGGTGGTCCGCCCGTCGGTGACCAGGACCACCAGCGGGCGTCTGGACGGGTCGCGCAGGCGTTCGACCCTGAGCACCTCGGCGGCCCGCAGCAGACCGGCGGCCAGCGGGGTCCGGCCTCCGGTGGGAAGCTCGCGCAGCCGGGCCGCGCCGGCCTCGACGGAGGAGGTGGGCGGCAGGACCAGGTCGGCGCGGGCGCCGCGGAAGGTGACGAGCCCGACCTTGTCGCGGCGCTGGTAGGCGTCGAGGAGCAGGCCGAGCACCGCTGTCTTGACCGCGCGCATGCGCTGCCTGGCGGCCATCGAACCGCTCGCGTCCACGACGAACAGCACCAGGTTGCCCTCGCGGCCCTCGCGGACCGCCTCCCTGAGATCGCCTCGGCGCAGCAGCAGTCCTGGCCCGTTCCTGCCCCGCGCGACCTGGTACGGGGCGGCGGCGCCGATGGTGGCCCGCAGGTGGAGGGAGCCGGTGCGGCCCTCGGGGACCCTGGCGCCCGTGGTACGGCCCAGGGGTGTCCTGGCGCGTGACCGGCGCCCGGGAGCTCCGGCGCCGACGCCCGGGACGGTGAACAGCCTGTTCCCGCTCCCGGGCTCGGCGTCGACGATCTGCTCGCGGGCCGGTGCTCCCCCGGTCGCCTCCGACGGTTCCCGGGGTTTCGCGGCCTGAGCCTCCCACGCCTCGGCGCCGGGGGTGTCCCGGGCGTCGGCGGCCCCGTGCGGGGGGGCGTCCCCGCCGTCGTGCCCTCCAGAGCCGCCCGGGTCGTCCGAGGTGGCGTCCCCGGCCTCGGAGCCACCGGATACGGGTTCCGGGCCTCCCTCGCCTCTGCCGGGATCGAGGCCGCCGGGGTCGTCCGGCCCCTGGGGGCCGTCAGGATCGGGGCCGGGGTCGTCGGGGATCCTGTCCAGGAGATCCTGGAGCCTGGACTCGTCCAGGCCGGGCGCGTCGAAGGGGTCACGGCGACGGCGGTGCGGGAGCGCGAGCCTGGCCGCCTCCCGGACGTCGTCGGCGGTGACGGAGGTGCGGCCCTGCCAGGCGGCGTGCGCGATCGCCGCGCCGGCGGTGACCAGGTCGGCCCGGAGCCCGTCCACCTCGAAGCCCGCGCAGACGGTGGCGATCTTGAGCAACGCCGCCTCCGGCAGGACGACCTGGGCGACCCCGGCTCGGGCCTCGGCGATGCGCGTGGCCAGCGCCCGTTCCTCGTCCGACCAGGCGGCGGCGAACGCGGCGGGGTCGGCCTCGAAGGCCAGGCGGCGCCGGACCACCTCCGCCCGCTGGGACGCCTCCCGCGAGGCCCTTACCTCAACGGTCAGCCCGAAGCGGTCGAGCAGTTGCGGGCGCAGCTCCCCCTCCTCGGGATTCATCGTCCCGACCAGCAGGAACCGGGCGGCGTGCCGTACCGACACCCCCTCGCGCTCGACGTAGCAGGTGCCGAGGGCCGCGGCGTCGAGCAGCAGGTCCACCAGGTGGTCGTGGAGAAGGTTGACCTCGTCGACGTACAGGACACCCCGGTGGGCGCCCGCGAGGAGACCGGGTTCGAAGGATTTCACGCCCTCGGTGAGGGCCCGCTCGATGTCGAGGGAGCCGACGAGGCGGTCCTCGGAGGCGCCGACGGGCAGCTCGACCAGGCGGGCGGGTCTGATGGACCGGGCCGCCGGTTCCGCGGGGGCCTCGTGTGGCCCGTCGGGGCAGCCGGGGTCGGGGGCGGCGGGGTCGCAGGAGAACCGGCAACCGGTCACCACCTCGACAGGCGGCAGGAGAGCGGCCAGCGCCCGCACGATCGTGGACTTGGCGGTGCCCTTCTCCCCTCTGACCAGTACTCCCCCGACGCGAGGGGAGACCGCGTTGAGGATCAACGCGAGTTTCAGGTCCTCCAGCCCCACGATCGCGGTGAAGGGATAGCGGGGGTTGCGCACCTTGGGATCTCCTTCGCATCGTCGGGATGTTCATCGCGTTCACGTCGTCGGGTGGTCGCGCCGTCAGGGGAGGTGGCTGAGCCGCCAGCGCCCGCCGCGCCCGGTGAGTGCCACCCGGGCCAGCGGCGCGACGTCGACGCGCCAGAAGGAGCGGGCGGGGGCGCCGAGGACGTGAACGACCGCGGCACGGATGACCGCCGGATGGGTGATCGCGACGGCCCTGCCGGGAGTACGGACGGCGAGCCAGCCGGAAACCCTGGCGAGGAGCGCGGTGATCGACTCCCCGCCGTGCGGCGCCGCGCCCGGATCGCCGAGCCAGGAGGCGAGCGCCTCGGGCTCCGCGGCCTCGACCTCGCCGAGCGTCATGCCACTCCAGCGGCCGTGGTCGCAGTCGGCGAGCAGCGGGTCGTGCTCCGCCCGCAGGCCGAGCGCCGCCGCCGTCTGGACGCAGCGCAGCTCGGCCGGGCAGGCCGCGGGACCGGGGCCGAAGTCCCGCGCCATCCTCTCGGCCCGGCGCAGGCCGCGTTCGTCGAGTGGTTCGTCGACGGGGAACGCGGCCCGCGCCGTCGCCGAGGTGGAGGCGTGGCAGACCAGGAGCAGGCGGGTGACCCCCGAGGGGGTCGTCACACCGGGCCGCGCCTGCGGGCGGCGAAGGCGAAGAGCGCGCCGACACCGGCCCAGAAGACCGCCTGGGTTCCTATCGAGGCGATCCGGAAGTCCCACAGGAGATCGGCGGGGAAGCCCTGGGGCACCTCCGAGATCTCCGGCAGGAGGATCCAGGCCGCGACGACGGGGACCAGGAAGGCGGCGCCCGCCGACAGCCAGCGCACCCACGGTTCACTCCGCGAGGCGTAGCGGTGGGCGGCGGTGCCTGCGGCGACGGCGAGGATCCCGATGGCCACGGCGACCAAATAGAGCACAGTGCGCTGGTCGATCGTCTCCGGGTCACCGACCGCCGGTGGGTTGGCGGGATATTTCATGAAAGGGATGAGGACGACGGAGGTGAACGCGGCGGCGGCGAGCGTGACCGCGAGCACCGGTTCCGAGCGAGGTCCCGCCCGGCCGCGTACGGCCGCGTAGACGAGGGAGAACAGTCCCCCGATCGCCAGGCCGTACAGGCCGAGGGCGAGGAAGAGCCCGAAATGCTGCCCGTCCCTGCTGACGAGGGCCTCCTCCTCGTCGTGGGAGTGGGCGGCGGTCCCGGTGTCGTCGTGTGGTTCGGCCGCGGAGGCGGCCGCGGCCGCCTCCTCGAGCGCGATGGCCTGGTCGATGCGTGGTTCGCCGACGGTGTAGGCGAAGACGGCCGCGAGCAGCCCTGCGAGCAGTCCGGCGACGAGGCCCCGGACGATGAGTTTGGAGATCACCTGCGGCTCAGTGGCACGGTACGCCGAGCAGATGACGCCCGTCGTGCATGAGTTCGTGCAGGTAGTTTCCCGCCTGGGAGATCGCCCCCTGGTCGAAGGTGACCAGATAGGCGAGAAGCAGCAGCACCGGTACGGCGAGCAGCCAGCGGGTGAGCGAGTGCCATGGGATGGGCTGGGTGTGCGGTGCCGAGATCTGGCTCACGGCCACCTCCTCCGGGATTGACGCGTCCCTTTTCGTAGGTCGGTGGCGGTCGAGTGTGACCTGGCTCCCGGCCCTCGCGGGCCGGATTACAGTGGCGCGACCGCACCGGAATTTCACCGGATTTCCCTCGCACCGCCACAAAGCACCCGGAACGTATCCCGATTCTCCGTCCCCCGTCAATCCAGGTGTCCGGTTTGACGGGATCCGGTAGGCGCGAAGAGGGGGAGGCGGCCCGGCCGGGCCGCCTCCCCCTCTCAGGCCCTTCTCAGGCCCCGCTCAGGACGTCACTGCTCGCCGGTGAGCGCCGTCACCAGCTCAGCGGCGGTACGGCAGCGGTCGAACAGCTCGCCCACGTGGGCCTTGGTGCCGCGCAGCGGCTCAAGGGTGGGGACGCGCTGCAGCGACTCACGGCCGGGGATGTCGAAGATGACCGAGTCCCAGGAGGCCGCGGCCACCGACTCGCTGTACTGGCTCAGGCAGCGGCCTCGGAAGTAGGCCCGGGTGTCGTTGGGCGGCACCTCGATGGCCCTCTGCACCTCCTCCTCGGTGACCAGGCGCTGCATGCGGCCCCGGGCGACCAGCCGGTTGTAGAGTCCTCGGTCGGGACGGATGTCGGAGTACTGGAGATCGACGAGCTGCAGACGCGGATGCGACCAGGGAAGGCCGTCACGGGTCCGGTATCCCTCCAGAAGCTCCAGCTTGGCCACCCAGTCGAGTTCGCCGGACAGCTGCATCGGATCCTCCGCCAGACGGGTGAGGACCGACTCCCAGCGCTCCAGGATGTCCTTGGTGGGCTCGTCCAGGCCGTTGGCGCTGCGCTCCTCGGCATACTTGCGCGCGAGCTCCAGGTATTCCATCTGGAGCTGTACCGCCGTCAGCTTGCGGCCGTCGCGCATGGAGATCTCGTACTTGAGCGTGGGGTCGTGTGAGACCGCGCGCAGGGCCTGGACGGGGTTGTCCACGGCGAGGTCGCGGGTGAAGTAGCCGTCCTCGATCATCGCCAGGACGAGCGCGGTGGACCCCAGCTTCAGGTAGGTCGAGATCTCCGACATGTTGGCGTCACCGATGATGACGTGCAGGCGACGGTATTTCTCCGGGTCGGCGTGGGGTTCGTCCCGGGTGTTGATGATCGGCCGCTTGAGCGTCGTCTCCAGCCCCACCTCGACCTCGAAGAAGTCGGCCCGCTGGCTGATCTGGAAGCCCTCGCCCCGTGAGTCCTGACCGATGCCGACCTTGCCCGCGCCGGTGACGACCTGCCGGGAGACGAAGAACGGCGTCAGGTGCCTGACGATGTCGGCGAACGAGGTGGCCCGGCGCATGAGGTAGTTCTCATGGCAGCCGTAGGAGGCGCCCTTGTTGTCGGTGTTGTTCTTGTAGAGCTGGATCGGGGCGTTGGCCGGCATCGCCGAGGCGCGAACCGCCGCGTCGTGCATCACCCGTTCGCCCGCCTTGTCCCAGATCACCGCCGCCCGAGGATTGGTGCACTCGGGTGTGGAGTATTCGGGATGGGCATGGTCCACGTACAACCGGGCCCCGTTGGTGAGAATCACGTTCGCCAGGCCGAGGTCCTCGTCGGTCAGCTGGCTCTGGTCCGCCACCTCCCGCGCGAGGTCGAACCCCCGTGCGTCCCGCAACGGGTTCTCCTCCTCGAAGTCCCATCGCGCGCGCCGTGCCCTGGCGGCCGAGGCCGCCAGATAGGCGTTCACGACCTGAGAGGAGGTCACCATCGCGTTGGCCCCCGGCTGTCCGGGCACGGAGATGCCGTATTCGGTCTCGATGCCCATCACCCGCCGTACCGTCATGCGCACCCTCTGTTCGTCAGGGACTGTTTCTCTCCGTGGTATCTATTCCCGACCCTAGACCCTTCACTATGCCCGGTGGTCGGACAGTTATGGCACCGAAGCCTTTTCGCCCGTTGCGAGGGGGATCGAGGAGAGCGCGGGGAGCTGCGACGAGGACGGGGATGCGGCCCTTCTCCGCCGCACGGATTTGACGAACTCCTGAAGCGGACGCTCGGCCACCCGGTACACCAGATAGGAGAACGCCGTCGCGGCCAGCACCGTGACCAGGGCGGTCAGCGGGGGCGGCAGCACGTCCCGCAGCGCGGGGACGATCAGGACCGCGGCCGGGGTGTGGAACAGGTAGAGCGGGTAGGTGAGCGCGCCCAGGACGACCAGGCCGCGCCAGCGCAGCCATCCCAGCCATCCCAGCGCCACCATGGCCATGAGCACGTAGAAACCGACCACGGTGGCGACAACGGCCCACTCGGGCACGGGCATCGCGGCGTAGCCGACCTTCTCGACGCGCCCGGCCACCCGGTCGATCGCCGCGCTCACGGCCAGGCCGCCGCTGATCCCGGCCAGGCACCACAGGACGAGCCTGGGACCGAACCTCGTCATCAGGAAGAACGCCATGCCGCCGACGAAGTACGCCGCGTACTTGGGCATGATCACGAGCTCGACCCACGCCTCGTCGCTCCCGGCGAAGAACCCGGCCGCCAGCAGCCAGACGCCCATGAAGACCAGGCAGCGGTTGAGCGTCACCCCGAAGATCACCAGGATCGAGATCAGTACGTAGAAGCGGAGTTCCACCCAGAGCGACCAGTAGACACCGTTGGCGTCGTAGACGCCGAGGGCCCGCTGGAGCATCGTGAGGTTGATCCCGTACTCGCCGAGGCTGAGCTTGGGGTCCAGGGCCGTGGCGGCGGTCAGCCCGTACACCGCGGCGGTGACGGCCACGCTGACCCAGTAGGCGGGGTAGAGCCGCACCAGCCGGGAAAGGGCGAACGCCCCCAGGCTCCGCCCCCAGATGCTCATCAGGATCACGAACCCGCTGATCATGAAGAACAGCTCGACGCCGAGGATGCCGAGCCCGGAGACGGTGGAGATCGCCGGGAACAGTTCGGCAGGGCGGTCGCCCCACACCGAGGCGAAGGCGATGAAGTAGTGGAAGGCGAGCACCGCGATGGCGGCGAGGAAGCGCAGGAGATCGAGTTCGGCGAGGCGGCCGTTTCCCCGAAGCGCCTCGCGAGACCCCGTGCCGTTCACCGGGCGGCCGGACCGGAATGTTCACGCACGCCACTTGGACGGCGTCTCGATCATTCGGGTTCCCCGTGACGGCTGTCTATTTCCGGCCATTTCTGGGGCGGCTGTGAAAGGAGAGCCGGCCTCCCGAGGACAAAAAGGTTTAAACGCGACAAAAGCCACAGGCTGTCGAGTGTGTTGCGGCAGACATGGCGACGCCGGCGGCGCGGCCCCACGAGGGGAACCGCGCCGCCGGTCACACGTGGTTACAGGTACTGACCGGTGTTGGCCACCGTGTCGATGGAGCGTCCGGCCTCCGTGCCCTGCTTGCCCGTCACGAGGGTGCGGATGTAGACGATCCGCTCGCCCTTCTTGCCGGAGATGCGGGCCCAGTCGTCGGGGTTGGTGGTGTTGGGCAGGTCCTCGTTCTCGGAGAACTCGTCCACGCAGGCCGCCAGCAGATGCTGGATCCGCAGGCCCTTCTGGCCGGTCTCCAGGAACTGCTTGATCGCCATCTTCTTGCCCCGGTCGACGATGTTCTGGATCATCGCGCCGGAGTTGAAGTCCTTGAAGTACAGGACCTCCTTGTCGCCGTTGGCGTAGGTCACCTCGAGGAAGCGGTTCTCCTCGCTCTCGGTGTACATCCGCTCGACGACCCGCTGGATCATGCCGGAGATCGTCTCCTGGCGGTTGGAGCCGTGTTCGGAGAGATCCTCGGCGTGGAGCGGGAGCTCCGGGATGAGGTACTTGGAGAAGATGTCCTTGGCCGCCTCGGCGTCCGGCCGCTCGATCTTGATCTTGACGTCCAGGCGGCCCGGCCGCAGGATCGCCGGGTCGATCATGTCCTCGCGGTTGGAGGCGCCGATCACGATGACGTTCTCCAGACCCTCGACACCGTCGATCTCCGACAGGAGCTGGGGAACGATGGTGTTCTCGACGTCGGAGGAGACGCCCGAGCCTCGGGTCCGGAAGATCGAGTCCATCTCGTCGAAGAACACGATCACCGGGGTCCCCTCGGAGGCCTTCTCGCGAGCCCGCTGGAAGACCAGGCGGATGTGCCGCTCGGTCTCGCCGACGTACTTGTTGAGAAGCTCGGGACCCTTGATGTTGAGGAAGAAGCTCTTGCCGGACTGGCCGGTCTTCTCCGCGACCTGCTTGGCCAGGGAGTTGGCGACGGCCTTCGCGATGAGGGTCTTACCGCAGCCGGGCGGCCCGTAGAGCAGGACACCCTTGGGCGGGCGGAGCTTGTGCTCGCGGAAGAGGTCGGCGTGCAGGTACGGGAGCTCGATGGCGTCCCGGATCTGCTCGATCTGCCGCATGAGCCCGCCGATCTCCTCGTAGGAGATGTCGGGCACCTCCTCCAGGACGAGCTCCTCGACCTCGGACTTGGGGATGCGCTCGTAGACGTAGCCCGAGCGCGGTTCGAGCAGCAGGGAGTCACCCGCCCGGATCGGCTGGTCCAGCAGCGACTCGGCGAGCTTCACCACCCGCTCCTCGTCGGCGTGTGAGATCACCAGCGCGCGCCGGCCGTCCTCAAGGAGCTCCTTGAGCATCACGATCTCACCGAGATCCTCGAAGCCGAGGGCCTCGACGACGTTGAGCGCCTCGTTGAGCATGACCTCCTGGCCACGCTTCAGCGACTCGACCTCCACTGCGGGGCTCACGTTCACCCTGAGTTTGCGGCCACCGGTGAAGACCTCCACCGTGCCGTCTTCTCTGGCTTCGAGGAACACACCGAACCCGGATGGCGGTTGCGCCAGCCGGTCTACCTCCTCCTTCAGGGCGACAATCTGGTCTCTGGCCTCCTTGAGGGTGGCCACCAGACGCTCGTTCTGGCCGGTTACGGCCGCGAGGTTCGCCTGCACGTCATGGAGACGCTCTTCGAGAATCCTGGCCTGCCGGGGAGACTCCGTCAGCTTCCGACGCAACGCGGTGATCTCCTCCTGCAGGAAGGAGACCTGTGTTGTGAGGTCGGCGACCTCCCGTTCGCGCTGCGCGGCACGAGCTTCAGCGTCGTCGCGAGCTGCCACGGCGTCACCTCCTTCCCAGTCGAGACCGACTACTCAAAACCCTACCCATCTAAGGGCTGTCCCTTACCTGGCTGAGCGGTGTTCATATGACTACATTAAGTGCGTGGTAATTAATCCCTTTTGGGGGTTTTAGTCCTAGAAGTATAAGAACACGAAGGTCTGCTCCCGTGTCACGCTCAGATGGACCGTCGTGGCCGAATCGTCATCATGTGGCGGAAGACGTGGAAGTCGCGGACTCCTCGCCATGTGCCCCCTTCGCCGGACGTCTACGTCGAGGTGGTGGCGTCACCCCGTCGGCCATGCGACGGGCCGTGACCAGAAACCCGGTGTGGCCGACCATCCTGTGGTCGGGCCGCACGGCCAGTCCCTCGACATGCCAGTCACGAACCAGGGTCTCCCACGCATGGGGCTCCGTGAAACTCCCGTGCTCCCGCAGAGTTTCGACCGTACGTGAGAGCTGGGTCGTGGTCGCGACATAACAGCAGATCACGCCGCCGGGCGTGAGTGCCCGGGCCGCGGCGTCCACACATTCCCACGGGGCGAGCATGTCCAGGATGATCCGGTCGACGTCGCTCTCGTCCAGAGCCTCGACGAAGTCGCCGACCACCAGGCGCCACTGCTTCATCGGACCGCCGTAGAACTTCTCCACGTTCTTGGTGGCGACCTCGGCGAAGTCCTGACGCCGCTCGTAGGAGGTGAGGGTGCCCTCGGAGCCGATGGCGCGCAGCAGGAAACAGGTGAGCGCGCCGGAACCGACACCCGCCTCCACCACCCGGGCACCGGGGAAGATGTCGGCCATGGCCACGATCTGGGCCGAGTCCTTGGGATAGATCACCGCCGCGCCTCGCGGCATGGACAGCGTGTAGTCCTGAAGAAGGTGCCTGAAGGCCAGATACTGGGTGCCGCCGGACGAACGCACCACCGAGCCCTCAGGCCGGCCGATCAGCTCACTGTGCGGGATCCCGCCCTTGTGCGTGTGGAACACGCCGTCTTCCTTCAACGTCACCGTGTGACGCTTGTTCTTGGGGTCGGTGAGCTGAACCTGATCCCCGGCCTGAAACGGCCCATGCCTGCGAAAACCCATGACCGCAAGGTTATCGGCGCGCGACGGTGTCCTCGGACGGTCCGGAACACGGCCCCCGGGCAGGGCGGGTGCGAACCCCGAGGCGCCGGGAGGGCGAGACGGGAGAGATCGGAGAAGGGAGCGGGCAGGGCGGAGGGGGCGTAGGTCGTCCACAAATTGATTCGCCGTCATAAGAGGACACCTGGTAGCTGTTATGGGGTGTTTTCCCATGATGTGATTCCGGCCGGCCCCGTTGTCCTGAGGCCGCTCGCCCCGGCCGACGCCGAGGCGATCACCCGGGCCTGCGCCGACCCGGAGATCGTCCGCTTCCTCCCTCTCGTCCCCGTGCCGTACACCCGGGACGACGCACTCCAGTACATGGAGCGGTGCCACCAGGAGTGGCAGACAGGAGGTGCCCCGTTCGCGATCGCGGACGCGGCGACGGGCGAGTGGCTGGGCAACATCGGCCTCATGGCCCGTCCTCGCGGGGGCATCGAGATCGGCTACCTGGTCGCCCCGTGGGCGCGGGGCCGCGGGGTGGCCACGGCCGCCACCGCCGCGCTGACCGCGTGGGGGTTCCGCCACGGGGTCGAGCGCGTCGAACTGCTCGCCAACGTGGAGAATCTGGCCAGCCAGCGGGTCGCCCTCGCCGCGGGGTTCCACCACGAGGGCGTGCGGCGCGGGGCCGAGGAGCAGCGTGACGGCACCCGGCACGACCTGGTGGGCTTCGCGCGCCTGCGCGGCGACTCCGGCGAGCGCGTGCCGCCCCTGCTGCCGGAGTTCCCCGGCGGATCGCTCACCGACGGGGTGGTACGGCTCAGGCGGCTCACCGTCTCCGACACCGCCGACTACCTGGCGCTGCGGAACCTTCCCGACGTCGTGAGGTACAGCGTCCCTTCCGAACCCTCCACCTTCGAGAAGGTCGAGGAGCGCTGCCGTACCGCGGGCGCGAACTGGCTGGCGGGCAGAGGCGCCGAGGTCGCGATCCTGGACGCCGCGACGGGCGCGTTCGCCGGGGACATCCAGCTCACCGGGGTGATCCCCCCGCTGGGGCAGGCGATGACGGGCTACAGCCTGCGACCGGAGTTCCGTGGCAGGGGCTTCGCCACCAGGGCGGTGAACCTGCTGGTCGGCTGGGTCTTCGAGCACACCCCCCTGGCCAGGGTCATCGCGGGCACCTCTCCCGGCAACGTCGCCTCGCACCGCGTGCTGGAGCGCGCGGGCTTCACCCGCGAGGCGCTGCTGCGCGGGATGCTGCCCGGCCCGGACGGCACACGCCTGGACGACCTGCAGTGGTCTCGCCTGCGAGACGACGTCCGGCGCTAGCCCGGACGACGCCCGGCGCCGGCCCCGATCGACCCGCGGTGATCGTCCGCCGCGGGTCGATCGGGGCCGGATCGCCACGCCCGCGACTCTCGGCACCGACCGTGCACCGCCCCGGAGGTCGCGGGCGATCCCAAACATCCGGCTCCTCGGGAAGGCCCCGGCCGGGTCTCAGTCGGCGCCGAAGCGCGCCCTGAGCTTGGCGTAGGCGGCGTCGGTGCCCTGGAGTGCCCGATCGATGTCGGCGTCGGTGTGGGCCGCGGACAGGAACCAGTTGTGCCACGGGTGGAGGTAGACCCCCTCCTCCAGGCAGGCCGCGGCCCAGAACATGCCCTTGTCCAGCGTCGCGTCGCCCTCGAAGGAGAGCCACGGGATCTGCACCGGCCCCGTCTGGTTGACCGTGAAGCCGTGGGAGGCCGCCTGGGCGGCCAGGCCCTCGCGCAGGCGGGTGCCCGCGCGCTCCATCAGGGCGATGCCGTCGATGGCGCGCAACGTCTCGATCGTGGCCTTGGCCGCGGCCATCGGGGCGGCGTTGAACCAGAAGGAGCCGGTGGAGTAGAGCGTCTGGGCGGGCCCGCGCAGGGAGTCCACACCGGTGACCGCGGCGATCGGGTGGCCGTTGGCCATGGCCTTGCTGAAGGCGTACAGATCGGGGCGCACGCCCAGGGGTTCCCAGGAACCGCCCAGGTCGATCCGCCAGCCCCCGCGCACGTCGTCGATCACCAGAGCGGCCCCGATCCGGTCGGCCAGGGCCCGCACCCCTCGGGCGAACTCCGCGGCGACGAGTTCCTGGTCCTCGAACGAGTCGTGCTTGAACGGCGTCACGATGATCGCGGCGACGTCGCCCTCCGCCTGGGCCGCGGCGGCCTCGACACTGGCGAGGTCGTTGTAGGTGAACTCGACCAGGTCGGCACGCTCGTTGGGGGTGGTCCCCGCCGGGCTGGGCGTGCACCACGGGTCGGCCCCGTGATAGGCGCCGTGCGCCATGAGGACCTTGGTCCTGCCGGTGGCGGCGCGGGCGACCATCAGTGCCTGGGTGGTGGCGTCGGTGCCGTTCTTGGAGAACATCACCCAGTCGGCCTGCGGGACGGTCTCCACCAGCAGCTCGGCGAGCTCCACGTAGACGGGACCGGGACCGTTGAGGCAGTCGCCCGCGGCGAGCTGTGCGGCGACGGCGTCCTCGACGGCGGGATGACGGTGACCGAGCACGACGGGTCCCCACGAGCACATGAGATCGACGTACTCACGTCCGTCGGCGTCGCGTTGGCGGCATCCTTCTCCCCCGACGAAGAACTGCGGGTAGGCGGGACCGTGCAGGGCCGCGTTGAGATGGCCGTACATGCCGCCGGGGACGACCTTGGCGGCCCGCTCCCTGAGTTTGGCGTCGATGGACATGCGCCGTCCTTTCGTCTCTGGTCATGTCTGGATGGGTTCGGCGGCTCCGCGGCCGAACCCCGCCGTCCGTACGGTCAGGGCCGGGGTGCGTGAACGACGGGGTCACTTCTCGTCCCGTAGCTCCCTCGCACCGTCCAGACCCGCGTCCGAGCCCAGGCCCCCGGCGACCCGGGCGGCCAGCGCGGTGCCGAGCCGCGCGGCACCGGCCACGTCACGGCCGTCGACCAGACCCGCGACGAACCCGGCACAGTAGGCGTCGCCGCAGCCGGTGGTGTCGACCACGGGGACGTCGAGGGCGGGAACGCGGGTGACGCCCTTCGCGTCGGCGATCAGGCTCCCGTCCGCGCCGAGCGTGACCAGGACGGCCGAGGCCCCCTGCGCCAGTAGTGCGTTCGCGGCCTCCTCCACATCCCCCGCCTCACCGGCGCCGCTCATCAGCAGTGCCTGCTCCTCGTTGGGCAGGAGGTAGTCGACGTGAGGAAGGAAGACGCGGACCCCCTGCATGAGATCCGGCATGTTGGACAGCAGGTCCATGGTGACGATCGTGCCCGCCGCTCGCGCCTCGTCCAGCAGCGCGAAGAACGCGGGGTCGTACAGGCCCCAGGTGACGTCCATGCCGCCCAGGTGCACGACCCGCGCGCCGAGGACGGTCTCACGGGCGACGTCTGCGGTGGACAGCCCCAGGTTCGCGCCGGGAACGTGGAAGGACGGGCGCCCGCCGTCGGGGCGGATCGGCAGGATCGAGGCGGCGGTCTGCTCCCCCTGCCTGCGGACGATCCCGGTCACGTCGACCCCGCGCCGCCCCATCATCATGACGAGCAGGTCGCCGAGCTCGTCGTCCCCGATCGCCCCCACCGAGGCCACCGGGACGCCGAGCGCGGCCAGGTCGACGGCGGTCGCGGCGGCGGCGCCCGCGGCGGTGACACGGATCTGCTCCAGCAGGTGGGTGTCCTGGCCGGCGGGGATCGACTCCACCGGTCTGGCGAGCACGTCCACGATGTGCGCACCGAGGGTGACGACGGTCATATCGAGTCCTCCTCATGTTCTTCAGCGGATAATAGACGGGCGACCGACTAAAATGTCAACGAATCCGTTCAGGGAGGAGCGAGGTGCCGAAGATCGTCAATCACGGCGAGCGCCGCGAGGAGGTCGTGGAGGCCGCGCGCCGCGTCATCCTGCGCGAGGGCATCGAGGCCGCCACGACCCGGGCCATCGCCAGGGAGGCCGGTTACTCCAACGGCGTGCTCACCCACTACTTCACCGACAAGGACGACATCATGCTGTCGGCGCTGCGCTCCTCGCACCGACGCATCGTGGAACGCCTGCGCGGCAAACTGACCGGTCTCACCGGCCTGGCCGCGCTACGCGAACTCCTCCTCGACAATCTCCCGCTGGACGACGAGCGCGCCCGCGAGAGCGGGCTGGAGATCGGCTTCTGGAGCCGCAGCCTGACCAGCCCGGCGATGCTGGAGACGCAGCGCGCCGAGGCCGAGGAACTGCGCTACCTGGTACGCAGCCTGCTCGGCGCGGCGGCCGCCGACGGAGAGATCACCACCGCCGACGACCTCGACGACGTCACCGAGCGGCTGCTCGCCCTCGTCGACGGACTGAGCGCGCACCACCTGCTCTATCCCGACAGGCTCGACGCCGCGCGCCTGGAACGGATGCTCGACGCCGAGCTCGACCGCCTCCGTCCCACCGGCGGGTAGGCCCGCACGGCCTCACGGTCCTGCCCGATCCTCGGACGAGGCACCCCGCGCTCGCCGGAGAACGCGCCGGGCGGCCGGACAGCCACCGGCCCGGAACCCTCAGGGGCCGGCACCCGCGGAGCGTCCCGGACCGGCGGGGACCTCCCAAGGCCGCGGGACTCTCAGGCCAGCAGGGCGTAGAGCCGGTCGGCCACTCCCCTGGCGGTGGGCCGCTTGGCCGCGTCGCCAAGACACGCCTGGACCAGGTCCGACAGCTCCGGTTCCAGGCTCGGGTGGATCGACGGCGTCGTGCTGTACACCTTGCGCAGGGTGAGCAGCGGGTCGTGGGTGGGCAGCTCCCCGTAAAGACCGTTGCCGCTCACCGCCCAGTGCAGTGTCGCGCCCAGCGACCACACATCGCCCCCGGGGGTGGGGGTCTCCCCCTGCAACAGCGTGGGGTCGGTGAACTCCACCGAGCCGATGTCCCCCATCCCGGTCACCGTCGCACCAGGCATCAGCACCTGCGACAGGCCGAGGTCGGAGAGCTTGCCACCGTCCTCGGTGAGCAGCACGTTGCCGGGACGGATGTCGCGGTGAACGATGCCCTCCTCGTGCAGCGCCTGCGCCGCGTGGGACACGCAGGCGACCGCGCGCAGCACCCGCTCACGCGAGGGACGCTCCGCGGGACGCGCCAGCGAGCCACCCGGCAGGTATTCCATCGAGTAGTAGAACACCCCGCCCTGCTGGCCGGCGTCGTAGAGCCGAACAAGGTACGGGGAACGCACCGCGGCGAACGCCTTCAACTCCCTCGTGGCGCGGCGGAACGCGTCGCTCCCGGTGCCGCCCACCACCTTCACCGCGACCAGGTCCGCCTCGACGGGCAACCGTTCCGGCCTCTTCGCCAAGTAGAACTCGCCGTGGTTGCCCGCCCCCAGTGACCGGACGAACTCGTAATCGGCGATGCCTTCCACCAACGGTCTCCCTCCATACCTGCGCGACGTTCGCGGCGACATCCCCCACACGGTAACGTCGCCTTCGACATTCTCGGGGCTTTTCTTTGCATACGGAAAGCGTGCTCGCAAGTGCTGCACATGGATCTGCTCCTGCTCGACCTCGTCATCGTCCTGGCGGCGGCCCGGCTGTTCGGAGCACTGGCCAGAAAGCTCGGCCAACCCCCGGTCATCGGCGAGATCGTGGCGGGCATCCTGCTGGGCCCCACGCTGCTGGGCCCCCTCATCGGTGACCAGCTGTTCGGGCCGGAGATGCGGCCCCCGCTGCAGGCGCTGGCCAACGTCGGCCTCGTGCTGTTCATGTTCGTCGTCGGCCTGGAGCTGGACCAGAAGCTGGTCAGGGGCAAGGGCCGGATCGCGGTGACCGTGGCGCTCGGCTCGACCGTGGTGCCCTTCGTCCTGGGGTGCGTGCTCGCGCTCAGCATCGCGGGCGAGCACGTGGGCCGCGACAGGACGCTGCCGTTCGTGCTGTTCATGGGGGCGGCGATGTCCGCCACCGCGTTCCCCGTGCTGGCCAGGATCCTCACCGACCGGGGAATGCAGCGCATCACGCTCGGCGGCCTCGCCCTCGCCTCCGCGGCCGTCATCGACGTGCTCGCCTGGACCGCTCTGGCGGTGGTCGTGGGCATCGCCGGGGCGGGAGAGGCCGAAGGGCAGTGGAAGGTCCTGCTCGCCCTGCCGTACGCACTGGTGATGTTCCTGGTGGTCAAGCCCCTGCTGGCCCGCCTGGTGCCCGCGTACGAGAAGGCCGGGCGGCTCACGCCCGGACTGCTCTCGCTGGTGCTCATCGGCCTGATCGGGTCGGCCTGGGCCACCGAGTGGATGCACGTCCACTTCATCTTCGGGGCGTTCGTGTTCGGCGCGGTGATGCCCCGTGAGGGAGCCGAGCGGCTCAACCACGAGATCCTGGAACGGCTGGAGCAGCTCGCCGTGCTGCTGCTGTTGCCGATGTTCTTCGTGGTGGCGGGGCTCAACGTCAACCTGCGCGAGCTCGACCTGTCCAGTCTCGGCACGCTCGCCGCGATCCTGGCCGTCGCGATCGGCGGCAAGCTGCTCGGCTCCTACGCCGCGGCCCGGACGCAGCGACTGCCCGGACGGCAGTCCTGGACGCTCGCGGCCCTGCTCAACACGCGAGGACTCACCGAGATCGTCATCCTCACCGTCGGCCTGCAGAAGGGCGTGCTCGACGACGAGCTGTACTCGCTGATGGTGGTCATGGCCCTCGTCACGACCGCGATGACCGGTCCGCTGGTGCGCAGGCTCTACCCTGACAGGCGGGTGGCCCGCGACATCGCCGACGCCGAGCGCGCCGCCCTGGGGGTGACCGCCGCCCACCGGGTGCTGGTGGTCGTACCCGATCCCCCCGCCGAGCAGGCCCCGCTCGTCGGCCTGGCCACCGCCCTGGCACTCTCGACGTCCCCGTCGACCCCATCCGAGATGGTCCTGGGCCACCTGCGTCCCTACCCCTCGGGACGCCTGGAGGTCGGCAGCGGCCTCTCCTCGGAGCTGGCCGAGCTGGCCGAGACCCTTCACGAGCTGGAGACACTGGCCACCACGGCCCGCGAGCGCGGCTCGGACAGCAGGGTGGTGAGCCGGTTCAGCGCGGACGTGGCGGGCGAGCTGCCGGGGCTGGTCTCCGGCGCCCATCCTGACCTGCTGGTGCTGCCCGCCGACATCCCCGGCTACGCCGATGTGCGCGACGGCGCCACCTGCCGCGTGGTGACCGTGGCCATGCCCGTGCCGCCGTCCATGTTCGAGCAGGCCGGGCCTGGCTCAGAGCCGGTGGCGGTGGCGGTGCACCACGGCTCGGATGGCGACGCCGCCGCCCACGTGGCGCTCGGCCTCGCGACACTGCGGGGGCGTCCCCTCGTCGTCACCGGAGGGAACCGGGCCTCGGCGCTGGCCCAGCGACTGGCCAAGCTCGGGGTGGAGGCCACCTCGGGCCCGGTCCCCGAGGGCGCGCTGGTCGTCGCCGCAGACACGGCGAACGCCCCCCAAGACGTTCATCTACTGGTTCGCGCCGAGCAGGACCCCGACCCTGTCGACTGGGCCGAGGCCGTCTCCGCCCTGCGCGCCCCGATCCCGCAGCCCTGACACCTGCCCGGCCGATCCTGCCCCCGGGCTCGGAGCGCCTTCCGCTCCTGACCACATCCCCCCTGAACGCGTATCGGCGGCACGGCCCACGGCCGTGCCACCGAAGAAGGCGAGGGGTGCTCCTCAGCGGTTGCGGTGCGACTCGTAGCGCATGGTGCGTGAGACGCCGATCCGCACGGTGGTGCCGGGCAGGATCGCGACCGGCTCGTTCGGCGGGATGTCGTAGAAGTTGGGGTCACCGGGCGGCTGGATCTGGGTGCCGTTGACCGACCCCAGATCGACCAGGTTGACGTCCCAGCCGTCCAGCGCCACCCGCAGGTGACGGCGGGAGACCGAGCCGTCGGGGCTGGTGACCTTGGCCGCGCGCACCGAGCCGTCCGCCACCTCGGGAGCCCGCTCGGGGTCACGGCCCACCAGATAGTCGGTGTCGAGCCGCAGCGTCAGGCCGTCGTCCAGGAGCAGCACCCCCAGCGGCGGGCGCGGCCCCTTGTAGGGGACGAGGGTGCGCTGGACCAGCGCGATGCCACAGACCGCGCAGTAGGGGACGCGAGGATCGTTGAAATGGTCGTTCTTGCAGTCGACCCCGTAGACCAGCGGCCGCGCCTCGGGCTCGGCCGCCGAGCCGGGCGCGGGAGCGGCGGAGGGTTCGCCTCCCGGCTGCTGCGCTCCCCCGGGTGTCAGCAACTCGTACTCGAACGGCTGGTCGCGCACGTCGACGGGATCGCCGCCGATCCCGCTCGCCATGGCGGTGTCGATGTCCTCGTGGTGGACGACCGCGGGAGCGGGCCCGGTGGAGGGACCGCCGGACTGCACACCCGGGTGACCGGGAGAGGAGAGCGGGCCCTGCGGCATCGGCTCGGAGTGCCACCCCTGCGGCTGCGGCTCGCGCCGCGGCTCCGCGGGCGGGGCGACCGGCGGGTAGGGATCGGCCGGGCCCATGGGGTAGGGCGGAGGCTCCGGAGACGCCGACCACGCGGGAGGTGCCGACCGCTCGGGCGGCGCGGACATCGGGACGGACTCGGGGACCGCGGGCTCCATCCGGGGGGCCGCGTGCTGTGCCTGCTGGACGTGCTGCCCCTGGGGGGCGGCGGACTCCGCCCGTGGCACGGCACGCGGGGCGGCGCCCGGTTCGGTCGGGTCGCACGAGACCCCACCCGCGACGATCACCCCGGCGTCCAGCCGGGAGAGCGGGTGCGCGGCCTCCGCATCGGGCAGGCGCAGCTCCACCCGGGTCACCGGGCCGGGAACCAGCCGGTCGGACCAGGTGAGCGCGTCGCGCCCCGCGAGCTGGATCTCACCGTTCGCGCCGGTCACCGACGCGAACGCGGGGCCGCTGACCAGGACGGCCACTCCCCCGCCGACGGGGCCGGCGACGGCGCACGCCACCGGCTCACCCATCATGGCGGCGAGGATCTGGGCGACGCGGCGGGCCAGCGCCCTGCCGTCGCCGCCGGAGGCCGCGGTCTCCCGCAGCGCTCCCAGCAGATCCTCAACGACGGCCTCGGCCGCGTCGCACACCAGCAGCAGGCCACCCTCGTGGGCCACCAGCCCGTTGCCCGGAAGCGGACGCACCACTCCGAAGCCCTGGTCGGTCACAGAACTCTCCCTCCCCGGAAACGCCATCGGATGAACGGCACCCTCATGGGACCGTTCGTCACCAACCAGATGCATACCCAGACGACGGTGAAATGCGTCCAGAAGGCGGCCGGTGGGACCGGATCGATGAAATCAACCGCACCGGACCGTAGCAAAAAGTACAGCACAAGACCTTCGGGGACGAGCGTCAGCAGGCCGAAGAGGGTCGGCCAGTCCTTCTCCCATCTGAACTGCATCAGGAAGTGGTATATCAGCTCCCAGACGACCCCCAGCACGGCCACCGCCGCGATGACCAGGAGGCCGTTGACATAGCGGCCGGAGAGCGGCCCGGAACCGGGGAGCAGTGGAACGATCAGCAGGGTGATGACCACGCCGACGGTGGCGAGCATGAGCAGGCGCGTCTGAATACGGCCCAGCAGGGTCGGAACCACGAGAACTACTCCTTACACCGGCGAGTTGCGGGCCCATTTGAACCACTGCGAGGTCGACCGTAGCGGTCCCATCTTCTTGACGAATCCCCGCTTCGCCAGGTCGTCCGCTATCTCCTGTGCCGCGATCTGCAGGCCGAGGAAGGTGTCGACGCCGGGGAAGTAGCCGCCGAGTGTGGCCGACCCCGAGGCGTAGAGGGCGCCGTCGCCGTTGGCCGTCCCCTTCACCTCGAAGTGTCGCTCCACCTCCAGCCGGCCCACCGGGTTGCGGAACGCCCCGCCGTGCTGGAGCAGGTCCGCGAAGATCCGGTGCTCGGCGATGTCGGCCTCGAGGCCCGTGCAGTCGATGATGTAGTCGGACACCGGCTCGCGGACGATGCCGTCGCTGCTGCGCACGTAGCTGACGAGCCGCCCGTCGTGGCTCTGCTCCACGCGGTCGACGGTGCCCTGCACGGGGTGGTAGTAGCCGCCGCTGCGGCCCGCCCGCATCTGCTCCTGCCAGCGCCGCCTGTAGGGGGTGTTGGTGCCGCCCATCTCCTTGTACTTCCTCGCCCGGTCGGCGCCCTCCAGCTTGCGCATCTGCGCCTTGAGCTGGCCGCCCCACACCGACTTGGGATAGTTGAAGCCCTGGTAGGCCCAGCCGTCCCCGCCCTTGCGGCGCGACCAGATGTGCGGCCCGTGGGAGCCGCTGACGAACGTGCGGAAGATGTGGATGACCTGGGTCTGCAGGTTGTGTCGCTCCCGGTCGTCGAACAGCCGCTGGAGCACCCGGGAGGCGACGATGCCGCCACCGCGGATGACCACGGTGCCCGGCCGGGTCTTCAGGAACTCGTAGACCTGCTCGTGCGGCTCGTAGGCGTTGACGACGCGCTGGTAGTCACCGTGCTTGGTGCGGAACTCCTGGAGGTCCGGCAGGAACTTCAGGCCCGGGTAGCCGATCGCGATGTGCACGAAGCGCGACCGGAAGATGATGCGCTTGGTCGGCGCCGCGCCGTCGGGCGGGGTGACCACGGTGAAGTAGCCGCCGCCCACTCTGCGGCGGACCATCCGCACCTGCCCCTTGACCAGCATGTCCCAGTAGTTGATGCGCTTGGCCTCGCGTTCGAGGTTCTCGAAGACGGTGCCGGCGCGTGGGGTCCAGTAGTCGTTCAGGAGGGGCTCGGTGAGGATCTGCCACAGGTATGACGGCTTCTTCTCCTTCCACGCCTCTTCCAGGGCGTAGGAGGGGAAACCCCACAGGTTGTCCGGGCGGGAGGAGGAGTCGGAGCGGATCCGCTCACCCCGGGGGATCTGCGAGCATCTGGTGAGGAACTCGTAGGTCTGCCACGGATGGTCGATGTTGGACACCACCCGCATCTGCGAGGTGGGAACGCCGTAGATCCTGAGGTAGTCGAGCGTCACAAAGGATCCCATGCCACCACCGACCGTGAGGAAGGGGATGTCGTACATGGGGATGCCCGCGGCCGCGACCATCTGGTCGGTCCATTCGGGGGCGCCGAGAAGATCCGGCGTCAGATCACCGGCAGGCGCCGGTGTTTGGGGGGGTGCCAATTGACGTCCCTTAAGCTACGTGGCCAGCCCATTCGCTGGCCAAAACCCTAGTCCTGGTGAGAGCCGAAGACGAGTGGGACGAACAGGCACGTTTCTCTCCTGCCATCCGCTGTCTTCGGCGAGTATCCAGTGAGACGCCTGTAAATCACCTGTGGTTCGCTTAAACCCCGCTGAACACGCGGTTCACGTCCGAGGTCGCGAGCACGCCGAAGATCTCGCCGCCCCGCTCCACCAGGAGATACTCCCCGGCCGGGGCTTCGCGCATGGCGTCGATCAGCGGTTCGCCCTCCAGATCCGCGGCCAGCACCAGCGACGGCTCCAGGCTGCGCGCGAGCGAACCCGCCGTCACCCAGGGGCGGCGGCTCTCCGGGGTGGACTCCACCGCGACCTCGTTCACGATACCCGTGGGACGACCCTCGTGGTCGACCACCACCATCGCCCCCGCCTGTGCCTCCGCGGCCCGCCGCAGGGCCTCGGCCAGCGGCACGTCGCCGGTCACCGCGATGGCCCGCCTGGCGAGGGCGCGGGCGTTGACCTCGGGGATCCGGGCCCGCACGCGGGCGCCGCGCAGCGACTGGGTGGCGCCGAACCAGATGAAGGCGGCGAGCAACAGCGACCAGATGAGCATCATGCCCGGTTCCTGCCCGGCCACCAGCGTCAGCCCGACGGGCAGTACGACCAGGGCGACGGCCAGCACCCGGCCCGCCCAGGCCGCCGCGACCGTGCCGGAGAGCGGCTTACGGGTGATCTTCCAGACGCCCGCCCGCAGCATGCGCCCGCCGTCGAGCGGCAGCCCCGGGAGCAGGTTGAAGATCCCGACCATCAGGTTGGCGAGCCAGAGCTGGAAGACCAGGACGCCGGCGATCGTGCCGGGGTCGATGACGTAGGAGGCGGCGAATCCGATCGCGGCCAGCCCGAGCGAGAGCAGCGGCCCGGCGAAGGCCACCATGAACTCCCTGCCCGGGGTCTCCGGCTCGCGCTCGATCTCCGAGACGCCGCCGAGCAGGTAGAGCGTGATGCGCCGTACCGGCAGGCCGTACATCCTGGCCACCACGCAGTGCGCCAGCTCGTGCAGGAGCACCGAGACGTACAGCAGCACCGCGAAGACGAACGCGACGACATAGGTGAGCGGGATGCTCAGATCGGGCAGCCGATAGGCCACCACGCTCTGGAACGAGTAGGTGATGAACGCCGCCACGATGAACCAGGTCGGCGAGACGTAGATCGGGATGCCGAACGGGCGGCCCATCAGCAGCCCTGGATTGTCCTGGCGTGGGCTGTCGCTGCTCACCGCTGCTTCACCATTTCCTTGTTCAATCCACCCTCAGTCCTCGATGGTACGCGCCATCGGGCCTCCGGTAGGCGCCACGGGGGCACCTCGGGCACAAACTGTCGTCACCGTGACCTACAGTGCGGTCATGTCACCGACCGAGCCCACGATCGTCGGAGCCCTGTCGCCGTCGCGCGCGGGTGACTTCATGACGTGCCCGCTGCTCTACCGCTTCCGGGTGATCGACCGGCTTCCCGAGCCGCCGTCGCCCGCCGCGGTGCGGGGCACGATGGTCCACTCGGTGCTGGAACGCCTGTACGACCTTCCCGCCCCGCAGCGCACGATCTCCGCGGCCCACGACCTGCTGGAGCCCCAATGGCACAGGCTCCAGCAGGAGGACCCCTCCTATGCCGGGATGTTCACCGGCGACGACGACCGCGCCGAGTGGCTGGCCCAGGCCCGCGTCATGCTGGAGCGTTACTTCGCCCTTGAGGACCCCACCTGTCTGGAGCCCGCGGAGCGGGAACTCTACGTGGAGGCGGTGCTCGGCAGCGGTCTGATGCTGCGGGGTTACATCGACCGGCTGGACGTGGCGCCCACCGGTGAGGTCCGCGTCGTCGACTACAAGACCGGCAGCGCCCCGGGTCCCGCCTTCGAGGCCAAGGCGCTGTTCCAGATGAAGTTCTACGCGCTGGTCCTGTGGCGGTTGCGCGGCTCGGTGCCCCGCATGCTCCAGCTGATGTACCTCGGGGGCGGCGGTGAGGTCCTGCGCTACACCCCCGACGAAGCCGACCTGCTGGCCACCGAGCGCAAGGTCCAGGCCCTGTGGCAGGCGATCGAGCGCGCGCTGGAGACCGGCGAGTGGCGCTCCAGGCCCAGCAGGTTGTGCGACTGGTGCAGTTACAAGGACCTGTGCCCGGAGTTCGGCGGCACTCCCCCGCCCGTCCCCGAGCGGCAGCCGGGCGACACCGTGCGCAGCAACCGGCGGTCCGCCAAGATCGCGAGAGCGGCCACCGACGAGCTTTGACGCGCTCCCCGGCCTGAAGGCCGGGGATCCAGTCCGTGCCGCGTCATGCGGCACCTCTGTGGCTACCTGCTTCATCGGCGTCCGCCACCGCGAGCGGTGGTCTTACGTCACCTCCACAGGCGTTTAACGTCTCCGCCTCCCGCCGCCTCCCAGCGGCGGGTTTCCGTCCAGCGGCGACGGTCCGTCGGCCCTCGGCCAGGATGTTGCGTGCGGCGTTGACGTCGCGATCATGGACCGCGCCACAGGCGCACTCCCATTCCCGGACGCCCAAAGGCAGTGCGGTGGCGACGATCCCGCACTCCGAGCACCGCTTGGAAGACGGAAACCACCGATCGATCTTGGCGAAGGTCCGCCCGTACCGCTTCGCCTTGTACTCCAGCATGGCCACGAACTGCGACCAGCCCGCGTCATGCACCGACCTGGCCAGCCGGGTGCGCGCCAGGCCCGACACCGCAAGATCCTCCACGTAAACGGCTTGGTTGTCACCGATCAACTGGGTGGAGAGCTGGTGGGCGAAGTCCCGGCGCGCATCCGCCACCCGGGCGTGCGCGCGGGCGACCTTGACGACGGCCTTGCTACGGTTGTTCGACCCCTTCGCCGTACAGCTGAGGGCCTTTTGCGCCTTACGGAGCCTCTTCGCCGCCCGGCGCAGGAGACGCGGGTTGTCGATCTTCCGGCCGTCCGACAGCACCGCGAAATGAGTGAGCCCCAAATCGACGCCGACCTCGGACGCCGTCTCGGGCAGCGGCTCGTCACCGGTCTCGACCGCGAAGGAGGCGAAGTACCGCCCGCCCGCGTCCTTGATCACCGTCACCGACGAGGGCTCCGACGGCAGCGAACGCGACCAGCGCGGCATCGGGATAGAGCCGATACCGGTAACGAAGCTGCACGGTGGCGATGGTCGCATGACGCAACGCCTGAGCGTTCGACAACTCCGCGAGAACCTGGGGCGCCGGATCGCCGTCGCCCCCTTCACCGGCGAACCCACGCACGGGGAACCCCGCGCCATCCCGGTGTCCTGCACCTGGTGGGCCGAGTGGCAAGAACAGGAAGGTCAGAGCACGCTCGCGCCCTGGCGGGCACTCCCACGCGGGCCTTCACAGCCGGCCCGAAGGCCGGAGCACTGGCCCGCATTTCGATAGCGACCAAGGCGGCGACGCCGGACCGGCCTTCCGGCGTTCCCCCCCGCTCTTCGCCCCGGCCTCACCGCGCTCCCCCTCCGGTTTCCGGTAGGTCTCTGCGCGCGACCTTCCTGCTGTTTCGGGGAACGGATCCTTCGTGAGGATGAGGGTGATATCCACCTCTGGCAGGGTGGCGCCGGTGGGAGGGCGCCTAAATTGATTGTGTGCGCAACACCATCGGCAGCCTGCGGACGTGGTTTCGCGAGCACCCGCTGATTCCGGACGTGATCTTCGGTGGAGCGCTGGCCGCCGTCTCGGTCCCCTTCGCCCACGTGGCCCACGCCTTC
This sequence comes from Streptosporangium sp. NPDC000509, assembly GCF_042898365.1. Classification (NCBI taxonomy): domain Bacteria; kingdom Bacillati; phylum Actinomycetota; class Actinomycetes; order Streptosporangiales; family Streptosporangiaceae; genus Streptosporangium; species Streptosporangium sp. NPDC000509. The sequence continues at coordinate 190,901 of NZ_JBIAYX010000014.1, read as the reverse complement.
GGCGATCCCGCCCGTCTGAGGGAGCCGGACGCGATGGGTCTGGGCCTGATCGTGGCGGGCTGCCTGTCGGTGGCGCTGCGCGGCCACCGGCCGTTCCTGATGCTCTTCCTGGTCTGTGTGGCCGAGGTCACGCTGGCCTCCACGGGGCGCAACCCCTCCCTGCTCTGGCTCGTCGCCCTGGTGCTGGTCTACACGATCGCCAGCCGGCGCGGCCTGGCTCTCAGCCTGTGCGCCCCGGCGCTCGCCCTCGCCGGTCACCTCCTGTCGTCGGCGGCCGGGGGCCGGCTCGGCGAGTGGAACGGCCATCTCCTGATGGTCGTCTTCACCGTCTCCCTGTGGATCGCGGGCCGGAACGCGCTGCTGCGCCGGGCCTACCAGGCGGAGCTGCGCGACCGGGCGCGGCGCATGGAACGCGTCAGGGAGGCCGACACCCGGGCGGCGAGGGCCGAGGAGCGCTCCCGTATCGCCCGCGAGCTTCATGATGTGGTCGCCCACCACGTGAGTGTGATGACCGTCCAGGCCGCTGCGGCGCGCCGGGTGCTGGCCGGCAACCCCGAGGGGGCGAGAGAGGCGCTGTCGGCGATCGAGGAGCTCGGCCGGACGGCGATGGCGGAGATGCGCAGCATGGTGGGCGTGCTCAGGACCGAGGGAGCCCTCGTCGAGCGCAGCCCGCAGCCGGGGGTGCGCGAGATCCCCGCCCTGGTCGATCAGATGCGCGAGGCGGGGCTGCGGACGCAGCTGTGCATCGAGGACGAACGGGCCACCCCGGAGACGGCAGGAGCGGCGGAGGTGGCGGGGACGGTGAGAACGGCAGGGGCGGCAGGGACGGCAGGGACGGCAGGGACGGTGAGAACGCTGCCTCCCGGTGTCGACCTCGCCGCGTACAGACTTGTCCAGGAGGCCCTCACCAACAGCCTGCGGCACGCGGGGCCGCAGGCACGGGCCTGGGTGAGGGTGCGGCACGAACCGGGCGAGCTGGCCATCCAGGTCGAGGACGACGGCCTCGGCCCGCGGGCGCGTGCGGAGGACGGGGAGGCGACCGGGCACGGATTGGCGGGTATTCGCGAGCGTGTCGCCCTCTATGGTGGACTTCTGAGGATCGGCCCGCGCGACGGGGGCGGATTCGAGGTCAATGCCCGGTTCCCCCTCAAGGACACGTGATGACGATCAGAGTGCTGCTGGTGGACGACCAGCCACTGCTGCGCACCGGCTTCCGCCTGATCCTGGAGGCCGAGGCCGATCTCACCGTGGTCGGCGAGGCCGGAGACGGCAAGGCGGCACAGGACCAGTCGCGGGCGCTGCTGCCCGACGTGGTGCTGATGGACGTCCGGATGCCGGGCGTGGACGGCATCGAGGCGACCCGCAGGATCGTGCGGGAGGCCACCGTGGGCGCGCACGTGCCGCGGGTGCTGGTGCTGACGACCTTCGACCTCGACGAGTACATCGTGGAGGCGCTGCGCGCCGGGGCGAGCGGGTTCCTGCTGAAGGACGTCCCGCCCGAGGAGTTGGTGCAGGCCATCCGGGTGGTGGCGGCGGGCGACGCCATCGTCGCGCCGAGCGTCACCAGGCGGCTGCTGGACAAGTTCGGCGCGCACCTTCCCTCGATGCACCAGCAGTCGACCCCCGCGCGCCTTGACCGGCTGACCGAGCGCGAGCTGGAGGTGCTCCGGTTGATCGCCAAGGGCATGTCCAACGCGGAGATCGCCGCCGAACTGGTGGTGAGCGAGACGACGGTGAAGACCCATGTCGGCAACGTCCTCACCAAGCTGGGCCTGCGCGACCGCGTCCAGGCCGTCGTCCTGGCGTACGAGACCGGCCTGATCACGCCGGGCGCGCTTCCCTGACGCCTCTCACGCGCCCGCGCCGACCTTGGGCGCCCCTGCCCCGCTCGCGAAGGCGCCGGGGCGCCCTCACGACGCACCCGCCCGCGCGGCGTACGGGGAGCGGGGCGAGTGCGGTCAGCTCGAGACGGCCTGCAGAGGCGGCTGCTCCGTGGGGGCGTTCTCCGGGAAATGGCAGGCGACCTGGTGTCCCGGAGCCAGCGTCTCCAGCGGTGGTTCCACCTTCTTGCAGATCTCCTGGGCCTTCCAGCACCGGGTGTGGAACCGGCAGGCGGGCGGCGGGTTGAGCGGGCTGGGCACGTCGCCCTGGAGACGGATGCGCTCGCGATCCCTGCGCCGGGCCGGGTCCGGGACGGGCACCGCGGACATCAGCGCGTTGGTGTACGGGTGCATGGGCGACTCGTACAGCGCCTTGCGGTCGGCCAACTCGACGATCTTGCCGAGATACATGACCGCGACCCGGTCGCTGATGTGCCGGACCACCGACAGGTCGTGCGCGATGACCACATAGGTCAGGCCGAGCTCGTCCTGCAGGTCCTCCAGGAGGTTGACCACCTGCGCCTGGATCGACACGTCCAGCGCGGAGACCGGCTCGTCGGCGATGATGAGCTTGGGCTTGAGTGCGAGCGTGCGGGCGATGCCGATGCGCTGGCGCTGACCGCCGGAGAACTCGTGCGGGTAGCGGTTGTAGTGCTCGGGGTTGAGCCCGACCAGCTCCAGGATCTCCTGGACCGCCTTCTTGGTGCCCTGCTCGGTCTGGATCCCCTGGATGCGGAACGGCGCGCCGACGATGGCACCGACCGTGTGGCGGGGGTTGAGCGAGGAGTAGGGGTCCTGGAAGATGATCTGCACGTCGCGCCGGAGCGGCCGGATCTTGGACTGCGACATGTGGGTGATGTCGTGTCCCTCGAAGACGATCTTCCCGCCGGTCGGCTCGATGAGCCTGGTGATCATGCGCCCCGTCGTGGTCTTGCCGCAGCCGGACTCACCCACCAGACCGAGGGTCTCCCCCTTGAAGACGTCGAAGCTGATCCCGTCGACCGCTTTGACCGCACCGACCTGGCGTTTGAGCAGGCCCTTGGTCACCGGGAAGTGCTTCTCCAGCCCTTGCACTGACAGAATTGGCTCGGTCACAGACTTTCCGTTCGTCGAACGCACGGCCTGGGCGACGGGTGTGTCGGCTCGCTCGCTCACGAGGACTCCAGGTTCGCTTTGATCTCGTTCTCCCAGATGTCCCGCCTGACCTCACGGGGCAGGTGGCACCGGACCAGATGGCCGCCCTCGCCCTCGACCAGCTCGGGCACCTCGGTGTTCGCCCTTCCGCCGGTACGGTCGGCGTATTCGCAGCGCGGGTGGAAGGCACACCCGGCGGGCACGTTGATCAGAGAGGGCGGAGTGCCCTTGATCGGCAGCAGCCGTTCGGTCCGCTCCCGGTCCAGGCGCGGCATCGATCCCAGCAGGCCCCAGGTGTAGGGATGCTCCGGCCGCTCGAAGATGCTCTCCGACGTGCCGTACTCGATGCCCTTGCCGCCGTACATCACCAGGATGTCGTCCGACAGCTCCGCGACGACGCCCAGGTCGTGGGTGATGACGATCAGCGCGGCGTTGAAGTCGCGCTGCAGGTCGCGCATCAGGTCCAGGATCTGCGCCTGTACCGTCACGTCGAGGGCCGTGGTCGGCTCGTCCGCGATGAGGAGCTCCGGGTCGCAGGAGAGCGCCATGGCGATCATCGCGCGCTGGCGCATGCCGCCGGAGAACTCGTGCGGATAGCTGTCGACGCGCCTGTCCGGCTGCGGGATGCCCACCCGGCCCAGCATCTCGACGGCGTGCTTGCGCGCGACCCTCTTGCTGACCTGATTGTGGATCCGGTACGCCTCCACGATCTGCGCGCCCACCGTGTAGAAGGGGTGCATCGCGGAGAGCGGATCCTGGAAGATCATCGCCATCTTCTTGCCGCGCAACGTCCTGACGTGGTCGGCCGAGGCGGAGACGAGTTCCTCACCGTCCAGCCAGATCTCGCCGGAGATCTTCGCCCTGCCTCCCTTGTGCAGGCCGAGGATTCCCAGCGAGGTGACGCTCTTGCCGGATCCGGACTCGCCCACGATGCCGAGCGTCTTGCCGCGCTCCAGCTGGAAGGAGAGCCCGTCGACCGACTTGACGAGGCCGTCGTCCGTCGGAAAGTGGATCCGCAGGTCCCTCAGTTCGAGAAAGCTCGACGGAGCGCTCATCCAAGCCTCACCCTCGGGTCGACCACCGCGTACAGCAGGTCGACGATCAGACTGGCCAGTACGACGAAGAGCGCCGCGACCATGGTGACCCCCATGATCTTCGGAAGGTCGTTCGTCACGATGGCCTGGACGGCGTAGTCGCCGATGCCCTTCAAGGAGAACGTGCTCTCGGTGAGCACCGCGCCACCGAGCAGCAGGCCGAGGTCCAGACCGAAGATCGTCAGAATGGGCGTCAGCGCGGCGCGCAGCCCGTGCTTGACGACCACCCTGGACTCCTGCATGCCCTTGGCCCTGGCCGTGCGAATGTAGTCCTCGCTCATGGTCTCCAGCATTCCCGCCCTGGTCAGACGCGCGTAGGACGCGGCGTAGAGGAACGCGAGTGTGATCCATGGCAGGAGGAGGTTGTAGGCCCACTGCGCTGGATTCTCAAAGAACGGCGTGAAACTGCCGCCCGGCGCGGTGATGCCCAACCCGTAGCTGAAGACGACGAGGGAGACGATGCCGGTGAAGAAGATCGGCAAAGAGACGCCGGCGAGCGCGATGCTCATCGCCGCCCGGTCGAAGATCGTGCCTTTTCTCAGCGCGGACAGCACGCCTGTCGCGACGCCGCCGAACAACCAGATCACCGAGGCGCCCAGGGCGAGCGAGAGGGTCACCGGGATGCGTTCCACCAGGTCGGGCCAGACCGGCTGCCGCCTGATGAAGGAGTAGCCGAAACAGGGGGCGGGGCACTCCTCGATGGAGGCACCCGTGTCGAACTCCGAGCCGACGAAGACGCCCGAGATCCAGCGGCCGTACTGCACGGGAACCGGGTCGTTGAACCCGAGCTTCTCCGCCGTGACCGCGATCATCTCCGAGTCGGCGGACCTGCCCATGTAACGGCTGGCGAAGTCCTCGGCCGTGGCGCCCGCGATGCGGGGAATCACAAAGAAGATCGAGAAGGTGACCATGCTCACGATGACGAGCATGAGCAGCGCGCCGACCAGGCGGCGGATGATGTAAGTGACCACAGTCCCCCCGGCTCCAGGGGCCGGCCCAGCGGGCCGGCCCCTTCAAGCCTCGACTAACCGAACTCGACTAACCGAACTGGATTTCCGACGCTTACTGGACACCCAGGTTCAGGTAGTCGTACATGTCGAACGCACCGGTGACGAAGACGTTCGTCGCGCCCTGGGGACGGACGAGGACACCCTTGGACCAGACCGAGGGCAGCACGTAGGCCTGCTCCATCACCCTCTGGTCGATCTCGCCCCAGAGCGCGTCACGCTTGGCGACGTCGGTCTCCTGGAAGACCTGGTCGATCTTCGCGTCGATCTCCTTGTCCTTGATGCTGAGGTTGTAGTTACCGCCCGACTCACGGATGGTCCGGCTGTCGACGATCTGCGACATGAAGCCGAAGCCGTCGTTCCAGTCGGCGCCCCAGCCGTTGGTGGCCAGGCCGATGCCGTTCTTCTTCACGAAGTCCGGCTTGCCGGCGTAGAGCGCGAAGTAGTCACCGGTGGGGTAACCCTTGAGCGTCAGCTTGATGCCGGCCTTGGCCAGCGCCTGCTGGAGCGACTCGGCGGTCGCCTTCTCCTTGGGACGGTCGGCGCGGTAGGCCATGGTGGTCTCGAAACCGTCGGGCTTGCCGCACGCGGTGAGGGCCTCCTTGGCCTTCTCCACGTCGCCGGTGCCGGTCGGGTAGAGGTCCAGCTTCTTCCAGCCGCCGATCGACGGCGGCATCAGGCCGGTCGCGATGTCACCGCCGGCGAACTCGCCGCCGTAGGCGTTCTGCAGACCCACCCGGTCGGCGGCGAAGATGACCGCCCTGCGGCAGTCCACGTTGTCCAGCGGGGCAACGTCGGAGATGATCGAGGTGTACCAGGTGCGGGCGCCGGTGGGGTTGTCCGCCCGGGCCTTCAGCGTCGGGTCGCCCAGCACGCGACCGAGCGCGGCGGGCTGGACGCCCGAGCCGGCGAGGTCGATGTGCAGGTCGCCGGAGATGATCCGGTTGTCCAGGTCGTCGGCGTTGACGCCGAGGGAGATCTCGTAGCTGTCCGGCAGCGCCTTGCGGATCGGGTCGGTCGCCGGGTCCCAGTGCTCGTTGCGGACCAGGGTGTACTGCTTGCCCGCCTCGACCTTGTCGAACTTGTAGGGGCCGGAGGCGACCACGTGCTCGCGGTACTTGACGCCGGTGTCCTTGTCCTTGGGGACCGGGATCGTGCCGGGCAGCGCCGCGAAGTTGTCGAAGCCGCCGTAGGCCTTCTTCAGGTGGAAGACGATCGTCTGGTCGTCCGGCGTCTCGATCGCGGAGTCGGTGTTGACGTCCGGGGTCTTGTAGACGCTCTTGAAGTCCTTCGGCAGGTCCAGCCAGTCGTTGAAGTACGTGGGGCCGTTGACCAGGGTCTCCTTGTCCATGGACCGCAGGACCGCGTACTTGACGTCCTTGGACGTGATCGGCGTGCCGTCCTCGAACTTCAGACCGGCGCGAAGCTTGTAGGTCCAGGTCTTGCCGTCGTCACTCGACTCGCCCAGGCTCTCGGCCAGGTCCGGGGAGAGCTTGCGGCCCTCGGCGCCGGGGGCGGGGGTGTAGGTCACCAGCGAACGGCCGTAGATCCGGATGAGGTTCCAGGAGAGCGCGTAGTAGGTGTCACCGGGGTCCACCGAGTCCCAGTCCTCGGAGATCGCCATCTTCAGGACGCCACCCTTCTTGTCGGAAGGGTTGAACACCGCCTCGAGTCCGGCGTTGAACGCCTCCGCGGCCGCCGGCGCGCCCGACGAGCCGTCGGCCGGCTTCGTCTCGCTGCCGCCACCGCCACCGCAGGCGGAGAGCCCCAGGGAGAGAGCGGCACCCGCGGCCGCGAAGGCCACTGCGGATTTCTTGTTCATTTACTTGCACCCCTTGTTAATCCGGGAGAACGGGAGGTTGAAGGTCAACGGGACGCTTTCGGGTCCAGGGCATCGCGCAGCCCGTCGCCGAAGAGGTTGAAAGCCAGCACCGTGATAAAGATCGCCATGCCAGGGAAGAACATGAAATGCGGCACGTTATAAAACTTCACCGCTTGTGAGAGCATGCCTCCCCAGGTCGCCGTGGGCGCCTGGATGCCGACTCCCAGGAACGAGAGCGCGGCCTCGAACAGGACGTTCGTGGGAATGAGCAGCGTCGCGTAGATGAGGATCGGCGCGATCAGGTTCGGCAGGATCTCCCGGAACAGGATGTACGGTCCGCGTGCGCCCAGGCTGCGGGCGGCGTCGACGAACTCGCGTTCCCGCAGTGACAGTGTCTGGCCTCTGATGATCCTGCCGATGTAGGGCCAGTTGAAGAAGCCGATCACGAAGATCAGCAGGCCGATGCGCAACGTGTCGCCCGTCACGCCGAGGCTCTGCTCGAACTGGCCGAGGACACCGACCAGGGCCATCGCGAAGACGAGGAGGGGGAAGGCGAGGAAGACGTCCATCGTGCGGCTGATCAGGGTGTCGACCCAGCCGCCGAAGTAACCGGCCATCACTCCCATGACGGTGCCGATGACCACCGAGAGCACGGTGGCGAGGACCGCGATCAGCAGCGAGATCCGTGCTCCGTAGACCACCCTGCTGAAAAGGTCGCGGCCGTTGACCGGCTCCACCCCGAACAGGAAGTCCCCGCTGATGCCCGTGCCGCCCTGGGGGGTCATGGTGGAGGTGTCGATCATCTCCTGGTGGAACTCGTTCGGCGGATGGCCGAACACGTCCACGATCAGCGGAGCGAAGATCGCGGTGAGGATCAGCAGGACGACCACGCCGGCGCCGACAAGCGCGACCTTGTCGCGCTTCAGGCGCATCCATGCGATCTGTCCGAGCGATCGGCCTTGGATGGCTTTCACGCCCGCCCCCGCGAGCACTGCCTCCGGCGGGACCTCAGGGGCCTTGCCGGGGGCGTCGAGCGGTGCGGTCATACAGTTGGCCCCCTGGATCCCAGACGACGTCGTCCGTTAACGCGTTCCCCGGGTCGGGGTAGCGCGCCGTTAGTCTACGGGCCGTTATTAGTGGTCCCGAGGGGAGAATCTATGGGCTGAACTGCGCTGACCAGTCCCCTGAGGCGCTATGTGGCTCAACTGTGATTCACGCGAAATTCATTCGTTTTGATCTTGAAGGTAATGTCCGGACGCCGTTCCGCTTCTGTCTCGGATTCGTGACATTGAAATGAGGCGGTTACCCAGCGTCACCCGATCCCGCGGCGCTTGAGGATGTCCTCGATATCGGAGAAGTCGTCGTCGGCGGCCGGCTTCGCCGCGGGCTTCGAGCCGGCTGCCCGGGAGACCGGCGAGGGCGCGGGCGTGCGCTTGGGGAGCGGCTGCGTGGCGGCCGTCGCGCCGGGCGCACCCGATGTCACGGCCTCGCTCCGCGTCGGGGCGCCCGTGGCGGACGCCGAGGACGCCGGAGACGCCCCGGACGCCGCGGCCTTGAGGCGGCGGCCACGCATGAAACCGGAGACCAGGAAGAGCAGCACGGACAACCCGGTCACCGCCACCCCGGACCACACCACGGGGTTGAACACCAGACCGGTGAGGAACCCGCCGATCGCCGTGCCGATCCGCCACACGGTCGGCAGCGCGCCGGTCAGGTAGGCGGCGATGGGCAACAGCGACCAGGCCACCGCACGCAATCCCGCCGCGGCGCCCCGGCGTCGCATCAGCAGGAAACTCAGTACCAGCCCCACACCGGTGACCCCGGCGCAGAGCGGCAACCACGCGATCTGTTCGTACGACACAGCGGACCGCCCCTCATATCGGCTTACCCGGATATCCATCCTGGCACGTCAAATCGGGACGGGCCCTCCTTCCTGAGGAGGGATCACCCCCTAAGGGATACGGCCCGGCTCGCGTGAAAGATCAGGGACGTCCCCCATCGGACCGTCCCCCGGGTGGCCGTCCGCCCTGCCGGCCACCCGCTGAGGAGTTCTTCGTGGAGGGACTAACCGTCGGCGGGACCGGCGGCGGAGGACCCGCGGGCGGATGGCTCGGCGAGGGGCGACTCCCCGAGGGAGAGCGAACGCAGGACCGCCACGTCGACCTCCAGCAGCGAGCCGACGACGAGGCGGCCGGGCGCGGAGGGAATCGGCAGCACGCTCGGCACCGCCACCACCCGGCAGCCCGCGGCGGTGGCCGACGTCACCCCGTTCGGGGAATCCTCCAGGGCGACGCAGCGGGCCGGATCGACCCCCAGCAGCCGGGCCCCCGTCAGGTAGGGCTCGGGGTGGGGCTTGGTCCTGGTGACGTGGTCAGCGGTGACCACGTGGTCGAAGTTGTACTCGCCGATGCTCTTCAGGCACGCCTCGGCGATCGGCCCGGCCGAGGAGGTGACCAGCGCGGTGGCCAGGCCCTCCTCGCGCACCTCCGCCAGCAGTTCCAAGGCCCCGGGCATCATCTCCACCCCGGCCGAGAGCTTGGCGATCATGCCCTCCAGCATCCAGGTCTCCACCTCGGCACAGCCGGCGTCACCACCGGAGATCCGCAGCATGTAGGCCGCGGTAGACGCCATGGAGCCGCCCACCGTGTTCTCCTGGTGGGCCTCCCCCCACTCGCCGCCGAGTCGTTCCATCACCTCGGTCTCCACCTGAAACCAGATCTTCTCGCTGTCGACGAGAAGCCCGTCCATGTCGAAGAGAACAGCTTCCATTCCCGTGAATCCTCCTGGCCGATCACACATCGGTCATACGTTGAAATAGTTGGCTTCGGGATGATGGACGATCAGCGCCGACGTCGACTGCTCGGGGTGGAGCCGGCACTCCTCCGACAGCTCGACACCGATCCTGGCCGGATCGAGCAGCCCCGTCAGCTGCACCTGGTCCTCCAGGTTGGGACGGATCGAATAGCCGGAGGAGTACGGCCGCCCGGCGACGTTGACCTTGAGCATGTCCTCCGGCGACTCGTCCCCGCCGATGCCCGGCTCCGAGCGCACGCGTGCGTGCCAGTACTCGCCAGTAATGTCAGCAGCACCGACAGGCCGTGCAGCTCCAGGTAGTCACGGTAGGCGTGCTTGGCGAACAGCTCGGCCGGGCCCCACGGAAAGACGGAGTGCTTGTCATGGGGCAAGCGTACTGGGATCCGTCAGGGTGCCGATTGTTCTTGGTGGCGATGGAACTCGTCCAATCAATCGCGCCGATTCTCTAAGTATTTCCTTATGTGCCGATGATGGATGATCGCATCACCCCCATCGGTTCCTGCCCCCTGCCCGCGGGCGATTTCCCGGGGGCGCCAAGGCCGTCTCTCCCCCGCCGGGGGGGGGGGCCCCGGGGGGGGGGGCCGGGGGGCCCCCCCGGCCCCCCCCGGCTTGGCGGGGGTGGGGGCCCGGGCCCCCCCCGCCAGGTAGGGCCCCCCCCGCCCGGGAGGGGGGGGGGTGGGCCCCACCCCCCCCGGGGCCCCCCCCCCCCGCCGGGGGGGGGGGCGGGGGGGCCCCCCCCGCCCCCCCCCCCCCGGGGGGCCCGGGGGGGGGGGCCCCCCCCCCCGGCGGGCCCCGCGAGGACGACGAGGCTCTGCCGTGTGACGGCGCGCGGACCGCAACGTCCTGATCGTCCACACCGCGCCGGGAAGGTGACGTGAAGGCCCCCTCACCACATAGGCTTAGCCGGATAGGGCGTGAGGTGAGAAGGAGGGGGCGCGTGATCGAGATCGAAGGTCTGCCCGAGCTCGTCGACCCGGTGATGATCGCCGCGTTCGAGGGGTGGAACGACGCGGGTGAGGCTTCGAGCGGAGTGATCGCGCACCTGGAGGACGAGTGGAAGGCGACCCCGCTGGTCTCCCTGGACCCGGAGGAATACTACGACTTCCAGATGACCCGCCCGATCGTCGAGATGGGTGAGGGACTGACGCGCTCCATCACCTGGCCGACCACCAAGCTGTCGGTGGCCAGGCCCCCGGGCGTCGACCGCGACGTGGTGCTGCTGCGCGGCATCGAGCCCAACATGCGCTGGCGTGCGTTCTGCGAGGAGATCGTGCTGGTCTGCCGCGAGCTGGGAGTCGAGCTCGCGGTCCTGCTCGGCGCGCTGCTCAACGACTCGCCGCACACCCGCCCGGTGCCGATCGTGGGATCGGCGACCGACGAGGGCCTGGCCAGGGCGATCAACCTGGAGCTGAGCCGCTACGAGGGACCGACGGGCATCGTCGGCGTCCTCCAGCACTCGCTGGGCGCCGCCGGGCTGCACGCCGTGTCACTGTGGGCCTCGGTGCCCCACTACGTGGCCCAGCCGCCCAACCCGAAGGCCACCATGGCACTGCTCAGCCGGATGGAGGACCTGCTCGACATCCCGATGCCGCTGGGCGAGCTGGCCGAGGAGTCCCGGGCCTGGGAGCACGGCGTCGACGAGCTCGCCTCCCAGGACAGCGAGGTCGCCGAGTACGTCAAGGAGCTTGAGGAGCGCAAGGACGCCGCCGAACTGCCCGAGGCGAGCGGCGACGCCATCGCCGCCGAGTTCGAGCGCTATCTGCGCCGCCGCGACCGTGACTCCGACGGCTGAACTCACGGCGTACGGTTACCACCGGCCGCCCTTTTTCGCCTAGGTTGAGACCAGTTGATCCTGGGGTCAGGCCCGGGCCGACAGCACTGATCGGGCGCGTCCCGGATCCTCGGGGACGCCGAACGGCAAACCGGATGTCGGCGACTCCACGGCCGGGAAGGACACGGCCTCCCGCGGGGGGCCGACGAACGACGCATCACTGCCACAACCACCTGTCCATGTGACTGCGCACGTTAGGGCGACCATGGCGACTCCCTACATCGACCCCTACCACAAGACCGCCGACCCGCGCAGGAACGCGCAGGACGCGCGGCTCCGCGTCCTCGAGCTGGCCGCGTTCATGAAACGCGAGGAGGCCGGCGACGCCTCGCAGCCGCGCTCCCGGGGCACCGCCTCCGGGCACGCCGTCGACATGTTCCTCGCCCTGCTGCAGGATCGGCTCCCGGTCTGGCGGCGCATTCTCGACAACCTGATGTATCTGGTCGGCAAGGGCCGGGTGAGCGAGAACCTTCTGCCCATCGCGCGAGCCGGCATCGACTACTACTGCGAGGTCCAGTCGGCGGCGCTTCCCGCCTTCACCTCCCCCTCGGTCACCGTCCGGTTCCGCGAGGCGATGCGTGACAGCGACATCGACCCGATGTCCGAGATCATCCCGATCGCCACCTATCTCGCGGCCGAGGAACGGGCGGGGCGCCTCTCCCCCGGGGTCGTCCCGGTCGCCAGCGCCAGGCTGCTGCTCGCCGGGTGCTTCCGCCACGCCTACTACGAGATACTTCTCGGCCCCGACTTCCTGCCGTCACGTGACGAGGTCGCCGAGGAGATCGTCCGGGAGCTGAGACTGGAGCCCCAGCGAGACTGATCGCCTCCCGGGACCACCGGCGCCAGGTGACCCCCTGAGCCGGGACGTTCGCGCTCCGGCGCTGTCTGGCGTGCCCCGGCCCCCGCTGCCACGGACGCACGGTGGGTCTGGCCGCCTTTCGAGGCCCCCGCTGCCAGGCGGGCCTGGTCGAACCGGGCCCACACCAGCGCGGCCAGGTCGGCGTCCACCCCCAGCGGCGCGGCGACCAGGTCGGCGCCGGACGCCGCCAGGCGGTCCTGGAAGAAGCCGGGGGCCAGGAGATAGGAGGCGAGCGCGATCCGCGGCGCGGGTCCCGAGCGCAGCCGGTCCAGGGCCTCGGCGACCGAAGGGGTGCCCGTCGCGGCGAAGGCCGCGGTGACCGGACGGGAGAGCCGGACCGACAGCAGCCGGGCCGCCGCCCGCACGTCGGCGAGCGCGGCGGGATCGGACGACCCCGCCGCCCCCAGGATCACCGAGTCGGCCGCCCTCAGCCCGGCGGCGGACAGCCGCCGGGCGAGAACGGCGGCGAGCAGCGGGTGCGGCCCCAGCGGCGGCGCCACCACGGCGTCCGGCCTGGCCGCGGCCACCACTGAGGGCAGGTCGATGTGGACGTGGTAACCGCCCGCCAGCAGCAGCGGGACCACCACGACGGGGCCGGGCAGTCCGGGAAGCATGTCGGCGAGCAGAGGTGAGCTGATCTCCAGGAACGCCTGCTCCACACGTGTGCCCCGGCGCCCCCCGCGCACCAGGTCCCGCAGGCCCGCCAGGGTCTCCTCCCCAGCAGAACTGCGTGTGCCGTGCCCGGCCAGGACCAGAGTCGTCACAGGCCTTCGCCCCGGTCACAGGCCAGGCGGTAGCCGCGCTTGACGACCGTCTCGACGATCCCCGCGGGGCCGAGGGCGCGGCGCAGCCGGGTGATGGCCATCTCGACCGCGTGTTCGGCCGAGTCGCGCGACGGACCGCCGGGGAGCACCGTCCTCAGATCCGAGCGGGCCACCACGTGTCCCGGCTTGTCCGCCAGGCGCTTGAGGACCGCCATCGGTGCCGGCGGCAGCGGCTTCAGCTCGCCGTCCACCGCGACGGCGTGGCCGCGAATCTCCAGCTGGTGGCCGCCCGCGACCAGACGGGTGACGCTGTGCTCGGGCAGGTGCCTGGCGAGGGCACGGGCCAGCGTGCCCAGGCGGGAGCGCTCGGGCTGCACGGTGGGCACCCCGCGCGCCTCCAGCGGCCCGGCGGTGACTGGGCCCACGCAGGCGGCGACGACCGGTCCGGCGAAGGCCGCGATCAGCGCGTCCTCCAGGCCGTCGGCGCGGGCGGAGTTGAGCATGGCCAGTACGGCCGGGGCACTGGTGAAGGCCACCGCGTCCACCCCGCCGGAGATGGCCTGGCTGACCAGTCGCCGCAGCGGCGAGACGTCGCGGTAGGGCAGCCACCGGTAGACCGGCACCTCGATGACCTCCGCGCCCGCCTCGCGCAGCGCGGTCACGAAACCGGTCAGCGGCTCCCCGTGCAGTTGCACGGCGATGCGGCGGCCGCGCAGGTCCTGGGCGAGCAGGTGCTGCTTGACCTCCTCGCACGACTCCGTGGGCGGGGTCCAGTGGTCGATCAGACCCGCCGCTCTGACCGCTCCGCGCGCCTTGGGCCCGCGGGTCAGCAGCCTGGCCGAGGTCAGATGCTCGGAGAGGTCGCTGGACAGCCCCCAGCCCTCGGCCGCGGCCATCCAGCCGCGGAAGCCGACGCCGGTGGTGACCACCACGTCGTCGATCGGGGCCGACAGACTGGCACGGGTCGCGGCCAGCAGGTCGGCGTCCTCCGCCAGGGGAACCAGCCGAATCGCCGGGGCGCGCACCACCCTGGCGCCCCTGCGTTCCAGCAGTGCGCAGAACTCCTCGCGCCGCCGGGTGGCGGTGACCCCGATCGTGAACCCGGCCAGCGCGTCGGGCGCGGTCTCGGGAGAGCCGATGGGACTGTCCAGAACGGCCATGCTCATCTGTCGTTCACCACTCCTCGCTCGATGTTTCCTCGATATCCGGCCGTCCACGACTCCACGCTGCCCGCTCCGCGCCCGCCCCCGCTCACGCGGAGCCCACCTCCACCGTCGCGCCGGTGACGCGGATCGGATAGGTCGGCACGGCCACCGCGGGATCGTCCAGGCACACCCCCGTCACGAGGGAGAACACCTGCTTGTGCATGGGGGAGGCCACCACGGGCTCTCCGGCCCTGGTGCCCACGATCCCGCGGGACAGGACGTGGGCGCCGCTGAACGGATCGAGGTTGCCGATCGCGAACAGGGAGCCGTCGAAGGCGCGGAACAGCGCGATCTGCCTGTCGCCGACGAGCGCGCACGCTCCGCGCTCGGGCAGCAGGTCGGTGTAGGAGCAGACCGGGGTCCAGCGGGTCGTCTCCAGGTCTTCTCTCAGTGCTGTCATCGGTGAAGGTCTCCTCTCCTCGGGTCCTCGGGGTGCGACGGTGACGGTACGGGCGGGCAGGGCTCAGAACGGTCCGGGACCGCTCAGGAACGGACGACCTCCAGCGGGATCAGGACCGGTTTCACCTGGTCGCGCTCGGTCTCGAAGGCGATGGACGGGTCCGGGGTCCCGGGGGCGTTGACGAAGGAGACGAACCGCCGCAGCTTCTCCGGGTCCTCGATCGTGGCACGCCACTCGTCGGCGTAACCGGCCACGTGCCGCTCCATCTGGGCCTCCAGGTCGGCGCAGATCCCGAGGGAGTCGTCCAGGACGACCTCCTTGACGTAGGCCAGACCCTGAGCCTCCAGCCAGGCGGAGGTGCGCTGCAGGCGGTCGGCGGTGCGGATGTAGAACATCAGGAACCGGTCGATGACGCGGACCAGTTCCTCGGTGCTCAGGTCGGAGGCGAACAGGTCGGCGTGGCGCGGGGTGAAACCGCCGTTGCCGCCCACGTAGAGGTTCCAGCCCTTCTCGGTGGCGATGACGCCGAAGTCCTTGCCCCGGGCCTCGGCGCACTCGCGGGCGCAGCCGGAGACGGCCGACTTCAGCTTGTGCGGTGAGCGCAGGCCCCGGTAGCGCAGCTCCAGCGCGATGGCCATGCCCACGGCGTCCTGCACCCCGTAGCGGCACCAGGTCGAGCCGACACAGGACTTCACCGTGCGCAAAGCCTTGCCGTACGCGTGCCCGGACTCGAAACCCGCGTCCACCAGGCGCTTCCAGATCAGCGGGAGCTGCTCCACTCGTGCCCCGAACAGGTCGATCCGCTGCCCGCCGGTGATCTTGGTGTAGAGACCGAAGTCGCGGGCCACCTCGCCGATCACGATGAGGCTCTCCGGGGTGATCTCCCCGCCGGGGATGCGCGGCACCACCGAGTAGGTGCCGTTGCGCTGGATGTTGGCCAGGAAGTGGTCGTTGGTGTCCTGCAGGGCGGCCTGCTCGCCGTCGAGGATGTGGCCGTTGCCGAGCGAGGCGAGGATCGAGGCGACGACGGGCTTGCACACGTCGCAGCCGCGCCCGGTGCCGTGCTCGGCGATGAGGTACGAGAACGTCGTGATGCCACGCACCCGGACGATGTCGAACAGCTCCGCCCTGCTGTACGCGAAGTGCTCGCACAGTGCCTTGGAGACCTCCACGCCCGAGGAGACGAGGATCTGCTTGAGCGTCGGAACGCAACTGCCGCAGGTGGTGCCGGCGCGGGTGCACGCCTTGATGCCGGGGACGTCGGTGAGACCGTGCTCGGCGATGGCCTCGCACACCTGCCTCTTGGTGACGTTGTTGCACGAGCAGATCTGCGCGTCGTCGGGGACCTCCATGTTCGCCGGACCGCCGGTGAACAACAGCTCGCTCGGCGAACCCGGCAGGTCACGGCCGACGAAGGGCTTGAGGGTGTTGTACGGGGTGGCGTCGCCGACGCAGATCCCGCCGAGCAGGGTGCGGGCGTCGTCGCTGACGAACAACTTCTGGTAGACCCCGCCCACCGGATCCATGAAGGTCACGTCCAGCGCGCCCTCCATCGCACCGAACTGGGCGACCTCCACACCGAGCAGCTTGAGCTTGGTCGACAGGTCAGCGCGGGTGAAGACCGCCTCGCCTCCCATGATGCGGTCGGCGGCGACCTCGGCCATCGTGAAGCAGGGCCCCGCCAGCCCGTAGACCATCCCCTCGTGCAGGGCGCACTCGCCGACCGCGTAGATCGCCGGGTCGCCGGTGCGCATCCCGTCGTCCACGGCGATCCCGCCGCGTCCGCCGACCTCCAGGCCCGCCTGCCTGGCCAGCTCGTCGCGCGGCCTGACGCCCGCGGAGAAGACCACGATCTGCGCCTCGACGGTCTCACCGTCCGGCTTGACCAGGCCCGCGACCCGCCCGTCCGGGCCCGCGACGATCTCCTTGGCCCCCGCCTCGGTGTGCACGCTCAGGCCGAGCGCCTCCACGTGGCCGCGCAGGACGGCGCCGCCGCCCTCGTCGACCTGCCGGGGCATGAGCCAGCCGCCCATCTCCACGACGTGCGTCGCCAGCCCCAGGCCCCGCAGCGCGTCGGCGGCCTCCAGCCCCAGCAGCCCACCGCCGATCACGATGCCGCTCGTGGCGCCCGAGGCGGCCTGCCTGATCGCGTCGAGGTCGTCGATCGTGCGGTAGACGAAGCAGCCGTCCAGCTCCCTGCCCGGCACCGGTGGCACGAACGGGCTGGAGCCGGTGGCCAGCACCAGCACGTCGTACGGCTCTCGGTGCCCGTCGGCGGTGGTGACCTCACGCGCCTCCCTGTCGATGCGCACGACCCTGGACGACAGCCGCAGCACGACCCCTTCCGGCGTCGGATAGGTGAGGTCCTCGATGCTCCTGCCCGCCAGGTAGGAGGTGAGCGCCACCCGGTCGTACGCCGGCCGGGGCTCCTCCCCCAGCACCGTGATGTCGCCCGCGAAGCCCTTGGCGACCAGCGCCTCGACCAGCCGGTGCGATGTGGGTCCGTGTCCTACCACGACAAGCCGTGACATGGCCGCGCTCCTTTTCCCGTCCGCTCCGCTGTCGTCTTCCCGTACGTTCCGCCGTCGTCCGCCGATCCCTCGGGGCCGGTCGTGGCGCCGTTCTTCCCCGCCCGCGGCGCGGCCGTCCCTCCCGAGGAGCGGGCGCCCTGACGTGAGGCGATGACGGTGACGGTCTCGTCCGCCGCGGCGTCTCTGCCGTACCGCGGAGCGCGGTGGGGGTGGTACGCCGTCGTCCCAGCCTTCACACGCGTCTGGGGGGGAAGTGAGACCGGCATGGATCCGATGGTGCTTTCAGGTGGTTTCACGGCGTGGTCTCCCCTGTTACCGATGTGCTACAAGCCGCTAACCGCGTTCACATACGCGATGAGGCCGATGTGAGTTGTCCGTCGGCAGGACCGGTGTCGGATGTGAGCGAAACCGGGTACCTGCCACGCCGGCGATCACACGCGCGCCGCCGCCAGGCTCGGCACCGATCCCGCGGTACGCAGGTAGCAGGCCCAGGTGATGACCGCGCACACCAGGTAGAAGGCGGCGAAGGAGGCGAGTGCGGCACCCGCTCCCCCGGTGGCGGCGATGGAGCTGCCGAAGCCGCGGTTGATGAAGAACCCACCGAAAGCACCGATCGCGGAGATGATCCCGATCGCGGCGGAGGCGTCCCGCTTCCCAACGGCCACGGCGGCCTCGTGGGCCTCGGTACCCTCCGCGAGACCCGCCACGGCCTTCGCCCGGAAGATCGCCGGGATCATCCGGTAGGTGGAGCCGTTGCCGATGCCGGTGGTGGCGACCAGGAGCATGTAGGCGCAGAAGAACAGCGCGAAGGCGTGCTGGGACAGGCCCTGCCAGACCAGCGCCGCCGCGCCCGCCATCGCGGCGAAGTTGACAAGCGTCACCCGCGCCCCGCCGAGCCGGTCCGACAGCCAGCCCCCGATCGGGCGGACCAGCGAGCCGAGCAGCGGGCCGATGAAGGCCAGCGCCACCAGGGAGGCCTGCTCGGGGAACTGGCTCTTGATGAGCAGCGGGAACGCGGTGGAGTAGCCGATGAAGGAACCGAAGGTGCCGATGTACAGGACCGACATGATCCAGGTCTGGGCCCGGCCGGCGACCTTCAGCTGGTCCGCGGGACTGGCCTTGGCGGAGGTCAGGTTGTCCATGAAGAAGTAGGCGCCGATCGCGGCGGCCAGGATGAACGGGACCCAGAACAGTCCCGCGGCGGCCAGGCCGAACGCCCCGATCACCAGGGGCATGACGAGCTGCACGGAGCTGACCCCGATGTTGCCGCCCGCCGCGTTGAGCCCGAGCGCCGAGCCCTGCCTGTCCTGGGGGTAGAAGTAGGTGATGTTGGCCATGCTGGAGGCGAAGTTGCCGCCGCCCAGGCCCGCCGTGGCCGCGATGACCAGGAACACCCAGTAGGGGGTGGCGGGGTTGCCGACCGCGACGGCGAGCAGCACCGCGGGCACGAGCAGGAGCAGGGCGCTGACGACGGTGAAGTTTCTGCCGCCGAACCTGGCCGGGGCGAAGGTGTACGGGATGCGCAGCGCGGAGCCGATCAGGTTGGGCAGGGCGACGATCCAGAAGAGCTGGTCGGTGGAGAAGTCGTAGGAGCCGAGTTGCACGGCCACGATGCTCCACACGGTCCACAGCGTGAACCCGAGGTGCTCGGCGAAGATGGAGAAGACCAGGTTCCTGCGGGCCACCTTCCTGCCCTGTCCTTGCCAGAAGTCGGGGTCGTCGGGCCGCCAGTCGCTGATCCAGGGCTTGGCCATCGTTCGTTCCTCCTGCGATTTCGGGGGCTTCGATCCCGAAATCTAAGAGGACGGCATTACGCACATTTACTATCTGTGATGGTGCGCCGGTTACGTGTGACTAACCATGGAAATACGCAATGCACAGGTCGCACCATCGCAACATTCCGGAAACACAAAGGACTGACGGAGTAACGATTGAGTCAGGGCGGCAGCGGGAACCGTCTTCGACGTCAGTCCGTCCGCTTCGGGGAGTGCGCGTGGCCGTCCAGCCGATCCGACTGTTCGACGATCCCGTGCTCCGCACGGTGTCCGAGCCGGTGACCACCTTCGACCGCGAGCTGCGCCTCCTGGTCAAGTCACTCCAGGCCACGATGCGCGCCGGCACGGGCCGCGCGGGACTGGCCGCCCCGCAGATCGGCGTCCCCTTGCGGGTCGTCGTCTACGAACTGGACGGCAAGTCCGGCCATCTGGTGAATCCGCGCCTTGAGCTGTCCGATCGGAAGATCGTGGCCGATGAGGCCTGCCTGTCCGCGCCGGATCGCTGGTGGCCGCTGGAACGCTCCTACATGGTCACCGCCCGTGGCCGTGACATGTTCGGCAAACCCGTCACCGTCCGCGCCCTGGGCATGCTCGCCCGCGTCCTGCAGCACGAGGCCGATCACCTCGAGGGCACCCTCTTCGTCGACCACCTCCCCGAGGAGGATCGCGAGCGCTTCCTCGACTCCATTTCGTGACTTGCGCATCACTGCGACCTCGGATAGGATTGCATGGTTGCAGTCGTAGCTCTCAGTTTAGCCTTATCATCTCAAGTGCTTATGAGAAGTCCGCCGACAGCGGACGTTACACAGTTTCTCCGGATGGTTTCCGCGGGTGCATGGTAGGGTCCGCAACGCAGCCCCGTGCCGCCGACCTGGTGGTTCGGTGAGGCTCCCAATGAGGAGAAGTAGTTTTGTCTGAGGGCACCGTTAAGTGGTTCAACGCCGAAAAGGGCTTCGGATTCATCGCACCGGATGACGGCACCGCCGATGTCTTCGTGCACTACTCGGCTATCAACTCCGGCGGCTACCGCAGCCTGGAGGAGAACCAGCGTGTCAGCTTCGTCACCACGCAGGGCCAGAAGGGCCCGCAGGCCGACCAGGTTCAGGTCATCTGATCTGGTTTGACCTCAAAGGCTTCAGACTGAGCCCGCACCGCTCGCGCGGTGCGGGCTCAGTCGTCTCTTGGGCCCGGACCTCTCTTGGGCCGCCCTCCGAGCGCGGGGACCCGTTGGTGTCGGGGATGCCCGTGTCACCGGGCATCCCCTAGGCCGGAGCGGGAGTGCCCGGCACGGACGACCACCGGCCCCTAGAGTTCGACCCCGAGCAGCGCGTCCACGGTCTTCCTGACCAGGACCGGCGCGTCCGGGTCACTGCCCCCCTCCGACAGGGCCCCCTCGGCCCAGTCGTCGACGGCCGCGAGGGCTCCGGGAGCGTCCAGGTCGTCGGCGATCCGGGCGCGTACCCTTTCGAGCACGACGCCGGCGTCGGGGCCGGTCTGCAGCCCCGCGGCCGAGCGCCAGCGCGCCAGCCGCACCTCCGCCGAGGCCAGCTGCTCCGGGGTCCACTCCCAGTCGGCACGGTAGTGGTGGGCCAGCAGGGCCAGCCGGATGGCCATCGGGTCGGTCTCCTGGCGCAGGCGGGAGACGAAGATCAGATTGCCCTTCGACTTGGACATCTTCTCGCCGTCCAGGGCGACCATGCCCGCGTGCACGTACGCCCTCGCGAACGGCCACTCCCCGCAGGCCACGTGGCCCTCGTGGGCGCCGCACTCGTGATGGGGGAAGATCAGGTCGGAACCGCCACCCGCGACGTCGAAACCACTGGACAGGTTCGCCAGGGCGATCGCGGTGCACTCGATGTGCCAGCCGGGTCTGCCCACGCCGAAAGGGGAGGGCCAGGACGGCTCCCCCGGGCGCTCCGCGCGCCAGAGAAGCCAGTCGAGCGGATGCTTCTTGCCCGGCCGGTCCGGATCTCCCCCGCGCTCGCCGAACAGGGCGAGCATGTGATCCTCCGAGTAGCCGGAGACGGCGCCGAACTTGGGGGCCGCGGCCACGTCGAAGTAGACGTCGCCGTCGAGCTCGTAGGTGGCGCCCTTGTCACGCAACGACACGATCAGGTCGGCGACCTGGTCGATCACCTCGGTCACGGCGACGTAGTCGCGCGGGGGGAGGACGCGCAGCGCCTCCATGTCGGTCCGGAACAGCTCGATCTCGCGTTCGGCCAGGTCACGCCAGTCGATGCCGGTCCGCCCCGCACGTTCGAGCAGGGGGTCGTCGACGTCTGTGGCGTTCTGGGTGTAGTGCACCTCATGACCGGCGTCGCGCCAGGCACGATTGACCAGGTCGAAGGCGAGGTAGGTGTTGGCGTGGCCCAGATGGGTGGCGTCGTAGGGCGTGATGCCGCAGACGTACATCCGTGCCGTGGGACCCGGCTTTGTGGGGCCGACCTCTCGCGCGGCGGTGTCGAACAGCCGCAGCGGGACACCGGCACCGGGAAGCCGAGGAACCTTCGGCTCAGACCACGATCTCATGAAATGCAGCCTATCCAGCAGACAGACCACCCCGGTTGGCGCGGGGTGGTGGGTGTACGGGGCACTCACCTCAACTCCGGAAGCCGACCGGATCATTCCGTGAGGATCTCGCGGAAGGCGCCGGGATCGCGAGGGTCGGCGGTGAAGTCGTAGCGCACGCCGCCGGGTGCCAGGGCCAGCAGGGTGACGGACCCCGAGCCGAAGGTCCGTCCGTCGGGCAGCTCGTGATGGACGATCATCGTGCGAGGGTCCTCGGAGGAGATGCCCGCTCCCGTGGCGAGTTCCCGCCACTCATCCCATGGACCGTCGAGCTTCGAGGGGCGGCCCGCCCCGGCGAACAGGGGGCGGAAGAACGCCACGCGCTCGTTCTCCTCACCGCGCTCCCATCCGCTGTTGACGATCATGTGGGTTCCCGGGGGAAGGTCGTCCCTCTTCAGGGTGATCCCGTCCCAGTGCCACAGCCGAGCCCCGCCGGGATCGGCGCGTAGCAGGTGGAAGGGGTCGTAGTGCCCGAGTTCGCCCTCCGTCGGCCGGTCTCCGGCGGCCGCCAGGAGAGCCAGGTCACCCCGTGAGCGGCGGGTCTCCTCCGGAGCGAGCACGCCGAGCCCGTTGAGGAGGGCGCCGACCCTCCGGGCCCCGGGGTCGACGGCCAGCCAGGTGCCGCCTCCCAGGAGATCGCACCCGCCGATCAGGCCGGGCCGGCTCTGTGGCCAGTGCCGGGCCGGGGGAACCCAGGGGCGGGCGGTGAACTCGTCGCGCACCCCGACCACGATCAGGGGGATCTCGGCGCTCGGATCGATACTGACGACAACCGTGCACATGCCCGGAGGCTACGCCCTCGCGGGAGGCGGGCTCGGACCGGGGTCACGCGCCCACGGGAAAGCCCACAGCAAGGCCACAGCAAGGCCGCGGTAGGGCCGCCGACAGGACAAGGGCGCGGGCGTCGCCGCGCGAGGGCGACAAGGCCTCTCAGATCGGCGGCCAGGGGATGGCGGGCCAGTCCTTGGAGGGCACGGGGTGCAGGCCGGTGTCGAGGAGCCTGCGGACCCGCGCCCAGGTGGCCTCGACCTCGTGGAGGGTGAGGAGCTCACGGAGGCGGCGGCCGAGGCGGCCCTGCTCCAGGTCGGCCTCAAGGCGGGTCAGGGCGTTCATCGCCTCGCGGGACAAGGGCTTGCCGCGCCACTGCCAGAGCACGGTGCGGAGCTTGTCCTCAGCGGAGAAGGAGACCCCGTGATCGACGCCGTAGACATGGCCGTCGGCGAGCGGCAGCAGGTGGCCTCCCTTCCGGTCGGCGTTGTTGACGACCGCGTCGAAGACGGCCATCCGCCGCAGGGAGGGCTGGCGGCTGCGGATCAGCACCATCAGGTCGATCTCGGGGTCGGTGTCGATCCACAGCTGACACATTCCCGGGCCGAAGGGGCCGTCGCGGTAGACGGTGGGCGGCACGATCCGCCAGCCGATCGCCGCGGAGACCTCGTAGGCGGCGACCTCGCGGGCGGCCAGGGTGCCGTCGGGAAAGTCCCAGAGGGGGCGTTCGCCCCGTACCGGCTTGTACACGCAGGCCGCCGCGAGCCCGCCGAGCCGGACCGAACAGTAGAGCGTCATGTTGGTCGCCTCGACCAGGCGGCCCGCCACATCCAGTTGGCCGTCACGGAGCAGACGCGTCGCGGTCTCGTCGTCCAGCCCCGCGGCCGGCGCCGCACTCAGCGTCGGCTCGCTCTCAGCACTCATTCGCCTCCTCCAGCAGATGAAGCGCTACTACCCCGGTAACCGTTGAGCCGCACACAGATATGCCCCTCGGCGTCGAGAGGCTGGGCGCAGAGCGGGCAGGGCGGTCGACCGGCGGCGACGAGGGCCATGGCCCGCTTGGTGAAGGCCCTCGCGGCGCCGGGACTGATGTGCACGCGCAGCACCGTGGGCTCGACGAGCGGGGACGGCTCGAACTCCTCATCCTCGGCGGTGGCCTCCTTGGCCTCGATGACCACCTGGGCGGCCTCGGAGTCCCAGGCCAGGGCCATGACACCGACGCGGAAGTCCTCGCTGATCGGCACATCGAGGGGGGCGTTGTCCGTCAACGCGGCCGGGGCGACGGCGGGGACGGCGGCACCGCCCTCACCTCGCCGCAACACCTCGTCGAGCAACTCGTCGAGACGATCGGCCAGCGCCGCGACCTGGAACTTCTCCAGCGCCACGGTGGTCAGCCTGCCCTGGCCTCGCGCCTGCAGGAAGAAGGCTCGTGAACCCGGTTGCCCCACGGCACCGGCCACGAACCTCTCGGGTGGATCGTAGTCGAAGACCGGCATAGCCTGACCCTACGTGGTTCCGGATCCGCCGCCGACTGCGGCATCGCTCCCGGTGGGATTTTCTCCCCCCTCCGCACCGTCCGAACCCTCCGGAAGGCGTAATCCGGCCACATCTCCGCCCAGGTCGTTGAGTCTGAGCACGAAGGGGCGCAAGGGGGTGTAGCGAATGGCGGTGAGCGACGCCGGATCGGCGGTTATCCGCTGGAACTGGTCCAGATGGAGCCCCATGGCGTCGGCCACGATGGCCTTGATCACATCTCCGTGGCTGCAGACGAGATAGACCGCCTTCGGGCCGAGGCGCTCGTTCCACTCCCTGACGGCCGCCACGGCGCGATGCTGGACGGCGGCCAGGGACTCTCCCCCGGGGAACGTCACCGCGCTCGGGTGGGCCTGCACGACCGGCCAGAGGGGATCCTTGGCGAGCTCGGCGATCGGGCGGCCCGTCCAGTCGCCGTAGCGGCACTCGCCGAAGCGCTCGTCGGTCAGCACCTCCGCCTCCCGTCGTCCCTCGGCGACCGCCTGCGCGGTCTCCTGGCAGCGTTCCAGCGGGCTGGAGACGATCGCGTCGAGTTCCAGCGAGGTGAGCCGTGCGGCGAGCGCCTCCGCCTGGGCCCGTCCCGCGTCGCTGAGGTGGACATCCGGGGTCCAGCCCGCGAGGACCGGGCCGGTGAGGTGGGTAAGGCCGTGTCTGGCCAGCAACAAGGTCGTCACGCGGGCAAGTCTTGCAGTCCTCGCTCCACTACTTTTAAGTGGCCGGGCGGTAATCTGGCCGGATCATGGAGCAGCGCTATGTGGGCCGGAGCGGCTTGTCGGTGTCCCGCCTGGGACTCGGGACGATGACGTGGGGACGTGACACCGGCGCCGAGGAGGCCGCGGCGCAGCTTCGCACGTTCGCCGAGGCCGGCGGCACGCTCATCGACACCGCCGACGTCTACACGGGCGGCGACGCCGAACGGCTGCTCGGGCGGCTGCTGCGCGACTCCGTGCCGCGTTCCGAGCTGGTGCTGTCCACCAAGGCCGTGCTCACCCCGACCGGGCGCAGGCCACGCGACGCCTCCAGGAAGCACCTGGTGGCCGCGATCGACGCCTCCCTGACCCGCCTGGGCGTGAACGAGGTCGACCTGTGGCAGCTGCACGCCTTCGATCCCGACGTCCCGCTGGAGGAGACCCTGGCGGCCGTGGACGCCATCGTGTCCTCGGGGCGGGCCGCGTACGCCGGGGTGTGCGACTACGCGGGATGGCAGCTGGCGACCGCGGCCGTGGGGCAGCGGGCGGTGCCCGGCAGGGTGCCGATCGTCGCCGCCCAGGTCGAGTACTCACTTCTGGCCAGGGAAGCCGAGCGCGAGCTGATCCCCGCCGCCGAGCACGTCGGCGCGGGGGTGCTCGCCTGGTCGCCTCTCGGGCGCGGAGTCCTCACCGGGAAGTACCGTACGGGCATCCCCGCCGACTCCCGGGCCGCGACCCCGCACTTCGCCGACTTCGTCACCCCCTACCTCGACGAGCGGTGCCGGCGGGTGGTGGAGTCGGTGGCGACCGCCGCCGACGGGCTCGGCGTCTCACCGCTGTCGGTGGCCCTGTCGTGGGTACGCGACCAGCCGGGGGTGTCCTCGGCCATCGTCGGCGCCCGCACCCACGCGCAGCTGTCCGGGGTCCTCCAGGCCGAGGATCTGACGCTGCCCGTGGAGATCAGGGAGGCACTCGACGACGTGTCCGCGGACTGAGGGAAGGGCCGGGACAAGGACGGTCCGCCGCGAGAACCGAACGAGAATTCGTCTCGCGTATCACTAGTCGATACCGAATGGAAACTTTCCGCGGAAAAAGCGGGCCTCCCTACAAAACTGTCAAACAGGTGGCGGGGGCACCCGGATGTCGGTGAGACGCCATGGCCGATGCCCGCCCCGGGGTGAAGGAGACGAGTGCGAGCTGCGATGGCGGCAGGCGTTCTGGCGCTGGCGCTGGGAGGTGGGGTCCCGGCGGCCGCGATCGCGCCCGTGAGCGCCGCACGGGCGAGCGCCGTCCCGCGCGTGGACGACTGTGATCACACAGGGCCGCTCGGCCCCGTGACCGGCGGAGTCTGCCGGGTCGTGGACGGCGTCACGAAAAAGGTCGAGGGCGGTGTGGGCGACGTCGTCCACGATCTGGAAAAAGGTGTCGACGACCTCGGAAGCCGTGTTGGGGACGCCGTCTCCCCGTCCTCCCGCGGAGACTCCGGCCGGAGTGACGCCGGGACGAACACCCCGGCACCGGCCGCCTCGGCGTCCAAGAGCCCACCGGACAGGCCGTCCACCGCGCAGGAGAAGAAGGAGCCCTCCGGTGACGCGCGGACGCCCCGGCCTCAGGGCACCGACGCCTGCCGGTCCGCGGCGGCCTCCACCGGCTGCGCGGAGACGTCGGCGACCACCTCTGCCGGGGAGCCCGACCAGGCCGCCTCGTCCAAGGTGTCACCGACCCCCACCCCTTCGGCGCCCCCCTCCCCGCCCCCTTCGGCGAGCCCTTCGCCGCACGAGGACGCCGCACCCGCGCGCAAGAGCCCGGTCCCCGCGCCGACCGACCGGGCGGTCCCCGAGACGGAGACGTTCTCCCCGGATGTCGGCAGGCCCACGACCGACGTGGGTGGGCCGATGGCTCCCAGGCCGTCACCCGTGGTCGACGCCGAGGCGCCCCGGGTGGAGCTGCTGTGGCCCGCCCCGGTGATGGAGAAACTCCAGCGGCAGATGCCCGGCGAGCGGCCGGTGAAGCCCAGCCGGTCGTCCGACACCGCGAGCACCGTGCTCAGCACCGCGGTGCTCGTCGCGGCGATCCTCGCGGTCCGCCTGCTGTACAGCAGGCGGAGGTTCAGGGAGTCGATACCGTTCGAGCCCGCCCCTCCGGGACGTCAGCGGGCGGCCTAGTCTTCGGCGTCTTCGGCGCCCTCGGCGTCCCGGCCCGCGCCGCTCACCTCGTCATGCCACGACGGAGCCGTACGCGGCCGGGCAGCGGTTCCCCGCCGTCCCGACGGCGGCACCGCCCCGGCCGGTCGTCGACCGCCGGGACGGAAAGCACTCAGCCTCCGATGGCGTGGACGCCGCCGTCGACGTGGACGATCTCACCGGTCGTGGCGGGGAACCAGTCGGACAGCAGGGCGACACACGCCTTGGCCGCCGGGATCGGGTCGTTGATGTCCCAGCCGATCGGGGCCTTGGCGGGCCAGCTCTCCTCGAACTCGACGAAGCCCGGGATGCTCTTGGCCGCCATGGTCCTGATCGGGCCCGCGGCGACGAGGTTGACCCGGATGCCCTGCTTGCCGAGATCGCGGGCCAGGTAGCGGGAACAGGACTCAAGCCCGGCCTTGGCCACGCCCATCCAGTCGTACACCGGCCATGCCTTGGTGGCGTCGAAGTCGAGACCGACGATCGCGCCGCCCTCCTTCATGAGCGGGAGCGCGGCCACCGCGAGCGACTTGAACGAGTACGTGGAGACCTGGACCGCGGTCGCCACGTCCTCCCAGGAGGTGTTCAGGAAGTTGCCGCCCAGGGCGGTCTGCGGCGCGAAGCCGATCGCGTGCACCACCCCGTCCAGGCCGCCGAGATGCTCGCCGACCCGCTCCGCCAGGGAGTCGAGGTGCTCGGGGTTGGTGACGTCGAGCTCCAGCACCGGAGGCGGCTCCGGCAGTCGCCTCGCGATCCGCTCGACCAGGCTGAGCCGGCCGAACCCGGTGAGCACGATCTGCGCGCCCTCCTCCTGGGCCAGCTTGGCCACCGAGAAGGCGATGGAGGCGTCGGTGAGCACCCCGGTGACGAGAAGCCGCTTGCCTTCGAGAATTCCCACGTCAGTGCCCCATTCCAAGGCCGCCGTCAACGGGGATGACGGCCCCCGTGATGTAGGCGGCGTCCTCGCCGGCCAGGAACCTGACCACGCGCGCTATCTCCTCCGGGGCGGCGTAGCGGCCCAGGGGAATGTTCTTACGGATCTGCTCCTGGTACGCCTCGTCCAGCTCGGCCGTCATGTCGGTCTCCACGAAACCGGGGGCGACCACGTTGACGGTGATGTTGCGCGAGCCCAGCTCCCTGGCGGCCGACCGGGCGAAGCCGATCATGCCGGCCTTGGAGGCGGCGTAGTTGCTCTGCCCCGCCGAGCCCAGCATGGCCACCACCGAGGAGATCAGCACGATGCGCCCGCGCTTGAGCCGCAGCATGCCGCGGGTGGCGCGCTTGGCGACCCGGTAGGAGCCGGTCAGGTTGGCGTCGATGACGTCGGTGAAGGTCTCCTCCTTCATCATCGGCAGCAGCGTGTCCCTGGTGATGCCCGCGTTGGCGACGAGCACCTCGACCGGGCCGTACTCGGCCTCGACCTTCGCGAAGGCGGCGTCCACGTCGGCCGTGCTGGTCACGTCGCAGCGTACGCCGAAGAGACCCTCGGGAGGCTGTCCGGAACGGTAGGTCACGGCGACGTCGTCGCCGGCCTGAGCGAGTTCGCGGGCGATCGCGAGGCCGATGCCGCGATTGCCGCCGGTTACGAGAACAGATCGAGCCATGGTCAGACGGTATCGGCTACCGGAGGGTAACCCTCTTGTCCGGGAAGGACAAGATCACAGGGTTAGGATCGTTGACATGCGCCAGATCGACTCCGACTTCCTCGCCCTGCCTCTGCGCCGGCTCGCGGACGCGGCCCTGCAGCGCGCCCGGGACCTGGGCGCCGAGCACGCCGACTTCCGGCTGGAGCGCGTCCGCGGGGAGACCCTGCGCCTCTCCGACGCGGCGCTGGAAGGCTCCATCGACGCCGACACCCTCGGCTACGCCGTACGGGTCGTCAAGGACGGCACCTGGGGCTTCGCCGGAGGCATCGAGCTCAGCCCCGAGGCGGCCGTCAAGGTCGCCGAGCAGGCGGTGGAGGTCGCGGTCGTCTCGGCGGCGGTCAACCGCGAGCCCGTCGAGCTGGCGCCGGAGGCGGTCCACTCCGACGTCACCTGGGTCTCCTCCTACCAGGTCGACCCGTTCGAGGTGCCGATGCGCGACAAGGCGGCGCTGCTCGCCGACTGGTCGGGCGCCCTGCTCCGAGATCCCGGGGTGGACCACGTCCAGGCGTCGCTGACACAGGTCAAGGAGCAGAAGTTCTACGCCGACACGGCCGGGACCTCCACGACGCAGCAGCGGGTGCGCGTCCATCCCCAGCTGAGGGCGACGCGGGTGCTGGACGGCCGCTTCGACTCGATGCGGACGCTCGCCCCGCCCGTCGGCCGGGGGTACGAATACCTCACCGGCACCGGCTGGGACTTTCCCAAGGAGCTGGCGCGCATCCCCGAGTTGCTGGAGGAGAAGCTTCGGGCGCCCTCCGTCGAGGCGGGACCGTACGACCTGGTGATCGACCCGTCGAACCTGTGGCTGACGATCCACGAGTCGGTCGGGCACGCCACCGAGCTCGACCGCGCCCTCGGCTACGAGGCGGCGTACGCGGGGACGAGTTTCGCCACCTTCGACCAGCTCGGCACGCTGGTGTACGGCTCGCAGCTGATGAACGTGACCGGTGACCGCACCGTCGAGCACGGCCTGTCCACGATCGGCTACGACGACGAGGGGGTGGCGACCAGGGAGTTCGACATCGTCTCCGACGGCATCCTGGTCGGCTACCAGCTCGACCGGAGGATGGCGCTGCTGAAGGGGCTGGGCGCTTCCAACGGCTGTGCCTTCGCAGCCTCCCCCGGCCACACCCCGATCCAGCGGATGGCCAACGTGTCGCTGCGGCCGGCGCCCGACGGCCCCACCACCGAGGAGCTGATCTCCGGCGTCGACCGGGGCATCTACGTGGTGGGCGACAAGAGCTGGTCCATCGACATGCAGCGCTACAACTTCCAGTTCACCGGTGAGCGGTTCTATCTGATCGAGAACGGCAGGCTCGCCGGGCAGCTGCGCGACGTCGCCTACCAGGCGACGACGACCGACTTCTGGCGCTCGATGGCGGCGGTCGGCGGGCCGCAGACGTACGTGCTGGGCGGGGCGTTCAACTGCGGCAAGGGGCAGCCTGGCCAGGTCGCCCCGGTCAGCCACGGTTGCCCGTCGGCGCTCTTCCGCGGCGTGCGCGTCCTCAACACCGTCCAGGAGAGTGGCAGTTGAGCACGCGCGGCGAGCGGACGGAAGACGGTGTCGGCCGTGCGGCCCGGCAGGAGAGGAGCGGAATGACTCCCCAGGAGATGATCGAGAGGGTTCTTGAGCTCTCCACGGCCGACGACAACGTCGTGATCGTGGAGGAGGGGTCGAGTGCCAACCTGCGCTTCGCGGGCAACACCCTCACCACCAACGGTGTGTCCCGCTCCTCGCAGCTGACCGTGATCTCCATCGTGGGCCGCGGTGTGGGCGTGGTGTCGCGGGCGGCGGTCCGCCCCGACGGGCTCGACGAGGTCGTGGCCGCCGCCGACCACGCCGCGGAGGACGCCCGGCCGTCCGAGGACGCCCGGCCGCTGCTGGAGGGCACCCGCTCCGCCGACTGGGACGCCCCCGCCGAGCCGACCTCGATCGGGGTGTTCGGCGCCTTCGCCCCCGCCCTGGGCGAGGCCTTCGCCACGGCCGAGGCGGGCGGGCGCAGGCTGTACGGGTTCGCCGAACACACCGTCACGACGACCTTCGTGGGCACCTCGACCGGCGCCCGGCTGCGGCACACCCAGCCCACCGGCCGCCTGGAGCTCAACGCCAAGTCCTCTGACATGCGGCGCTCGGCGTGGACCGGCGTGTCCACCCGCGACTTCTCCGACGTCGACGTGGCGGCCCTGGACGCCTCGCTCGCCCAGCGCCTGGAGTGGGCGAAGAACCGCGTCGAGTTGCCCGCGGGCCGGTACGAGACGTTGCTGCCTCCGACGGCCGTCGCCGACCTGATGACCTACCTGTACTGGACGGCCGGAGCGCGCGACGCGATGGAGGGCCGTACGGTCTTCTCCAGGGCCGGTGGCGGCACCCGCGTCGGCGACGTCCTCTCCGAGTCACCGATCCGCCTGTACAGCGACCCGTCGGCGCCGGGCGTCGAGTGCTCGCCGTTCGTGGTGGCGCACGCCTCCGGCCGGGAGAACTCGGTGTTCGACAACGGGCTGCCGCTCGCCGCCACCGACTGGATCTCCGACGGCAGGCTGGCCAACCTGCTGCAGACCCGGCACTCGGCCGAGCTGACCGGTCTGCCGGTGACCCCGGCCGTCGACAACCTGATCATGCGGGGACCCGAGGGCGGGCGGTCTCTGGAGGAGATGATCGCCTCCACCGAGCGCGGCCTGCTGCTCACCTGCCTGTGGTACATCCGCGAGGTCGACCCGCAGACGCTGCTGCTGACCGGCCTGACCCGCGACGGCGTCTACCTGGTGGAGAACGGCGAGGTCGTGGGCGAGGTGAACAACTTCCGCTTCAACGAGAGCCCGGTGGACCTGCTCCGCCGCCTCAGCGAGATCGGCGCCTCCGAGCAGACCCTGCCGCGCGAGTGGAGCGACTACTTCAACCGCGCGATCATGCCTCCGATCCGGGTGCCCGACTTCAACATGTCGACGGTGAGCCAGGCCAGCTAGGTCCGGCTCCCCCTCCCCGCACCTTCCCGTACCGGGCGGGCCGTTCAGCGCTGGACGAGCGGGACGGTGTGCACCGTGTCCCAACGCCGGCCCGCCACCACGCGGGCGGTGGCGTCGGTGAGGTCGTAGACGACCGACCAGCGGGTGTGGGCCTGGGCCACCTTCCGGAGCAGGCCCATCGCGTCGCGCCAGTCGCGGGCGGCGGGCAGTCCCTCGGCGAGCGCGCGGTAGCGGGGGTCGGCCCGGCGCTGGGCGGTGGAGGTGCCGGTCATGCCGAAGTTGGTGAGCATACGGTCGTCGATCACGTTGAGCCTGCCCCCGGCGTACTCCACGACGGCCGATCTGCCCGCCGCGTCGGCGATGAGGTAGTGGACCTGCGGCCCGATCGTGAAGTCGACGTCGTAACGACGCATGATCGCCAACGCCTCGTCCACGGTCGCCGCCTTGTCGAGCATGATCCTGATGACGCGCACGCTGCCGACGTCGGGGCGGTCGGGAGAAGCCGGGGGCAGCCCGCCCTCGGGCGACGTGGCCATGCCGATGGCCAGGCCCTTCTCGTTCACCCCGTCGAAGGGGGCGAGCACCGCGTGGGCCATCCTGCGGCGGGCGGGCGCGGCGGACAGGTCCGGCGGGGTGGAGCCTCCGATCAGATGGAACAGGTCGACGACGGAGACCGAGGCGTAGCCGTCGGGCGGGTCGGCGTGCACGATCAGCGCCGGGTTGGGGTCCCAGTCGAAGTTTCTGCCGAACAGCGGCCGGTCGCCGCCGAGGGCGAACAGCGAGCAGGCCCAGCCGTCGGCGCGTCCCGCCAACTCCTCCTCCCCGAGGGGGGCCTCGCGGTCGTACGAGCCGTGGAAGGTCATCTCGTACAGCGGTAGATCGTCGATCCTGCGGAGGCTGTCTATCGTCCGCGCGACGTCTGTGGCGCTCTGGCGCAGCAGCGGTTCCCCTTCCGCCTCGGCCCGCTGTCCGGCGTCAGTGGCGGCGGGAGTGCTCGGTGGGACGGCTCCGCCGGCGGCGGGCGTGCCGCCCTTCGGGACGGCGCAGCCGGTGGGGAGGATCAGCGCGACGGCCAGCGCGGCACGTACCGCCGCCCGCGCGGCCCGAGTCTCCCTCATTCACGCAGTCTGCGTCACTCGGCAGCCGCCGTACAGGCTCAGTCGTCCTCCAGGCGGAACCCGATCTTCATGCCGACCTGGAAGTGGGCGATCTCCCCCTCCTCGATGTGCCCCCTGATCTCGGTCACCTCGAACCAGTCGAGGTGGCGCAGGGTCCGGGAGGCCCGGCGGACCCCATTGCGTACGGCGGCCTCGATGCTCTCCCCCGAAGTGCCGACTATCTCGGTCACCCGGTACGTTCGATCTGTCATCCTCTGCTTCTTCCCGGAAAGCCATGGTTACATGACCGTTCGCACCCAGCCGATATGAGGCCTAGATTGGGAATCGTGAAGGGATGGCGCAGACGTCCGGTGGTTCATCAGGTGACGGACGCCCAACCCTCGTTGAGCGCCGACATCGGCAGGCGCGAGAGGAGTTACTTCATCAAGATGGGGATCCGGCTGATCTGCCTGGTCCTCGCCTTCACGGTGCCCGCTCCGATGCCCGTCCGGCTGCTGCTCTTCGCCGGGGCGATCTTTTTACCATACGTTGCCGTGATCGG
This sequence comes from Streptosporangium sp. NPDC000509, assembly GCF_042898365.1. NCBI lineage: Bacteria > Bacillati > Actinomycetota > Actinomycetes > Streptosporangiales > Streptosporangiaceae > Streptosporangium > Streptosporangium sp. NPDC000509. The sequence goes on along the minus strand of NZ_JBIAYX010000014.1, from coordinate 157,775 downwards.
GGCCAATGGGCCGCCGCGCGGGGTCCCGCATGCCCCTGACGTGGAAGATTCCGGACAAAACCAGATTCCACGCCACCGACGCGAGATCGGGTCGTGACTAAGTCTTGACGCACTCCAAGGGTAGTAGGTGTACGCTTTAGCCAAGTGCCCTGGTCCCCCGTCGGGGCACTGTTGCCGGCGTTCCGGGCCCCCGTCGGAACGCCGATGAAGCGACGCCGGGTGGTTTGCCCCCGTAACCACCCGGCGTCGCCCTTTTCTCAGACTTTAACAACGAAGCGCCTTTTCTTTGGCGCTATTTGTCACCCAGTGTCTCCGTTGTCGCCTGCCCCCAGCTGCGCGCCAGCGCGGTCAGTCTCTCCACGACGTCCGGCGGCGCCGTACCCGCCCCCTGGGCCACCCCGAGCAGATAGGCCGTGAGCGGCGCGGCCGGCCGGGCCACCCCGTGGGCGACCTCCCTGGTCAGATCCAGCACCTCGTCGCGGTCCACCGTCGCGGGGTCGATGCCCAGTTCCTGGCAGACCAGCGCGGTCCATTCCTTCAGCACGTTCAACTCTCGCTCCTCGTCCGCGGTCGCGTCCATCCCATGCCGTCGTCGCTCTCGCGGCCGTCACCGGAATCCGCGCCTCCGCCGAGGCCCGGCTCCGCCGTCCGGGCACGCTGTAGATCGTCCATGGTGTCGCAATCGAACCACGGCTGCCCGGGGAGGTGAACCGTGACCGGGCGGAGCGGGGCGAGCAGCCCGTGCAACGACCGCCCCTCGTAGCGATCGAGCGCCCGCGCCAGGCTCCGCGTGTGCCACACCCCGGCGAGCCACTGCTCGCGCCCGCCGTCGTCGACGAGCACGGCCCCCGGCCCGCTCGTCCCCGCGGCACCCGCCCCTGCGGCGTCCAGCAGCATCCGCACGTGCTCGCCGGTCAGGAACGGAAGATCGGCGGCGAGCAGCACCACCCATGGCGCGTTCACCTCGGCCAGGCCGGCTCGCAGCGCCGGGACCGGGCCGCCACCGGGCGGGTCCTCACGCCGGAAGATCGCGTGTGGCAGTCCGGGGCGAGGTGGCCCGACGACGATCAGCCGTCCCGCGCCGGGCACGGCGGCGGCCACCGACTCGACCAGCGGGCGGCCGGAGACGCGCAGGCCCGGCTTGTCCCGGCCGCCGAGCCTTCGCGCGAGACCGCCCGCCAGGATGCAGGCGTCGTGACGGGCGGTCATCGGACACCTCCGGGTCTTCTGGCGGGGACCTCAGCCGCCGATGGCGGACATCGGGCGGGACGGCTGCAGGAAGGTCGGATCGTCGATGCCGTGACCGGCCTTCTTGATCCGGACCGCGGATCGCCAGCGCTCGGCGATCTCGTCGTCACCGGCACCCGCGCGCATCGCGGCCCTCAGGTCGGACTCGTCGGTGGCGAACAGGCAGTTGCGGATCTGACCGTCGGCGGTGAGCCGTACCCGGTCGCACGCACCGCAGAACGGACGGGTGACCGAGCCGATCACCCCTACCCTGGCCGGGCCGCCCTCGACGAGGAACAACTCGGCCGGGGCGCTGCCGCGCTCCGCCGAGTCGGCGTCGGTGAGGGCGACATCGGCCTTGAGCGTGGCGAGGATCTCATCAGCCGTGATCATGTTCTCCCTGCGCCAGCCGTGCTGGGCGTCGAGCGGCATCTGCTCGATGAACCGGAGCTCGTAGCCCCGCTCCAGGCAGTAGCGCAGCAGCGGCACGGCCTCGTGGTCGTTGATCCCGCGCATCAGCACCGCGTTCACCTTGACCGGTCGCAGCCCGGCGGCGTCGGCCGCCTCCAGCCCTTCGAGGACGTCGGACAGGCGGTCGCGGTGGGCGAGCCTCTTGAAGGTCTCGCGGTCGAGGGTGTCGAGGGAGACGTTGACCCGGTGCAGACCCGCGCCGGCCAGGGAGGCGGCCAGCCGGCTCAGCCCGATCCCGTTGGTGGTGAGCGAGACCTGCGGGGCGGGGTCGAGTGCGGTGGTGCGGGCCACGATGTCGACCAGCTCGCGGCGGAGCAGCGGCTCGCCACCGGTGTAGCGGACCTCGGTGATGCCGAGTCGCTCCACCCCGATGGTGACCAGCCTGACGATCTCGTCGGCGGTCAGCAGGTCGGGTTTCTGCAGCCATTCGAGGCCCTCGGGTGGCATGCAGTAGGAACAGCGCAGGTTGCATCGGTCGGTGAGAGACACCCGCAGATCGGTCGCCACACGCCCGAAGGAATCCTGCAACACCGGACGCCACCTCTCAGTCGCTCACCTGCTGGAACAGGGGACCAGCCTACGGCCGCTCCCCTCCCCGCCCTCATTGGGCCTCTTTGTCCCAACATCACCATGTGACAGTTGATTCCTGGCGTACTGGCCTTGCAAGCCCCGCTCTGGGGCCCACTCCCGTCATCAGCCCTTGATGCAGACCAGTTGCCGCAGGTGGGCGACGACCTCGACCAGGTCGGCCTGCGCCGCCATGACCGACCGGATGTCCTTGTACGCACCGGGAATCTCGTCGATCACCCCGGTGTCCTTGCGACACTCGACACCGGCGGTCTGCTCCTTGAAGTCGGCCAGCGTGAAGGTCTTCTTCGCCTTGCTCCGGCTCATCCGGCGACCCGCGCCGTGTGAGGCCGAGTTGAACGCGGCGGTGTTCCCCAGCCCTTTCACGATGTAGGTGCCGGTCGCCATCGAACCGGGAATGATGCCGAACTCTCCGGATCCCGCGCGGATCGCGCCCTTACGGGTAACGAGGACGTCCACACCGTCGTAGCGCTCCTCCGCCACGTAGTTGTGGTGGCAGGAGATGGGCTGCTCGAAGGTGATGCCCGCCAGATGGCGCCGGAGCACATCGCAGACCAAGGCCATCATGACCGCGCGGTTGCGCCGCGCGTAGTCCTGCGCCCAGAACAGGTCACGCCGGTAGGCGTCCATCTGCGGGGTGCCCCCGACGAACACCGCCAGGTTCCGGTCGGGCAGATCCCGGTTGTGCGGCAGGTGCTGGGCCTGGCCGATGTGGTACTCGGCCAGCTCCTTGCCGATGTTGCGCGACCCGGAGTGCAGCACCACCCAGACCGTACCCTCGTCATCGGCGCACACCTCCAGGAAGTGGTTGCCCCCGCCCAGGGTGCCCATCTGCACCTCGGCACGATCCCGCTTCGCGTGCACCGCCGGAGCCAGCGTGTCGAAGTCCTTCCAGAATCCCGTCCAGTCGGCGGTCTTGAACCCGTGCAACCTGGTGGGGTCGACCGGCCGTTTGTGGTGCCCGAACCCGACGGGGATCGCCTGCTCCAGCTTCGAACGCAGGGAGGCCAGGTCGTCGGGAAGGCTCTCCACCTTGAACGAGGTCCTCACCGCGGTCATCCCGCACCCGATGTCGACCCCGACCGCCGCAGGCGAGACCGCGTCGCGCATCGCGATGACCGACCCCACGGTCGCGCCCATCCCGTGATGCACGTCCGGCATCACCGCGACCCCTTGCACCCACGGCAGATTCGCCACGTTGCGCAACTGCTGCATCACGTTCGGCTCGACCTCGGCCGGGTCGGCCCACATGCGGATCGGCGCACGCCCGCCCATCACCTCGTTGTACGACATCTCCACATCGCCTCCTCCCGGTCACATCCCGAACGTGATCAATAAGGCCAGAAAGACCGACCACCCCGCAACTCAATAATCACCGAGGTACCCCCGGGAGGAGGCAGATCGCCTCCGTCACCGATCGGGACCGGACGGCCGCGCCCGCCGGCCCCGATCGGTGACGGGGACGGCGGGACGCGCCCGGGGGGTCAGAGTCCGAGCTTGGGCAGTTCGTCGCTGGTGAAGGTGAGTTTCACGACCGGGGAGGTCTCGTCGCTCATGAAGGCGTAGAAATCGAGGTCCCAGAAGGGGTTGGGAGACTCACCGGGAACGGCGTCCTTCACCCCCTGGACGCCCGGTGTGCCGCTCTTGTGGCGGGCGTACCACTGGTCGACGAAGAAGCAGTCGGACCCGTAGGACTTGATATCGCCCACATCGCCCTCACCGCGTCCCACGACGACGTAGGCATGCCCGGCGCCCCCTGTGGTGTCGCGGAAGTTGATCAGTTCCACTTTGACGCCCGAGCCGAGAAGCTTGGGCTGGTCCGCGAGCATCCCGATGACGCAGCAGGCGAAGAGCGTGCAGTTGGCACTGGCGAGTCCGCGATAGTTGGCCCGCCCGGTCGCGACGTACTTGCTCTTGATCTTCTCGCGCGCCTCGGCGAACGTGGACTGGGTCACCGGCCCGCCGAGTCCCGCCTCCCTGCCGATCGCCGGCAGGCGCACGGGCTTGAGGTCGGAGAACTGCTGGCCGTCGGGAATGATTTCTGGAACGTTCCCACCACCGGCCGAGACCTCCAGCTTCTTGATGACGACATCGTCGTCCAGCAGCTGCGGCCAGGGGTTCCACAGCTTGGCCGTGCTCATCTTCGTCTTGCCGATCGCCGCCTGCACGGCCGCCATCCGCGCCTGCTTGGGGGTCAGGTGCATGGATTGACTCATGGTGATCTCCCGGTTACTTTTCGGAGGAATCACGACACTTCCACCACATTTTTCCGGCGGCAATGAGATGGCCGCATGTGGCCAGGAGAATGGCGTCGGCAAGGATCCGGGCAGACTCCCCCGGCCGCGGGCACGCGTTTTCCGGCAGAAGCTCCGAAGAGGCGGCGTGCCCGCCGGTTCCGGCACTACATGCGATAGTCCCAGTCGAGCAGGCCCGCGCGCAGGTCGGCGACGAGGCCGCGGACATAGTCGAGTTCGGCCCCGAGCACGACCCGCTGATACTCGGACTCCACCAGGAAGACACGGGGCAGGAATCTCCCCCCCTCGGTCAGGTCCGCCTCCAGCTCCGACAGTCGCGCCCGCAGAGAGGTCAGGCGCTCCTCGAGCGCGGCGCGGACCTCCTCGGGCGGCAGCACGAGCATGAAGGCGAGCGCGGCGGGGAACTCGGGAAACTCCCGGGCCCGCTCGGAGAGCATCGTCCGCATCCACCGCCGCAGCGTGTCGCGGCCCGCGTCGGTGGGCTCGTAGACGGTCCGCTCCGGGCGGTTCTCCTCGCGCGAGGTCTCGCGGACCACGATGAGCCCGTCGCGCAGCAGCCGGTCGATGGTCTGGTACACGCTGTTGCGCTGCGCCACGTTGACCACGTCGTCCTTGTGCCGCTCCCTGATCAGACGCTGCATCTGGTACGCGTGCATCGGCGCCTCGACGACCAGGGAGAGCAACGCCATGGCCAGGGGAGATCGCCTCGTAGACATGGCGAACATCGTAGGGGGCGCCATCCAATAGTTATTCTATGTATAGTCATTTTATGACTAAGAAAGCATTGATCATCGGCGGGGGCATCGCGGGGCCGGTGACGGCGATGGCCCTGCGGCGTGCCGGGGTGGACTCCGAGGTCTTTGAGGCCTACGACCGCGGATCGGAAGGCGTGGGCGTCTTCCTCACACTCGCGGTCAACGGGATCGAGGCCCTGCGCCTCCTCGACCTGCACGACCTCGTCCGCGACCTGGGCATGGACTCCTCGCGGATGCTGATGCTCAACGGCCGAGGCAGGCCGCTCGCCTCCACCCGGCAGCCCAGCCGGACGCTGAGGCGCGCCGACCTCTACCTGGCGCTGCGCGACGAGGCCGTACGGCGCGGCGTGCGGATCCACTACGGCAAGCGCCTCACCGACACCTCGGTCACCGCGGACGGGGTACGGGCGGTCTTCGCCGACGGAGGCACGGCCGAGGGCGACCTGCTCGTCGGCGCCGACGGCCTCCGCTCGCGCACCCGCACCGTCATCGACCCCGGCGCACCTCGCGCCCGGCACGTCGGACTGCTGAACACGGGCGGCTTCGCGGACGGCGTCGAGGTACCGGGCGAACCGGGAACGAACCACTTCATCTTCGGCAGGCGTGCCTTCTTCGGCTACCTTCTCCACCCGGACGGGCAGGTGTGGTGGTTCGCCAACCCCCCGAGCCCCGTTGAGCCCACCGCCGAGGAACTCGCGGCGCTCACCCCCGGGCGCTGGCGCGCCATGCTGATGGAGTTGTTCAGGGACGACACCGGGCCGATGCTCGACATCATCGGCGCGACGGACGACATTCCGGCCGGCTGGAACACCTACGATCTCCCGACCGTGCCGAAGTGGTTCAACGAACGCATGGTGATCCTGGGCGACGCCGCGCACGCGGCCTCACCCTCGTCGGGCCAGGGGGCGTCCATGGCGATCGAGGACGCGGTGGTGCTGGCGAAGTGCCTGCGTGACATCCCCGCCACTCCTGAGGCGTTCGCCGCCTTCGAGAGACTGCGGCGGGCCAGGGTGGAACGGATCGTGGCGCACGGCAAACGCAACGGAAGCGGCAAGGCGCCGGGAGCCGTCGGCGCCTTTCTCCGCGACCTCACGCTCCCCGCCATCATGCGGCAGGTGGACAGGAGGAACGCGCTGGCCTGGATACACGACTACCGGATCTCCTGGGACGACCCGGTGTCCGCGCCACCGGCGACGACTCGCTGAACCGCGAGGGGGACGGTCTCCTCGGCCGGACCGCTTCGGGGACGGACCAGGACGCGAGCCCGCCGGGAGCCGACGAGCCGGATGAGAGCCGGGTGCGGGCCGGTCAGAGTGCGGTGATGGCGGTGCCGCGCGCGAGCAGCAGGACGACGTCGACCGCGGCGACGGCGATCGCCGCGGCGAAGGGAACACGTGAAGAGCCCCGGCCCAGTGCCAGCCCTCCGGCGGTGAAGGCCCCCGCCACGGCCAGGGCGGCCCAGCCGCCCACGCCCGGAGGGCCCGGGGGCCCCAGCACGAGCAGGACCGTCGCGGCCAGCAGGGGCACCGGGATCAGAACGCGGACGCGAGCGACGCCGAGTCTCTGCGGCCAGCCTCTCACCCCGGCGACGAGGTCCGCGGGGATGTCGGGCAGCACGTTGGCCAGGTGCGCTCCGCAGCCGAGCAGCGCGGCGGCCGTCACCGCCCACCAGGCGGGCCACGGATGTCCCGGCAGGCCCAGGGTCACGAACCCCGGCAGCGAGCCGAACCCCACCGCGTACGGCAACCAGGACAGCGCGGTCGCCTTGAGCCCGAGGTCGTAGGCCCACGCCGCGGCGACGCCGACCAGGTGGACGACGCCGGCGGCGGGCCCTGAGGCGAGGGAGAGCGGCACGCAGAGCACCAGCGCCGCGATGGCGGCGACCCACACGGTACGGACGCTCACCGCACCGGAGGCGACCGGCTTGCCGGTGCGGTGCGCGGCGGCGTCCCGCGCCGCGTCGACCGCGTCGTTGCACCAGCCGATCGAGAGTTGCCCCGTCAACACGGCCGCCGCCACCAGGACGCACCCGGCCGCGTCGCGCCCGCTCGCGACGGCCAGCGCGGTCACCAGGACGGTGACCGCGACGGTCGGCCCCGGGTGACAGGCCAGCGACAACCCCCGTACGGCCCGGAGCAACGGCCGGGTACCCAGGCGCGATGGACCGCTCGTCGTCACCCGTCGATCGTAGGCGGGAATCTCACGAAGCCCGAACGCGACTCCCTGCCGTACCTGAGCGCTTTGAAAAACGGGCACAGAGGACTTCGTGACGCATGCAGTACACAACAGGTGGGCAAGAGGGAGGTGTCCGCTGTTCGCGAGCCGGGGGTCAATAAATGACGCGAATCATCGCTGTCCGCGGTGCGCTCCCGCCGAACCGCCACTCCCAGTCAGAGATCACCGACGCGTTCGCGCGAGCGTGCCTTCCCGAGGGGGCCAGCCGACGGCTGCTCGACAGGCTGCACGCCTCCGCGCGGGTGGAGGCACGGCACCTGACGCTGCCGCTCGAACGGTACGCCAAGCTGGACGGCTTCGGTGCGGCCAACGACGCGTTCGTGGAGACGGCCGTGGAACTCGGTGCCGAGGCGGTGGGCGGGGCGCTGGAGGACGCGGGGGCCGCTCCCGAGGACGTGGACATGATTCTCTTCACCTCGGTGACCGGTGTCGCGGCGCCCTCGGTGGACGCCCGGCTGGCCGGACGGCTCGGGCTGCGCCCGGACGTCAAGCGGATGCCGGTCTTCGGCCTGGGCTGTGTCGCGGGAGCCGCGGGTGTCGCCCGCCTCCACGACTATCTGCGCGGCTGGCCGGACCACCTGGCGGTGCTGCTCTCGGTCGAGCTGTGCTCCCTCACCCTGCAGCGCGGTGACGACTCCGTCGCCAACATGGTCGCGAGCGCCCTGTTCGGCGACGGGGCGACGGCCGTGGTGGCCTGCGGAGACGGGTGGCGGCCACGGCGTTCCGGGCCGTCCGCGACCTCCCGCGCCACCGGGGCGGGCGGCGCGTCCGCGACGACGCGGCCCGCCGGGCCCGCCGGGTCATCTCCGCCGAACAGCGCACCCGCCCCGCACCACAGGCTCCCCCTGTCCAGCCCTTCCATCCCGTCGGCGTCCTCGGGATCCGTCTCGGGATTCGTGAGGTCCTCCCCCGTGACGCACCGGCTGCTCCCCGAGCCCGCCGGTTCGTACGGAGTTCCCGAGGCGCCGGTCGCGATGGCGGGACCGACGGTGGTGGCCTCGCGCAGCCACCTGTATCCCGATTCCGAGCACGTGATGGGCTGGCACGTCGGCGACACCGGCTTTCGGGTGGTGCTCGACGCGAGCGTCCCCGACGTGGTGCGCGCCTATCTGGCGGACGACGTGCACGGCTTCCTGCGCGACCACGGCCTGCGGGTCGAGGACGTGACGGCGTGGGTCTGTCACCCGGGCGGCCCGAAGGTCCTGGAGGCGGTGGCGGAGACGCTGCGGCTTCCCGAGGACGCGCTGGACCTCACCTGGCGCTCGCTCGCCGCGATCGGGAACCTGTCCTCGTCCTCCGTCCTGCACGTCCTGCGGGATACGCTCGCCCTGCGGCCACCGCCGCCGGGCACGCCGGGGCTTCTCCTCGCGATGGGGCCCGGCTTCTGCTCAGAACTCGTACTGCTGCGCTGGTAGGAGCCCGATGTCCTGGCATCTGTCGTCCTGGTATCCACTGCTCGTGCTGCTCGTCGGCCTGGAGCGCGTCGCCGAACTGGTCGTCGCCCGCCGCAACGCGCGCTGGAGCATGGCGCGCGGCGGGGTGATGTCCGGGCAGGGACACTACCCGTGGATGGTCGTCCTGCACACCGGCCTGCTCGCCGGATGCCTGTTGGAGGCGGGCCTCGCCGACCGGCCCTTCGTGCCCGCGCTCGGCTGGCCGATGGTCGTCCTGGTGGTCGCGGCGCAGGGCCTGCGCTGGTGGTGCATCACCTCCCTGGGCCCGCAGTGGAACACCCAGGTCATCGTCGTGCCCGGCCTGACGCTCGTGGAGCGCGGCCCCTACCGGCTGCGGTGGCTGCGCCATCCCAACTACGTCGCGGTCGCCGTCGAGGGCGCCGCGCTGCCACTGGTGCACAGCGCGTGGGTCACCGCGCTGGTGTTCACCGTGCTCAACGCCGCGCTGATGGTGGTGCGAATCCGCTGCGAGAACGACGCCCTGGCCTCACTCGCCGCGGCGCCACCCGTCACGACGTCGTCCACCGCGCCGGCCACCGTACCGTCCACCGGGGCGGTGACCCGGCCGTCGAAGGACGCGCCGGTCACCGACGCTCCGCCGGGCGCCGGCGGGACACCGGCGTGATCGACGTCCTGATCGCGGGCGGAGGCCCGGCCGGTCTCGCCACCGCCATCCACGCCGCCATGGCGGGGATGGAGGCGGTCGTCGTCGAGCCCCGCGCCGTCCCGGTGGACAAGGCGTGCGGTGAGGGGCTGATGCCCAGCGGGACCGCCGCCCTGGGATCGCTGGGAGTTCGGGTCGAGGGCAGGCCGCTGCGCGGCATCCGCTACCTGGACCGGCGGCACGAGGTGGAGGCGGCGTTCCGCGACGGGTCCGGCCTGGGCGTGCGGCGGACCGCGCTGCACGCCGCTCTGGCCCTGCGTGCGCGGGAGCTGGGCGTGCAGGTCGTGCCCGGCAAGGTGGACGGCGTACGGCAGGACGGCGACGGGGTCGAGGCCGCGGGCCTGCGTGCCCGATGGCTGGTGGCCGCGGACGGCCTGCACTCCCCGTTGCGCGCCCTGCTCGGGCTGGAGCTGCCGGGACGCGGGCCACGCAGGTACGGGCTGCGGCGGCACTACCCGGTCGCGCCGTGGACGGACTTCGTCGAGGTCCACTGGGCGGCGGACGGCGAGGCGTACGTGACACCGGTGGGCGAGAACCTGGTGGGCGTCGCCGTGCTGAGCTCGCGGCGGCGCGGCTACCCGGAGCACCTGGCGGACTTTCCCGCACTTCTGGAACGGCTGCGGGGACCGGCGGCGACCCCGGTGCGCGGGGCCGGGCCGCTACGCCAGCGGGTACGCGCCCGGGTGGCCGGGCGGGTGCTGCTCGTCGGCGACGCGGCCGGCTACGTCGACGCGCTCACCGGGGAGGGGGTGTCGCTCGCGCTGACGTCCGCGCGGTTGCTGGTGGACTGCCTGCGGGCCGGCACCCCCGGATCGTACGAGGCCGCCTGGTTGCGGCTGTCCCGGCGCCACCGGCTGCTCACCGGGGCGCTGGTGGGCACCCGCAGGTACCGGACGGCGGGACGGCTCATCGTCCCGGCCGCCCGGCGGATGCCCTCCCTGTTCGGTGCGGCGGTGCACGCCCTGGCCTGACCCTCACCGGTGCGGCGCGTACGGGAGAACCCCTAGCGCGAGACCTGGTGGACGATGCCCAGCCTCGGGGCGTAGTGGTTCGTGCCCTGGAAGCGGATCCGCCATTCACCACCCGTGCGATCGCCCACGGCCCTGGTGAAATGTCCCCGGGAGTCGGTCGTGGCACCGGCCACCTTCTTCCACTGGGCCTTCTCCCCCGGCCGGTGCAGGATCTCCACGGGCTGGCCGGGGAAGGGCGCGTAGTCGAGGTCCCCCTGGGGATCGACCCTGTTCAGCACGCCCGTCACCCGCACGCCCGAACCCTCTCTGACGGCCTCGACCCCGCCGAACCTGGTCAGGCGTTTCAGCAGGAAGCCCGCGTGCCCGGTCACCTCGGCGCCGTCCGCGCCTTTGGCGGTCACCGAGACCGTCCAGGGTCCCGCCGGGTACCAGCGGTTCAGGCTCCTCTCCGGGGCGAACCGCCAGGTCTCCCAGCCCGTTCCCGGACGGGAGCCGCCCTCTTGGCTCGTCGCCCCGGCCGCGCCGGGGGCGAGGCGGGCGGAGGAGGCCGGGCCGGGCACCGGACCGGGCGCGAGGGCAGGGCCCCGGCCGGGCCCCGGCCGCGCAGGCGTCCCCGGGCGGGACGCGGTGACGGGGAAGGAGGTGTGCGCCGAGGCGGGAGGCGCGCCGGGCTCGACCTTGATCCTCACCCCCTCGGGGCCGGTGACCCCCCGGGCCACCACCTCTATCACCATGCGCACGGAGTCGGCGGGCCCGACCACCGGGGTCGCGGGGCGCAGGGTCACCGAGCGGATCGTCAGGTCCTCGACGGCCGCGGCCGGGGCTCCCACCGGTACCGGCAGGGTCGCTGCTCCGGCCGCCAGGGAGGCGAGAAGAACTCTCATCGTCATGATCAGGACGCTAGGAGGCCGCCGGTAACAAGCAGGTAGAGGACACACGCCCCGTTGGGCAAAGCGGGGACCGGCCGCCGTGACCGTTTTCCGGCAGGGCCCCGCGCCCGGGAGGGAGGGTGCCCGGCGCCCGGCGACGGCGGGCGCCGGGCGGCTCGTGGACGGCCCGCGATCAGCTCTCGTACATGCCGTCGATGATCTCCGCGTACCTGGAGTGGATGACGCGGCGCTTGAGCTTCAGGCTCGGGGTGAGCTCCGCGCTCTCGGCCGTCCACTCCACCGGCAGCAGGCGCCAGCGCTTGACCTGCTGGACGCGGGCCAGCTTCTCGTTGGCGGCGGCGATCGCGCCCTCGACGGCCTTGAGGACGTCGGGGTGCTCGGCGAGGTCGGCCAGGGTGGTGAACGAGATGCCGTTGGCCTGCGCCCAGCCCGGGGCCACCTCGCCGTCGAGGGTGAGGATCGCCACCGGGTACGGCCTGCTGTCACCGTAGGCGAGGGCCTGGCCGATGAGCGGGTGCTCCTTGAGGTGGTTCTCGATGTTGGCCGGGGAGATGTTCTCACCCCCGGAGGTGATGATGAGCTCCTTCTTGCGGTCGACGATGCTGACGAAGCCGTCCTCGTCGATGGAGCCCACGTCTCCGGTGTGCAGCCAGCCGTCCTCGTCGAGGAGTTCGGCGGTGGCCTCGGGGCGCCCGAGGTAGCCGCGGGTGTTGGCCGGGCTGCGGGTGATGATCTCACCGTCCTCGGCGATCCTGACCTCGACGCCGGGACCCGCCTGCCCGACCGTGCCGAGCTTGAAGCGCTCGGGGGCGTTCGCGGTGAACGCGCCGGTCGTCTCGGTCATGCCGTACACGTCCAGGATCCGCAGGCCGAGACCGGCGAAGAAGCGCTGGACCTCCAGCGGCATGGGCGCGGCCGCGGTGGCGAGCCAGCCCGCGTTGTCGAAACCGATCATCGACCGGATGATCGAGAGCAGGGCGGCGTCGGCCTGCTCGTAGGCGGCCAGGACCTCGGGCGAGGGGGTGCGCCCGTACTGGTTGGCCTCGACGTAGGCGAGCCCGGCGGCCATCGCCCTGCGCACGCCTTCCTGCTGCTCCTCCGGCTGGGTCGCCAGCAGTGCCTGCAGGCGGGCCATCATCTTCTCCCACACGCGTGGCACGCCGAAGAACAGCACCGGCTTGACCTGGCCGAGGGTGGCGCCGAGCTGGGTGAGGTCGGTGCAGAAGTGGGTGTGGGAGAACTTGAAGAGCGGCAGGTAGAGGCTGAGCACCCGTTCGGCGATGTGCGCGTAGGTGAGGTAGGAGATCTGGGTGCCGTTGTTGGGCAGGTCGGCCATCCGGGTGGTGGCCACGACCTCGAAGAACACGTTGGAGTGGGTGAGCGGCACGCCCTTGGGGTTGCCGGTGGTGCCCGAGGTGTACAGGACGGTGAGAACGTCGTCGGCGGTCACCGCCCGCCAGCGGGCGTCGACGGCCTCGGGGTCGGCGGCGAGCGTCTCGCGGCCGAGGGCGAGGAAGTCGTCCCAGGAGAGGAAGCGGTCGCCGGCCGGGGCGCCCTCCAGCACGATGACCTTGCGCAGCCCGGGGAGTTCGTCCAGGACCGGCTCCCACCTGGCCAGGTCGGCCGGTCCGCCGAGCACCGCGATCCTCGCCCCGACGTCACCGGCCACGAAGGCCACCTGCTCCGGGGCGAAGGTCGAGTAGACCGAGCAGGACACCCCACCGGCGTGCACCGCGCCCAGGTCCGCCAGCACGTGCTCGCTGCGGTTGATCATCATGAGCGCGACCGCCTCGCCGGGCTCCAGCCCGAGGGCGGCGAAACCGGCCGCGATCTCCAGGACCCGCTGCCTGGCCTGGGAGTATGTCAGGGTCGACCAGCCCCCCTCCACCGGGTCGGAGTACGCCGGCGCGTCGGGGTTGCTCTCGGCCGCCTCCTTCAACTGATCGCAGACCGTACGGCCCGCGATCTCCCGCTCGATCGCCGCACGCTCCTCAAGGACACCGGCCATGACGTGCCTCCTGAAAGTGTTCACTTGCACGAGTGGCATGCATCGCACCACACGCCGTTCCCCTCGGACAACCCCTGCGAGAAAGAAGAAACGCCCCGTCGCACCGCCGTCTTTCCCGCACGGACAGGGGATGTACGTAGAGTTAGCCTCTGATCACGCGATGACGTTCGGGGGGACGCATGCCATCGGGGAGACGAGTTCGCGAGAAGACCTTCTTCGGGCACCCGCGCGGCCTCGCCACACTGTTCGGCACCGAGATGTGGGAGCGCTTCAGCTGGTACGGCCTGCGGGCCATCCTCGCCACCTTCATGGCCGCCTCCCCCGCCACAGGCGGCCTCGGGCTGACCCAGCAGACCGCCCAGGCGATCATCGGCATCTACGGCGCCCTCATCTATCTCGTCGCCCTGCCCGGGGGGTGGATCGCCGACCGGATACTCGGCGCCCGCAGGGCGGTGCTGTGTGGCGGCGTCGTCATCATGTTCGGCCACATCAGCATGGCCGTCCCGGTCAGCGGCGGCGTCTTCGTCGCGCTCGGCCTGCTCCTCATCATCGCCGGGACGGGGTTGCTGAAGCCCAACATCTCCACGATGGTCGGCAAGCTCTACCCCCCGAACGACGACGCGCGCAGGGACGCGGGCTTCTCGATCTTCTACCTCGGCATCAACATCGGCGCCTTCGTCGCCCCCATCGTTGTCGGCCGGCTCGCCACGGGCGACCGCTGGCATCTGGGTTTCGGCGCGGCGGCGGTCGGGATGGCCCTGGGCCTGACCCAGTACGTGCTGGGCGCGCGCCACCTCATGGGCGTGGGCGAGCGGCCCGGCCACCGGCTGACCTCGCGCGAGCGCCGGCACTTCGCCCTCGCCCTCGTCGCGGCCGTCCTCGTGGCGGGAGGCGCCCTGGCCGCGTGGGTGGCCTCGGGCACTTTCAGCCTCGACGCCTTCTCCCTGGTGATGACGCTGCTCATCGTGGCCGTGCCGGTCCTCTACTTCGGCTACATCCTGCTGGGCAGCCACAACCTGACCGACGACGAGCGCTCCCGGATGAAGGCCTACGTCTGGCTCTTCGCCGCCGCCGCCGTCTTCTGGATGATCTACGATCTGGCCCCGTCCGTGCTGCTGTTCTTCGCCCAGAACAACACGGACCTGTCGCTCTTCGGCCTGTCGATCACCCCGGCGACCACCCAGGCGTTCAACCCGTTGTTCATCATGATCTTCGTGCCGGTCTTCGCGGCGCTCTGGGTCCGGCTGGGAGACCGGGTGACCGCTCCCCACAAGTTCTCCCTGGGACTTCTCATCAACGGCCTGAGCTTCATGATCATGGCTCTCGCCGCCATGCTGGCCCAGGCCGGGAGGATCTCGGTGTGGTGGCTGGTGCTGGTCTACCTCGTCCAGGTCTTCGGGGAGCTGGCGCTGAGCCCGGTCGGGCTCTCGGTCACCACCAAGCTCGCCCCCGAGGCGTTCAAGAGCCAGATGCTCGGGCTGTGGTTCCTCTCCTTCTCGGTGGGCGACGCGGTGGGCGGGCAGACGGGACGGCTGAGGAACCACATGTCGGAGCCCGCGTACTTCCTCACCCTCGCCACGATCTCCATCGTGGCGTCACTGGCGCTGTTCGCGTTCGCCGGCAGGCTGCATGCGATGATGCGCGAGCATCGGACGCCGAGCACGGCTCCGCCACGCTGATGACCCCTTCGATCCCATGGAAAGCCCATATGTCCGGTCATGGGATGATTTATCTGTGAATATGGTGCTCGATCTCGTCGGGATCTTCGTCTTCGCCCTCTCGGGCGCCCTCGTCGGTGTACGCAGGCGGCTCGACGTGGTGGGCATGGCCGTGCTGGCCGAGATCACCGCGCTGGGCGGCGGGATCCTGCGCGACCTGATCCTGAACGTACGGCCCGCGGCCTTCTCCAGTGTCGGCTACGTGGTCGTCCCCCTGGTGGCCACGGTGATCGTGTTCTTCTGGCATCCGCACGTCGAGCGGGTGATGCCCGCTGTGAACGTCTTCGACGCCGCGGGACTCGGCCTGTTCTGCGCGGTCGGCACCGAGAAGGCGATGTACTTCGGCCTCACCCCGCTGCACGCCGTCCTGCTCGGGGTCACCACCGCGGTCGGCGGCGGCATCCTGCGCGACATCCTCGCCGGGCAGATCCCCACCCTGCTGTACGACCGCCAGTTGTACGCGGTGCCCGCCATGCTCGGCTCGGCACTGATGGCGTCGCTCTACACCCTCGCCCTGCACGGCTGGCCGGCCACGCTGTCCGCCGCACTCCTCGCCTTCGGGCTGCGGATCGCGGCCATGCGGCTGAAACTGCGGGCCCCGCTGGCCAGGGGCGTCACCTCTGAGTGAGCCGCGCGCCCCGCCCTGCCGCAGAGTGCCCCGTCGGCCCGCTCGCCGCCTCGCGGGGATTCGCAAGGCCGTTCACAGGGCCGTTCACAGAGCGGGAGTGAGAGGCTCGGCGGGCCGGGTGCCGTACGCGCCCCTGATCCTGGCCTCGGCGATGCGCCGCACCGCCTCGACGAGGACCTGAGGTGGGTGGGTGAAGGGGAGGCGGAGTCTCCCCTCCAGGGTGCCGTCCACGCCGAACCACCGGCCGGGGGCGAGACGAACCCCCTGGCAGGCGGCCGCGTCGGCGAGCGCGGTGGCCGTGGGGCCGGAGAGCCGCACCCAGATGGAGCCGCCACCCGCGGGCAACGTGAAGCTCCAGTCGGGCATGCGCGCCGCCAGCTCCGCCGCCAGGACGTCCCTGGAGGCGCCGAGGAGACGGGCCCGCTCGGTCCTGGCCTCCTCGATGTCCTCGAACAATCCGGCCACCACCAGTTGCTCGAAGAGAGGGCTCGCGATGTCCACGGAGGCGCGGAGCATCGCCAGGTGACGGACCGTGGCGGCGGTGGTGCGGATCCAGCCGATGCGCAACCCACCCCACCACAGCTTGGACGCCGATCCGATGGTGATCACTCTGCCGTCGGTGTCGAAAGCGGCCAGCGGCGTGACCTCGGGCCCCTTGTCGATCGCGAGCTCGCCCCAGCTCTCGTCGACCACCAGAGTGGTGCCGTACCGCCTCGCCGCGGCGGCCAGGGCCGCCCGCGCGGTGTCGTCCATCAGATGCCCGGTCGGGTTCTGGAAGTCGGGGATGACGTACGCGAGGCGGGCGGCCGACTGGCGCATCGCGCAGGTCAGCAGGTCCAGGTCACGCCAGCCCTCGTCCGGCACGCCGACCGGGACGATCCTGGCGCCGCGCATCCTGGCCAGGCCGATGACGTGCGGGTAGGTGGGCGACTCCAGCAGCATCGGGTCTCCCGGCGAGAGCAGCATCGCGGTCACCAGGTGGATGGCCTGCTGGGCGCCGGTGGTGACGAGGATCTGCTCGGGCCGGGTGGCCACCCCGCGCGCGGTGTAGCGGGCCGCGATCGCCTGGCGCAGCGGAGCGATCCCGACCGGGTCGTAGCCCATGCCGAGCGTGTAGCGGGGATACTGGCCGGCGGCGGCGGCGATCGCGTCGGGCAGCGACGAGATCGCGCTCGGGGCCGCGGCGTGCAGCGGCAGCAGCCCGTCGTCCACGGCGGCGATCCACGGGTTGTCGGCGCCCAGCGAACCCGCGTCGGGCAGCGCGGTCCAGCTCCCCGCCCCCTGCCTGCTCTCCAGGTATCCCTGCTCGCGGAGCAGGTCGTAGGCCGAGGTCACGGTGGTGCGGCTGACGCCCAGGGCCTCGGCGAGGTGCCGCTCGGCGGGCATGCGCACCCGCACGGGCAGTCGCCCGTCGAGGACCAGCGACCGCACGGTCCTGGCCAGGACCCGGTAGTACGGCCTGGCCGCGGGGTCGATCGCGAGGAGGCGGGCGAGCTGGGTGCCGCTGAGATACCGGTCCATGATGGCCATCGTAAAACCACTTCTCGAAATTGGCCCTTTCAATCCGGCCGCGTGGACTGAACGATTAACGCCATCATGAGCGAACTCTCCCTGTCCACCGTCGCCTCCCTTCCCAACCGGCTCACCCGCCTGTACACGGGCCTCGCCCTCTACGGCGTTGGTGTCGGCCTGCAGATCGAGTCGCGGCTGGGCGGCAGCCCCTGGGACGTCTTCCACCAGGGACTCTCCATCCACATGGGCCTCTCGATCGGCACCTGGATCATCATCGTGGGCGCCCTGGTCATGCTGCTGTGGATCCCGCTGCGGCAGAGACCGGGCGTGGGCACCCTCAGCAACGTCGTCTTCCTCGGGCTGTTCGCCGACGCGGCCATGTGGCTGCTACCGACCCCGGACGCGCTCGCCGTGCGCTGGACCTACCTCCTGCTCGCCGTCGTGGCCACCGGCGCGGCGACCGGCCTCTACATCGGCGCCGGGCTCGGCCCCGGGCCACGCGACGGCCTGATGACCGGACTGAACCGCCTCGGCCTGTCCATCCGCCTGGCGCGCACCGTCATCGAGGTCACCGTGCTGGTGGCGGGCTGGCTGCTCGGCGGGACCGTGGGGGTGGGGACGCTGGTCTTCGCCCTCGCCATCGGGCCGCTGACCCAGTTCTTCATGCCCAGGACGCGGCCGGGCGCCCGGTTTCTCCGCAGGCCGCCATGGACCGTGCGGAGGCATTAGCGTCGAGGCATGTGGATTGAGGACTACGCTCTCATCGGCGACATGCAGTCGGCGGCCCTGGTCGGCCGGAACGGCTCCATCGACTGGCTTTGCCTGCCGCGCTTCGACTCGCCCTCCTGCTTCGGGGCGCTGCTCGGCGACAGGGAGAACGGCCAGTGGTGGATCGGTCCCGCGCACGCCGAGCGGCCGCGCGCCACCCGGCGCCGCTACCGGGGCGAGTCCCTCATCCTGGAAAGCGAGTGGGACACCCCGGACGGAACGGTCAGGGTGACCGACTTCATGCCCACCCGGCACACCAACCCCGACCTGGTGAGGATCGTGGAGGGCGTGTCCGGGACGGTGCGGATGGCCACCGAGATCCGCGTCCGCTTCGACTACGGCCGCATCGTGCCCTGGGTGCGCCGCAGCGACGGCCTCCTGCAGGCCATCGGCGGACCCGACTCCGTGTGGCTGCACTCCCCCGTCCCGCTGGAGGGCGGCGACTACGCCCACCGGGCGAAGTTCGAGGTCTCCGAGGGCGACAGCATGGCGTTCGTCTTCACCTGGCACCCCTCACACGAGCCCAGGCCCGTCGAGATCGACCCGTACGAGCAACTGGCCGAGACCGATTCGCTGTGGGCCGAGTGGGTCGAGGGGTGCACCTACCAGGGGCCGTGGCGCGAGGCCGTGGTCCGCTCGCTCATCACGCTCAAGGCGCTCACGTACGCCCCCACCGGCGGCATCGTCGCCGCCCCGACCACCTCGCTGCCCGAGGACCTCGGCGGCGTCCGCAACTGGGACTACCGCTACTGCTGGCTGCGCGACGCCACCATGACCCTGGACGCCCTGATCGGCGCCGGATACCTGGAGGAGGCGGGCGCGTGGCGGTCCTGGTTGCTGCGGGCCATAGCGGGCCGCGCCCAGGACCTGCAGATCATGTACGGCGTCGCGGGAGAGCGCAGGCTGACGGAGCAGGAGCTCGACTGGCTACCCGGCTACGAGAACTCCCGGCCGGTCAGGATCGGCAACGGCGCGGTCGACCAGCTCCAGCTGGACGTCTACGGCGAGGTGATGAACTCCCTGCACCTGTCCCGCATCTCGGGCCTTGAGGCGGATCATCGGGCGTGGACCCTCCAGTACGAGCTGATCGCCTACGTCGAGAAACACTGGGAGGACGCGGACGAGGGACTGTGGGAGGTCCGCGGTCCGCGCAGGCACTTCGTCCACTCCAAGGTCATGTGCTGGGTCGCCGTCGACAGGGCGATCAAGCAGGTGGAGTCCTTCGGCAAGTCCGCCCCGCTGGCACGCTGGAAGGAACTGCGCGACCGCATCCACGCCGAGATCTGCGACAAGGGCTTCGATCCGGTGCGCCGCACCTTCACCCAGTCGTACGGCTCGCAGGAGCTGGACGCGGCCCTGCTGCTCATCCCGATCGTCGGCTTCCTGCCCCCTGAGGACCCCCGCGTGGTCGGGACGGTGGAGGCGATCCAGCGCGAGCTGATGGTCGACGGCTTCGTGCTGCGCTACCCGGTCTCCCCCGACAACGACGTGGACGGCCTGCCCGGCGGTGAGGGCGCGTTCCTGGCGTGCAGCTTCTGGCTGGCCGAGGCCCTGGCGATGATCGGCCGCAAGGACGAGGCCGTCGAGTTGTTCGAGCGCCTGCTGGCACTGCGCAACGACGTCGGCCTGCTCGCCGAGGAGTACGACCCCCGATACGGCCGGATGGTCGGCAACTTCCCGCAGGCGTTCAGCCACGTTCCGCTGATCCACGCCGCCCGCGCGCTCAGCTGAGCCGACCCCCCTCAAGCCCTTTCATCCCAATTCATCCCTTTTGTTCCGAATAAGTCGTGACGGGCAGCCGACTTTTCGGAAATTTGCTAAGAAATCTGGGATCGGGCTGCAACAATCCGGTGCGATCGTGACTCTCACCCGATGTAACACCACCGGAAAGGAACGAACCAATGAGCGATTTCGACGTGACCACCACCGATCTGGTCGACTACGACGGCGACGGGAGCACCGACGCCCAGCTGATCGACGTCGACGGTGACGGTCTCGCCGACGAGGAGCGCTACGACATCGACGGTGACGGCGTCACCGACGTCGTCTACCTCGACCACGACGGCGACGGCTACATCGACGAGACCCGCGTCGACCTGAACGGCGACGGGGTCGCCGACTACACCGAGACCGCGGGCCCCTTCCCGACCGTCTGACCGAAAGAGAACGGCACGAGCCCGTGTGATCTCACCGAGAGGGGACCCGGATCCGGGTCACACGGGCGGGCCGACGAGGAAGGCTTGCGATGAGGACGCGACCCGCGTTCCCTCCCCCGTTCCCGGTCCGGGCGACGCCCACCGAGAGCGGGAACACGCCGGGCGGCCGGGGCGGTGAGGTGTGAACACCGGACCGGCGGACCTGCTGCGCCGCCTGTGCGACACCACCTCGGCCAGGCTTTCCGGCGCCGAGCTGCGCGAGCGGGTGGGGCAGGTGCGCGCCGGCCTCGACGCGCCGCTGCGGGTCGCGGTGGCGGGCGCGGTGAGCAGCGGCAAGTCGACGCTGGTGAACGCGCTGCTCGGGCTGCCCGTCGCCCCGGTGGACGCCGGTGAGTGCACCTTCGTGGTCACCCAGTACGAGTACGGCGAGGACGACGGCCACATCACGATCGAACTCACCGACGGCGGGGTGGCCCACTCCCGGCTGTTGCCGGGGCACCGGCTCCCCTCCGAGTTCGGCGTCGACGTGGCCGGGATCCGACGCCTGCGGGTCACCCTGAACCTGCCGTCGCTACGCACGATCACCATCGTCGACACCCCCGGTATGAACACGGTGACGGCCGCCAACGAACGGGCGGCCAGAAGCATGCTGTTCGGCTCGGGAGACGAGGACGACCGCGCGCAGGCGATGATCTACGTGCTGCGTTACGTCCAGAAGTTCGACGACACCACCCTCGCCGAGTTCCGCGGGCTCACCGACGCCTGCGGAATGAGTTGTGTCAACACCCTCGCCGTGCTCGGCCAGATCGACCGGCGCGGCGACGAGGACGACCCGTGGCCGACCGCGAGGCGGCTGGCCGCCAAGGGGTACGCGGACCTGCGCACCTCCGTCTTCGACGTGGTCCCGGTGATCGGCCTGCTCGCCGAGACCGCGCGGGCCCGCCCGCTCGGCGCCGAGGAGGCCGAGGCTCTCACGGCGCTGGCCGGGCTCGACGAGGACGACCTGGAGGACTACCTCCTGGACCTGGACGACTTCCGCTCGGCGCCCGAGCTGCCCGTACCGGCCGAGGTACGGCACCGGCTGGTGGAGCGGCTGCACCGCTACGGCATCACCAGCGCGGTGGACGCGGTGCGCGCGACCGGGTCCGCCGACCCCGAGGCGCTCTCCGCCCACCTGCTGGAGCGCTCGGGCTACTCCTCCGCCGGCCGGGCCGCGACCGGCTCGGTGGCCGCGGGCATCGCCCACTTCGCCCGCCGCGCCGACCAGCTGAAGGCACTCGACGCGCTCACCCGGCTTCGCGCGATCGCCCGCACACCCGCGATGGGGGCCGACCGCGCCACCCTGGACGCGCTGGCGGCCCAGCTCGACGAGAACCGGCCGATCGCGACCTCCCTGGGCGGCCTGCGGATCTTCACCGCCGCCGAGGCGCTCGGCCGCGGCGCGCTCGTGCTGAACGAGGAGATGACCGCCGAGCTCCTGCGCCTCGCCCGCCACGACGAGCCCGCCGAACAGCTGGGCCTGCCCGCGGGAGCCCCGGCCGCGGAGATCGCCGCCGCGGCCACGGCGGCGGCGATGCGCTGGCGCACCCTCGCCATGATGAGCGAGGGCAGGACCGGCGGGCACCGGGCCAGGGACGTGCTGACCGTCCTGGAGGATCTCGTCTCGGCGGCGCTGGACGAGGTGGCTCTGCAGGAGGCGGCTCTGGAGGAGGCGTCGAACGGGGCCGCGCGGGACGGGCGGGCGTCCTCCGCGAGTGCCGGGGGCGGCGAACCGCTCCCGGTGGTCCGGGTGGACCCCGCCGCGATCGAGGCGCTGCGGGCCTCCCCGATGGTCCCCGCCGACGACCGGCGGGCCCTGGAACTCCTCCTTTCCGGATCCGAGCTGGCCACCCAGCTCGGGGCGCCGCCCGGGGCACCGCGCGCCGAGGTCGCGGGGTACGCCGCCGCCCTCAGTGCCCGGTTCCGCACCCTCACCCACCGGCCGCTCTCCCTGCGGCAGCGGCGGGCGGCCGAGACGCTGTGCGAGGCGTACGAGACCATCTGGTCGCACTACGGCGACGGTTCCTGAGTACGGCCCCGGCCCATCCCCCGCGACACCCGACCATCCCCGACAGGAGAGCACGACCATGACGACCCCCGACCCGGCAGGCCCCGTGGCCAGGCTGCTGCGCTACGCCAACGAGGTCCACGCGCTGGCCGGGCAGTGCGGCAGGAAGGACCTCGCGGAGGTGCTGGCCGCGTGCGCGGGCCGATGGAAGGACGAGTGCACCGACATCGTGGTCGCCGGGGCACAGAAGCGCGGCAAGAGCCGGCTGCTCAACACGCTGGTGTCCCACCCCGACCTGCTGCCCGTCGACGCCGACGTCGCCACCAACTGCTTCCTGTCGCTGCGGCGTGGCCCCCGGCTCACCGCCGTCGTGCACCGCGGCACCGACGCGGGGCCGGTCGAGATGCCGATCACCATCGAGTCGATCCCCGACTACGCCTCGATGCGCGGCGACGCGGGCAAGCGCCGCGACGTCGTCAGTGTCGACATCACCCTCGACAACCCGCTGCTCGACGGTCTGCGGCTGCTCGACACCCCCGGCGTGGACAGCCTGACGGTGGGCCACCGGCAGGTGACGGTGGCCATGCTGCAACGGGCCGACGCGCTGTTGTTCACGCTCAGCGCGCAGGACCAGCCGGTGCTCAGGCACGAGCTGGAGTTCCTCGCCGAGGCCGCCGAACGGGTCCAGGCGATCGCGTTCGTCCTGACGAAGGTGGAGGACTCGGCCAACTGGCGCGCTCTGCAGGAGGAGAACAAGACCCGCCTCGCGACCTTCGTCACCGAGGCGATCGCGGCGGACCCCCGCAGGGCGGCGACGCTCGCCCCGCTCCTGGAGGCGCCGTGGATCCCGGTGAGCGCCAAGCTCGCCGAGGCCGCGGAGGCCAAGCGGCGTGAGGGACGCACCGAGCGCGCCGACACGCTGCGGGCGCGCAGTGGCATGGACGTGCTGGAGCGGTACCTGCGCGGCTTCGCCGAGGGCAGGGACTCCGCGCGGGGCGCCACGGTGGTCGCCGCCGCGCTGTCGGTGCTGGCCTCGCTCGCGACCGGCGCGAAGGACGACGTCGCCGCAGGCTCCGACGACGAGGGCGACGTCACGGCCCGGCTCGCCGAGGTGGACGCCGGCCTGGCGGAGCTCGCCGAGCTGGCGGGGCGCCGCAGGGCGGGCGCGGTGGCCAACACCTTCCTCGGGCGCGAGGTGGCGGGCATCGTGGCGGCGCGGGTGTCCGAGATCCGCCAGCCGTACGAGAACACGATCGCCACGCTGAAAAAGCAGGCCCAGATCGACCAGTACATGGCGGAACTACCGGAAAGCGTGCAGCGCTCGCTGGAGGCGGCGTGGTCGCAGATCGTCTACGACGTGGAGAAGCTGTCCAGGACCACGCTGGACGCCTTCGCCCGCGATCTCGGCCTCGACCCGGTCGACCTGGCCACCGACGGGCGCGCGATGCCCAGCCTGTCGCAGGTCCAGGTCAGGGGCGATCTCGCCGCGGACGACCCCGGCAGCGTGGATCTGGTCCGCGACGTGCTGCCCTCGGCCTCGATCGGGTTGTCCCTGGGCGGATTCGCCACGGCCCTGCTCGGCCCGGTGGGCTTCATCCTCGTCGCCCCGGCCATCGGGGCGGCCATCTTCATGGGGCGGCGCTCGATGGAGAAGGTGCAGCGCAGCCAGGCGGCGATCAGGGGAGCGCTGCGCGACCAGTTCTCGGTGGTCGCCAGGGAGATGACGCTCGACCTGGAGCGGATGGTGGCGACCTGGCGGGTGGGCGTCGAGCAGACCGCGGACGAGAGCCTGGCACGGCGCCGCAGGGAGCTGGAGACCAGACGGGCCGAGCTGAAGTCCGCCTCCGCCCGCTCGGCCGCCGAGCGCCTCAAGGCTCGCAAGTCGGGCGAGGATCGCATCGCCGCGATCGGCACCCTCACCAAGCGCGGCGAGGAGCTTCGCAAGGAACTGGCCACCGCGGTGGCCGCCCTGGGCGCGGAACGGCCGGTGCCCGCCGCGACCTGACCGGGCATCTCCCGGTCGCGTGATCGCGGCCGGGGCTCGTCCCGCCGTCCGTCGTTCCGGTGGCCGCCGGAACGACGGGCGACGCCGCCGCGGCGGTCTTCGTCCCGGCCGGCCGGGGCCGCGAACGATCAGAGCGGCAGGTGCACCAGGGTGGCGGGCTGGTCGCGGGTGGTGCCGGTCGCGTCGGCGGGGCGGTGCAGGCAGAGCAGGCCGGTGGGAACCCGGGCGACCGGCTCGAACACCCCCGGCGTGCGGTGCACCTCCCGCGCCCCCGCCGGGGTGATGTGCAGCAGCCTGCTGCGCCCCGCGTCCAGCATGGTCATCCACATCGAGTCGCCGTCGGCGACGAACCTGGGGCGCTCCCAGCGATGCCGCGAGGTGAGGTGACCGGCCAGGGTCGCCGACTGCTTGCCCATCAGGAACTCCAGCGTCTGGGAGCGCTGGTCGAAGATCCCGACCGACCATCCCCTCGCGGGGCTCACCTGGTCGGTGCCGACCGCGTAGATCTGATCGCCCGCCGGGAACCAGCGCAGCGCGCCGCCCCGGGGCCGCGGCATGATCAGCCTGGTCCTGCCGTCGGCGGTGTCGGCCTCCAGCCCCGCCGAGCCGGAGGTGAACCACCTGCCCCGGTGCAGGACCACTTGATGCAGCCAGCTCCGCCCCGGCTCGCGCACCGTCGGGCGCACGACACCGCCGGGGTCGACCAGGCACAGCACCTGCCACGGCCTGAAGTCCTGGTGCCTGTTCTGGAACATCGGCTTGTTGCTGCTGAACTGCCCGAGCACCACGGTGCAGCCCGGCGCGCCCACCGAGGGCGACGGCTCGCTGCCGCCGGGTGCCTCCTGGTCGAGCAGCCGGCGCAGCCTGTTGTCCTCGTTGAGGAACCACTGGGCGTACGGGCCCAGCTCGCGCGGCTGGGGGGCCTGGAACGCGAAGGTCCCGCCCAGGTCGAGCTCGATCACGGCCAGGCTGCCGGTCTCCCCCCAGGGCAGACCCATCGTGGCGTCGACCGGGACGGGCTGCCGGGAGTTGAAGAAGACCCACGCCGTACGGCCGTGAACGATCACGGTCGGGTCGTCCCACATCTGTGCCGGGTGGGTGGCGCGAACGGCCAGGTCGGGGGTGAGGGTGCGGACCAGCACCTGCGCGGGCCCCACCTGTTCCACGGCCACGACACCTTCACCGGACGCGGCCCACTCCACGAGCCTGCCGA
Organism: Streptosporangium sp. NPDC000509; assembly: GCF_042898365.1. Classification (NCBI taxonomy): domain Bacteria; kingdom Bacillati; phylum Actinomycetota; class Actinomycetes; order Streptosporangiales; family Streptosporangiaceae; genus Streptosporangium; species Streptosporangium sp. NPDC000509. Next base: position 132,210 of record NZ_JBIAYX010000014.1, on the reverse strand, counting down.
AGCGGAACTCCCTGTCGTGGCGGCCCCCGGCACCGTCGAGCCTGCGCAGCAGGTGGCCGCTCTCGAACGCCTGGTGGACGAAGACCCGGCCCGCCTCCGCCCGCGCCTCGAGCACGGCGTCCATGACCTTCTCGATCCCCTGGACGGTGGGCCCGCCCAGCGTGCCCCCCGTACCCGCGGCCGAGCCGGTGACGGCCCGGTGGCCGCCGGTGGCGCCGCCCCCGGGGCCGGCGAGCACCCGGTGGTCCCCGGTGGCACCGCTCGCCGGGCCGGTGAAGGCCCGCTGCGCCGCGGCCGGGGCGGCGACCGACGTCCCGGGAGGCAGGTTGCCCCCGGCCCCGAGGGCGGCGCCACCCGCGAGGACCGGGGAGTCCGCCACCTGGCCGGGGAAGGGCCGCTGCCCCGCACCGGAGAGCCGCCCGGCACCGGGAGGGACCGGATGACCGCCGGTGGCGGGCGAGACCGGATGGCCGCCGGTGGCGGGAGCGGAGCCCCTGCCCGGCTCGCGGTGTTCGACCTTGAGCTTCCAGGCCAGCTGCGCGGCGCCGTACGCGACCACGATCTTCGGGTCGTCGTAGGTCCTGACCCGCTCGCCGAAGCGCTCACGCACGGCCTTCTGGACCAGCGGCATCCTGCTGGGCCCGCCGGTCATGAACACCGCGGCCAGCTCGTCCATCTCGACCCCGGCGCCGCGGATCGTCTCGTCGAGGATGTCCACCGTCCTGCGGATGTCCTCGCCGATGAGATCCTCCAGGTCGGCCCTGGTGATGTGCACGTCCTCGTTGATGCCCACCACGTAGTGGGAGGAGGTGTCGAACTTCGACAGCGTCTCCTTCGCCTCCCTCGCCATCTTGAGCAGGTCGGCGGCGTAGCTGACGTAGCGACGCTCGGGGTTGGTCGTCACCTGCTGCCACCAGTCGGCGTCGATCCGCTCGATCTGGGCGCCGAGGAACGCGAAGACCTGCTCGTCGAAACCCTCGCCGCCGATCTCGTCGCTGCCCCCCGGCTCGCCGACGACCGCGAAGTCACCGCCGTCCACGGTGAGGACGGCCGCGTCGAACGTGCCGCCGCCCAGGTCGTAGACGGCGAGCCGCGACCCGCCGACCGCCCGCCCCGCGGACGCGAAGTATCGGGCCGAGGCCACGGGCTCGTCGATGAGCGCGATCCGCACCCCGCTCACGACCTTCCTCGCCGCCGCCAGCAGCACCGCCTTGCGGTCGGCGCCCCAGGCCACCGGGTGGGTGAGCGCGATGCAGTCGGGGTCGGCGCCGTCGAACCGCCGACGCCCCTCACTGACGAACGGTTCGAGCAGCGCCGCGAGGGCGTCGGCCACGTCCACCGGGACGCCTCCGAGCAACATCCGCTTCCGGCCGACATAGCGCTTCGGGTTGCGCTCGACACGCTCGGGATTGGTCGCGATGCCCCGCTGGGCGACCCTGCCCGCCACGAGCGTCCCCCGCTCGTCCAGCATGACCGCGGAGGGAATGCGCCGCTCTCCCTCGACTTCCAGGACGTCGAAGCGTCCTTCCGCCGCTATCACCCCGGCGGAGAAACTCGTCCCCAGATCGACACCGAGGCACCACTGCGCCATGTCCACTCCTTTTGAACTCCTCCCCGGCCGGATCGACCGGAGACTCTCCCCTCACGTCGCGGTCAAGCGGCGCGAGGGGGTTCACGCCGCGCGGACCGGACAACCCCGGGGTCTCCACGTCCCGACATCGGCGTTCCGACGGCGTTCGTAGATCCAGATCCCATCATTCCGCATCCGGCGACGACGGTCGGAGCACGAAAGGAAACGTTCGGGGACCGGAAAGGCGGGGCGGTCGCGTCCCCATCCTCTCGCGACCGCGCCGGTTCCGTCTCCCTCACGGTCCGCCGCGGCGCGAGAGGGCCCCGGAACGCGAAGGGCCGGGCGCGGGTGACCGGCTTCGCGGGGATCAGCCGCCGATGCCGCCGTCGGGGCGGACGGCCAGGGCGGCGATGACGCGGGCGAAGTCCGGCGGGGGCGCGACCACCAGCCGGGTCTGCCCGTCCTGACTGACCAGGTCGGCTCTGATCAGGGAGAGACGGCCGGCGTGCCACCAGTAGACCTGAGGGCTGAGCGCCCCGGCGCGCATGTCGAACTCCCGCTGGGCGAACAGCCGAAGCCGCTCGATCGCGCGGACCACGCCGATGCCCTCGACCGGGTGGACGATGAGCGTCGCCGGGTCGGGCAGGGCGACGAGGACCCCGTCGGAGGGAACCGGCAGGTAGTCGCCCAGCCTGCGGAGGTGGGCGGCGGCGCCCTCGGTGGGACCGGTGAGCCTGCGCACGGCCACCCCGCCGAGATCACCCTCGGTGACCGAGAGCCGCTCGTCCCCGCGCGCGTTCTCCAGGGCCAGGTCGAGGGCCTGGGCCGCGGTGATCGGCCAGCAGCCGACCTCCTCGGGGCGGACCGGGCGCCCGGCGTCGCCGTCACCGACGGTGAGCACCTCGACCAGGTCGGCGGTGAGGTGGCGCCCGACCACGCGGGCCGGATCCAGGTCGTCGTCGAGCTGGATCCGGGTGCGCAGCAGCGGGCGTACCTGCTCCAGGTCGCAGGCGTCGAACGGCTCGTCCACCGTGGCCAGGGTGTGCGACAGGTACGCGGAGACGATCACCGGCCAGTCCTCGCGGGAGCGCCTGAGAGCCTCGGCGCGCAGCCCGGCCAGGCGCACCACGACCCGGCGCGGGCCGGTGAGCGTGAGGGTCCCGCCGCCGGGGTCGAAGGAGCAGGCGTAGCCGAGATTGTCCGCGACCAGGGCGAGCAGGGAGTCGAGATCGACCTCTTCGACCGGACGCCTCGGCGTCTCGGTCCGCCGGTCACGGTGCCGCCGGAACAATCTCACGCGTGCGCCCCCTCTGCCGGTTTCCTCCTAGGTTCGCACCTAGAGTGCCTTGCCGACGCCCCCTGTTGAGTAGGCCAGAGAGCACGATTTTGCATCAATAGCACCAAGTGCCCCGAGCAATACAGAGAACTGTGGCTCTCCATGCCCTATCGGAAGCCCTGCGACAACGGGCACTCCGAGCGGTGCGAGCAGCTCCTCCAGCACCGGGTAGGGGTCGCCGCAGCCGACCCAGGACCCCAGGACGAACCCGGCGGCCCCGTCGAGTGCCCCGGTCTGCAGCAGCTGGACGAGCATCCTGTCGATCCGGTACGGCGCCTCGGCGACATCCTCCAGCAGGACGATCCGGCCTCGCGCCGACAGCGCGTACGGAGTGCCGCAGAGCGCGGCCAGCAGGCTGAGGTTGCCGCCGGTGACCGGCGCCGTGACGTCGCCGGGAACGATCACCCGGTCGCCGGTGATCGTCGGCGGGGCTCCGGCGAGCGCGGCCGTGAAGTTCTCGAAGGTGCGCGGCTCGGGCCCCTCGGGGTCGCTGATCGTGGAGCAGGCCGGCATCGGCCCGAACCAGGAGGCGAGGCCCAGTTCCACGGCGAACGCGCTGTGCAGGGCGGTGATGTCGCTGGAGCCGACGAGCGCCTTGGGACCGGCGGCCCGCATGGCGTCCCAGTCGAGGTGACCGAGGAGACGGGTCGCGCCGTAACCGCCGCGGGCGCAGAACACCGCGCTCACCGCGGGATCGCACCAGGCGTCCAGCAGATCGGAGGCGCGGGCGGCGTCGGAGCCCGCCAGGTAGCGGTCCCTGTCGAGGGTGTGGGCGCCGATGACGACCTTCAGCCCGAGCCCTTCCAGGACGCGAACGCCGCGCGCCAGCCGCTCGGAATCGGGAGGTCCGGACGGGGCCACCACCGCCACCGTGTCGCCGGGACGCGGCGGAGGCGGGACCGGTATCCCGGCAGCCGGTTCGTTCACTCCGCAAACGGTGCCACACTGGGCTTTCATATGCGACCTCCGCCCCACATCCTGGTGGTCAACGGCATCAAGGTCCGCAGGCCGGTATTCGTGCTCGCCGCCCCGCACTCCGGCGCGGATCTGCTGGCCCGCGCCCTGAAACGCTCCCCCGGGTTCCACGTCACCATGGGGCGGGCGGCGGTGGCGCACGTCGTCTACGCCTTCGCCCGGCGGCCCTCGATCGCGGGACGGGGCATGGGCGCGACCCGCGTGCTCCGCGACGCCCTGGCCGAGTCCTGGCAGATCGTCCCCGGCGCCTGCGGGGAGTGCCCGCCCACCTGCCGGGAGGCGGGCGGCGTGACCGGGGCGGGCCCCTGCGCGGCCCCGGGTTCCGTGGTCCGCTTCGGAGACGCGAGCCCCGACCTGCTCTACAGTGCCTCGGTGCTGCTGCAGGCCTTCCCCGACGCCCGCTTCGTCCAGCTCATCAGGGACGGCCGCGACGTGGCCGCCGACATGCTGGCCGACCCCGAGTCCCTGAGGTGGTTCAAGCCGGCTCTGCTCAGCGACGAGACGGAGTTTCCCAACCCCTTCCTCGGCGTCAACTCCGGCGAGCACCGCGAGCGCTGGAAGGCGATGCCCACGGCGGGCAAGTGCGCGCTACGCTGGCGCAGCGCGGTGCGGCTGTCGGCCTCGCTCCACCAGGAGCTGCCCCGGGAGCAGATGCTCACCCTGCGCTACGAGGATCTGGTCTCCTCCCCCGCCGAGTCCCTCGACGGGCTCTGCCACTTCCTGGAGACGCGGGTCCCGAAGATCGCCCTGCTGGGCAGGAGTGTGCCGAAGGTCGGTGTCTGGCGCACCCGCCTGCGCGGCCAGGACGCCGAACTGGTGTCCAAGGTCGCCCGCGAGGAGCTCACCCGCCTGGGCTACGCGTCATCCTGACGTCGGCCCCGGCCGAGGATGCCTCCGGCTCGCCGGGCGAGCCGGAGCCGTCGTGCGCGCTCCGGCGCCGAACCTCTCCTGCCGGCGACCGGGCACGGCCGCCCCCTGCCGTCGCCGCCGTCCGGCCGGTTACCACGGGCTTCGGGGCGCGGTCACCAGTTCGGGATCTCGAACGTCGCGCCGGGCCGGATGTCCCCCGGCCGACGCACGGGGACCGCGACGGCCGTGGAACAGGTGCCGGACGTCGGGGCACCCTCGCCGGTCCGCAGCGTGTCCAGGATCGTCTCCCAGGTGCCGTCCACCGACCACCGGCGGTGCCGGTTGTAGACGGTCTTCCAGTTGCCGTAGGCCTCCGGCAGCTTGCGCCAGGGAGAGCCGGTCCTGCTACGGAAGAACACCCCGTCGATGATCGTGCGGTGATCGGCCCACCGGTTTCCCCGCCGGGCGTGAGCGGGCAGCAACGGCGCCAGCCGTGCCCACTCGTCGTCGGTCAGGTCATCGCGTTTCAACCGGTCGTCCACGTTCTTATGATCTAACACCATCTGTACCGGAAGATCCACTCGGTGACGCGGCGCCGGGAATCAGGAGGTATGGCTGAACTGGGTCCGGTAGAGCTCGGCGTAGACCGACCCCATGGCCAGAAGCTCCTCATGGCGGCCCCGCTCGACCACCTGGCCGTCCTGGACCACCAGGATCTGGTCCGCCTCGCGGATCGTGGACAGGCGGTGGGCGATGACCAGCGAGGTGCGCCCGGCCAGCGCGATCTTCAACGCCTGCTGGACCGCGGCCTCGGACTCGGAGTCGAGATGCGCGGTGGCCTCGTCGAGGACGACCACGCTGGGCGCCTTGAGCAGCAGCCTCGCCAGGGCCAGCCGCTGCTTCTCGCCGCCGGACAGCCGATGACCACGGTCGCCGACCACGGTCTCCAGGCCGTCGGGGAGGTCGAGGACCAGGTCGGAGATCTGGGCGGCGCGCAGGGCGTCCCAGATCTCCTCGTCGGTCGCCTCCGGCCTGGCGTAGCGGAGATTGGCCCCGATGGTGTCGTGGAACAGGTGGGCGTCCTGCGTGACGACCCCCACGGTGTCGTGCAGAGAGGCCAGAGTGGCGTCGCGCACGTCCAGGCCGTTGACGCGGACCGCGCCCTCGCCGACGTCGTAGAGGCGCGAGACCAGACCCGTGATGGTGGTCTTTCCCGCGCCCGAGGGGCCGACCAGGGCGACCATCTCGCCGGGGTGGGCGGTGAAGGTGACTCCGCGCAGCACCTCCTGGCCCGGCCCGGTGTCGGGGCGGGCCACCGCCTCCAGCGAGGCGAGCGACACCTCCGAGGCCGACGGGTATCCGAACCGGACGCCGTCGAACTCCACGGAGGCCGGGCCGGCGGGAACGGGCCGGGCGTCGGGGCTCTCGGCGATCATCGGCTTCAGGTCGAGGACCTCGAAGACCCGGTCGAAGCTCACCAGCGCGGTCATCACGTCCACGTGCACGTTCGACAGGCTCGTCAGGGGGCCGTACAGGCGCATCAGGAGGGCGGCGAGCGCCACCAGGGTGCCGATCTCGAAGACGCCGGAGACGGTCAGCACACCTCCCACGCCGTAGACCAGGGCGGTGGCCAGCGCCGCGACCAGGCCGAGCGCGACACGGAAGATCGTCCCGTACATGCCGACGGTGACGCCGACGTCACGCACCCGCCCCGCCCTGCCCGCGAAGGCGGCGGCCTCGTCGGCCGGGCGGCCGTACAGCTTGGCGACCATGGCCCCGGCGACGTTGAACCGCTCGGTCATCATGGTGCTCATCTCCGCGTCGAGCTCCATCTGCTCACGGGTGAGCCCGGACATCTTCCTGCCGACCCACTTCGCGGGAAAGATGAAGATCGGTAACAGCACGAGGGCGACGAGGGTGATCTGCCATGAGAGCACCAGCATCGCGCCGAGGACCAGCACCAGCATGACCACGTTGGACACCACCGACGACAGGGTGCTGGTCAGCGCGCGCTGGGCGCCGATGACGTCGGTGTTGAGCCGGGAGACGAGGGCACCGGTCTGGGTGCGGGTGAAGAAGGCCACGGGCATGCGCTGGACGTGGTCGAAGACCTCGGTGCGCAGGTTGTAGATGAGGCCCTCGCCGATTCGTGCGGAGAACCAGCGCTGGGCCAGGGTGAGCGCGCCGTCGGCGACCGCCAGGCCCGCGATGACCAGTGCGAGGGCGATCACCACCCCCTCGCGCCTGGGGGTGATGCCGTCGTCGATGATCGCCTTCATCAGCAGCGGGTTGGCGATCACGATCACCGAGCCGACCACGACCAGCGCGAGGAAGGCGGAGATGTGCCGCGAGAAGGGGCGCGCGTAGCGGGCGATGCGTCTGACCGTGCCCGGGGCCAGACGCTGCTTGGTCACCGACCTGTCACGCCGGAACGAGAACATCGCCTGGGGACCGAGTCCCCCACCCATCATCGCCATACGGCCTCCTCTGCCGATGCGAGCACCAGGAGAAACGCGATCATTCCCCTGTCAGCTCGGGGCGAACACCGTCGTCCTTCGGCGGGCGCCCCGACGTGGAACGGGCGCTCCGGCGTGGACGGGCGCGGCGAGTCGAAGACGGGTGCCACGGGTTCGGGACAGGCGCCGCGGGCCCCAGGACGAACACCGCCGGCTTGGTACGGGCACCGACAGTCCGAGGTGGGCGCCCTCGGCCCGAGACGGGCACCACCGGCCTGACGGGGAACCGTCGTGGGACGGACGCCCGCGGCCCCCTGGGCGGGACGGCCTATCCGAAGAGCGCCTTGACACGCTTGGCCTGCTCGCGCGCCTCGGCCGCGCTCTGTTCGGCCAGCGTGCGCCCCGAAGCCCCCTGAAGCAGCCGCTTGGTCGCCGTCGCGGCGTCGCGGTCGGTCGCCAGCAGCGCGTCGGTCAGGTCGCGCACGGCCTGTGTCAGCTCGTCGGGCGCGACGACCAGCTCCGCCAAGCCGATCCTGGCCGCCTCCCGCGCCCCCACGACGCGGGCGGTCAGACAGATCTCGATGGCCCTGGACAGGCCCACCAGGTCGACCAGCGGCTTGGTGCCGGTCAGGTCGGGAACCAGCCCGAGGGCGGGCTCCTTCATGCACAGTTTGGCGTCGTCCGCCAGGACCCGCAGGTCACAGGCGAGCGCGAGCTGGAATCCCGCACCGATCGCGTGGCCGTGAACGGCCGCCACGGAGACGATGTCGGGACGCCTCAGCCAGAGGAAACCCCGTTGGGCCAACGCCACCCGCTCGGCGAAAGAAGCCTCGTCGAGTGTCGCGGAGGACGCGAACGACCCCTGCCCGGGAACTCCCTCCGGTGTGAACATCCTCAGATCGATCCCCGCGGAGAAGGACGGCCCCTCACCTCTGATCACGACGACCCTCACCTGCTGCGGCAGGCCGTCACCGATATGAGCCAGAGCCGACCAGGTAGCGAACGTCTGAGCGTTTCGCTTCTCAGGACGGTCCAGCGTGATCGTCGCGATCTCGCCGTCCACCTCGCAGCGCAGACCGACCTCCTCGAGAGAGATCTCCTCCGCACTCCCCCCGAACATCGCTTCCACCATCGCCTGTTCTCCCACCTTCGGTATCCGCCTCGCCCGAGCCTATCGATCCCCAGAATGAGGTTCTACAGGATCGGGCGGGGGCGGCGTCAGCGTGGGGGACGGCGGCTGCGGTCGCGCGTTCCGAGGCGGGGTCAGCGCTTGGACTTGCCTCGGGTGGCGCCACCGCGCCCGCGCAGAGTCACACCGGACTCGCTCAGGATGCGGTGGATGAACCCGTACGACCTACCGGTCGAAGCGGCCAGGGCGCGGATGCTCTCACCCGCGCTGTAGCGCTTCTTGAGATCGGAGGCCAGTTTTTCACGGTCGGCCCCGGTAACCCGGGTGCCCTTCTTGAGAGTCTCGGCCACGAGTACCTCCTGTAGTGCCAGACTTCCGCAGCGTTACACACGCCATGATCAGTCATTTCAGCGAGATCGGCTACCTACTCCACGGGAAAAGATCCGTACCCGCTCAAATTAAGATCAGGCAAGTGCCACAAGATCGGAAAATTCGTCGCTCCACGCGTCTTCAACTCCGTCAGGCAGCAAGATCACCCTATCGGGTCGTAGAGCCTCTACAGCACCCTCATCATGCGTGACAAGCACAATTGCCCCAGAATAGGACGTTAGCGCCGAAAGAACCTGCTCTCTGCTCGCCGGATCGAGGTTGTTCGTGGGCTCGTCGAGGAGGAGGACGTTCGCCGCGGACAACACCAGCGTGGCCAGCGCCAGCCGCGTCTTCTCCCCGCCCGACAGCACCCTCGCGGGCTTGTCCACGTCGTCCCCGGTGAACAGGAACGAGCCCAGAACCTTGCGCAGTTCCACGTCGGGAAGCTCTCCCCCGGCCGAGCGCATGTTCTCCAGCACGGTGCGCTCGGGGTCGATCGTCTCGTGCTCCTGCGCGTAGTAACCCAGCTTGAGCCCGTGTCCCGGCTTGACCGCGCCGGTGTCGGGCTCCTCGATGCCGCCGAGAATCCGCAGGAGAGTGGTCTTGCCCGCGCCGTTCAGGCCCAGGATGACGACCCTGCTCCCCCTGTCGACGGCCGCGTCGACGTCGGTGAAGACCTCCAGGGAGCCGTACGACTTCGACAGCCCCTCCGCCATGATCGGGGTGCGCCCACACGGGGCCGGCTGGGGGAAGCGCAGCTTGGCGACCTTGTCGCCGCGCCGCTCCACCTCCAGGCCCGACAACAGCCGCTCGGCACGGCGCTGCATGTCCTGCGCGGCCTTCGCCTTGGTGGCCTTGGCCCGCATCTTGTCGGCCTGCGACATCAGGGCCGAGGCCTGCTTCTCGGCGTTGGCCCGCTCACGCCTCCTGCGCTTCTCGTCGGTCTCACGCTGGGCCAGATAGGCCTTCCAGCCGACGTTGTAGGTGTCGATCACCGCGCGGTTGGCGTCGAGGTGCAGGACGCGGTTTACCGTCGCTTCAAGAAGCGAGACGTCGTGGCTGATAATGATCAAGCCGCCCTGGTGAGATCGTAAAAAATCACGAAGCCACCCGATTGAGTCCGCATCTAGGTGGTTTGTCGGCTCGTCAAGCAGGAGAGTCTCCGCCCCGCTGAAGAGGATCCTGGCCAGTTCCACCCGCCTGCGCTGCCCTCCGGAGAGGGTCTCCAGCGGCTGGCCGAGCACCCGGTCGGGCAACCCCAGGCTGGAGGCGATGGAGGCGGCCTCCGACTCCGCGGCGTATCCGCCCAGGACGTGCAGCCGGTCCTCCAGGCGCCCGTAGGCGCGGACCGCGCGGTCCCTTGTGCGGTCGTCGGCCGAGGACATGCCGAGCTCGGCCTCACGCAGCTCACGCAGCACCTGATCGAGCCCCCGCGCCGACAGGATGCGGTCGCGGGCGAGGATGTGCAGATCACCCGTACGAGGGTCCTGCGGCAGGTAGCCGACCTCGCCGCTGATGGTGACCGTGCCCGAGGCGGGCGATCCCTCTCCGGCGAGGACCCGGGTCAGCGTGGTCTTCCCCGCCCCGTTCCGGCCGACGAGCCCGATCTTGTCACCGGGGTTCACCCGGAAGGACGCGCCCTCGATGAGCAACCGGGCCCCGGCCCGCAGTTCGATGTCAGAAGCTACGATCATGGTTGGAGAACACTCCCAGCAGGAAATACACAGGCTCACATCACTGTGGCCGAACCCGCCGCGCCCTGTGTCTCCCGGCTCTCGGCTCGGCCGTCTCGCCTTCATGGGGACGACGGTCAATCGGGAGTGCGCATACCGATCAGTGTACGGCGCGGCACCGGCCGGCTTCTCCACGATTATGTGAGTCCAGCTCAAGCGGGACCGGCTCGCGCGAGAGCCGGTCCAGCCCTCACTCACGCCTGTTCCCTGTCACCACACCCGCCTCACGGGCCCCCGTAGTGTCCCCTCACGCGACGCCCGCTCACGCGGGATCGCTCACCGCACCCGCCTCGCAGCACGCCCGGCCACATCCGCCCGGTCAGAGGGGGGCGCTCACCCTGATGCGTACCGCGCGGAACTGGGCGGGGGTGTCCTTGAGGATCACCAGCCGAGGATCGGGGACCGTCAGAAAGGGCTCGGTCTCCAGCGCGAAGACCGGGGCGAGCCTGCGGTCGGGCCGCAACGCGTCCATCGCGCGCCGGTCCCCGCCCAGCACGACGGCCTCCAGCTCACCCACGTGCGGGCCGAGGACGCGCAGCGCCACCTCCGCCGCCGCCTCGTGCGCCTGGTCCACCTGCTTCTCCCTGCGCCGGGCGAAGCGCCGCTGTGACCAGCCGCCCGCCGCGCTGCGCCCGTGGACCTGCCGTGAGCCGACCTTGGAGGAGAGCAGCTCCTCGCCCTGGAAGATGCCCGCCGCGTGGCCGCCCAGCCGTACGAGCAACACGCCGATCCTGCGCTCGGTGCGCACGTGGGTGACCAGGCGCGCGATCGGGCCACCCCCGGCACCGGTGAGCGGAGGGAACGGTACCTGGCACTCGGCGACCGCGCCGTCCGCGCCGTCGAGGCGTACGACGGAGGCCGAGGCCGTCACGCTCGGCGGACCGTGCCGGTCGACGAAGCCGTCGATCCAGCGGTTCAGGCGTTCGGGCGCCACGGAGACCCAGCGGCCTCCCCCCTTGGCCGGTCGCGACGTCATGGAACGCGACACTACCGGCCGACCTCGCCGGACACACGATCCCCCCGGTCAAGTCCAACGAACGGCGAAAAGTCGGTGAACATCACAGTGCGTTACTTATGCACCGTCAAAGGATGCCCCATGCTCGGAACGTGACCACCAGAGCGCGAGCCGTCCCGCAGTCCTCCGCGGCAGGCACGGGTGTCACGCCTGTCGTCGATCTCGACACCGGAGGCGTCATCGCCTTCCAGGCCGACGGCGGAAGCCGCGGAAACATCTCCTCGACCGTCCAGACGGTGCGCGAGGTCGCCGCGAGCGAGATCCTGCTCCCCCTGGTGCTCACCCTGCCGGCGGCCGCGGTGATCGGCGGCTCGGCCGCGCTCGCGCCGCTCCACGAGGCCCTGCGCGCCTCAGGCCGGCGGCCCCGCGAGGTGATCCTCACCGTACGAGGCGACTTCGCCCAGTTCGAGCGCCGCTCCCTGCTCACCGGGCTGGACGGCCTGCGCGCCATCGGCTACCTCATCGCGGTCGGCGACCTGGGCACCGGGCACGTCCCGCTGGACCTGGTCGCCGACGCGGCGCCCTACCTGGCGGTGATCTCACCGGACCTGATCGCCCAGGTTCCCCACGACCCGCGTCGCGCCGCGATCGGCGAAGGCCTGGCGAGGCTCGCGCGGGGGACGGGGGCGCACGTGCTGGCCCCGGGGGTGAGGGACGAGGCGCAGCTCTCCGCGATCCGCGGCTGGGGGGTGCGGCTGGCCCAGGGCCCTCTGCTGGTCCCCGGCCCGTCGGGGCGGGTGCACGTACCACTCCCGGTCGTCGAGCAGGAGTCCTCCCGGCTGGTCCTCGGGCCCCGAGTCCACGAGTTCCTGCTGCCCGCGGTGACCCTCCCCTACGACGCCACCGCCGAGGCCGTGATCGACGCCTTCGGCAGCGAGCCGTCCATCACCAGCGTGATCCTCGTCGACGAGTACCAGCGCCCGAAGGGCAGCCTCGACCGCAGTCGCTTCCTGCTGTCGATCGCCGGGCGCTTCGGCCACGCCCTGCACGGCAGGAAGGCCGCCGGACGACTGGCCGACCCCGCCCGCACGGTTCCCAGGACCACCCCCGCCATAGCGGCCATGCAGGTCGCCGGCCGCGACGCCGAGCGCGTCTACGACGACCTGGTCGTCACCGACGAGGTGGGGCGCTGCATGGGCGTCGTCCGGGTCTCCGACCTGATCCGCCAGGTCGCGGCCATGCAGAGCTGAGGAGGTCGCGTCCGCGAGCGGTGCGATCCTTCTCGACCCGGCCCGACGCCTTTACATTGTAGATCTTAATATCCGCCGCGCCCTCTTGGCAGGCGGGCATGATCACGGTAGGAAGGGGCACAGGGCGGGACGACGGCGAGGGGTGCCAGATGGGCGAGCGCGGACCTCGGGTCGGGCGGCGAGGGCTGCTCGGCGCGGGACTCCTGGCCGGAGCCGGGGCCGCGCTGTCCGGCTGCACCCCGGGCGAAGAAACCGCCGCCCCCACCGCGTCACGGCCTCCGTCGTTCGACCCCGCCAGCTGGGAGTCGGTGCGGGCCCAGTTCCCGCTCGACCCCTCCTACTCCCAGTTCGCCGCCTACGTCCTCGCCGCCCACCCCGCCCAGGTGCGGCGGGCGATCGAGGAGCACCGGCGCGGCCTCGACACCGACACCGACGCCTACCTGCACGGCGAGAACAGGGAGCAGGTGGTGCGCGAGGCCGCCGCGGCCTACCTGGGCGCCGACGCACCCGACGTCGCCCTCACCGACAGCACCACGATGGGCCTGGGCCTGCTCTACAGCGGCATGCGCCTGCTCCCCGGCCAGGACGTGCTCACCACCGAACACGACTTCTTCGCCACCCACGAGAGCCTGCGGCTGCTCGCCGCGAGGACCGGCGCCAAGGTCGGCAGGGTCCGCCTGTACGACGACCCGGCCAAGGCCTCCGCCGACGAGATCGTCTCCCGGCTGAAGGCCGCGCTCACACCGAGGACCCGGGTGGTGGCGATCACCTGGGTGCACTCGGGCACCGGGGTGCGAATGCCGGTCAGGGCGATCGCCGACATGGTCGCCGAGGCCAACCGCCCCAGAGACGTCGAGGACCGGGCGCTGTTGTGCGTGGACGGGGTGCACGGCCTGGGCGCGACGGCCGACGGGGTGGAGGAGCTGGGCTGCGACTTCTTGGCCGGCGGCACCCACAAGTGGCTGTTCGGCCCTCGGGGCACCGGCGTCCTGTGGGGAAAGGGGCGGGCCTGGGGCGCGCTGCTGCCGGTGGTCGCGAGCTTCTCCAACGTGACCGTCGACCCGGGGACGGGCGACGAACCGTACGGTCCGGGCGGGCTCCTGCACACCCCCGGCGGCTACCACAGCTTCGAGCACCGCTGGGCGCTGAACGAGGCGTTCGCCTTCCATCGGGCCATCGGCAAGGCGCGGGTGGCGGCCAGGATCACCGAGCAGGCCACCCAGCTCAAAGCGGGGCTCGCGGCCCTGCCCAACGTACGGCTGATCACCCCGGTCTCCCCCGAGTTGTCGGCCGGCCTGATCTGCTGCGCGATCGACGGCGTGGACGCCCCCGCCGCGGTGGGCAGGCTCCGCAGGGACCACCGGATCATCACCAGCGCCACCCCGTACCGGGACGTCTACCTGCGCTTCGGGACCGGGATCGTCACCACCCCCGAACAGGTCGACCAGGCGGTGAAGGCCGTCGCCACGCTCCGGTGACATATGGTACGAGTTAGGTTCACCTAACTTAGACCCTCACGGAGTGACATATGGCAGACGAGAAAGCCGAGCGCCGCAACCGGAAGGTGACGAGCGGCCTGGTCCGGCGGGTCGAGCGGCTCACTCCCCACATGATCCGGGTCGTGGTCGGCGGCGAAGGGCTCTCCGGGTTCCGCACGGACGGCTACACCGACCACTACGTCAAGCTGCTGTTCGCCCCGGCCGGGGTGAGCTATCCCCGGCCGTTCGACATGGAGGCGATGCGCGCCCTGCCCCGCGAGCAGTGGCCCACCACCCGCACCTACACCGTGCGCCGCTGGGACGCCGAGGCGGGCGAGCTCACACTCGACTTCGTCCACCACGGCGACGCCGGCCTGGCCGGACCGTGGGCCGAGCGTGTCCGGCCCGGTGAGGAGGTCCACTTCTTCGGCCCCGGCGGCGCGTACGCGCCCGACCCCGAGGCGGACTGGCACCTGTTCGCGGGGGACGAGAGCGCGCTGCCCGCCATCGCCGTCTCCCTGGAGAACCTCCCCGCCGGCGCCCGCGCCTGGGCCTTCATCGAGGTCGCCGGCCCCGAGGAGGAGCAGAGGATCGACTCCCCCGGTGACGTGAAGATCGTCTGGCTGCACCGGGGTCCCGCCCAGTACGGCGAGAGGCTGGTCAAGGCCGTCCGCGAACTCGACTTCCCCGCGGGAGACGTGCACGCCTTCGTCCACGGAGAGGCTGGCTTCGTCCGCGATCTCAGACGCCACCTGCGCACCGAGCGCGGTATCCCGCTGGCGAGACTCTCCATCTCGGGCTACTGGCGTCTGGGCCGTGACGACGAGGCGTGGCGCTCCTCCAAGCGCGAGTGGAACGAGCGGATCGAGGCCGAGGAGGCCGCGGCGCTCTCCTCGTGAACCCCGCTCAGAGCCAGCCCTGGGTGCGGGCCCGCTCGACCGCCTCGATGCGGTTGCGGGCGTGCGTCTTGCGGATGGCCGAGGAGAGGTAGTTGCGGACCGTCCCCTCCGACAGGTGCAGCCGTGCGGCGATGTCGGCGATACCGGCTCCGCCCGAGGCCGCGACCAGGACGTCACGCTCGCGGGGCGACAGCGGGTTGGGGCCTGCGCTGAGCGCGGCGGCTGCCAGGCCCGGGTCGATGACGCGCTCGCCGCCGTGGACCCGCCGGACGGCGGCGGCGAGTTCACGGGCCGGACTGTCCTTGACCAGGAAGGCCGTCGCGCCGGCCTCCATCGCCCTGCGCAGGTAGCCGGGGCGGCCGAAGGTGGTCAGGATCATGACCCGGCAGCCGGGCAGCGCCTCGCGGATCCGTGCGGCGGCGACGATGCCGTCGTCGCCGGGCATCTCGACGTCGAGCAGCGCGACGTCCGGCCGGATCCGCAGGGCCACGGCGAGCGCCTCGACGGCGTCGGCGGCCTCCCCCACCACCTCGATGTCGGGCTCCAGGCCGAGGAGCGAGGCCAGGGCGCCCCGCACCATCGCCTGGTCCTCCACCAGCAGCACCCGGATCACCGGCTCCCCTCCTTCGCCGGCGGGTGAAGGAGGCCGGTGTGCGGCACCGTGACCAGGAGGACGAAACCGCTCGGCCGCGGCCCGGCGGACACCGTGCCGCCGGCCGCCCGTACCCGTTCGGTGAGCCCGGTCAGCCCGCTGCCCTGCCCGTCCGTGGCCGTGCCGCGCCCGTCGTCCGCGATCTTCAGGGTCGCGGCCGTCTCGTCCATGGTCACCTCGATCTCGCACCGGGTCGCCCGCGCGTGCCGGATGACGTTGGTGACGCCCTCCCGCACCGCCCAGCCCAGCAGCTCGTCCAGTTCCTCCGGCAGTGGGGGGCCCGCGAGCCGGATCGTGAGCCTCGTCCCCGCCGCCTCCAGGGCGGCGCGGGCCCCGTCCAACTCGCCGGAGAAGCCGCGCTGGCGGTAGCCGGTGACGGTGTCGCGCACCTCGACCAGCGCCTGCCTGGCCACCGACTCGATGTCGCGGATCTCGGCCACGGCCCGTTCCGAGCCGCTCTCCGCCAGCCGCCCGGCCAGCTCGCTCTTGAGCACGATCAGTGACAGGCTGTGGCCGAGCAGGTCGTGCAGGTCCCTGGCGATGCGCAGCCGCTCCTCGCTCGCGGCGAGCCGCGCCACCTCCTCCTGTGCCTGGCGGAGCCTCACCACCAGCATCCGGGTGTTGCGCACCCCCATGAACAGGACGCCGAGTGTGATGACCTGGAAGACGAGTACCAGGGTCGCACCGGGGTCGTTCTCCTCGAGCAGGCCGATCAGCGCGACGGCGAGGCCCATCGCGAGGACACCGGCCACCGAGAGCCGCGGACGCAGCGCCATGCCGTAGACCACGGCCATGTAGATCGGCAGGGTCAGCCAACCGCCGCCGAAGGCCACCGCCAGACCGACTCCCAGCAACGTGGTCACCCCCAGCAGCCAGTACGTCAGGCGAGTGGGGTCCCCGAAGTTCCTCGGGCTCAGCACCGTGGCGATGTAGAGGGCGACGAAGGCGGCCAGACCGGCACCGCCCCAGACGGCCCCGGCTCCCGACAGCTCGCCGGTGACGATCTCCAGGACGGGAAAGCACAGGTAGACCAGGCCGATGGAGATCCCCAGCAGACGCCGGAGGCGGGACGGGCGCTCGCCCGTCCCGCCGAAGGTGAGCGCGGAGACGCGGATCATACCCGGACGAGCGCCCTGCGGTAGGCGAGCACCGCGGCGGTGCCGAGCGCCGCGGCCCAGAGCGCGACGATCACCATCTCGGACGGCGGCGCCGCGTCGCCGGCGACGAGGTGGTGGCCGATGTCGACGTAGGAGAATGAGGGCATCGCGTGCACGACGCTTTTCATGGCCTCGGGCATGATCTCCACAGGGAACCACAGCCCACCCAGGATCGCCAGCCCGAACGCGCTGATCATCGCGGCCGACTGCGCGGCGTCCGCGGGCAGCAGCGAACCGATGAGCAGGCCGAGCGCGGCGAACGGCAGGGCACCGATCCACAGAGCCGGGACCAGCACGAGCCACTCCCCCACCGGCAGCCGGACGCCCTGGGTGAGGATCGCGGCCAGGCAGACCAGCGCCATGGACGGCAACACCAGCAGCAGCGCGGCGACCAGCTTGGTGACAATGATCGCCCAGCCGGGCAGCGGGGTGACCCGAAGCTGGCGGAGCCAGCCGGACTGCCGCTCCTGCGCCCACGGCACGGCGGTGCTCATCAGGCTGGCCGCGATCGCCCCGTACGCGGCCATGGAGACCATGAGGACGACCGCGGCGCTCACCCCGCCGGAATCCGGCTCGGCACCCCAGATGGCGGAGAAGATCAGGTAGAACACCGTGGGGAATCCCACCACGAAGATGATGTAACGCCTGTTGCGCAACATCCGCAGAACCTCGATCTTGACGTAGTTCGGCATCAGGGCTCCCGGGTGAGGGCGAGGAAGGCGTCTTCGAGGTCGGCGCCGATGATCCTGAGGTCGCGGATCTCCAGCGAGGTGCTCCGGTACAGGGCCGCCACGGTGGCGTCGGGGTCGGCGGTGCGCATCGTGGCGACCCCCTGGGAGATCTCCGCGGCGAGGACACCCGGCAGGCCGTCCAGCCCCGCGACCGGCTGCCCGCCCAGGGTGAAGCGGACGACGTGCTCGCCGATCCCCGACGTGATCTGGGCGGCGGTGCCGTCGGCCACCACCCGGCCCCGGGTGATCACGATGACCCGGTCGGAGTTCTCCTCGGCCTCCTCCAGGTAGTGGGTGGCGAACAGGATCGTCCGGCCCTCGGCGGCGTAGTCGCGCGTGCTCTTCCAGAAACGCAGCCGTGACTCCACGTCCATGGCCGCGGTGGGCTCGTCCAGCACCAGCAGTTTGGGCGCGCCCGCGATGGCCAGGGCGAACCTGACCCGCTGGGCCTGCCCGCCGGACAGCCTGCCGGCGCGCCGGCGCGCCAGTTCGGTGAGGTCGGCCACCCGCAGGATGTCGTCGAGGGCGAGCGGCTCGGGGTAGAGCCGCCGGACGAAGTCGACGAGTTCCCTGACCGTGAGCTCACCGATGAGCTCGCCGCTCTGCGGCATGGCCCCGATCTCCCCCCGGGCGACGGCCGCCTCGGGGGAGCCTCCCAGGATCTCGACCCGGCCGCCGCTCGGGCGGGTCAGACCCAGCATCATGTTGATCGAGGTCGACTTGCCGGCCCCGTTGGGGCCGAGCAGGGCGACGGTGTGGCCCACCTCGACGGAGAGGTTCAGGCCCGCTACGGCGAGCACGTCGCCGTAGCTCTTGCTCACGTCTGTGAGGGCGATGGCGTCCATGCCCCAACGCTAGGAGCGTCCGGCGGGAAACCTCAGTGCCGCTCCTCCTGGTTTGGGGATGACACTTGTCAGGTACGCCGGCACCGCCACCGGGTGGGCGTCCCGGTGGCGCGGAAGATCACGGACGACGGGTCAGAGACGGCAGGCGAAGATGGCGGTCACCAGGATGGCCTTGGCGCCCATCTCCCAGAGCTGGTCCATGATCTGCTGGTGTCCTCGGCGGGGGACCATGGCCCGGACCGCGACCCAGCCCTCCCGGTGCAGCGGGGAGACCGTCGGCCCCTCCATGCCCGGGGTGAGGGCGATGGCCTCCTCGATCCGCTCGGCGCGGATGTCGTAGTCCATCATCACGTAGTCGCGCGCCACCAGCACGCCCTGCAGGCGGCGAACCAGCTGCCGCAGGCCCGCGCTCTCCTCGGTGCCGATCCCCTTGATCAGCACGCCCTCGGAGCGGGTGATCGGCTCGCCGAACACCTCCAGGCCGATGTTGCGCAGCGTGGTGCCCGTCTCCACGACGTCGGCCACCGCGTCGGCCACGCCCAGCCGGATCGCGGTCTCGACCGCGCCGTCCAGCTTGATCACCCGGGCCTCGACGCCCTGCTCGGCGAGGTACGCCTCCAGCAGG
Organism: Streptosporangium sp. NPDC000509; assembly: GCF_042898365.1. Classification (NCBI taxonomy): domain Bacteria; kingdom Bacillati; phylum Actinomycetota; class Actinomycetes; order Streptosporangiales; family Streptosporangiaceae; genus Streptosporangium; species Streptosporangium sp. NPDC000509. The sequence continues at coordinate 113,201 of NZ_JBIAYX010000014.1, read as the reverse complement.
CCCGCGTAGGCGGTGGCGATGCGCCTGCCCTTGAGATCGGCGACGGCGTCGAAGTCACCGGGGTTGGCGGCGAAGCGGAAGGTGGAGCGGCCGAAGCCGAGCGGGATGATCTCCTCGACCCGTGCCCCGGAGTCGTGGAGCATGTCGCGGCCGGTGATCCCGGCGTCCAGGGTGCCCTCGCCGACGTAGACGGCGATGTCCTTGGGCCGCAGGAAGAACAGCTCGCAGGAGTTCTCGGGGTCGACGACCACGAGCTCCTTGCTGTCCTTGCGGACGCGGTATCCGGCTTCCTTGAGGATCGTCTGGGCCCCCTCGGCGAGGGCGCCCTTGTTGGGTACGGCGAGACGCAGCATGGCGGGATTTCCTTACGTGTGGACGAGACTGCCTACGAGACCGGGAGCCGGGCGCACCGGCTCACAGATGCTTGTAGACCTCGTCCAGCCCGATCCCTTTGGCGATCATGAGGACCTGCACGTGGTAGAGGAGCTGGGAGATCTCCTCGGCCGTCCGCTCGTTCGACTCGTGCTCGGCCGCCATCCAGCTCTCGGCGGCCTCCTCCACGACCTTCTTTCCGATGGCATGGACCCCGGCGTCCAGCGCGGCCACGGTGCCCGAGCCCTCGGGCCGGGTGCGCGCCTTGTCGGACAGCTCGGCGTACAGCTCTTCGAAGGTCTTCATGATCTCTCTCGGAATCGTCGGATGTGCGCGTCAAGCCTAATGGTCCACCGGCCCCGACGCGCGCAGGTCCACTCTCTGGGACACGCGCCGCCCGCGCTCAGTCGTTGACGCAGCGCAGCACCGGGCGGGTGACGAGGGCGGCGGGGTCGGGCGAGCCGGTGACGTGCAGGGTGACGCTCTCGCCGGGCAGCAGGGTGATCAGCATGTCGTCGACCGAGGAGGCCGGATCGAGGCGGTCGGGGAAGAGGGCGAGGTCGCGCAGGAGGGTGCGGGCGGTGACGGTGACGTCCAGGCCGCCGCCCTCGTGGGGGGTCACCTCGGTGTCGTAGACGGCCGCAGGGAAGGCGACCCGCGGATCCTCGGCGAAGAAGCGGAGCGCGCGGTGCCCGTCCAGCCGTACGGACAGCAGCTCGGCCGACGGGTCGCGAGGGACGGCCACCGGGTCCGGGAGGGGGATCCTCGCCACCGAGCGGGGCGCCACCTCGACCTGGACGCTCTCCCTGGCCAGCGGCTCCCCGTCCAGGGCGAGTCGCCGAAGCTCCAGCTCACCCGTCCAGGGCTGCGGGCCGTCGTTGACCACGGCCACCGCGCCGTCCTGGACGGTGAGCAGGCGGTCGGCGTAGACGCGGCGCAGCGCGTACCACAGCGGCTTGCGCCGTCCGCGCCCGTCGACGGCCGACCAGGAGACGACCGGCCAGCAGTCGTTGAGCTGCCAGACGATCGTGCCCGCGCAGTAGGGCGCCAGGGAGCGGAAACGCTCGATGCCGAAGGTGATGGCCCTGGCCTGGTTGAGCTGGGTCAGGTAGTGCCAGTCGTCGTAGGTCCGCGGGGCGGGCAGATGCTCGCCGAGACCGCGCAGCAGCTTGGCGTTGCCCTCGTGCGCCTTCTGGTGGTGCAGGACCAGGGGCGCGTCGGGGGTGAGTTCGCCGCCGACGGCGTCGCGCAGGGTGGTGTGGGCGGGCGGGCCCTGGAAGCCGAACTCGGCGACGAAACGGGGGCGGTAGGCGCCGTAGCGGGTGTAGTCCTCACGGTTCCACACGTCCCAGATGTGCGTGGTACCGCGCGAGGGGTCGTTGGGCGCCAGGTCGGGGCTCCCCGAATAGGGGCTGCCCGGCCAGTAGGGACGGGTGGGATCCAGCTCGGCCACCAGGGCGGGCAGCAGCTCGTAGTAGAAGCCCGCTCCCCAGGTGCGTCCTTCCAGGCCGTCCTGCCAGCCCCAGTCGGCGTGGCCCTCGATGTTCTCGTTGTTGCCGCACCACAGCACCAGCGAGGGACGCCAGGACAGCCGGGTGACGTTCTCGCGCGCCTCGGCCTCCACCTCCGCGGCGAACGGCTCCTCCTCCGGATAGGCCGCGCAGGCGAACGGGAAGTCCTGCCACACCAGCATGCCGAGCTCGTCGGCCAGGTCGTAGAAGTCCTCGCTCTCGTACAGGCCGCCGCCCCAGACGCGCAGCAGGTTGACGTTCGCGTCGGCGGCCTGGCCGAAGCGCTCGGCCAGCCGCTCACGGGTCACCCTGGCGGGGAAGCAGTCGTCGGGGATCCAGTTGGCGCCGCGCACGAAGACCGGCACGCCGTTCACGACCACGGTGAAGGCCTCGTCGGTGCGGTCGAGACGGACGTCGCGAAAGCCGATCCGCCGCGTCCACGGCTCCCCCAGCGCCTCGCCGGTCCGCTCGGACAGGCGTACGGCCAGCTCGTAGCGGTCCTGACCGCCGTAACCGCGCGGCCACCACAGCCGGGGGCCGGGCACCCGCAGCGCCAGCACGGCCTCGCACTCGCCGGGGGCCAGCACCGTCCGCACCGGGACCCCGGCCACCTCCGCGGTCAGCGTGAGGGGCACGTCACGGTCGGCGCGCTCGACCGTGACGTGCACCTCGACCCGTCCGTCCCCGCTCACCAGCGGGCGCACCGACGCGAGCCTGGCCACGCTCCAGCCCTCCAGGCCGATGGGGCGCCAGATGCCGGAGGTGACGACGGCCGGTCCCCAGTCCCAGCCGAAGTTGCAGGCCATCTTGCGGATGAACTGGTAGGGCGCCTCGTAGGCGCCCGGCCGGTCGCCCAGTTCGGCCCTGCGCGCCTCGGCGTACTCCACCGGGGAGGCGAAGCGCACCCGCAGCGAGTTCTCGCCCTCGCGTAAGAGCTCCCGCACCGCGAAGCGATAGGAGCGGTGCTGGTTGGCGACGCGGGCGACCTCCACGCCGTTCAGCTCGATCGCGGCGACGGTGTCGAGGCCCTCGCAGACCAGGTCGGTGCGGTCGTGCCGGTCTGCGTGCCAGGCGAAGACCGTCTCGTAGTCCCAGGCCGAGCGGCCTATCCAGGTCAGCCGGTTCTCGTTGTCGTCCAGGTACGGGTCCTCGGCGAGCCCGGCCGCCAGCAGATCGGTGTGCACGCACCCCGGCACCGTGGCCGGGACGCCCGAGAGGTCCCCGCCCACCTGGTGAAGGGTCCAGCCGTCGTGTAGTGCCCTCAACTCACGCTCCCGCGGATGCCGTGGATGTGTCCTCGCCCCGCCGGACGAGGTGACCGGGTTCGGCCTCCACCAGCGTGGAGGGTCCCTCTCCTGTGTCCCCCGCGGGGGCGGTGGTGGGTTCGCCGTCCCACCGGGCGGTGAGTCTCGGCACCGACGACAGCAATTTGATCGTGTACGGGTGGAGGGGGTTGCCGAACACCAGGTCGGTGGGACCGGACTCGACCACCTGTCCCCGGTACAGGACCACGGCCCGCTCGCTGATGTAGTTGCCCAGCGACAGGTCGTGGGTGACGAACAGCACCCCGAGGCCGCGCGACTTCAGGTCGGCGAGCAGGTTGAGGACGTCGATCCTGGTGGAGGCGTCGAGCATGCTGGTGATCTCGTCGGCGACGAGGTATCTGAGGTCGAGCAGGAGCGCTCTGGCGATCAGCAGGCGCTGCAGCTGGCCGCCGCTGAGCTGGTGCGGGTAGCGGCCCAGGATCTGCCCGGGGTCGAGGCCGACGTCCTTGAGTGAGGTGTCGATCCTGCCGGCCCACTCGGAGTCGGCGACGCCGGGGAAGTACTCGTTCCTGATCATCTGGAGCACCCGGTCGGCCTTGAAGACCGGGTTGTAGCAGCTGAACGGATCCTGGAACACCCCCTGCACGTGCCGGTAGTAGGCCTTGCCCGGCCTGGCCGGCTCGCCGTCGAGGGTGATCCGGCCCTTCGTGGGGCGGACCAGCCCGAGTACGGTCTTGCCGAGGGTCGTCTTGCCGCTTCCGCTCTCACCGATGAGGGAGACCACCTCCCCCGGTGCCAGGTCGAGGCTCACGTCGTCCACGGCGGTGAGGGTCGCGGTGCCGAAGGCACCCACCCGGTAGGTCTTGGTGACCCCTTCGAGGCTCAACATCGTCCGAATCCTTCGGGTCAGGCCTTCCAGCAGGCGACGTGATGGCCGGGGGTGACCTCGACCGGCGGTGGGTCCTCCGCGCACCGCTCGAAGGCGAGCGGGCAGCGGTCCCTGAAGCGGCAGCCCGAGGGCGGGTCGAGCAGTGAGGGCGGTCTGCCGGGGATGCCCGACAGCCTGCGCTCGGCGTGGCGGACACCGACCTCGGGCAGCGAGGAGATCAGCATCCGGGTGTACGGATGGCGCGGCTCACCGACGATCACACCCGCCGGCGCCTTCTCGGCCAGCCTTCCCGCGTACATGACCATGATCGTGTCGGCGATCTGGTAGGTGAGCGAGATGTCGTGGGTGATGAAGATCATGCTGCGCACGAAGCCCCGGTCCCTGAACTCCACCAGGGTCCTGGCCACGGCCTTCTGGGTCGACACGTCGAGCGCGGAGGTGATCTCGTCGGCGATGAGCAGGGACGGGTCGAGCAGGGTGGAGACGACCATCACCATCCGCTGCTTCATCCCGCCCGACAGCTCGATCGGGTAGCGATCCAGGACGTCGCGGGGCAGCTCGACCAGGTCCAGGCGTCGCTCCAGCTCGGCGACGTCGAGGCGTTCGCCCCGGGAGGCGAGCAGCTCGGTGACCATCCGGCCGATCTTCCTGGTGGGGTTCAGCGCGCTCATGGAGTACTGCGGGATGAGGGAGACCCGGCTGAAGCGGAAGGGGTTCATCCGGCGGTCGTCACCGATCGGCAGCTCCTCGCCGTCCAGCTCGACCCCGCCCCCGGCCAGCCGCATCCGCCCGTCCATCCTGATGAGGCTCTTGCCGAGGGTCGTCTTGCCGCAGCCGGACTCGCCCGCCAGGCCGAGGATCTCGCCGTCGCCGACGTCGAAGCTGACGCCGTCGAGCGCCTTCACCTCGCCGCGCAGGGTCCTGTAGTGGACCCGCAGGTCGTTCACACGCAGAGTCATCTACAGCTCCCGCAGTTTCGGGTTGAACACCTCGTCGAGGCCGACGTTCATCACGTAGAGGGCTCCGACGATGGCGGTGATCCCGGCCCCCGGCGGGATGAACCACCACCACATGCCCAGGTGAAGGGCGCTCCAGCGAGCCGCGTTGTTGAGCATCAGGCCGAGCGAGACGCCCTCGCTCGGGCCGAGCCCGATGAAGTCGAGCGAGGCGGCGATCAGGATCGACCCGCCGAACAGCAGGATGAAGGTCATGAAGAGGTAGGAGCTCATGTTGGGGGCGATCTCCCTGGCGATGATCTTCCAGGTGCGCACGCCGCTGAGCCTGGCCAGGTCCACGAAGTCGCGCGAGCGCAGCGAGAAGGTCTGGGCCCTGATCGCCCTCGCCGCCCAGGGCCAGGAGGTGAGCCCGATGAAGAGCGCCTGCACGCCGACGCTGCGCACACCGAGGTAGGCGTTGACGATCAGCAGCACCGCCAGCGCGGGCAGGACCAGGACGATGTTGGTGATCATGTTCAGCACCTCGTCGACCAGCCCGCCCCGGTATCCGGCGGTGAAACCGACCGCCATGCCGATGATCGCGGCCAGCCCGCCGCCGAGCACCCCCACCTGGAAGGTGAGGCTGAGTCCGTAGACGAACTGGGCGAAGATGTCCTGGCCGAACATGGTGGTGCCGAACCAGTGCTCGGCCGAGGGCGGCGAGGCGGGGGCGGCGACGTAGGCGTTGGGGTCGCCCCCGACGATCACGGGGGCGGCCACGGCCAGGACGAGCAGCGGGAGCAGCACGGCGAGCCCCGCCAGCAGTTTTCCGTTGCGCATCGCGAAGTACAGACCCTCGCGGCGCCTGGCGGGCACGGCCGTCACGACGGCCTTCCCCTCCTGGCGCGGGTCCGCGGGCACGGCGGTCACGCGGCCTCCCCTCCCATCCCGGTCCTGGTACGCGGGTCGACCAGGACGTAGACGATGTCGATGATGAAGTTGGCGATCAGCACTCCCACGACGATGAACAGGAAGGTCCCCTGCAGCAGGAAGAAGTCCTGGTTCTGGATCGCCTTGAGGATGAGGTGCCCCAGTCCCGGATAGGAGAAGACGATCTCGGTGACGAGTGCCCCGGCCACGAGCACGCCGAGTTGCAGCGCCAGGCCGGTGATCTGCGGCAGGACCGCGTTCCTGAACGCGTAGCGCCGGATGAGCCGCTGGGAGGCCCCGAGCGAGGACAGGTAGGTGGAGTAGTCGGCCTCCAGCTCATAGATGATCATGTTGCGCATCCCGATCGCCCAGCCGCCGAACGCGACGAGGAAGAGCGAGACGAACGGCAGGAACCAGTGCAGCGCCAGGCTCCCGAGAAACTCCCACGACCAGTTGGGCCGCATGGAGAAGCTGTAACCGCCGGAGACGGGGAAGATCCCGGCCACGATGCCCAGTCCCCAGGCCATCAGGATGGCGAGCCACATGTAGGGCGTGGCGGTGAGCACGTACCCGATCGGCAGGGCCGTGTTGTCCAGCCACTTGCGTCTGGCCGCGAAGGCGCCGAACCTGTTGCCCGCCCACCAGCTGAGCAGGATGGAGGGGATGAGCAACGCCAGCGTGTACGGCACCGCCCGCACGATGACGTCGGTCACCGGGGTGGGGAACAGCCAGATGCTGGTCCCCAGGTCGCCCCGGAAGAGCGCCGCCCAGAAGTTGGCGTACTGCTCCCAGAGCGGCAGGTCGAGCCCGAACAGGTTCGAGTAGTGGGCCCGCATCGCCTCCACGGCGGCGGGCTGTGACACGTTCGCCCTGGCCAGCATGCTCTGGACCGGGTCGCCAGGCATGAAGCGCGGGATCATCCAGTTGATCGTGACGGCCACGAGGAAGGTGAGCCCGTACACGAGCAGCTTCCGGCCGAAATAGCGTCGCACGCGATCCTCCAGAATCGGCGAGATGGGCCCCTCCCCGCGCGGCCACGGAACCTGGCCGGCCGGTCGTCCCGCCCCGAGTGGGGCGAGGGCCGGGCGGGCGGCGCGGGAAGGGGGGTGAGGATCGCGGGGATCAGCCTCCGGCGGGCTTCAGCTCGGTCAGGGTGAGCACCCCGCCCAGCTCAAGCCAGTTGCGCCACATGGTCGGCGGGCTCTTGGGCGTCGCGGCGTCGGAGGAGGGCCAGTTGGTCCAGACCGCGTTGCTGGTCTGCGCCCACAGGCCGTTGTACCAGAGCGGGATCACCGGCAGATCGTCCAGCTGGATCTTCTGGATCTCCGAGGCGACCTGCTTCATGCCCTCGAGGTCGTCGGCCTTCTTGCCGTCGAGATCCTGGACCAGGTCCCAGACCTTCTTGTTCTCGTAGCGGCCGAAGTTGACGGTGTTCTGCTGCTTGTTGATCGGCAGCCGGAACATGTAGTCGTAGTACATCCAGGGGGTGTTGGACAGCTGCCGCTCGTTGTTGAGCAGCAGGTCGAACTTGCCGGACGCGCGCTGGTCGACGAGCGCGTTGTAGTCGGGGAACTCGGGGGTGAGGTCGATCCCGGCCGCCTTGGCGCCCTCGGCGATCACCCGGCTCGCCTCCATCCAGTCGGTCCACCCCGCCGGGACGATGACCTTCAGCGAGACCTTGGAGCCGTCCTTGTTCTCCACGAACCCGTCGCCGTCGCCGTCCTTGTATCCGGCGTCGGCCAGCAGCTTCTTCGCCTTCTTGGTGTCGAAGGAGAAGCCCTTCTCGCTCACCACGGCCTGGTCGACGTACTTGTCCCACTGGGGCAGCAGCCCGGTGGGGCCGGCCGCCTTGACCAGGTTGCCGTAGACACCCTCGACGATCTTCTTGGTGTCGACGGAGTTGGCGATCGCCTTGCGGAAGGCGGGATCGTCCAGCGGCTTCTTCTTGGTGTTGGGCACCAGGAAGGCGGTGTTGGCCGAGAGCATGTAGGGCGGTTCCGGATAGTAGGTCTTGATACCGAAGTTGCCCTTGACCAGGTTGGCCACCCCGGGCAGGAAGTTGTTGCTGAGGTCCAGGCCCTTCTGCAGCAGCAGGCCCATCGCGACCTCGTTGCTGGAGTTGACGATGTCGACGACGTACTTGGGCTTGACGTCCTTGCCCAGCGCGGCGGTGGCCCACCAGCCGTCCCGCTTGACCAGGGCCATCCGGTCCTGGTCGTGGCTGTGGTAGGCGTACGGCCCGGTGCCGACCGGCTTCTCGTTGACGCCGTTCAGCACCTCCTCCTCGGAGCGGCCCTCCCAGATGTGCTTGGGGACGATCGCGTTGCCGTAGACCCAGTTGGCCCACTGCTGGTAGTTGGCCTTGGAGAAGGTGAACCTGACCGTGCTCTGGTCGACCGCCTCGACCTTCTCCAGCCAGTCCCACAGGTTGGCGTAGGGGATGGTCTTCATCTTGCCGAGCTCGACCGTGAAGACCACGTCGTCGACGGTGAACGGCTTGCCGTCGGCCCAGGTGACCCCCTGCCTGATCTTGAGGTCGTAGGTCTTGTCGTCCGTCCAGGTGCCGCTCTCGGCCAGCCAGGGGGTGAACTCGTCCGTCTGGGGGTCGTACAGGAACAGGGTCTCGTAGATGAGCCCCTTGGTGCCGACGGCCGAGTCCCAGGTCCGCAACGGGTTCCAGTTCGCGGGGGGACCCCACTGGGTGCCACTGGTGTACAGGGTCTCGTTGCGGGGGAACGCGGCGTTCGCGTCGCCCGCACCACCCGCACCGCCGGACGGGGCCGCGGCGCCGGAACCCTGCGGCGCCGCGCTCGGGGCGGACGGCGTCGTGGATCCTCCGGTGCACCCGGTCGCGACCATGCAGGCCGCCATCCCGAGGATCGCGAACCTTCGTCGAATCCGCATCGACAGTCTCCTCTCCAGCATGGGAGCGCTCCCAACCGATCTAGACGCGACCGCATGCGCTGGCTGAACCGGATAAGTAACGTGACCGTAAAGTCAATGTGTCGGCACTGTCAATAGGCGACTGGACCGGTTCAGTTACAATCACCCCGATCGGGGGGAGTGACATGAGAAGACCGACGATCACGGATGTCGCCAGACAGGCCGGGGTCTCCAAGGGCGCGGTCTCGTACGCCCTCAACGGGCAGCCCGGCGTCTCGGAGAGCACCCGCGCCAGGATCCTGGCGATCGCCGAGGAGATCGGCTGGCGCCCCAACAGCGCGGCCCGCGCCCTGAACGGTGCGCGGGCCCACACCGTGGGCCTCGCCCTGTGCCGCCCGGCCCGCACCCTCGGCATGGAGCCCTTCTTCATGGAGCTGATCAGCGGCATCGAGAGCGAACTGTCGGCCCGTTCTTACGCGCTCACGCTGCAGGTGGTCACCGACCACAGGCAGGAGGTCTCGATCTACCGGCGCTGGTGGGCGGAAGGCCGCATCGACGGCGCCATCCTGGTCGACCTGCACGTGGACGACCCGCGCGTCCCCGAGTTCGAGGCGCTGGACCTGCCCTCCGTGGTGGTCGGTCATCCGTCGGGGGCCGGGTCGCTGGTCTCCGTCTGGTCCGACGACGACGGCGCCGTTCACGAGACGGTGGGATATCTCGTCGCGCTCGGCCACCGCAGGATCGCGAGGGTCGCCGGGCTGCCACGCCTGCTCCACACCGTGCTACGCGACCGTGCCTTCGCCCAGGCCTGCGAAGGCGTCGCCGAGCACGTGACCGTGCACACCGACTACACCGGCGAGGAGGGAGCCCGCGCCACCCGGCGACTGCTCAGCTCCGCCGACCGGCCCACCGCGATCGTCTACGACAACGACATCATGGCCGTCGCCGGGCTGTCGGCCGCCCAGGACCTGCGCCTGGATGTGCCGGACGACCTGTCCATCGTCGCCTGGGACGACTCCCCCCTCTCCCGCGTCGTCCGCCCGCCGCTCACCGCCCTGAGCCGGGACATCTCCGCCTACGGCGCCCACGCCGCCCGCAGGCTCCTCGCCCTCGTCACCGGGGAGGCCGGGGAGGAGGAGGGCCCGTACGAGGACGAGACCGCCCGCCTCACCCCCAGGGCCAGCACCGCTCCCCCGCCCTCCGAGGCCCGCTGAGCGACCTCCACGTCGGGGCCGCGAGCTCTTCTCAGCGCCTGGTCAGCATGACGAGCGGCGCCGGACGCTCCATACCTCGACATACCTCGGCGCGTTCGAAGCCCGTGCTCGCCGCGAAGACACGCCCGTCGCCCTTCCCGCACAGGATCCAGCGGCGCCACCCCGCCCGGCGACAGGGAAAGGGCCGGTACGACGGATGTCGTACCGGCCCTTCAGGGGCTCGCGGTGAAGCCCTCAGGTGCTACTTGATGATCAGCGCCCGTAGCGGCCGCGTGCGGAGGAGCCGCGACCGTCGGCGCGGAACTCCCCGCCGCGGAAGCCGCCCTGGCGCTCGCCGCGGAACGACTCGCGCTCGCCGGCCGGACGCTCGGAACGGTGACCGCCGGCCGAAGCCGGACGGTCGGCGCGGAACGGCTCGCGCCGCTCGCCACCGCGGTAGCCGCCGGCGGGACGCTCGGAGCGGAAACCGCCGCCCGAGGGACGCTCGGAACGGTAGCCGCCACCGGCGGGGCGCTCGGAACGGTACTGGCCGCCGCCGGAGGCACCACGGTTGTCGTCACCGAAGGAACGCTCACGGGACGACTGGCCCTCGCCACCGTGGGCGGGACGGTCGGAGCGGAAGCGGCGCGGGCCACGCCCACCACCGTTGCCACCGAAGCCACCGCGTCCCTGACGCTGCTTGGCGGCCGGTGCCGAGGGCTCCCAGACCGGGATCGGCTCGCCGCTGGGCATCCGCGCGCCGGCGACCTCCTCCAGGCGCGGGTGGCCCGGGGTCGCCTTGAGACGGAACGGCTTGATGCCCGCGCGGCGGGTCATCGCGTCGGTGGAGCGGCGCTCGTTGGGGAGCACCAGCGTCATGACGGTGCCCTTCTCCCCGGCGCGGGCGGTACGGCCACCGCGGTGCAGGTAGCTCTTGTGGTCCTGGGGCGGGTCGACGTGCAGCACGAGGCTGATGTTGTCGACGTGGATGCCTCGGGCCGCGACGTCCGTGCAGACCAGGACGTTGATCGCGCCTTCCTTGAACTCGGCAAGGATGCGGGTGCGCTGGTTCTGGCGCTTGCCGCCGTGCAGGCCGCCGGCGCGGATGCCGACCTGGGCGAGCTGCTTGCACAGCCGGTCGACCCCGTGCTGGGTGCGCACGAAGATGATGGTCCGGCCCTCGCGGTTCGCGATCTCGGCGGTCACCGGGAACTTGTCGTCGCGGTGCACCTCCAGCACGTGGTGCTCCATGGTGTCGACCGAGGAGGCGGCCGGAGCCATGGAGTGGGTCACCGGGTTGGTGAGGAAGCGGCGGACCAGCTTGTCGACGTCGCCGTCGAGGGTGGCCGAGAACAGCAGGCGCTGGCTGTCTGCCGGGGTCTGCTGCAGGATCGCGCTGACGACCGGGAAGAAACCGAGGTCGCACATGTGGTCGGCCTCGTCGAGGATCGTCACCTGGACCTCGTCCAGCATGCACTCACCCTGCTGCATGAGGTCGGTGAGACGGCCCGGCGTGGCGACGATGACCTCGACGCCGCGGCGCAGTGCCTCGATCTGGCGGCCCATGGACATGCCGCCGACAACGGTCTTCATCCGCAGCGACAGGCCGCGGCCGAGCGGCTCGAGGGCGTCGGTCACCTGCATGGCGAGCTCGCGGGTCGGCACCAGGACGACGGCGAGGGGGTGGCCCGGACGGGCCTTGGCGCCGGCGATGCGGGACATCATGGGCAGACCGAAGGCGAGCGTCTTGCCGGAGCCGGTCTGGCCACGGCCGAGAACGTCGTGACCGGCGAGAATGTCGGGGATCGTGGCCCGCTGGATGGGGAAGGGACTGTCGATGCCCGCACGGGAGAGACCGGTCACCAGCGGCTTCGGCAGACCGAGGAGGGTGAACTCGGACGGACCTGCGGGGGCCTGGGAAATCTCGGTGATGTCGGTGATTTCGGGCAGAACAGCGTCAAGCATGGTCACGAAGACTCGTGCCTTTCGATAGAAGAACGGGGCACGTCACTTCTGCGAAAGGACGAGCCTGGAACGCACGGCCTGAGGCCGCGCTGGATCAACACCCACATGAAGGGCGGTAGTGCGGTGCAAGTCGAGGCGCACCGCACGGGGCGGGTCTAGCTTACCCGCACGCAGTCAAACCACGATCAAGCATACCCGGCGTTCGCAGTGCCGGGTTCGGTCGGGGCGTCCGGCATGGGCCGGCCGCTTGTCCGTCGGTTGGAGTCAACACTCCGAGGCCGGGTTTTTCTTCCCGGCCTCGGAAATCCTCTCACACAATTGGCCACAGCCCGAACCGAGGGGGTGCGAGCCGTGCCACGAAGCGCCGCTCAGACGTTGAAACCCAGCATGCGGAGCTGCTCGCGACCCTCATCGCTGATCTTGTCAGGGCCCCACGGCGGGAGCCACACCCAGTTGATCTTGACGTCGGAGACCATGCCCTCCAGGGCCGAGTGCGCCTGGTCCTCGATGACGTCGGTCAGCGGGCAGGCCGCGCTGGTCAGCGTCATGTCGATGGTGGCGACCGGCAGGGCGGCCCCCTCGCCGCCCTCGGCGCCCTCACCGGCCCCCTCGGCGGCGTCCAGGTGGAGCCCGTAGATCAGGCCCAGGTCGACGACGTTGATGCCGAGCTCGGGGTCCACGACGTCCTTGAGCGCCTCCATGACCTCGTCATGGGTGGCGTCACCGTCGTACGCCGTGGTGGGGGTCTCTACAGCCTTGCTCATTTGGTGCTCCTCACGACCGCGTCCTTGTAGGCCATCCACGCCAGTAGCGCGCACTTCACCCGGGCGGGGAACTTGGCGACCCCGGCGAAGGCGACGGCGTCGCCCAGCACGTCCTCGTCCGCCTCGATCTTTCCCCTGCCCTGCATGAGCCGGGTGAACTCCTCCACGACACCGAGGGTCTCGTCGACGGTCGAGCCGGTGGCCAGCTCGTGCAGCACGGAGGCCGCGGCCTGGCTGATGGAACAGCCCTGCCCGTCGTAGGAGACGTCCTCGACCTTGCCGCCGTCGCCCAGCTTCACGCGCATGGTGATCTCGTCACCGCACGTCGGGTTCACGTGGTGGACCTCGGCGTCGTACGGATCGCGGAGCCCCCTCCCCTGCGGGTGCTTGTAGTGCTCCAGGATCAACTCCTGGTACATGGACTCGGCGATCATAGGGTCGTGCTCACCTTCTCGTTCGCTGCGCCGTGCGCTCGTGCGTCGCCGGACGCCGTGCGGCGGGCGTCCGCCGCCCGCCGTCCGCCCGGACGCCGTCTCGACTGCTCGGGCATGGCTAGGCGAACACCTTCCGCACGTGGTGGAGGCCGCGGACCAGTGCGTCGATCTCGGCCGGTGTGTTGTAGAGGTAGAAGGACGCCCGCGTGGTCGCGGGAATCCCGAACCTGAGGTGGAGCGGGCGGGCGCAGTGGTGTCCCACCCGCACGGCCACCCCGAAGTTGTCATCCAAGATCTGCCCGACGTCGTGCGGGTGAATCCCCTCCAGGGTGAAGGAGACCGTACCGCCCCGGTCGGCGAGGTCCAACGGGCCGACCACCCGCAGCCCGGGGATCTCCCCCAGCGCGCCGAGCGCGTACGCGGTGAGCTCGCGCTCGTGGCGCACGACGGCGTCCATCCCGATCTCCGACAGGTAGTCGACCGCGGCGCCGAGGCCGACGGCCTCGACGATCGGCGGGGTGCCCGCCTCGAACTTGTGCGGCGCGGGCGCGTAGGTCGAGCGGTCCATCCAGACCGCCTCGATCATCTCGCCGCCGCCCATGAACGGGGGCATCGCCTCGAGCAACTCGCCGCGGGCCCACAGCACGCCGATCCCCGAGGGGCCGACGACCTTGTGACCAGTGAAGGCGAGGAAGTCGACGCCCAGCGCGGCCACGTCCACCTGCTGGTGGGGCACCGACTGGGAGGCGTCGAGCATCATCAGCGCGCCGACCTCGCGGACCCTGGCGAGCACCGGGGCGACCGGGTTCACCGTGCCCAGCACGTTCGACTGGTGCACGATCGAGACGATCTTCGTGCGTTCGGTGACGAGCTCGTCGAGGTTGGACAGGTCAAGGCGGCCCGAGTCGGTGACGGAGAACCACCGCAGGGTCGCACCGGTGCGCTGCGCGAGCATCTGCCACGGCACGATGTTGGAGTGGTGCTCCATCTCCGAGACGACGATCTCGTCGCCGGGGCCGAGCCGGAAGCGGGGGTCCTCGCCGACGGGGTTGCCGAAGGCGTACGCCACCAGGTTGATCGCCTCGGAGGCGTTCTTGGTGAAGACGACCTCGTCGCGGTCGGGCGCGCCGATGAAGGCGGCGACCTTGTCGCGGGCGTTCTCGTACGCCTCGGTGGACTCCGCGCCCAGCACGTGCATGGCCCGGCCGACGTTGCTGTAGTGCATCGCCATGTGCTCGCGCATCGCCTCGACCACCTGGGTCGGCTTCTGCGCGGAGTTTCCCGAGTCGAGGTAGATCAGCGGCCTGCCGCCGGGAAGCTCACGGGAGAGGACGGGGAAATCCTTCCTGATCCTCTCCACGTCAAGGCCGGTGTCCATCAGGCGGACGCCTTCGTGTAGGCCTCGTAGCCCTCCGCCTCGAGCTTCTCCGCGAGCTCGGGGCCGCCCTGCTCCACGATCCGCCCGGCGGAGAAGACGTGGACGAAGTCCGGCTTCACATAGCGCAGGATGCGGGTGTAGTGGGTGATGAGCAGCACACCGGTCTCGCCGGAGCGGAAGCGGTTGATGCCCTCGGAGACCACGCGCAGCGCGTCGACGTCGAGGCCCGAGTCGGTCTCGTCCAGGACGGCGATCTTCGGCTTGAGCAGCTCCAGCTGAAGGATCTCGTGGCGCTTCTTCTCACCGCCGGAGAAGCCCTCGTTCACGTTGCGCTGGGCGAAGGCCGCGTCGATGGACAGGGCGTCCATGCCGGACTTGAGGTCCTTGGCGAACTCGCGGAGCTTGGGAGCCTCGCCGCGGATGGAGGTGACGGCGGTGCGCAGGAAGTTGGAAACGCTGACGCCGGGGACCTCGACCGGATACTGCATCGCGAGGAACAGACCGGCGCGGGCGCGCTCGTCGACCGTGAGCTCCAGCAGGTCGACCCCGTCGAGCAGGACCTGGCCGCTCGTGATGGTGTACTTGGGGTGGCCCGCGATCGCGTACGCGAGCGTGGACTTGCCCGAGCCGTTGGGACCCATGATGGCGTGGGTCTCGCCGGCCCGCACGGTCAGGTTCACGCCGCGCAGGATCTCCTTGTCGGCGACGGTGACGTGCAGGTCGCGGATCTCCAGGGTGGACCCCGAGGGGACTCGGCTCGTGTCAGACACTTTATGACTCCTTCGAGAGCGAGACGAGGACGTCATCGCCGTCGATCTTCACTCGGTATACGGGAACGGGCTTGTTGGCGGGCGGGCCGGTGGGCTTGCCCGAGCGCAGGTCGAAGCACGAGCCGTGCAGCCAGCACTCCAGGGTGCCGTCGTAGACCTCCCCCTCGCTGAGTTTCACCTCGGCGTGGGAGCACACGTCGTGCAGCGCGTGGACCTCCTCGCCCTGGCGGACCAGGGCGACGGGGGTGCCGTCGACCTCAAGGCCGATGACTCCCTCGTCGGGGATGTCCGCGAGCTTGCAGACCTTCTCGAACGTCACTTCTCAAGCTCCGCCTCGACCCGGGCGAGCACCCGCTCGCGAAGCTCGGGAACCTCGATCTTCTCCAGCAGCTGCGCGAAGAAGCCCCTGATGACGAGCCGGCGCGCGTCCTCGAAGGGGATGCCGCGGGCCTGGAGGTAGAAGATGTGCTCGTCGTCGAGACGGCCCGAGGCGCTGGCGTGGCCGGCCCCGGCGACCTCGCCGGTGAGGATCTCCAGGTTGGGCACCGAGTCGGCGCGGGCGCCGTCGGTGAGCAGCAGGTTGCGGTTGAGCTCATAGGTGTCGGTGCCCTCGGCCTCGACCCGGATGATGACGTCGCCGATCCAGACCGCGTGGGCGTCGGTGCCCTGCAGCGCGCCGCGGTAGTCGACGTTGCTGCGGCAGCCGGGCCTGGAGTGGTCGACGAGCAGGCGGTGCTCCAGGTGCTGGCCGGCGTCGACGAAGTAGAGGCCGTTCAGCTCGGCGTCGCCGCCGGGGCCGGAGTAGGCGACCGACGGTGACAGCCTGACCAGGTCGCCGCCGAGGGTGACCACGAAGCCGCGGAAGGTCGCGTCCTTGGCCAGCAGGGCGTGGTGGTGGGAGACGTGCACGGCGTCGTCGGCCCAGTCCTGCAGGCTGACGACCTTGAGCGTGGCGCCCTCGCCCACGACGAACTCGACGTTGTCGGCGTAGACGGCACTGCCCTGGTGGTCGAGCACGACCACGGCCTCGGCCATCGGCTCCAGCCGCACGACCGTGTGGCCGTACGCGGTGCCCTCGCCGGAGCCGAGGAAGGTGATCACGGTCGGCTTTGAGGCGACCGCCTCGCGCGAGACCGTGAGCACGGTGGCCTTCTCGAAGGAGGAGTAGGCCTGGGCGCTCACCCGGTCGGCGGGCACGTAGGCCTTACCGACCCGCTCGTCGTCGCGGCCGACGGTCTCCACGGTGACCTCGGGGGCGGCGTCGACGTGCACGACCACGTTCGCCGAGGCCGCGGCGCCCTCGTGCAGACCCTTGAGCCGGGAGAGCGGGGTGAAGCGCCACTCCTCCTCCCTGCCGGTCGGTACCTCGAAGTCGGCCACGTCGTACGAGGCCTTCTCGTGGAGGGTCGACAGGGGCTTTCCTGTGTCGAGACCCATCAGCCGACGGCCCCTTCCATCTGCAGCTCGATCAGGCGGTTCAGCTCCAGGGCGTACTCCATCGGGAGCTCGCGGGCGATCGGCTCCACGAAGCCCCGGACGATCATCGCCATCGCCTCGTCCTCGCCCAGACCGCGGCTCATCAGGTAGAAGAGCTGGTCGTCGGAGACCTTGGAGACGGTGGCCTCGTGCCCCATGGAGACGTCGTCCTCGCGCACGTCCACGTAGGGGTAGGTGTCGGAGCGGCTGATCTGGTCGACGAGGAGCGCGTCGCACTTGACGGTGCTGGCGCTGCCGTGAGCGCCCTCCTCGATCTGGACCAGGCCGCGGTAGGAGGTGCGGCCGCCGCCGCGGGCGACGGACTTGGAGATCACCGAGGAGCTGGTGTTCGGCGCGAGGTGCACCATCTTGGCCCCGGCGTCCTGGTGCTGGCCCTCACCGGCGAAGGCGACGCTGAGGGTCTCGCCCTTGGCGTGCTCACCCATGAGGTAGACGGCCGGGTACTTCATGGTGACCTTGGAGCCGATGTTGCCGTCGACCCACTCCATGGTCGCGCCCTCGTACGCCACGGCGCGCTTGGTGACGAGGTTGTAGACGTTGTTCGACCAGTTCTGGATGGTCGTGTAACGGCAGCGCGCGCCCTTCTTCACGATGATCTCCACGACGGCGCTGTGAAGCGAGTCGGAGGAGTAGATCGGCGCGGTGCAGCCCTCGACGTAGTGGACGTAGGAGTTCTCGTCCACGATGATCAGGGTCCGCTCGAACTGGCCCATGTTCTCGGTGTTGATCCGGAAGTAGGCCTGGAGCGGGATCTCCACGTTGACGTTCGGCGGCACGTAGATGAAGCTGCCGCCGCTCCAGGTGGCCGTGTTCAGCGCGGCGAACTTGTTGTCGCCGACGGGGATCACGGTCCCGAAGTACTCCTTGAAGATCTCCTCGTGCTCCTTGAGGGCGGTGTCGGTGTCGACGAAGATGACACCCTTCTCCTCAAGGTCCTCACGGATCTTGTGGTAGACCACCTCGGACTCGTACTGGGCGGCGACGCCGGCGACCAGGCGCTGCTTCTCCGCCTCGGGGATGCCGAGCTTGTCGTAGGTGCTCTTGATGTCTTCCGGCAGGTCCTCCCAGGAGGCGGCCTGCTTCTCCGTCGAGCGCACGAAGTACTTGATGTTGTCGAAGTCGATGCCGCTGAGGTCGGAACCCCAGTTGGGCATGGGCTTCTTGCCGAAAAGGCGCAGCCCCTTCAGACGAAGGTCCAGCATCCACTCCGGCTCGCTCTTCAGCGCGGAGATGTTGCGGACGACCTCTTCGGACAGGCCACGCCGGGCCGTCGCTCCCGCGGCGTCCGAGTCGGCCCAGCCGAACTTGTAATTCCCGAGGCCTTCCAGCTCCGGGCGGTCGGTGACAGTCACCTTCCGGTCTCCTTGCTCGATGTGTCGATCGTTTCGTGGATTGCCGGCGATCGCGCCGGATCGGGTGCCGGGGAGTCTCCTGCGCCCGGCCCCGGTGCTCTGTGAGGGCTGACGTGCGTGGTGCACACGCCGTCGCCGTGGGCGATGGTCGCGAGCCGCTGCACGGGGGTGCCGAGGATGCGCGCGAACGCCTCCGTCTCGGCCTCGCACAGCTGCGGGAACTCCGCGGCCACGTGCGCGACCGGGCAGTGGTGCTGGCACAGCTGCTCGCCGCCGAGGCTCGCCTTGCTCGCCGAGGCGGCGTAGCCGTCGGCCGACAGCGCCTCGGCGAGGACACGGACCCGCTGGTCGGCGGGGACCTCGCTCATCCTCGGTCTCAGGCGGTCGACCAGGCCGACCACCTGGGAGTGGGCGAACTCGGCCACGGCCTCGGGACCCACGCGCTCGGCCAGGAAGCGCAGCGCGCTCCCGGCGAGGCCGTCGTAGGCGTGCTCGAAGGCGCTGCGGCCGGCGTCGGTTATCGCGAACAGCTTCGCCGGTCGCCCGCGCCCGCGCTGACCTCGCGGCCTCGCGGTGCGGGCCTCGGCCATCCCCTCGGCCAGCAGGGCGTCGAGATGCCTGCGGACGGCGGCGGGGGTGAGGCCGAGCCGCTCGCCGAGGGCGGCGGCGGTGATGGGCCCGTGTTCCAGGATGAGCCGGGCGACACGCGCTCGCGTGCTGCGCTCGGCGGACACGCCGGAGGGCCGCGCGACGGCGGCTCCCTCGGTGTCCTGCATCCCGGTCACGTATTTCACAACATCAGTGTGCCGTAATTGCTTCCCGAGTTACAAACCCGATGTACGGTCGTCCGGAATGTGGTTCATCACGCAGGTAAGGCTTACCTAAGCTGGAGAAACGCTCCGCGCGGTCCCACGCAGCCCGGCGAAGGCGGCGAGCGCGGCGAGGGTGAAACCGGCCAGCACGACGGCCATCGGCAGTGCGGATCCCTCCCCGCCCAGCCCCACCAGCGGTGCGGCGACGGCGCCGAGCGCGAACTGCAGCACGCCCGTCAGCGCGGCCGCGCTCCCGGCGATCCGCGCGGGCTGACCGGCCAGGGCGAGCGCGCCGCTGCCCGGCAGGACGAGGCCCGCCCCGCACATCATCGTGAACAGCGCGGTGACCAGCACCGGCAGCGGCAGGTGGAACAGGGCCGCGGCGAGCACCCCGGCGGCTCCGGCCACGCCCAGGAACAGCCCGGCGAGGATGAGCCGGGCCGGGTCCAGGCGCCCGGCGAGGCGCCCGCCGACCTGGGCGGCGATGGTCAGGCCCAGCGCGTTCAGCCCGAACACCAGCGAGAAGGTCTGCGCCGAGGTGCCGTAGACGTCCTGGAGCACGAAGGGCGACCCGGAGATGTAGGCGAACATGGCCGCGAAGTTCAGCCCTCCGGCGAGGGTCGCGGCCATGAAGGGGCGGTCGCGGAGCAGGTGCCAGAAGGTGGTGAGGGTGTGCCTGAGCCCGCCCCTCTCACGCCGCTCGGCGGGAAGCGTCTCGCGTACCCCGGACAGCGCGAAGACCAGCAGCAGCAGGCCCGCGACGCTCAACGCGACGAACACCCCCCGCCAGGAGGTGTGGGCGAGCAGTTGCGCGCCCGCGATCGGGGCGAGGATCGGGGCGAGGCCGGTCACCAGCATGAGGGTGGCGAAGATGCGGGCGATGGCCGCCCCCTCGTACAGGTCGCGGACGATCGCGCGGACGATCACCAGCGCGGCGCCGCCCGCGATGCCCTGGAGCAGGCGGAAGCCGACCAGCCCGTACACCGAGGGCGAGAAGGCGCACAGCAGGGAGGCCGCGGCGTAGGCGGCGATGCCGATCAGGAGCGGACCCCGGCGTCCGCGCGTGTCGCTGATCGGGCCCGCGATGACCTGCCCGACCGAGAATCCGATGAGGCAGGCGGTGAGGGTGAGCTGCACCTGTGCCTGCCCGCTGCCCAGGTCGGCGGCGATGGAGGGGAAGGCGGGAAGGTACATGTCGATCGCGAGAGGGCCGACCGCCGACAGCGCTCCCAGGATGGCGAGCAACAGTCCCCTGCGCCGTACGATCGGCGCCACCTCCGGCTCGACGGCGGCCGCGGTCATACCCGTATCCCCTTTTTCGCAGGCTACGCCCCCACTGACGGGCGATGACGGCCCACAGGGGCCGAAGCGTCCCAACCAACAACCGGTCATCCGAATTCCTGCTTTTCGGAAATTTCCTCGAAAAAACCTTTAGGTGTGAACGGAGGCCGGCCGGGCGCCGCGCGGGAAACGGGTTCCCGGCGGCCGCGGACGCGTGGTCCGGGAGCGTGACCGGCGGGCACGGTCCCTAAACTCGTGGCCATGGACTCCCCAGCCGTCGAGATCGTCGACCTGGTCAAAAGATACGGCGGGACGACCGCGATCGACGGCCTGACCTTCAACGCCGCCCGCGGCGCGGTCACCGCGGTGCTGGGCCCCAACGGGGCCGGCAAGACCTCCACCCTGGAGATCTGCGAGGGGTTCCGCCGGGCCGACGGCGGCACCGTGCGGGTGCTCGGGCTCGACCCGTCGAGGCCGGAACTGCGGGCCAGGGTCGGGGTGATGCTCCAGGCGGGCGGCGTTCCCCCCGCGTCCCGCTGCGGGCAGTGGCTGCGGCTGATGGCCCGCTTCCACGCCCACCCGCTCGACCCCGCGGCGCTGCTGGAACGGCTGGGGCTGAGCGAGCACGCCCGCACCCCGTACCGCAGGCTCTCCGGCGGCCAGCAGCAGCGCCTGTCGCTGGCCGGAGCGGTCATCGGCCGCCCGGAGCTGGTCTTCCTCGACGAGCCGACCGCGGGCCTGGACCCGCAGGCCAGGCACGCCTGCTGGGAGCTGGTGAAGGACCTGCGTTCCAGCGGGGTCTCGGTGGTGCTCACCACCCACCACATGGACGAGGCGGAGAGACTCTCCGACCAGATCGTGATCATCGACCGCGGCAGGGTCGTCGCCGAGGGCACGCCCTCCTCCCTCACCGGCGCCGAGCGGCAGCTGCGCTTCCGCGCCCGCCCCGGCCTCTGCCTGGACGAGTTGCTCGCCGCCCTGCCCGCCGGCAGCACGGCCAAGGAGTCGCCGGCCGGGCACTACATCATCGAGGGGCAGGTCGTACCCGGTCTCCTGGCCACGGTGACGACCTGGTGCGCCGCCGAGGGCGTGACCGCCGACGACCTCAGCATCGAGCGGCGCACCCTGGAGGACGTCTTCCTGGAGCTGACCGGGCGTGAGCTCCGGTGACGCCCTCGAAACCCACCGTCGAACGCACCGTCGGAACCACCGTCCCGGCGACGCCCCCGGAGCCCTCCGCCCCGGTGACACCTTCACACCCCCTTCGCCACCCCTCACGCGTCCGGGCGCGGCCCGAACCTGAGCGCGCACCAGACCGCAGGAGAGCCCCATGACGACCCTGGACCTCACGCCGGCCCCCGGAGCCGCGCCGCTGGGCCGGATGGTGGCGGCCCAGGCGGGAGCGGAGATCCGGGCGATGCTCCGCAACGGCGAGCAGCTGCTGCTCACGATGATCATCCCGGTGCTGCTGCTCGTCGGCCTCTCCTCCGCCCCGATCATCGACGTGGGCGGCGGTTCCCGGATCGACTTCATGACCCCCGGCGTGCTCGCGCTCGCCGTGATGTCCACCGCCTTCACCGGGCAGGCCATCGCGACGGGCTTCGAGCGCCGCTACGGCGTGCTGAAGCGGCTGGGCGCGACCCCGCTGTCGCGGACCGGGCTGATGCTGTCCAAGACGCTCGCGGTGATCGCGGTGGAGGTCGTCCAGGTGACGGTCATCTGCGCGGTGGCGCTCGCCCTGGGCTGGCACCCCACGGGCTCGCCGCTCGCGGTCCTGGCGCTCATCGTGCTGGGCACCGCCGCGTTCAGCGGGCTCGGCCTGCTGATGGCGGGGACGCTGCGCGCCGAGGCCACGCTCGCCGCGGCGAACCTCGTCTACCTGCTCCTGCTCGCCTGCGGCGGGGTCGCCTTCCCGCTGGCGAGGTTTCCCGAGGCGGTGCGGCCGGTGCTGGAGCTGCTGCCGATCTCGGCGCTGACCGGAGGGCTCCGCGCGGTCCTGAGCGACGGCACGGGAGCACCGATCGCCGCCGTGGCGATCCTCGCGGCGTGGGCGGCTGTGTCGCTCTTCCTCACCTCCCGGACGTTCCGCTGGGAGTGACCCGCCCGGAAACCGGTGACCAGGGATCGCCTAAATCGGGAATTTCTCCACCTATCACCGCAAAAGATCAACCAGAATGATCGCCAAGATCTACCATCCTCCAGGTGATCATTACCGGAACGCGATCTTCATCCCGTCCGGCGACACGACATACGGGGCGAATCTGGCCAACTCTGGCCATGGGGATCGTTGCCACGCTTGTCTCCGTCGCGGGCTCGTCCACGGTCTCCCAGTCGGGGGACGAACTCGCCACTCTCAGCGCGGCCCGCCGCGGCGCCGCGGGACTCTGGGAGCTGGCCCAGCACATCGACGGGCACTTCCTGCCCTACTACGCCTTCATGCACCTGTGGCTGGAGTTCGGGCAGGCCGAGTGGTGGATGCGCCTGCCCTCGGCGCTCGCGACCGGCGCGGCCACCGCGCTCATCGCCGACCTGGGCCGCCGGCTGAGCTCGCAGCCCGCCGGACTGGCCGCCGCCGCCGTCTACGTCTTCCTGCCCTCGGTCTCCTACCACGGGCAGAACATCCGCCCCTACGCGTTCGCCGCCGCCGCCGCGGTCCTGGCCACCTGGACGCTGTACCGGGCGATCGAGGAGCCGGGACGGCGCGGCGCCTGGTGGAGGTACGCGGCCGCCGTCGCGCTGCTGGGCTGCACGCAGGTGTTCGCGTTGCTCGTCCTCGCCGCCCACCTGCTCGCGGTCGGGTCGTACGGGCGGGGCGTCCTGCCCAGGGTGCTCGCCTGCATGGCCGTGGGCTGCGTCCCGGGGGCCGTCTGGACGGCGGTCGGCTTCGCCGAGCGGCACGCGATCAGCTGGATCACCCTGCCGGGACCCGACGTGTTCCTCGCCCTGCCCAAGATGGCCGGGGGCACCGCCCTGGCCGGGTGCGTGGTACTCACCGTCGCCGCCGCCGCTCCGTTCCTGGGCCGGAGACACGGCGCCGACCGGCTCTGGATCGTCCTGCTCGGCTCCTGGGCGATTCTGCCGCCCCTGCTGCTGTTCGCCCTGTCCCACCTGGTCTCGCCGGTCTACGTCGACCGCTACCTGTTCGCGACGGTGCCCGCGTACGCGCTGCTCGCCGGGCTCGTCCTCGCCGCGCTGCCTCACCTGGTCACCGGGATCGCGCTGGCGGGCGTCCTGGCGGCCGGGCTCCCCGGCCAGCTGGACCTGCGCGGGGAGGACGGGCACCACGAGAACTTCCCCCGGGCGGTACGGATCCTCGCGAGCGAGGGCCGGCCGGGGGACGCCCTCCTCTACGGACGTTCCTCCCTGCGCGAGGGCTTTCGCTACTACGACCGGACGCGGCACGGCGGTAAAGGGCTGCCCGACGACGTGCTGCTCGCCGGGCCCGCGCCCCTGTCCCACTCCTTCGGTTACCCGGAGCGCTCCGACGTGGCCGCCGCCGTGGCCGGGCGCGAGCGGGTCTGGGTGATCTGGCGGGGCGGGTCGGAGGCGGCCTCGCGCGTCGGCCGGGTGATCACCCTGGTCAAGGAGGGGTTCGTCCGGGCCAGGTCCTGGCGGACGGGTCGGGTACCCGGCATGACCGTCGCGCTCTACACCCGCGCGCCGGACGCCGGACGCCGCACGACCGGCGAGACTCCCCTTCCCTGACAGTGAGGATGGAGGTGAACGCCTCCCGGTGAGGTCTGGCTCGTCGCCTGACGAACCATAGGAGCGTCCTTCCGGCGGAGGGCGAACCGCCGGAAACCCCTCCACGGGGTCGTCTCACGCCCACGCCCACCACCGATCAGGTGCCGTCTCACATCACGGACAGCCGTGAAAACGACGACCTCGACAAGTAAGGTGTCATATGTTGTTTTGCACATGACCAAGGAGAGTCATGACCGCCGATGCCCTGCACGGGCCCGCCGAGCCGTACAAGCCGAGGCTGCCCAGGCCCGGAACGCTGCTGAGAGCGGCCTCCGACGCCATCCCGCCGTCCGGTCTGGTGCTGCTGGCCATCCTGTCGGTGCAGGTGGGCGCGAGCCTGGCCAAGGACCTGTTCTCCCAGCTGCCGCCGAGCGCCGTGGTGTTCCTGCGGATCGCGACGGGTGCCCTGATCCTGGGAGCGGTCGTCAGACCCCGGTTGCGCGGCCTGTCCAGGGCGGACATCGGCGCCGGGGTGGCGTTCGGCGTGACGCTGGGCGTGATGAACCTGTCGTTCTACGAGGCGCTGGCCCGGCTGCCGATGGGCATCGCGGTGGCGATCGAGTTCCTCGGCCCGCTCGGCGTCGCGGTGGCGGCCTCGCGCCGCCGCCTCGACCTGTTCTGGGTGGTGCTCGCCGGATCGGGCGTGGTGCTGCTCGCCCCGTGGGGCGGGACCGCCTCCAGGATCAGCTGGGCCGGGATCGCCTTCGCCCTGGTGGCGGCGGTCTGCTGGGCCGGCTACATCCTGTTGTCGGCCTCGGTCGGCCGGCGCTTCCCCGGAACGAGCGGCCTCACCCTGGCGATGATCGTCTCCTGCCTGCTGGTCGCCCCCGTCGGGATCGCCTCGGGTGGCGCCGACCTGCTCCAGCCCGAGCTGCTGCTGATCGGGCTCGGGGTGGGACTGCTGTCGTCGGTCATCCCCTACTCGATCGAGCTGGAGGCGCTGCGCAGGATGCCCAAACGGGTCTTCGGCATCCTGATGAGCCTGGAGCCCGCGATGGCCGCGCTGGCCGCGCTGCTGATCCTGGGCGAGGTGCTCCAGATGCGCGAGTGGGCCGCCATCGGCTGCGTGGTCATCGCCAGCGTCGGTGCCACCCGCAGCACCGGCTGAACTCTCGGGTCCCACGCCACCGATTCGGTGACGGCGCCCCCACGACCCTTCCGACCCGCCCCGACACTTCTCCGGACCATGGCCCCGGCACAGAGGTGAGACGCCGGTGGAGCCGGTGCGATGCCTCGACGAGAATCCTCTCGGGCGGGCCACCGGAATGAGGCGGGAACCCTCACGGGCGACCGCGGATCCCCCGCGTTCACGAGGGGGAGGATGTCAATTCCCGGGCTGCTTCGGCCGGCTCGCCCAGATGCCGCGGACGTGCCGGATGTGGTCGCGCATCAGCCGCTCGGCACCGCTCGCGTCACCCTCCGACAGCAGCGCGAGCAGCGTGAGGTGCTCTCGGGCGGAGTCGGCGAGGGCGCCTTGCCGGTGCAGGGAGGACAGTCCGTACAGACGGGCCCGGTTGCGCAGGTCGCGCACCACCTCCACGAGGCGGGAGTTGCCCGCCAGGGCGAGCAGGTCCAGGTGGAAGCGGATGTCGGCGTCGACGTACGCGAGCAGGTCGCCACGCTCGGCGGCGTCGACGATCGCCTGGGCGAGCGGGCGCAGTGTCTCGAAGCTCGGTGCGCGCCCGGCGTCGGCCAGCTGGGCCACCGTGGGCACCTCGATGAGCCTGCGGATCTCGGTCAGCTCGTCCAGATCCCTGTCGGACAGCTCCGTGACCCGGAAGCCCTTGTTGCGTACCGCCTCGACCAGGCCCTCCTTGGCCAGGTCGAGCATGGCCTCGCGCACCGGGGTCGCCGAGACGCCGAACTGGGCGGCGAGCACCGGGGCAGAGTAGACCATGCCCGGCCTCATCTCACCGGTGATCAGGGCCGCCCTGAGCGCGTGGGCCACCTGCTCCCGCAGGCTCTGCCGCTCGCTCACGGGCGGCAGGTCGAGCCGGCCGTCCGCCCTAGGAGCCATACCGGAGCCTCTCGCGTCGCTCACGTCCACGCCTGATCGGCGGAACCCGCCACCCTCCCATCCTCCCAGGCCATCCGCCTGCCTCCGAACACCCGGGGGCCGATCCGCGGGGTACGGCGCCGACGGCGGATCCGCCGGTCACCCGCGTTCGCTCCCCCCGGTTCCGCCGAGGTAGGCCTCGACCACCCGGGGGTCCCGGCGCAGCTCGGCGGCGGGCCCTTCCAGGACGCACTCCCCGCTCTCGATCACGTAGCCCCGGTGGGCGATCCCGAGGGCGGCGACGGCGTTCTGCTCGACGAGCAGCACCGAGGTGCCCTGGGCGTTGATGCCCGCGACGAGCTCCATGATCGAGGCGACCACCAGGGGCGCCAGCCCCATGGAGGGCTCGTCGAGCAGCAGCAGCCGAGGGCCCGTGACGAGCGCCCTGCCGATCGCGAGCATCTGCTGCTCACCGCCCGACAGCGTGCCGCCCTGCTGTGCGCGCCGCTCGGCCAGGCGCGGCAGCAGTTCGTAGACGCGGTCGATCCGCGCGCGGATCTCCGCCTGGTCGCGGACCAGGTAACCGCCCAGCTGGAGGTTCTCGTGGACGCTGAGCGTGCTGAAGATCCTACGGCCCTCCGGCACGTGCACCAGGCCGCGCGCGGTGATCCTGTGCGGTTTCCGCCCGGTGATCTCCTTCCCTTCGAAGAGCACCCTGCCGCCACTGGGCCGCAGCAGTCCCGAGACCGCGCAGAGCGTGGTGGTCTTGCCCGCGCCGTTGTTGCCCAGCAGCGCGACGATCTCGCCTTCGGCGACGCCGAGGGACAGTCCGCGCAGGGCGTGTACGCCGCCGTAGTGGACGTCCAGCCCGTCGATGTCAAGCATCGGCGCCTCCCCCGGCCGCGTCACCCGTCGCGCTGTTTTTCGCGCTGTCCTTGCCCGTGCCCTCTTCGCCCGCGCCGTCCTTCTCCGCGGTCGTGGCTTCGCCGGTCCCGTCGTTCGCGGAGGTGTCGCCACCGAGGTAGGCCTCGATGACGGCCGGATCTCGCCGGACGTCCTCGGGGCGGCCGTCGGCGATCTCCCTGCCGAAGTTGAGCACGACCACGCGTTCCGAGACCTCCATGACCAGGCCCATGTCGTGTTCGATGAGCACGATCGCCACCCCCAGCGCCTGGATGCGCCGGATCAGGTCGAGCATCTCGGCCTTCTCGCCGTGGTTGAGCCCGGCCGCGGGCTCGTCGAGCAGCAGCAGGTCGGGGCGCCGGGCGAGGGCACGGGCGATCTCGGTGCGGCGCTGCTCCCCGTAGGGAAGGTTCCTCGCCTGTCCGTACCTGTCGCCGCGCAGGCCGACGAAGTCCAGCCAGTGATGGGCCTGCTCGGTGCACTCGCGCTCGGAGCGCCGGTAGCGCGGGGTGTGCAGCAGGGCGTCCAGGACGCTCTGGCGCAGCCACAGGTGCGATCCCGCGCGTACGTTGTCCAGGACCGACAGCTCGCCGAACAGCCGCAGGTTCTGGAAGGTCCGCGCGACGCCCAGACCCGCGATCGCCGAGGGCCGCAGCCCCGGCAGGTCCCTGCCGCGCAGGGTGATCCGGCCCGAGGTCGGCCGGTAGAAGCCGGTGACGCAGTTGAACGCCGACGTCTTGCCCGCCCCGTTGGGCCCGATCACGGAGACGATCTCCGCCTCGCGCACCGAGAACGACAGGCCGTCGATCGCCACCAGCCCGCCGAAGGTCAGGCGCAGGTCGGTCACGTTCAGCAGGCTCACGGGACCTCCTTGGAACGGGCCGGCCAGATCCCCTGCGGCCGCAGGATCATGAAGGCGATGAGCAGTACGCCGAACAGGAAGAACCGGTAGTCGGCGAGGTCGCGCAGGATCTCCGGCAGGATGCTGATCACCACGGCCCCGACGACGACGCCGGGCGTCGATCCCATGCCTCCCAGGACCACGGCCATGAGCACCAGCGCCGACGACAGGAAGGTGAAGCTGCCCGGTGAGATGGCCGACAGCTGCGCGGCGAACAGCACCCCGGCCATGCCGCCCCAGACCGCGCCCGCGATGTAGGCGGCGAGCTTGACCCGGTAGGTGTGCACGCCCATCGCCTCGGCGGCGTCCTCGTCCTCCCGGACGAAACGCCAGGCCCTGCCCAGGCGGGAGCGACCCAGCCGCGCCGCGCCGAGGACGGCGAGCGAGACGACGACCACGGTGAGGTAGTAGAAGAGCACCGGGCTCTCGACCAGATGCGGGATGCCGTAGATCCCCGAGGGGCCACCGGTGACGTCCAGGTTGTTGGCGGTGATCCGGATGATCTCACCGAAGCCGAGGGTGACGATGGCCAGATAGTCGCTGCGCAGGCGCAGGGTGGGGGCGCCGATCACGATCCCCGCGATGACCGTGGCCACGAGCACCGCGGGGATCGTGGCCGGCAGTGGCAGGTCGAAGCGGGTGGCCAGCACGCCGCTGGTGTAGGCGCCGACCGCGAAGAAGGCGACGTACCCCAGGTCGAGCAGGCCGCAGTAGCCGACCACGATGTTCAGCCCGGCGGCGAGCATCACGGCGATGGCCGCGCTGGTCATGACCGACAGCGCGTACGGCGTGGCGTTGACGAAGGGCGCCAGCAGCGCGATCAGCAGCCCGGCGAGCCCGGCCCACCGGTTCTGCATCAGCTTCGACGCCCTGCTGGGCGGTGAGTCGGTGCCGAGGCGGCGGACCTTGGTCGTCGTGGCTCCCGCGGGCCCGGCAGGCCCGGTGGGTCCGGCGGTCCCGGTCATACCCGCTCCGTGACGCGCTCGCCGAGCAGGCCGGTGGGCCGCACCGTCAGGAACAGGATCAGCACCCCGAAGGCGAACACGTCACGCCACTCACCGCCCAGCCAGAACGTGCCGAACGACTCCAGCAGCCCGAGCAGCAGACCGCCGAGCATCGTGCCCGGGATGTTGCCGATGCCCCCGATGACGGCCGCCGTGAAGGCCTTGAGCCCGATCAGGAAGCCCATCATGAAATCGATCTTGCCGTAGTAGGCACCGGCCATCACGCCCGCGGCCCCCGCGAGCGCCGAGCCGATGAAGAAGGTGCGGGAGATCACCGCGTTGACGTCGATGCCCATCAGCGCGCTGGTGCGCGGGTCCAGCGCGATGGCCCGCATCGCCCTGCCCTCGCGGGTGCGGGTGACCAGCAGGTTGAGCCCGGCCATGAGGAGCACCGCCACGCCGATCAGGACGATCTGCTGCACGGTGAGCCGGGCCCCGAGGATCTCCAGCGAGGTGCCGCCCAGCCGTACCGGGTAGACCCGCGGGTCGGCCCCGGCCACCGCGCGCATCCCGTACTCCAGCGCGAAGGAGGCCCCGACCGCGGTGATCAACAGGGACAGCCTCGGGGCGCGGCGGAGCGGGCGGTAGGCGATCCGCTCCAGGGCCACCCCGGCCAGGCCGGTGGCGAGCATGGTCGCCAGGAGCACCGCGAGCAGCAGCGGCAGTGCCATCGAGGAGGACACGCCGCCGACCGCGCCGAGGATGGCGAAACCGGCGAACGCGCCGAGCATGTACAGGTCGCCGTGGGCGAAGTTGAGCAGCTTGATGATCCCGTAGACCATGCTGTACCCCAGGGCGACCAGGGCGTAGAACGAGCCGACGAACAGCCCGTTCCAGACGAGCTGCGTCATTTAAGGGCGTCCTGCAGGGCGAACTTGTCGTCCTTGACGACGAGGATCTGGAAGCCGCCGTTCGCCAGGGTGTGCTCGGGGGTGAACTTCAGCGGCCCGGAGAACATCGAGAAGCCGTCGATCGCCTCAAGCGCCGCGATGACCTTGTCGCCGTCGGTGGCGCCCGCCTTGGTGACCGCCTCGGCGGCGAGCCGCACCGCGTCGTAGGCCTGGTTGGAGTACGGGCCCGGCTCGGAGGAGTACTTCTTCTGGTACGCCTCGATCCAGCCCTCGGCGCCCTGGAGGGTGTCGGGCGTCTGGGTCATCGTCGCGTACAGGCCCTCGGCGGCCTCGTCTCCGGCGATCTCGACCAGCTTGGGGGAGACCGAGCCGTCGCCCACCATGATGGAGTCCTTGTATCCGGCCTGCCGGAGCTGACGCGCGATCAGGCCGCCCTCCTGGAAGTAGCCGGTCCAGTAGACGAAGTCGGGCTTCTTGGCCAGCACGTTGGTGATGTTGGCGCTGTAGTCGCTCTCCTTCGGGGTGACCGCCTCGGTGATCACGGCCTCGGCTCCGCCGGGGGCCTCCAGGAGTGCCTGGGTGCGCAGCGCGATGTCCTTGGAGTAGCTGGTGTTGTCGTGCATGAGCGCGACGCTCTTGGAACCCTGCTTGGTGATCCACTTCTCCGCGGCCGCGGCCTGCTGGGAGCCCGTGCCGTTGATCAGGAAGACGTGCTTGAGCTTCTGGTCGACCAGCTCCTGGGAGTTGGCGGCCGGGATGATCATCGGGATCCCCGCCTTGCCGAAGATCGGCAGGGTGGGGAGCGTCGCACCGGAGCAGTAGCCGCCCACCGAGACGTCGATCCCCTCGGTGACCAGCTTGTTCGCGCCCGCCGCCGCGGACTGGGCGTCGCAGGCGTCGTCGGCGGTCTTCAGCTCCAGCCGTCGGCCGAGCACACCGCCCTTGGCGTTGATCTCGTCGATCGCGAGCTGCGCCGCGTTGCTCATGTAGGGGCCGATCGCGGCCTCGCTGCCCGACTGCGGGATCAGCATGCCGAGGACGATCGGCTCGTCCTTCTCCGCGGTCGCCTGGCCCGCGCCTCCGTCACCGAGCAGCCCCTGGCCGCATCCGGTGACCAGGAGACCGAGGACGGCCAGCGACGTGAAGCACTTCAGGGGGGTGGCACGCATGTGCGGCTCCTCACATCTAGTGATGTGTGATATTGCACGTGTAATGCAAGGACACGTCAAGGGCCGAAACAAGACCGTTAACGTTGAGACGCCGTTTCCCCGCGATGCGGGACCCGACGTGAGGAGCGCCGGAAAAGGCGGCGTATCCGCAGCTCAGACGGCTCGTACCGGGTCGGCGCGCTCTGCTGTCACAGCTTTCGGTGTCACAGCAGGAAACCTCCGGGGAACGGGTCGCGGGGGTCGAGGAAGTACTGGGCGGTGCCGGTGACCCACGCACGCCCGGTGATCGTGGGAACCACCGCGGGCAGGCCCCCCACCTCCGTCCGGGCCACGAGCCGCCCGACGAAGCGGGTGCCGATGAACGACTCGTTCACGAAGCCGGTCTCCAGAGGCAGCTCGCCCCTGGCGTGCAGCTGGGCCATCCGGGCGCTGGTGCCGGTGCCGCACGGCGAGCGGTCGAACCAGCCGGGGTGGATCGCCATCGCGTGCCGCGAGTGCCCGGCGTCGGAACCTGGCGCGACGAACTGCACGTGGTGGCAGCCGCGGATGCCGGGGTCCAGTGGATGGACGGGCTCGTCCCGCTCGTTGATCGCCTCCATGATCGCCAGACCCGCGTCGAGGATCCGCTGCTTGTGTGCGCGGTCGAACGGCAGGCCCACCGACTCGATGGGCAGGATCGCGTAGTAGTTGCCGCCGTAGGCCAGGTCGTAGACGACCTCCCCGAGGCCGGGCACCTTGACCGCGCGGTCCAGCCCGGCGCTGAAGGAGGGCACGTTGGTGATGGTCACCTCCGTGGCGGCGCCGTCCTCGACCCTGACCTCGGCGACGACCAGCCCCGCCGGGGTGTCCAGCCGGATGACGGTGACCGGCTCGGCGACCTCGACCATCCCGGTCTCGACCAGGACGGTGGCGACGCCGATGGTGCCGTGCCCGCACATGGGCAGGCAACCGGAGACCTCGATGTAGAGCACGCCGAAGTCGGCGTCCGGCCGGGTGGGCGGTTGCAGGATGGCCCCGCTCATCGCCGAGTGACCGCGCGGCTCGTACATGAGCAGGGTGCGGACGTGGTCCATCTCGGCGAGGAAGTGCTCGCGCCGCTCGGCCATGGTCGAGCCGGGGATGACCCCCACTCCCCCGGTGATCACTCGGGTGGGCATGCCCTCGGTGTGGGAGTCCACCGCGTGGAAGATCCTCTTCGTTCTCATCGACGCTCCTCGCGGGAAGGGATGTGGGGGCGCTCCACTGGACCGTCACACGACCTTGCCGGGGGAGGGCAGATCCGGCGGGAGCCGGTCACCGGGCGGCGATACCGGGGCGACGTTCGGGGACGACCCACTAACGCAGTCCCTCGGCGAGGGCCTTCTCCGTCGCGGCGCGTACGGCGGCCTCCTGTTCGGGCACCAGGGCGAGCCTGGGCGGGCGGCACGGGCCGCCGCGGCGGCCGGCCAGGTCCATGGAGAGCTTGATCGCCTGGACGAACACCGGTCTGGAGTCCCAGCGAAGCAGCGGGTGCAGCGCGCGGTAGAGCGGAAGCGCGGTGGCCGTGTCCCCCGCGGCCGCCGCCCGGTACAGGGCGACGGTCGACTCGGGCAGCGCGTTGGGGAATCCGGCCACCCAGCCGACCGCCCCGGCGGTGACCAGCTCCAGCAGTACGTCGTCGGCCCCGGCCAGCACGTCCAGCCCGGGGGCGAGCTCGGCGATCTCGTAGATCCGCCGGACGTCACCGCTGAACTCCTTCACCCCGACGATCAGGCCCTCGGCGTGCAGGGTGGCCAGCAACCGGGGGGTGAGGTCCACCCTGGTGTCGAAGGGGTTGTTGTAGGCCACCACCGGCAGACCGGCCGCGGCCACCTCGCGGTAGTGCTCCACCACGGTCCTGTCGTCGGCGCGGTAGGCGTTCGGCGGGAGCAGCATCACCGCGCGGCACCCGGCCTCACCCGCCTGCTCGGCCCACCGGCGGGCCTCCAGCGCCCCGTAGGCCGCGACACCCGGCATGACGCGGTCGCCGCCCACGGCGGCGACCGCGGTCTCCACGACCGAGGCCCGCTCCCGGGAGGTGAGCGTCTGGTACTCGCCCAGCGATCCGTTCGGCACGACGCCGTCGCACCCGGAGGCGACCAGCCACCGGCAGTGCTCGGCGTAGCCGTCCAGGTCGACGGAGAGGTCCTCTCCCAGGGGCAGCGCGGTGGCCACCGTCACACCGTGCCAGGGCTTCGCGGGGGTCGTCATCGTTCGTCCTTCCGAGGGGGTTCGGGCCGATCCGTCGCCGGGGCCGGCGGAGGTTCCGCATGTGCCGGACGCGGGAGAACCTCCGGTGCGCCCGTCTCCGCCAAGCTCTCCGCCTCCTCCGGAGCCGGCGGGGCCTCCCTTCGGCCGGGGGAGGCGGACGTCGCCGCCGCGAGGTCGCCGAGCCTGACGGGCTGGGCGATCGGGCGCCGGGGCGGCGCGGGGTCCTCCCCGGCGAGGCACGCGACCGCGTAGCCGCACATCCTGCCCTGGCACCACCCCATCCCCGGGCGCGCGAGAAGCTTGACGGAGCGCGCGTCGGCGGCCCCCATGGCCTGTGCCCGGCGTACGGCCGACAGGGGCACCTCCTCGCAGCGGCACACGAGGGTGTCGTCGCGGAGCCAGTCCTGCCAGCCGGCCCGTACCGGATAGGCCTCCTGCAGGGCGTGCGCGAAGGCGGAGAGCCTGGCCGCGCGCCGGGTCAGGGCCGGGTCCGGAGGAACCGGGCGGCCCAGGTCGGCGGCGGCGGACCGGCCCGCGAGGCGTCCCTCCACCTCGGCGAGCACGGCCCCGCCGACACCGGTGGACTCCCCCGCCGCGTAGACGCCGGGCACGCTGGTGCGCATGCCCGCGTCCACCGCGACGACCGGGCTGCCGTCGAGGTCGCGGCGGGTGGCGCAGTCCAGCTGGACCGGTAGGTCGAGCTGGGGGACGAATCCGTAACCGCAGGCGAGGGTGTCGCACTCGACGGTCCTCGTCGCCGTCGGCCGCCAGTCGCCGTCCAGGCTCGCCACCGTGACGTGGGTCAGCGCGGTGTCGCCGTGCGCGGCGACCACCGCCTCGCGGCGGCGGTACGGGATCCGGTGGCGGGCCAGGCGCGCCCCGTACCCGAGGGCCTCCCCCACCCGGCCCGCGGCGAGCAGCGGGTGCCTGGCGAGCCCGAACCCGCCGTTCGCCTCGTGGACGCCGAGCACCCGCGCCCCGGCGTCCGCCAGGCCCGCGGCGACGGGCAGCAGGAACGGGCCGGTACCGGCGACCACGACCCTGCTTCCCGCACCGACCAGGTCGCCCTTGAGCAGTGCCTGCGCGCCGCCCGCGGTGAGCACCCCCGGCAGGTCCCAGCCGGGGAACGGCAGCGGCCGGTCGTACGCGCCGGTGGCGATCAGCAACCCTCGCGCGGTCACCGTGCGGGGCCGCTCCTCGCGGTCTCCCTCCAGGCACCGTACGGTGATCGCGCCGTCCGCGCGCTCGACCGCCCAGACCCGGTGGCGCAGGAGCACCTCGGCGCGCTCGCGAAGCGTCTCCCACTGGCGGGTGAACCTGTCGAGCCCGCGGTGCAGCGCGCCGGGCCGCGCGGCGCGGAAGCCCTCGGCGGGGCGCCGGAAGTACTGGCCGCCCGGCCTGGTGGCCCCGTCGACCAGTACGACGTCCAGCCCTGAGAGGGCCGCGGTGAGCGCGCCCGCGACCCCGGCGGGACCGGCACCGATCACGGCGAGATCGTGAATCCGCGTCATCGGCCGCTCATCCCTCCCTCCGCGTATCGGAGACGCCGGGAGCACGAGGAGGGTGCGCGCCCGGGACGTCCTCCTCCATACCGGAGGTGCCGGAATCAGGGGAGACGTCCACATCCGGAGCGTACGCCCGCTCCCCCGGTCCGGCTCCGGCCTCTTCCCCGGGGTCTCGCGGGGCCTCCTGCGCGCCCTGGGACGGCGATGGAGGACCGCCGGTGGTCACCCGGTCTCCCGGGAGCGCCTCGGTCAGGCAGGCGCGCAGGGAGGGGGTTCCGTTCACCGTGACCAGGCAGTCGAAACAGACCCCGATGCCGCAGAACAGCCCGCGCGCTCGCCCGGCGAACCTGGTGGTGCGCCAGGAGCGGATGCCCGCGCCGTGCATGGCGGCGCCGAGGCTCTGGCCGGGGATCACCGGGACGGGAACACCGTCCACGCTGATCTCGAACTCCGGCTCGGGCCGCGCCCCCACCAGACGGTACGGATCCCTCATCGGGCACCTCCGTGGGAGGGATCCCGGTGGTGGCTCCGGTTCGAGTTCGGGCTCCGCTCCGGCTCCGGACCTCGGCTCGGGTTCCGGTTCAGGCTCGGGGAGCAGGTCAAGACGCCTCCCGGGTGAAGCGGTCGGGACGGAAGGGGGTGAGGTCCAGGTCGGGGCCCAGGCCGGTCAGGAGCTGGGCGATCAGGTGGCCGGTGGCCGGGGCCAGGCCGATGCCCGCCCCCTCGTGACCGCAGGCGTGGTAGAGCCCCCGAACTCGGGGATCCTCCCCGATCACCGGGAGATGGTCCGGGCAGTAGGGGCGGAAACCGCAGTAGGCGCGGATCACCCGGTATGCCGCCAGGGCGGGGAACAGCTCCACGGCCTGACGGGCGAGACGTTCGAGCACCGGGACCGACATCGTGCGGTCGAAGCCGACCCGCTCACGGCTGGCGCCGATGAGCACGGGCCCCGCCGGGGTGCTCTCCACGACGGCGGACGTCTGGAGCCCCTCCGAGTCGCTGGCCACCGCGGTGACGTAGGCGGCGGTGTAGACCTTGTGCCTGATCAACGGCCCGGCGAGCGGCTCGGTGACCAGGACGAAGCCGCGCCTGGGCAGGATCGGGACGTGCGCGCCGGCGAGCGCGGCGAGTTCGCCGCCCCAGGTGCCCGCGGCGTTGACGACGGCTCCGGCGAGGATGTCGCCGTGGTCGGTGGTGACCCCGGCGATCCGGTCGCCGTCCGTGACGAAGCCGGTCACCGTGACGCCCGTGCGCAGCATCAGGGCGCCGCGGCCGAACCGTTCCGTGCCTCTCCGGATGAGGGAGGCCGCCGCCAGCATGGGCTGGACCTGGGCGTCCTGCGGGTAGAACACGCCACCGGCGAGCCCTTTCGCCAGGTGGGGCTCGTAGTCGCCGAGTTCCCCCGCGGCGACGGCGACGTGCTCGACCCCCTGTTTTCCCGCCAGGTCGGTGAGCGCCTCCAGGATCTCGTCCGTCTCGGCCACCACCAGGCCGCCCTTGGCCTCGAACTCGAACCCGCCGCCCGTGACGGGCCGGTCCACGACGCCCGCTCCCGCACCGCCCGGTCCGGCGTCGGCGCGCTCGTCCCCCGGCGCGCCGTTTCGGGCCCCGCCCTCTGGCGCGGCCCCCGCCAGGTCGCGCCAGAGCCGGTTGGAGAGCAGTGCCAGGTCGAGTTCGGGTCCCGGCTCCTTGTCGGAGACCAGGATGTTGCCCTCGCCCGCACCGGTCGTACCGCCCGCCACCGCCCCCCGGTCGACGACCACGACGTCCAGGCCCGCGCGGGCGGCGTAGTAGGCGCAGGCGGCCCCCACGGCCCCGGCACCGACGACCACGACGTCCGGCATCTCTCACCTCGTTCCCGCACCTCGGGCCCGTCAGTACTATGTCACATACCTTTAAACGGATCAATGCACCTAAACGGACATCACACGCAAAACTTCGACTCAAGCCCACCTCTACCCCCAGGGGCGTACGGCACGCCGTCCCGTGGTACGCGCCTCGCGCCCGGTGACCGCCACCCGGGGTCCGCCGGGGTCCACGGTGGGACCACCCCCCTCGCCGCCTAGCATGTGAGCCGTGAACCACCTCCTTGACCAGGCTCGCCGGTATGCCGCCGGATCGGCGCGAATCGTGGGGCCGCCGACCTTCCTCACCCTGCGCCGCTGGGCGCTGGCGGCGGTCGTCGTCAACGTCGGGATCACGGTGACGGGCGCCGCGGTGCGGGTCAGCGGATCCGGCCTGGGCTGTCCCACCTGGCCACGGTGCACGCCGGAGAGCTTCATCCCGGTGGCCCACGACGAGATCTCACCGCTGAACATGGCGATCGAGTTCGGCAACCGGCTGCTCACCTTCCTGGTGCTCGCGGTCGGCGTGGCCTGCCTGATCGCCGCCCTGCGGCTACCGGCCCGCCGCCCCGACCTGGTGAGGCTGGCCTGGCTGCAGCCGATCGGCGTGGCCTTCCAGGGACTCTGGGGCGGCCTGGTCGTGCGCAGCGCGCTCAACCCGGTCACCGTGAGCGTGCACTTCCTCGCCTCCATCGGCATGATCGCCGCGGCGTACGCGCTGTACGCCCGCGCCGGCCTGAACGAGAGCCCGGGCGACGGCTCCCCACCCCGGCAGCGGATCCACCGCCATGTCCGCACGCTCGTCTTCGGGCTCGTCGCCGCCGTGTTCACCCTGCTCGTGGTGGGCGTGGTGGTGACCGGCACCGGGCCGCACTCGGGCGACGAGATGGCCTCCAGGTTCGGCTTCGACATCGAGACCGTGGCGAGGATCCACGCCGACGTCGCCTACGTGGTGATCGGCCTCACCTTCGCGCTGGCGTTCGCGCTGCACATCACCGACGCTCCCGGGTACGCCCGGCGGACCGCGTGGACGCTGCTGGGCGTGGAGGCCGCGCAGGGGGTCATCGGATACGTCCAGTACTTCCTGGGCGTGCCCGCGGCCCTGGTCAACCTGCACGTGCTCGGCGCGACCCTGGTCTGGGTCTGCACGCTGCGGGTGGTCTTCGCGACCGGCTCACCCGGGCCGCGGGACGCCTCGGAGGCGGTCACCGGCGAGCTCGACGCCGTCCGCGCCTGAGGCCCCTGTGACGCGGACGTGACGCGCCCCCGCGGACGAGGCCGCGTCTCCCGGCCCCGCGCATGAGCCGACCGTGACGCGCGCCCGCCTCCGAGCCGGTGGCCCGGCCCCGCGCTCCGATCCGCTACGGAAAGGTGATCCTCCACACCGGATCGACGCGGCCACCGACCCGCGACGACAGGACGGATGTCGCGGGTGCGAACACGCCCGGTGGAACCAGCCCGGTGGAACTAGTGGAACGGCCCGCTCGGCGGCGGGTGACCGGGACCCCCCTGAGAATGACCGGGGAGGCCACCCTGCGGATAAGGGGGGCCGTCCTGCGGGTAGGACGGGCCGGAGGCGTGGCCGGCCGGAGCGTTCCCCGTGACGGGCGGCCCGGAAAACTGGGCGCGGGCACCGGCCATGCACTCCAGCAGCGCCCGCTGCTCCTCGTTGAAGGTGGGCTCGTCGATCACGTGGCCCCTGGCCCGCTCGTGGAGCAGACCGAGTTCGGTGGCCGCGAGCTGGTAGTCGCTCATCGCCCGCAGGGCCGTCCTGCCCCCGTGCTGCTTGGCCCACTGCCGGGCGTGGCGGCGCCCCTGCAGGGAGGAGAGCATCACCACGTCGCCCGCGGACACCAGCCCCGTCGCCCAGTAGGCGGGCAGGTAGGTCTGGATGAGCCCGATGATGCGCTTGCGGTCGCGGAAGATGATCCAGATCAGCACGAACAGCACGACCATCAGCAGCAGGTAGGCCACAGCCAGGCCGCCGAGGCCGGCGTAGGAGACGAAGCCGTTCCAGATGCCGTGCAGCAGCATCGCGCCGACCCACCCGGCCGCGATGACGAAGAGCCGCCCGGGCCCCCGGCGCTGCGCCGCGTAGGCCACCGCGACACCGATCATGGAGGTGAACAGCGGGTGGGCGAACGGCGAGAGGACCCCGCGCAGCACCACGGTCACCGCCAGGCCCTGCGCGCCCAGCTCGTTGAGCGCGGCCACGTAGTAGCTGACGTTCTCGCTCATGGCGAAGCCGAGGCCGACCATGCTGGCGTAGATGATGCCGTCGGTGGGCCCGTCCAGCTCGGCGCGCCTGAACCTGAGCAGGCCCAGCAGGACCAGGCCCTTCATCGTCTCCTCGACCACGGGCGCGCCGAAGGTGGCGGCGATGTTGCGCGCGTAGTCGTAGCCCAGCTGGACGGTGTTCTCGATGTAGACGAGGTTGAAGGAGTTGATCACTCCGGCGACCAGGACCGCGACCCCCGCGCCCCAGGCGAACGCGAAGATCAGGTTGCCGCGCGGCTCGGGCTCGATGCGGTCGAGCGCCAGCACCGCGGCCAGCAGCACCGGGACGGGCGCCAGCGCGAGGCACAGGGCGATGAAGAAGTAGACCGGATCGCCGTTCAGCACGTCGAAGGAGAACGACACCAGGGCGCACACCCCGGTGAGGACGAGCCCGACGATCAGTCCGACCGACGGACGGTCCCTGAGCACCCAGCGGGGGTCACGGCCGGCCATGTGGCCACCGTAACCCTTGGTGTCCACCCCACGACTCGAATCGGGAGATTATCGGCCGAAGGTTGCCACACTTCGCCCCGCCGCCACCCCTCGGCCGCCCCCCGCCACGAAGCGGGCGAGGCCGGACGGGAGCCTCGAATCCGTGGACCGTGCCGGGCGATGAGCCGCGCTCGCGGCCGGAACCGGAATCAGGCTCCCGGGATTTACCGAAGACCACGAAACACCCTCCCCACGGTCAGGCCCACCCCAGGCCGGTCAAGAGAACATCTTCCCCCGGGAGACGTCTCCCCCGTCGCCGGGGCACGGAAACGGGCACCGCCCGAGGAGACCGCGCGAGACGATCCGGGTCTCAGACGAGCATCGAGTCGATGGCGACGGCCAGGAAGAGCAGCGCCAGATAGGCGTTGGACCAGTGGAAGAAGCGCATCGGGCGCAGGTCGACACCGGTCTTGCCCGCGTTGACCCGGGCCAGGAGGCGGTGGACCTCCCACAGGCAGGCGGCGCCGAGGACGACGGCCACCGCGGGGTAGAGAAGGGTGGTCCCGGCCACCGGCCACAGCAGCAGCGAGCACAACACCGTGGCCCAGGTGTAGACGATGCTCTCCAGCACCACGCGGCGCTCCGTGGCGACCACGGGGAGCATGGGCACCTTCGCCGCCGCGTAGTCCTCCCGGTAGCGCATCGCGAGGGTCCAGGTGTGCGGCGGCGTCCAGAAGAACACCACGCCGAAGAGCACCACGGGGGCCCAGTCGAGGCGGCCGGTGACACCCGCCCAGCCGATCAGCACGGGCATGCAGCCGGCGAGACCTCCCCACACCACGTTCTGCGAGGTCCGGCGCTTGAGGATCATCGAGTAGACGAGCACGTAGAACAGGTTCGCGGCCAGCGACAGGCCGGCGGCGAGCCAGTTCACCGCCAGGCCGAGCCCAACGGTGGACACCACGCCGAGGATGAGCCCGAAGATCAGCGCGTTCGTCGGCGGCACCAGGTCGCGGGCGAGCGGGCGGCGCCGGGTGCGGCGCATGGCGGCGTCGATGTCGCGGTCGATGTAGCAGTTCAGCGCGTTCGCGCTGCCGGCCGACAGGGTGCCGAACACCAGGGTGTTGACCGCGATCCACAGCGGCGGCAGCCCTTTGGCGGCCAGGAACATCACCGGCAGCGTCGTGATCAGCAGCAGCTCGATGATCCGCGGCTTCGTGAGGGCGACGTAGGCCTTCACGACGTCGCCGAAGGAGCGCGGCGCGGCCTCGGTGGCCGTGCCCGCCTCGGGCGGGGCCGTCGATTGCTTGTCGGTGAGCACCATCTAAGGTGCTTCCAGCACGTGCGGGGTCAACGCGTAACCTCTGATTAGAGCGGATCCGTGAATGCGGGCACCAGCCGGCCCTGAGGACTCACTGTAGTTGCAGGGGAGGCCGGTCCCGGCACGGGGTGCGGAAGCGGCGCGAGGGGACTCCCCGCGGGGGAGGCGCGCCGCCTGCCGACCCCCCGGACCCGTCTCGGGCCGACCTACGCCCCGGTAGCCAGGTCGAACCCGTTAGGGTCCGGTGTGGGCGGGAAATACCAGACCGGCGCCACCATCACACGATTAGATCCGGAGATCGAGCACTTGAGCACTGAACTCGTGCCAGCCCTCGAATGGAGCGACCTGGACCGCCGCGCGGTCGACGTCGTACGCACCCTGGCCATGGACGCGGTAGAGAAGGCGGGATCGGGTCACCCCGGCACCGCGATGAGCCTGGCGCCGGCCGCTTACCTGCTGTTCCAGCAGGTGATGCGACATGACCCGTCAGACCCCTCGTGGGCGGGCCGTGACCGGTTCGTCCTTTCGGCTGGTCACAGCAGCCTGACCCTCTACATCCAGCTCTTCCTCTCCGGCTACGGCCTGAGCCTGGACGACATCAAGGGGCTCCGCCAGTGGGAGAGCCTCACGCCCGGCCACCCCGAGCACGGCCACACCGTCGGCGTCGAGACCACCACGGGCCCGCTCGGCCAGGGCCTGGGCAACGCGGTCGGCATGGCGATGGCCGCCCGCCGCGAGCGCGGCCTGTTCGACCCGGACGCCACTCCGGGCACGAGCCCGTTCGACCACAACATCTGGTGCATCGCCTCCGAGGGTGACATCGAGGAGGGCATCAGCCACGAGGTGAGCGCCCTCGCCGCCCACCAGAGGCTGGGCAACCTCACCGTCGTCTTCGACAGCAACCACATCTCGATCGAGGACGACACCCAGATCGCGCTGAGCGAGGACATCGTCGCGCGCTACGAGGCGTACGGGTGGCACACCCAGACGGTCGACTGGACGCGGACGGGCGAGTACGTCGAGGACGTCCAGGCGCTGTACGAGGCCCTGGAGGCCGCCCGCGCCGAGACCGGCAGGCCGTCGTTCATCCGGCTGCGCACGATCATCGGCTGGCCCGCGCCCAACAAGCAGAACACCGGCAAGATCCACGGCTCGGCGCTGGGCGCCGACGAGGTCGCCGCCACCAAGAAGGTCATGGGCTTCGACGTCGAGAAGAGCTTCGACGTCCCCTCCGAGGTCCTGGAGCACGCCCGCGAGGTCGTCGAGCGCGGCCGGGCCGCGCGGGCGGAGTGGGACAAGCTCTACCAGGGCTGGCGCGAGGCCAACCCCGAGCGCGCCGCCGAGTTCGACCGCATCTCCGCGCGACGGCTTCCCGCCGACTGGACCGGGGCGCTGCCGACCTTCGAGATCGGCTCCTCCGTCGCCACCCGCAAGGCCTCCGGTGAGGTGCTTAGCGCCCTCGCGCCGGTGCTGCCCGAGCTGTGGGGCGGCTCGGCCGACCTCGCCGAGTCCAACAACACCACGATGAAGGGCGAGCCGTCCTTCATCCCCGAGGAGTTCCAGACCAAGGACTTCCCCGGCGGCCCCTACGGCCGCACGCTGCACTTCGGCATCCGCGAGCACGGCATGGGCGCGATTCTCAACGGCATCGCGCTGCACGGCGGCACCCGCCCCTACGGTGGCACGTTCCTGGTGTTCAGCGACTACATGCGCCCGGCCGTACGGCTGGCCGCGCTGATGAAGCTGCCGGTCACCTACGTGTGGACACACGACTCCATCGGTCTGGGCGAGGACGGTCCGACGCACCAGCCCGTCGAGCACCTGTGGGCGCTGCGCGCCATCCCCGGTCTCGACGTGGTCCGTCCGGCCGACGCCAACGAGACGGCCGCCGCATGGCAGGTCGTGCTGGAGCACAACGACCGCCCGGCCGCGCTGGCGCTCACCCGCCAGAACCTTCCGGTCTACGAGGGCACCCGCGACGCGGACAAGGTCGCCCGCGGCGGTTACGTCCTGCGGGACGCCTCCAACGGGCAGCCCTCGGTGATCCTGATCGGTACCGGCTCCGAGGTCGAGCTCGCCGTCGAGGCCCGCG
The DNA here is from genome assembly GCF_042898365.1 of Streptosporangium sp. NPDC000509. Taxonomy (NCBI): domain Bacteria; kingdom Bacillati; phylum Actinomycetota; class Actinomycetes; order Streptosporangiales; family Streptosporangiaceae; genus Streptosporangium; species Streptosporangium sp. NPDC000509. The sequence goes on along the minus strand of NZ_JBIAYX010000014.1, from coordinate 70,702 downwards.
AGCTCCTCGAGGCGGAGGGCATCGCCACCCGGGTCGTGTCGATGCCGTGCGTGGAGTGGTTCCAGGCCCAGGACGCGGCCTACCGGCAGACGGTGCTGCCCACGGCGGTGCGCGCGCGTGTGGCGGTCGAGGCGGGAATCGCGCTGGGCTGGCGGGAGTTCGTGGGAGACGAGGGTGTGGTGGTGAGCCTGGAGCACTTCGGTGCCTCGGCCCCCTACAAGACCCTCTACGAGCAGTTCGGCCTGACCGCCGAGCGCGTGGCCGCCGCCGCCAAGGCGAGCCTCGCCAAGACCGGAGCCGACAAGGGCGAGACGACGGGAAACTGATCATGAGTGAGATCCTGAAGAAGCTCTCCGAGCAGGGTGTCTCCATCTGGCTGGACGACATCAGCCGTGAGCGCCTGCGCACGGGCAACCTGCAGTCCCTGATCGACGACAAGCACGTGGTCGGTGTCACCTCCAACCCGACGATCTTCGCCTCGGCGCTGAGCAAGGGTGACGCCTACGACGGCCAGCTGCGCGACCTGAAGATCCGCGGTGTCGACGTGGAGGAGGCCGTGCGGGCGATCACCACCTACGACATCCGCTGGGCCGCCGACGTGCTGCGGCCGGTCTACGACGCCACCGGCCAGGTGGACGGCCGGGTGTCGATCGAGGTCGACCCCCGCCTGTCCAGGGAGACCGACAAGACCGTCGCCGAGGCGCGCGCGCTGTGGTGGCTGGTCGACCGGCCCAACCTGTTCATCAAGATCCCCGCCACCGTCGAGGGTCTGCCCGCGATCACGCAGGCGATCTCCGAGGGCATCAGCGTCAACGTCACGCTGATCTTCTCCCTTGAGCGCTACCGCGCCGTGATGGACGCCTGGCTGACCGGTCTGGAGAAGGCCAAGGAGGCCGGCCTGGACCTGTCGGCCATCGAGTCGGTCGCCTCGTTCTTCGTCAGCCGCGTGGACGGCGAGATCGACAAGCGCCTGGACAAGATCGGCACCCCCGAGGCGCTCGCGCTGAAGGGCAAGGCCGCGGTCGCCAACGCCCGCCTCGCCTTCGCCGCCTTCGAGGAGGTCGTCGCGTCCCCGCGCTGGCAGGCGCTCGCCGCGGCCGGTGCGCGGGCCCAGCGCCCGCTGTGGGCCTCCACCGGGACGAAGAACCCCGACTACCCCGACACCCTCTACGTCGACGAGCTGGTCACCTCCGGCACGGTCAACACGATGCCGGAGAAGACCCTGGACGCCACGGGCGACCACGGCAACATCACCGGCGACACGGTCCGCTCCTCCTACGAGGACTCCTGGAACACCATGGCGGCGCTCAAGGACGCCGGCATCGACTACGACGATGTCGTGCGCTTCCTGGAGGAGGACGGCCTGAGCAAGTTCGAGGCCTCCTGGAAAGAGCTGCTGGAGACCGTCTCCTCCGAGCTGAAGAAGGCGTGAGGACCATATGTCAGTGTCCGTGACGTTCAGCGAGGACGACTTCACCGAGCAGGCCTCGGAGACGGCAGGACAGCTCGCCGCCGAGGGGGTCCCCCAGGCCCTCGCCTCCGGCGACCCCACCCTGTGGGGTCCCGAGGCCGAAGCCGAGGCGGCGATCCGGCTCGGCTGGCTCAACCTCCCGCTGACGAGCAGGCAGCTGCTTCCCGAGATCGGCGCGCTGGTGGAGCGGGCCCGTGCCGAGGGCCTGGACCACGTGGTCCTGGCCGGCATGGGCGGCTCCTCCCTCGCCCCGGAGGTCATCACCACCTCCGCCGACGTGCCCCTCACCGTTCTCGACACCACCGACCCCGGCCAGGTGCGCCGGGCGCTCGAGGACCGGCTGGAGAGCACGATCCTGGTCGTCGCGAGCAAGAGCGGCGGCACGGTCGAGACCGACAGCCACCGGCGGATCTACGAGAAGGCCTTCCGCGACGCCGGGATCGACCCGGCGAAGCGGATCGTCGTCGTCACCGACCCCGGCTCGCCCCTGGAGGCGAGCGCCCGCGAGGCGGGCTACCAGGTGATCCTCGCCGACCCGAACGTGGGCGGCCGCTACAGCGCCCTGACCGCGTTCGGCCTGGTGCCCAGCGCGCTGGCGGGCGCCGACGTCGAGCGGTTGCTCGACGACGCGGCCGAGGTGGCGCCGCTGCTGTCGCGGACCGAGGGCAACCCCGGTCTCGACCTCGGCGCGGCCCTGGGCGCCGCCGCCGCGGCCGGGCGCGACAAGCTCGTGATCGAGGACAGCCTGTCGGAGATCAACGGCCTGCCCGACTGGATCGAGCAGCTGGTCGCCGAGTCCACCGGCAAGTCCGGCAAGGGCATCCTGCCCGTCGTGGGCGCCGACCCCGGTGACGCCGACGACGAGCTGCTCGCCGGGATCGACACCGACGGCGTCGTGACCGTCGCCGGCCCGCTGGGCGCGCAGTTCCTCGTCTGGGAGTACGCCACGGCCGTCGCGGGCCGCGTCCTCGGCATCGACCCGTTCAACCAGCCGAACGTGGCCGAGTCCAAGGAGAACACCGCCAAGCTGCTCGACCAGGCCGAGCTGCCGGTCGGCACCCCGATCCTGGTCGACGGCCCGGTGGAGGTGTACGGCGAGTTCCCCGGCTCCGAGGACGTCAAGGACCTGTCGGACGTGTTCACCCGGCTGCTGGAGGCGATCCCGGAGCGCGGCTACCTCGCGGTGATGGCCTACCTCGACCGTGAGGCGGCCTTCGACGCCCCGTACGCCGAGGGCGCCTCGTTCGAGGAGATGACGGACGTGTGGAGCGGCGCCGACCCGGCGACGCTGCGCGGGCTGCTCGCCGTCCGCACCGACCGTCCGGTCACCTTCGGCTGGGGCCCCCGCTTCCTGCACTCCACCGGCCAGTACCACAAGGGCGGCCCGCAGAACGGGGTGTTCCTGCAGATCACCGGTGCGGTCGAGGAGGATGTCGAGGTCCCCGGCAAGTCCTACACCCTGGGCCGGCTCCAGCTCGCCCAGGCCCTGGGCGACCTGGGCGCGCTGGCCAGCCGCGGGCGTCCCGCCGTACGGCTGCACCTGACCGACCGCGCCGCCGGAGTCGCGCGCCTGCTCGCCGCCTCGCGGGAGGTCTGATGGATCGCCGGAGGTTCGCATGAGCAAGGGGAGCTCCCGGGCGGGCGACGCGGCCGGTGCCCCGGCGTCGGCCACCGACACGGTCGTCCCCGTGACGGACGCGCAGGCGGACAACACGCCCACGACCACCACGGCCACCGACGTCGCGACCGCCGGTGTCACCGAGGCCATGATCGAGGCCAACCCGCTGCGCGACCCCAGCGACAAGCGCCTGCCGCGCGTGGCAGGGCCGTGCGTGCTGGTGCTGTTCGGTGTGACCGGCGACCTGGCACGCAAGAAGCTGCTGCCGGCGATCTACGACCTCGCCAACCGCGGGCTGCTGCCCCCTGGCTTCTCCCTGGTCGGCTTCGCCCGCCGCGACTGGAAGGACCAGGACTTCGCGCAGCTGACCCACGACGCGGTCAAGGAGCACGCGCGGACGCCGTTTCGCGAGGAGGTCTGGAAGCAGCTGTCGGAGGGCATCTTCTTCTGCCGTGGCGAGTTCACCGACGACGGTGCGTTCGACACGCTGGCGATGATGCTCAAGGAGATCGACCAGACCCGGGGCACCGGCGGCAACTACGGCTTCTACCTCTCGGTGCCGCCGAAGTTCTTCCCGGTCGTGGTCCAGCAGCTGAAGCGGACCGGCCTCGCCGACGGCCCTCCCGGATCCTGGCGCCGGGTGGTGATCGAGAAGCCCTTCGGGCACGACCTGCGGAGTGCCCAGGAGCTCAACGCGATCACCAGCGCGGTCTTCCCGGAGAGCTCGGTGTTCCGCATCGACCACTACCTGGGCAAGGAGACCGTCCAGAACATCCTGGCGCTGCGGTTCGCCAACAACCTGTTCGAGCCGATCTGGAACCGCGGTTACGTCGACCACGTACAGATCACGATGGCCGAGGACATCGGCATCGGAGGCCGGGCGGGTTACTACGACGGCATCGGCGCGGCCCGCGACGTGATCCAGAACCACCTGCTGCAGCTGCTCGCCCTGGTCGGCATGGAGGATCCGACGTCGTTCGGGGCCGACTCGCTGCGCAGGGAGAAGGAGAAGGTCCTCAAGGCGGTGCGGCTGCCGTCCGACCTGTCCCAGGCCACCGCGCGCGGCCGCTACGGGCCCGGCTGGCAGGGCGGCGAGCCGGTGATCGGCTACACCCAGGAGGAGGGCATCCCGCCCGACTCGATCACCGAGACCTACGCGGCCATCAAGCTGGAGATCGCCAACCGGCGCTGGGCCGGGGTGCCGTTCTACCTGCGCACCGGCAAGCGGCTCGGCCGCCGGGTCACCGAGGTGGCCGTGGTGTTCCAGCGGGCGCCGCACCTGCCGTTCAGCAAGGACGACACCGAGATCCTGGGGCAGAACGCACTGGTCATCCGGGTTCAGCCGGACGAGGGCATCACGGTGCGCTTCGGCTCCAAGGTGCCGGGCACCGCGATGGAGGTGCGGGACGTCTCGATGGACTTCGCCTACGGCGAGTCGTTCATGGAGTCCTCCCCCGAGGCCTACGAACGGCTGCTGCTGGACGTGCTGATCGGCGACCCGCCGCTCTTCCCGCACCAGCGCGAGGTCGAGCTGTCATGGAAGATCCTCGACCCGATCGAGGACTTCTGGAGCTCCCAGGGTCCGCCGGAGGAGTATCCCTCGGGCACCTGGGGGCCGGCCTCGGCCGACGAGATGATGGCCCGCGACGGGCGCGTCTGGAGGCGGCTGTAGATGACCAGCTTCATGCTCAGTGGCACGACCGCCTCGAAGATCTCCTCGCAGCTCACCCACCTGCGCCACCAGATGGGCACCCCGGCGGTCGGCATGGTGCTGACCCTCGTGGTGGTCTGCGGCGAGAGCGACCAGTACGACGCGGTCCGGGCCGCGACCGAGGCCGCCAGGGAGCACCCCTCCCGGATCCTGGTCGTCATCCCCCGCGACTCCGAGGAGCCGAACCGGCTCGACGCCGAGATCCGGTTCGGTGAGTCGACCCCGGGCGAGGTGATCCTGCTGCGCCTGTACGGAGAGCTGACCAGGCACGCCGACTCGGTCGTCAGCCCGCTGCTGCTCACCGACACCCCGGTGGTGGCCTGGTGGCCCACCGACGGCCCCGAGGTGCCGTCCAAGGACCCGATCGGCATGCTGGCCCAGCGTCGCATCGTCGACGCGCGGTCGGCGGCCGACCCGGTCAAGGCGATCGTCGGCCGGGCCCGCGGTTACGTGCCCGGCGACACCGACCTTGCCTGGACCCGGCTGACGACGTGGCGGAGCCTGCTGGCCGCCGCGTTCGACCAGCCGGTGGGCAAGGTCAAGCGGGGCGCCATCGAGGCCGTGCCCGGCCATGCCAGCGCCCTGCTGCTCGCGGCCTGGCTCGGCGAGCGTCTCGACGCCCCGGTGAAGGTCTCCGACTCCAGCGGGCCCGGCCTGACCATGGTCAAGCTGATCGCGGCGGACGGCGACATCACCATCACCCGCCCCGACGGCCGGCTGGGCACGCTGTCGCGTCCCGGCCAGCCTGATCGCAGGGTCGCCCTGGCCCGGCGCCCGACGTCGGAGCTGCTCGCCGAGGAGCTGCGGCGGCTGGACCCCGACGAGATCTACGCGTCGGCGATCCGGCGACTCGCCCGGACCCACAAGTCCTGAGCCGTGAGCGCCCCGCGGCGATCGCCGCGGGGCGCCTCCTTTCGAAAGAGAAGCCCCGTGAGCGTTCCCACTGTGATCATCCACCGCGACGCCGACGTGCTCGCCAAGGCCGTCGCCGCCCGGGTGATCGTCCGACTCGTCGACGCCCAGTCGGCCAAGGGCTCGGCCCACCTGGTCCTGACCGGCGGGACCGTCGGCATCGCCACCCTCGCCGAGATCGCCGCCTCCCCCGCCAGGGACGCCGTCGACTGGCGCAAGGTGGACATCTGGTGGGGTGACGAGCGTTTCCTGCCGGACGGCGACCCCGAGCGCAACGAGACCGGCGCCCGCGAGGCCCTGCTCAATCAGCTTGACCTCGACCCCGCGCGGGTCCACGTGATGCGCGGCCCCGACTCGGGCATGACCGCCGAGGAGTCGGCCTCGGCCTACACCGAGGAGCTTCGCAAGGCCGCGCCTCCCGAGGACCACGGCCCGGCCCCGTCCTTCGATCTGATGATGCTGGGCATGGGCCCCGACGGCCACGTCGCCTCGCTCTTCCCCGGCCTGCCCGCCCTGCACGACACCCGACCCGTGGTGGCGGTGCACGACTCTCCCAAGCCCCCGCCCACCCGTATCTCGCTCACGCTGCCGGTGATCCAGGGCGCCCGCGAGGTGTGGGTGATCGCCGCCGGCGAGGAGAAGGCCGAAGCGGTACGGCTCGCGCTGTCGGACTCGGGAACGATGCAGGTCCCCGCGGCCGGCGCCCGAGGCAGCCGGAACACCCTCTTCCTCCTGGACAGAGCCGCCGCCTCCAAGATCCCTTCTCCCTGAGCCGGATCCCCTCCCCATGATCTGAAAGCAGCCCGCTCTTCTCCTTTCGAATCCTCCCGAACGAGAAGAACTCGGTCCCTTCACCTCGAACCCGGGGCATCGAGAATCCTCGCAAATGAAAACTCATTTGCGAGGATTTTTCATATCGAGAATCGCCTTATGATTGCGACCACAGCGGCACCTGTGGAGGGATCATGACCGGCCGGAACTCCATCACCATTCTTCATGTTTCGGACATGCAGTTCGGAAAGGAACATCGGTTCGGTACGGAGGGCGTCACCGCCGGGGACCGCAAACACTCCTCATTGGCGGCACGGCTGCTAGAAGATGTCGCCTGGCTACAGGACGAACACGGCGTACGCCCCGATCTGGTGGTGGCCTCCGGAGACCTGGCCGAATGGGCTCTTCCCAGCGAATTCCGGAAAGTGAGGGAATTCCTCAGCGAGGTGACAGAGGGGCTCGGACTCGACAGGGGCCGGATCTCGATGGTGCCCGGCAATCACGATGTCAGCTGGAAGAAAAGCCGGGCGTACTTCGAGGACTGCGAGGGGGAAGAGACGAGTCCAACACCCCCTTACTGACCCAAATGGCAGCCCTATTTCGCCATGTTCAGCCAGTTTTATACGGGAATTCCGGGTATCGGGTTCCCCAAAGATCAGCCGTGGACGCTGTTCGAAGTGCCGGAGCTGGAAACGGTCATCGCGGGGCTCAACTCGACCATGGCCGAAAGCCACTTGGACTCCCACCACTACGGGTTCTGCGGCGAGGAGCAGCTGCGCTGGTTCGCCGACCGGTTGCGCACCTACGCCGGGCAGGGCTGGCTTCGGATCGGCGTGATGCACCACAACCCGGTGATCGTCAACCGGAAGGACGACGCCTTCCTCCGCGATCGAGACCAGTTCGGCGAGCTCGTCGCCCCGCACCTGAACCTTCTGCTGCACGGCCACACCCACGAGGGCCGGATCGACAGTTACGGCGCCGACGCTCTCACCGTGCTTTGCGCGGGCAGCACCGGGGTGCGCAACGACGCCCGCCCGGACGACGTACCCAACCAATACCAGCTCATCGAGATCACTCCCAAGGCGCTGAAAGTGTACGGGAGGCGCTACAACGTCTCCCGTTACCGCTGGGAGGGCGACACGGGCATCGGGATGGGCCGCGACCAGGCGACACGGGTATTACGGCGATCCTTCGACGACTGTGGCGCCACCTTTCCCGCCCTCACCTCCCAAGGGGATGACCGCGACGAGGAGGCGGATCCCCGAGCCCGCCACTCGCCGGAACGTCATCGAGACGACCTTCTCACCCGGGTGCGCCGGGTCTGTCAGGTCCGCTACCCGAACGCGGAGGTGGAGGAGGTCAGAGACGGCGAAGTGCGCTCCGGCTATCTGAGGGTCACGGTGCCGTCTGAGCCTCAGGTGTCGCTGTATCCCGTCGGGGTGTGTGAAAGATCGCCGGACCGCGAGGACATCGAGACCTTCCTGTCGGAGGTGGACGCGCGATACCGCGCGGGCGATCCGCAGCTGACCTCATACCTCGTCTACGAGGGCGAGGCCGCTTCGGAGGAGCTGAGGCTCTGGTCGAGCATGCGGGGGGTGCGCCTGCAGCGGCTGATGGAGTTTCAGGGAATGTTCGACCTGCAGCCGTACGCCCAGAAGCAGGCCGAGCGGCTGGCCGACAGCCAGATCTACCCGTCCGAGCTTTACGTCCCCCAGCGGTTCGGCGTGGTGGACGGTCAGGGGATGAGACGACCTGAGGTCGACCTCCTGGAGCGGCTGAGGGAGTGGATCGCCGACCACGACGGCCGGTTCGTCGTCGTGCTGGGCGACTTCGGCCACGGCAAGACCTTCCTGCTCCGCGAGCTCACGAGACTCATCCATCAGGAGGGGGTACCGCCGGTCATCCCGATCCTGATCCAGCCCAGGGACCTGGAGAAGGCCCATTCGCTCGACGAGCTACTGGCCGCGCATCTGACAGCGGGCGGTGAGGAGATCATCGACCATCGTTTACTGCGGTATCTCGTCCGGGAAGGGCGGGTGCTGCTGCTCTTCGACGGCTTCGACGAGCTGGCACTGCGCGTCACCTACGAGCAGTCCGCCGAGCACCTTAGCAACCTGGTTCAGGCCGCGCAGGGACGGGCGAAGGTGGTGCTGACCAGCCGCACCCAGTATTTCCTCTCCGACCGGCACGTGGAGACCGCGCTGAGTGCCCGGCTGGCCAACATGCCGGGCCGCAGGCTCATCAAGCTCCAGGAGTTCGACGACGACCAGATCCTCGCCTTCCTCACCCGCTTCCTCGACGGGGACGAGGCCGGGGCCCGAGCGCGACTCGAACTGCTGCGCGACGTGCAGGATCTTCTCGGACTGTCCAGGAATCCGCGCATGCTCAGCTTCATCGCCCGGCTTGACGAAAGGCGGTTACGCCAGATCAGAGACCAGGAGGGGGCGATCAGCGCTGCGGTTCTCTACCGGGAGCTCCTGGAACGCTGGCTGAGACTCGAGTACAACCGCGCCCAGCCGAAGGGCGCGATGCCGTCCCTGTCGGTCAGAGATCGCTGGACAGCGGTGCAGGCGCTCGCACTGGAATTGTGGAACACCGGTCAGGAAACCCTCGGCCTCGACAAGCTGGGAACCGTCGCCGAGACACTGCAGAGCCTCGTAGAGCTCCAGCTCACCTCCGGCCAGGCATCTCACATCATCGGATCCGGCACCCTCCTGGTCCGCCCGGAGGCCGGACGGTTCAAGTTCGTGCACCGCTCGGTAATGGAGTGGCTGGTCGCAGAACAGATCGCCAAGCAACTCAAGGAACAGGAACAGAACCCGCCCGAACTGCTGGTGCGAGCCCTCTCCGAGCTGATGGCCGACTTCGTCGCGGAACTGGCGGGGAGGTCCGCCGTGATCGCCTGGGCTCGCTCATCACTCGTGGCCGACGCCGACACGACGGAGACCACGAAGGTGAACGCCCTGACGCTACTGCGCCGCCTGAATGCTCCTCTACAGGTGGGAAACGACGGGCGACCGGTCATCAGACTCGCGGGGATGAACCTGCGCGGCGCCGACCTCACCGGAGCCGATCTCCGCGACGCGGATCTCTCCGGCGCGGACCTGCGGGAAGCCTTGCTCGATGGTGCCGACCTCACCGGCGCGGACCTGCGTGACGCCGTACTGCGGGAAAGCTCGGGGAAGAAAGCGCGCTTGAACGGCGCCGACCTGCGGGGCGCCGACTTCTCCCTTGCCAGGTTCTTCGAGGCCGACCTCACCGACGCGCGCTTCAAGGGCTCGCGATGGTTCCGGACGGTCCTGCTGGGCGCCGTCCTGCCTCCTAACTGTTTCGACAACTGCGACACCCGCGGCGCGGCCCTTCCCTCCCACTTCATCCCATCTCACGAACTGGCTTCATCACGCGGCACCCCGATCTATTCGGTGGCGTGGAGTCCCGATGGGGACATGCTGGCCTCCAGCGGCAGCAGTCACCGGGTGTATCTCTGGGACCCCGTCACCGGCACCGCAATCCGCACCATCAAAGGCCACACCGGCAGCGTCAACGCCATCTCCTGGAGCCCCGACGGCACCCACCTCGCCACCGGCGGCGACAACGGGACCATCCACGTCTGGAACCCCGCCACCGGCACCACAATCCGCACTCCCGATAGCCACACCGGCAGCGTCAACGCCATCTCCTGGAGCCCCGACGGCACCCACCTCGCCACCGGCGGCGACGATGGGACCGCCCGCATCTGGAGCCCCACCACCGGAGCCCACCTCGCCACGATGGTCCCCTTACCTGATGGATCCGCCGCCTTCGGGCCCGACGGCATGGTCTACAAGTTCAACGGCACCCCCTCCGGTGTGTTCTGGTGGGCCGTCAACCTGTGCACCTTCACCCCGGAAGAACTTGCCCCCTACGTACCTGGCCTGCGCCGCGTACCGTACGACTCCCCCCTGAGCGACCTCCTCCCCCGCTCCGAAGACAGGTGACCCCATGTCCATCGCCGACCCCGCTCCCTCCGCAGGCCAGATGTCGCAGGAAAACGATCCGGGTGAGCACCGCACATTCAGGCAGGCCGATCTGGTTGCCAGGACCTTTCCCCTGGTCTCGACCGAAGAGTGGCGGGCACCCGAGGAGGTCCTGCGCCGGATGTATCTCGAGGCCGAGGGCCGGGCCATCGAGGCGTACACCTGGTACATGCGAGACCGCGTCAGGAAGAGGGCCTCCTCCAAGATCTTGCGAGGAGTCGCCATCGTGCTGGCCGCCGCGGGCGGGCTCCAGCCGCTGGCCAGCGCGGCCGGCGCCGGAGGCGGTCTGGGATGGGGTTACATCCTGCTCGCCTCGGCAGGTGTCTGCGTCGCCTTCGACCACTTCCTCGGGCTCTCGTCCCGCTGGATGCGGGACATGGTCGCGGCGCAGGAGATCCAGTCGCGGCTGCACGACTTCCAGCTCGACTGGGCGGTGCTCAACGCACGGGACGCGCTCGATCAGCGCTCAATCCCCGTGGAGGAGTATCTCGAACTACTCCGGACCTTCATCACCGACCTGTCGGCGATCGTGACCAGGGAGACCAACGAATGGGTCACCGAGTTCCAGAGCGGCCTGGCCCAGCTCAACCTGCCTTCCACCCAAAAGTGACCCTCAGCCATCTGGTGCGATTCCGGCCACACCGACCACCGTGTTCACGGTGTGCGATCGAGCCATGACCGCTACGGTGGCCGTCGGTCCACGAAGGTGCCGCACGTACACCGCTGAATGGAGGGGATGATGGCCGAACCGTCCGACGTCACGCTGATGCCCGCCGAGCAGTTCGACGAGTTGGTCGCCTCACTCGACGAGCCGGATGAGGCACCCGTGCTCCGCCAGGCCCTGCGGCGGCGGCGCGTCTATCGCGAATCGGAATGAACTGACGGCCGCGATCTTCGAGATGGCCGTCATGGTGCCGTCTCGGGGTGCTGGGCGGCGACGGTGTCGATCTCGGTGAGGATCTCCTTCTTGCCCGCCGGCTCCATGGACGAGGCTTCGACCGCGTTGCGGGCCAGGGTGGCGAGGGTGGCACGGTCCAGGCCGAGGTGGTCGGCGGCGACGCGATACTCGCGGCTCAGGGTGGTGGCGAACATGGGCGGGTCGTCGCTGTTGAGGGTGACGAACAGGCCCTCCTCGATCATGCGGGGCAGCGGGTGCTCCTCGATGCGGGCGACCTGGCCGGTGCAGACGTTGGAGGTGGGGCAGACCTCCAGGGGGGTCCGGGTCTCGCGCAGGTGGGCGACGAGGCGGGGATCGTCCATGCAGGCGATGCCGTGGCCGATCCGCTCGGCGCCCAGGAGGTCGAGGGCCTCCCAGATGGTCTCCGGGCCGCTCATCTCGCCCGCGTGCGGCAGGCTGCGCAGCCCGGCGGCGGTGGCGGCGCGGAAGGCGTCGGCGAAGGCGTCCCGATACTTCGGGCGTTCCTGCTCGATGCCGGCCAGCCCGAAACCTACCAGCGCCTGGGGAGGTTCTGCGAGCGCGTGGTCCAGGGTGACGCGGGCCGCCTCGACGCCGTACTCGCCGGGGATGTCGAACACGTACGCCATCCGCACCCCGTGCTCCTCGTGGGAGCGGCGGGCGGCGAGGTCGAGCGCCTCGGTGACCTCGCGCATCGGCATGCCCACGAGGTGGTGCGCGTACGGCGTGACGGTCAGCTCGACATAGCGGCCGTTCTGCTCCGCGAGGTCGGAGGCGAGGCCGAGCACCAGGGTGGCCACGTCCTCCGGCTCGCGGACGAGGGCGTTGATCGCCTGGTAGATGCGGGCGAAGTGCGGGAAGTCGGTGAACCTGTAGAAGGCGCGCAGCTCCTCCTCGTCCGTGGGGACGCCGCCGCCGGGGTGGCGGCGGGCGAGTTCGAGCACGGTGGGGACGGAGGCGGAGCCGACCAGGTGGACGTGGAGCTCGACCTTGGGGAGGGCGTCGATGAAGGCGTTGATCGTCATGCGGGGACCCTACGCACGCCGACCTCGGCCGCGAAAGGCATTTACCGTGAAGCTGACACTAAAATGTCATTTTCCCCGGGAGAGGCTGAGGCCGCGCACCCCGACCTCTCCCGGGGAGGACTGTGGCCCCACGGAGAAACCGAAAAGTGCGACCTCCCCGCTTCGGAATCCCTGAGCGATCTCGAAACGGGAAGGTCGCGTGATGGGGTTCAGCTCGGGGACGCCGTCGCCATCACGCCCACGGCCAGCCTGGCTTCCACCACGCCGGGATCCTCGGTGTAGCTCAGGGTCGCGCCGAGCGAGACCAGGAGCCTGCGCATGCGGATGTTGTCGGACAGCAGCGTCGCCCTGACCTCGGCGAAGCCCAGGTCGCGGGCCTGGCGGACGAGCATCCCCGCCAGGGCTGTTCCCAGCCCCCTGCCCTGCCAGCGGTCCTCGATCAGGAACGCCATCTCGGCGGTGCCCGGGTCGGAGGTGAACATCAGGTTGGCGAGACCGACGACCTGGCCGTCGTGTCCGGCGACGACCGACTGACCCCGGGCGCGGTCGCAGAGCCGCTCGAAGACCTTCGGCGGCAGTACCGGCGCCGAGGTGAAGTAGCGGAACCTGCGGGCCTCGGGCGAGCAGCGGTCGTGCAGGTCGCGTACGGCCTCGCGGTAGAGGCGGGTGAGCGGGCGGACGTTGACCTCGACGCCGTCGGAGAGCGTGATGTCGCGGTCGGCCCCGGACTCTTCGACGGGTGGCTGCGCCAGGCGGACGAAGGAGGCCGCGCGGGCGGCCTCGGTCAGCGTGAAGGGCAGCTCGGCCCTGCGGACCCTGATCGCGCGGCGCGGAGCCACGGGCACGGTCAGCAGGGTCGGGTCCGGAAGATCACTCATCTCCGAACCGTAGACCCAGCGGGAGTCGTCGGCGCGCAGCAGCTCTCCCAGCAGCTCCGGCAGACGCCAGGGCGTCATGCGCAGCCGGGAGGCGAGCAGCAGGACGCGGGTGGGCTCGTCGGTCAGCTCGTGGGCGGTGGCGGCGACGACCTGGACCTGCCGTCCCCCGGCGGCCTCCAGCGCCTCGCGTACCGCCTCGGCTCCGGCGGGGATGTCCGTGACGAACTCGTCGACCGTGCCGTCCACGTCGGTCTGCACGCTCAGGCCCAGAATGTTGCCGCCCTTGGCGGCGAGCGCGGCGGTCAGCGAGGCCAGCCGTCCCGGCCTCTCGTCAACGGTCGTACGAATCCTCAGAAACCCCATCAGAATGCCCCTTCCGTCAGGGCATAGCCTGTCCCGGAGCTGTTACGGGACTGCTACACATGAGTGAGCCCATCGTTACGTCTGAGAAGATCACTCATTACGCGGCCGGACGGCGTTTCTGCAACGGTTTCCGTTGACAGGTGCACCCAGATAGACGGATACAGCAGAATGTGAGGCCATGAGCACGCGCGTTCCCCTGGCCGGGGACTTCGTCAACGGAGACGTCTCCTTCTGGTATCGCTCCCTCGGCATCCCCTCCCCCGGCGCCCCTCTCACCGGAGACCTCGACGCCGACGTCGCCATCGTCGGCGCCGGATACACGGGCCTGTGGACCGCCTACTACCTGAAGAAGGCGAGCCCCGGTCTGCGGATCGTCGTACTGGAGAAGGAGTTCGCCGGATACGGCGCCTCCGGACGCAACGGCGGCTGGCTGGTCGGCGAGCTGGCGGGCACCCCCGAGCGCTACGCCAAGACGCACGGCGCGGACGCGGCCAGGCGGCTGCAGCGGGTGATGTTCGACACGATCGACGAGGTCGTCGCCGTCGCCAAGGACGAGAACATCGACGCCGAGATCGTCAAGGGCGGTGTCACCACGGTCGCCACCAACGCCGCCCAGGACCGGCGGCTGCACCGGCTGCTCGCCCACGAGCGCCACTGGGGCTGGACCGAGGAGGACGTGCGGCTGCTCGACCCCGCCGAGCGGGAAGGGCGCCTGCGGGTGAACGGCGCGGTCAGCGCGATCTGGAGCCCGCACTGCGCCAGGATCCAGCCCGCCAAGCTGGCCAGAGGTCTGGCCGAGACCGTGAGAGGGCTCGGGGTGGAGATCTTCGAGCGCACCCCGGTCACCGAGATCGCCCCCCGCGAGGCCCGCACGCCGCAGGGGACGGTCCGCGCCGAATACGTCATCCGCGCCACCGAGGGCTTCACCGCCGAGCTGAGGCAGTATCACCGGACGTGGCTGCCGATGAACAGCTCCATGATCGTCACCGAGCCGCTGGGCGCGCTGTGGGACGAGATCGGCTGGGAGGGCAACGAGCTGCTCGGTGACATGGCGCACTACTACATGTACGCCCAGCGCACCGCCGACGGCCGGATCGCGTTCGGCGGGCGCGGCAAGCCCTACCTGTACGGATCCCGCGTGGACGATCGGGGCCACACTCACGAGTGGACGATCGAGGCGCTCTGGGAGCTGCTCACCGGGATGTTCCCCGCGGTCAGGGCCTCCCGCGTCGCGCACGCCTGGTCCGGCGTGCTCGGTGTGCCCCGCGACTGGTGCGCCACCGTGCACGTCGACCACACCACCGGCATCGGCTGGGCGGGGGGCTACACCGGCCACGGGGTGACCACGACCAACCTCGCCGGCCGTACCCTGCGTGACCTCATCCTGCGCGAGGACACCGACCTGACCTCCCTGCCCTGGGTGGACCGCAAGGTCCGCGGCTGGGAGGTGGAACCGCTGCGGTGGATCGGCGTGCACACCATGTACGACCTCTACCGCCGGGCCGACGCCAGGGAGAAGGCCGGGCTCGGCCGCACCTCGGTGCTGGCCCGCGTCGCCGACTCCATCACCGGACGCTGAACGCGGGGCGGACGGCCCCGGACGACCCCGCCCGTCGAACGCCGGACGTCGACGAACGGGCGGTGGACGGGTGATGGACGTCGGTGAGTGTGGGCCGACGTCTCCGGACCTCGGACCGGCGCCGGGAGAAAACTCACGCTGGACCTCCGCCGGTCGAGCGTGCAATGTAGGTGATCAAGCGGCATTCCGTGGCCTCAGCGGCCTTCGGGACATCGGCAGAAGGATGGTACGAAAGTGAGCGACCTGCTCTTCCGGGGCGGCCGGGTCTTCCTCGCCGCGGACGCCTTCGCCGAGGCGGTGCTGGTCCGTGACGGCCGGATCGCCGCCGTCGGCACGGAGGCCGACGTCGCGGGTCTCGCCGCCCCCGGCCACGAGGTGGTCGACCTGGACGGCCGCCTGCTCACCCCGGCGTTCACCGACGCGCACATCCACCCGGTCCAGGCGGGCCTGGAGCGGGCCAGATGCGACCTGTCCGGGGTCTACGGCCTGCCGGAGTATCTGGAGCGGATCACCGCCTACGCCGCCTCCCACCCCGGCCACGAGTGGATCGACGGCGGCGGCTGGGACATGTCGGCCTTCCCCGGCGGCCTGCCGCACCGCTCCCAGCTCGACGTCGTCGACCGCCCGGTCTACCTGATCCAGCGCGACCACCACGCCGCCTGGGTGAACAGCCGGGCCCTGGAACTGGCCGGGATCACCCGCGACACCCCCGACCCCGCCGACGGCAGGATCGAGCGCGACGCCGACGGCACGCCGAGCGGCGTGCTGCACGAGGGCGCGATGGACCTGGTCGGCCTGCTCACCCCCCGTCCCAGCGCCCAGGACATGCACGAGGCGCTGCTCGCGGCCCAGGACCATCTGTTCTCCCTCGGCGTCACCGGCTGGCAGGACGCCATCGTCGGCTCCTACGCGGGCTACGACGACCAGCTGCCCACGTACGTCTCGGCGGCGGCCTCCGGCGCGCTGCGCGCCCGCGTCGTGGGCGCGCTGTGGTGGGACCGGGCGCGCGGCGCCGAGCAGATCCCCGAGCTGCTGGAGCGGCGCCGCTCCGCCGAGGGCCTGGAGCGGTTCCGCGCGACCTCGGTGAAGATCATGCAGGACGGCATCGCCGAGAACTTCACCGCGGCGGTGATCGAGCCCTACTGCCGCTGCGGCGGCACCGGCCTGTCGTACGTGGACCCCGTGCTCCTGAAAGAGTGCGTCGCCGAGCTGGACCGGCACGGCTTCCAGGTGCACTTCCACGCCATCGGCGAGCGGGCCGTCCGCGAGGCGCTGGACAGCTTCGAGGGGACCGACCCGGCCAACCGGCACCACATCGCGCACCTGCAGATCGTCGAGCCGTCCGACGTGCCGCGCTTCGCCAAGCTCGGCGTAACCGCCAACCTGCAGCCGCTCTGGGCCACGCACCACGCCCAGATGGACGAGCTCACCCTCCCCTTCCTGGGCGAGGAGCGCTCCACCTGGCAGTACCCGTTCGCCGACCTGCTGCGCCACGGCACCCTGTTCTGCGCGGGCAGCGACTGGCCGGTCTCCGAGGCCGACCCGATCCAGGGCATGCACGTGGCCGTCAACCGCACCGAACCCGGTGGCTCGCTGCACGCGGGCTACCCGACGGCGCAGACCCCGTTCCTACCCGGCCAGAGACTCACCCTCGCCACCGCGCTCACCGCCTACACCGCGGGCTCGGCCAGGATCAACCGCGACGACGACGCCGGCACCATCGTCCCCGGCAACCGCGCCGACCTCGTCGTCCTGGACCGCGACCCGTTCACCGAACCGGAGGCCGACATCTGGCGCACCAAGGTCGCGATGACCTTCCTCGACGGCGAACAGGTCTACCAGCGCTGACCTCGTCCGACGGCCAACGGTGCGGCTCCCGGCGCCCTCGGACCTTCCTGCGGGAACGATACGCGCCGGACCGGAGGACACCTCCTCAGGAGACGAGCTCGCCGTCCAGGTAGGCGCGAAACTCCCGGACCTGAACGGTGTCGTGCGGCTCAAGGCGGCCGGATAACGCGACACCCCTCCCCCGCGACACACGGAGCGGCGTAACGACGGCGGCTGTCACAGGAGGACGCCGTACCATTCCCGAACAGCCGGGTCGTACCACTCCCGAACAGCCGGTCGGCGGAGGACATCGTGAACGATCTGCCCATCTGCGTCACCTGCGGGGTCCAGTACGCCGAGGCGCGGGACGACTGCCCGATCTGCGAGGACGAGCGGCAGTACGTCGGCTGGGAGGGCCAGCGCTGGACCTCACTCAACGAGTTGCGCGAGAGCGGGCACAGGGCACACCTCGCCGAGGAGGGCAGCGGGGTCGTCGGCATCGGCACCGATCCCGCCACCGCCATCGGGCAGCGTGCCCTGCTGGTCCGCACCCCCGCGGGCAACGTGCTGTGGGACATGGTCACCCACCTCGACGACGAGCTGATCAGGCAGGTCGGCGAGCTCGGCGGGATCGACGCCATCGCGATCAGCCACCCGCACTTCTACGGCTCGATGGTCGAGTGGGCACACGCCTTCGACGCGCCGATCCACATCCACGCGGCCGACCGCGACTGGGTGGCCCGTCCCGACGAGTCGGTGCTCTTCTGGGAGGGCGACACCCACGAGATCCTCGAAGGGGTGACGCTGGTCAACGCGGGCGTGCACTTCGACGGCGGCCAGGTCATGCACTGGCGCGACGCCGAGGACGGCCGGGGCTCGCTGTTCTCCGGCGACATCCTCCAGGTCGTCCAGGACCGCCGCTGGGTCAGTTTCATGTACAGCTATCCCAACCTGATCCCCGAGCGCCCCGCGACCGTCCGCCGCGCCCTGTCATTGCTGGAGCCGTACGCCTTCGACCGCGTCTACGGCGGCTGGTGGAAGCGGATCGTGCGCGCCGACGGCGCCGAGGCCGTCCGCCGCTCCGCCGAGCGCTACCTCTCCTTCGCGCTGGACGACTCCCCCTGGAGTCCTGCGCCTCCGTAAGAGAGCCGTACCTGCGGGAATCCTTCGACCTTCCACCGATCCACTGAGCCGGTACGACTCCGGCGCCGCGGATGTGCATCGCGGCGCCGGGTGAGGAGCGGGCTCGCTCCGCAGACCGGCCCCTGTGGGGACAGGGTCAAGGGGCGGTGAACAGCAAAGAGACGTTCTGGCCGCCGAACCCGAAGGAGTTGCACACCGCCGCGCCGAGGTGCTGTTTGCGGGGCTCGCCACTGACGACCTCAAGTTCGACGTCGGGGGATTTCCGGTCAAGGTTGAGGGTCGGCGGGATGACGCTGTTGGCGACCGACAGCAGGGTGATGATCGCCTCCACCGCGCCGGCGGCGCCGACGAGGTGACCGAGGCTGGACTTGGGTGCGGTGAGGACGACATCGTTCCCGAGCGCCCGCTGGATCGCGGAGGCTTCGCCGACGTCGCCCACGACGGTGGACGTGGCGTGGCAGTTGACGTGATCGACGTCCGCCGGCCGGAGTCCGGCGGACGAGACGGCCCTGAGGATCGCCTGGGTTTGGCCGGAGCCCGCCGGGTCCGGGCCGGTGATGTGATGGGCGTCCGAGGTGATGCCGAACCCGGCCAACCGGCCGATCGGGCGGGCGCCCCGCGCGGCCGCGAAGTCCGCCCGCTCCAGGATCATGACGCCGGCGCCCTCGCCGAGTACGAAGCCGTCACGGTCGACGTCGAACGGCCGTGAGGCGCGCTCGGGGTCGTCGTCGCGCTTCGACAGCGTGCGCACCTGGGCGAAACCGGCGATGGTCAACGGCGTGATGGCGGCTTCCGTGCCGCCGGCGATGACGACGTCGACCTCACCGGACCGAATGAGCCGGGCGGCGAAGGCGAGGGCTTCGGCGCCCGACGCGCACGCCGAGACAGGTGTGTACGCGCCGGCGCGGGCACCGTACTCCAGGCTGATCCAGGCGGCCGGTCCGTTCGGCATCAGCATGGGGACGGCGAGGGGAGAGATCCGCTGGGGCCCCTTCTCCTCGATCAGATCGTCCTGGTTCAGTAGGGTGTTGATGCCGCCGATGCCGGTGCCGATCACCACCGCGAGGCGCTCCGGGTCGACCGCGGGCGCGGCGGCGTCGGTCCAGGCCTGCTGGGCGGCGACGAGCGCGGCCTGCTGGCAGCGGTCCATGCGCCGGGTCGTGACACGGGGCAGCACCTCGTCGGGGGAGACCGCCATGGGGGCGGCGATCTTCACGGGCAGTTCACCCGCGTGGGCGAACGGAGCCACGAGGTCGTCGATCCGGCGGACACCGGAGCGCCCGGCGAGGAGTCCCTCCCACAGAGAGGTGACGTCCCCGCCGAGAGGTGTGGTCGCCCCCAGGCCGGTGACAACGACGTCCTGAACGCTCATGTCGATCTCCTCACCACGGAAACGGTGTCCGAGCTTGATCTCGTGGAGTTGTATCGCATACAAATATAGGGTGTCCACGAGCGATCCCCCACGAAGCCGCGGCCGACGCACCCGGGCGCAGCTTCTCGAACAGGCTGTGACGCTCTTCGCCGGACGGCACTTCGGCTCAGTGAGCGTGGCCGAGATCGCGGCCGCGGCCGGCGCCCACCCGAACCAGATCACCTACTACTTCGGTTCCAAGGACGCCTTGTTCGTCCACGCGGCGTTCCTGATGCTGCTCCGCGACGCCGAACGCCTCAAACCGGTCGGACACCGGCAGCGCACCCCCAGGGCGTTTCGCGAGGCGATGGCACGCACCGCGCTGGCACTGCCGGCCGTACCGATCGCCGTCCAGGCGATGTCGGTCACACGGCATCGGCCCGAGTTGCAGCCGCTGGCGCAACACAACCTCGACCTGCTCTTCCGCCTGGCGGAGCGTTACCTCACCGCGGTCCTGGAGCGCCATGACTGGGTCATCGATCGTCCCGCCCTCGTCGAGGCACGGACCTTCTGGAGCGCCGTCCTGGGAGCTCGACTGATCTCGGAGTCCGGCTTCGGCGGCAGCTCCAGCGACATCGATCTCGCTGGGGTCCTGACAGTTCACACGAAGTAGATCCCGGAAAATCCACCTCCATGACCATGCTCAACGCGGCCTTGCCGACCGATCACGTCACCTGCCGAGGTGGAATCGACGGTGTCGTGCTGCCGGTAGCGCTCCGGATCGAAGGCCCGGTAGCCGCCACCGGCGGATACGGCTCGATCGACGCCCGCTCTGCGTCCGTCGCATCGAAGCGCGCCACCTCCGAGCCCTGCCGGCCGCGACCGGCCCGTCACCGGGCCTCACCCGGACACGAGCCCCGGAACGGCTCCCAGATGATCCTTTAATCAGTGGAAAAACCCGCCCGGGATGAGCGATAGTCACCCCGTGACGCAGGCAGGGGGGCCGGAGACCGGGGGCGGGCGCCCGCTGTGGCGCGACCGCAACTTCAACGTCTTCTGGGGCTCCCAGACGCTCTCCGTCGCCGGGGACTCGTTCGCCTACATCGCCATCCCGCTGCTGGTGCTGAACGTGACCGGGTCGGTCGCGCAGATGGGCCTGCTGACCGGCGTGGCCGGTGCCGCGTCGGTCTTCGCCGGGATCTTCGCCGGCATCCTGGCCGACCGGCTCGACCGGCGCACCCTGCTCATCTGCTGCGATCTCGCCCGTCTGGCGCTGTACGGGCTCATCCCGCTCGTCTGGGCGTTCGGCCCGCAGGTCTGGCTGCTGTACGTGGTGCTGCCGCTCAGCGAGGCGATCGGGATGGTCTTCCAGGTCACCTACGTGACCGCGGTGCGCAACCTGGTCGAGGGCGACCGCATCACCGAGGCGAACGGACGGCTCTACGCGACCGCGGCGGCGGCCGGTGTCGGCGGCCCACTGCTCGCCGGCGTGGTCTCCGGGCAGTTCGGCCCGACCGCGGCGATCGCCATCAACGCGGCGAGCTTCGCGCTGTCGGCGGCGGGCCTGTACTTCGTCCGGTTCAGGCGGCCCGAGGCCGGTGCGACGGCCCCGCCGCGCCAGCGGCCCTGGCAGGAGATGCTGGCCGGTGCCCGGTTCCTCTGGCGGCACCCGGTGCTGCGCTCCCTGACGATCCTGCTCTCCTTCTTCATCTTCTTCACGCTCGGCATGACCGACGTGCTGATCTACCACCTGAAGCACGACCTGGGCCGCTCCGACGGCACCGTCGGCACGGTCCTCGCGGTCGCCGCGGTGGGCACGATCGCCGGGGCCGTGCTCGTGGCGCCCGTCCGCCGCAGGCTCGGTTTCGGCGTGACCTGGATCGGCGCCCTCGCGACGAGCGGGCTCGCGATGGCGGGCGTCGGACTCTCGGGCCGCGTCCCGGTGATCGCCGCCCTGATGGCCGTCTATCTCTGCGGCGTCAGCGTGGCCGGGATCTGCTCGATGTCCCTGCGCCAGCAGGTGACTCCCGACCATCTGCTGGGCCGCGTCACCTCGGCGTTCTGGACGATCCACTTCTCCCTGGGCCCGGTGGGCGCGGCCGTCCTGACCTGGGGTGCGGGCGGCTACGGCGTCACCGTGATCTGCCTGCTCGCGGGCACCGCCTGCCTCCTGCTCGCGACGGTCGCGCTCTTCACCCCCATCCGTCGGCCCGCCCCCGAACACCCGGGGCCCGCCACCTCATGAGGCATGCTCCCCTCGACAGGGCGACCTCGCCCTGTCGAGGGGAGCGACGGATCAGCCGTTCGCCGCGGTGAACGCGGCCGCCCCGCCGACGAGCGGCAGCGTGACCGTGCTCTTCGTCGTGTCGAGGTGCAGCTTCGCCCCGGGGGTGGGCCGGATGGTGTACTCGTAGTCGCTCGACAGCAGTACGACGCCGATGCGGTGCCCCGCCGCGAACACGTAGTCGTGCGGCTGCATGTCGAAGTCGAGGCGGTACGGGCTGCCCGGCTTGACCGGCTCGGTCTTCGAGATCGACTTACGGTTCTGCGGGTCCGTCCAGCCGCGAGTGATGATCTTCGCCTTGCCGTTCTGGTCGTAGTCGACGAGCAGCGCCGTGACGTTGGCGGCCGGCTGGCCGAAGGACATCCGCAGTGACACCTGCGGCGTGCCGCTGAGCCGGACAGCGTCGGTCAGCGCCCCCGACTTGTAGGCCAGGCGGTTGGGGGACGTCACGGCGTCGGCGAGGGCCAGTGCCCGCTTCGAGGCGTCGTCGACGATCGTCTCGGTCACCGGCTTGCCCTGGCGGGTCTTGTCGGCGGTGAGGGCACCCGCGGTGCCGTCCGTGCTGGGCGCCAGGTTGAGTTCGGTGTCCGCCGCGGCCGGTTCGGGCCACTCGGGGTATTCCACCAGCGTCCTGTTCTCGCGCTGGATCAGCGCCCGCTGGTCGTTCTCCACGCCGTTCTGCTGGCCCCACAGGTAGCGGGTGAACCAGCGGTTGAGCACGTTGACACTCGGGGAGCCGCCGTGCCCGCCCTGGTGCAGATAGATCTTGTGCGGCACTCCGCGCGCCTTGAGCGCCTCGTACCACTGCGCGGCGTGCTTGGTCTTGACGTTCCAGTCGTTGAGCCCGTGCGCGACCAGCGTCGCGGCGCGGACCTTGTCGACGTCGTTCAGGTAGTTGCGCTCGTCCCAGAAGGCGCTGTAGTCGCCGGTGACCCGGTCCTGCTCCTTGGCGAGCCCTTCGATGACGCTCCGGCACGCCTGCCTGTCCGCGCGGGTGTAGACGTACTCCGCGAGCACGTCGGCGTCCTCGCCCTGGTAGCCGCCCGGCGCGACGACGGCGCCGTTCGCGCGGTAGTAGTCGTACCAGTTGGAGATCGCCGAGATCGGCACGATGGCCTCGAGGCCTTCGACGCCGGTGCTCGCGACCGCGTTGGGCAGGGTGCCGTTGTACGACGTGCCGATCATGCCGACCTTGCCGGTCGTCCAGGTGGCGCTGACCTCTCTGCCCGCGGCGTCGTACGCCTTCGCGCGACCGTTCAGCCAGTCGACGACCGCTTTCGCGCCGATGGTCTCGTTGCGCCCACCGGTGGTGGGACAGCCGTCGGACTTACCGCTGCCCAGTGACTCGGCGTGTACCACCGCGAAACCGCGAGGCAGCCAGTTGGCCTCGTGGCTGGTGCTGATGACGGGCTGCGGCCCGGTGCCCGTGACGGCCTCGTCACCCCTGGCCGCCTCGGCCACACCGGCGGCGGCGAGCCGCTCGTCGGCCGCCGGGTCCTTCACCGAACCACCGCGGTTCATCCAGCCCTTGCCCGGGCGGAGCGCCTCGTGGAGCTCGTGGTCGACGTTGTGGTTCGCGACCGCGTTGCCGCCCGCGTAGTAGGGGCTCACCTCGTACACGACGGGTGATTTCAGACCGGCGGTCTCCGTCTCCCGCAGCCGGGTGACCTCGGCGTGTACCCGGTCGTTCCGCCCGTCGCCGTCACTGTCGATCGAGGTCTCGACCCACATCTCCTCGCGGATCCAGTCGTTGCGGTTCGACGAGAACACCGGCTGGGCCATGCCGTCCACGAAGACCGGTCCGACGGAGGGGTCGGCGGCCGCGCCGACGGAGGCCGAGGGCGCCGCGACCCCGGCCAGGGTCATGGCGACGGCGAGACCCAGCGCCGCCGCGCCGCGACGCGTCGATCTCGAACTGCGGAGGTTGGCCGGCGCCCCAGGGCCCGTCGCCAGAGGTGGTACAGACATCAAAAACCTTCCAGAACGATCAGTTCGGGGCGGGAAAAAACCCCGACCAAAGTTCAAGGGACAGTAAAGACTGCCCCAAGAAGGCTTGATGTTATGGGTCGGAAGTACGAAATGTCTATGGATGGGCATCCTGTCTTGATCAGGATAATTTCGACATCTATCGAGCTAGATATCGGTGAATCGACCACCTCTGCGGAGATCAGGAACCGGGCGCCCCCGGGACATCACAGGGCGCACGGCGAGCCCCGGACCATCCGACACGCGAGCGAGACCCGGCAGGCCGCCCACCACTTCCCGAACTCAGGGGCGGCACCCCCGGTCCGGCGATCGGGGATGCCACCCAGGGGACGGGACGATCAGCCGCGCAGCCCTTTCAGGCACCCGTAGACAGCCACGGCCAGCACCGCCTGCGGGTCGGTCAGGTCCGTGCCGAACCTGTTCCAGACCTCGCTCACGGCACCGGTGGCGCACCTGCCCGCCTTCCACCACACCCACTCGCCGGCGGCCTTCGCCGCGTCGACGATCTGGCGCCAGAACCTCTTGACGAACGCCACGATCGCGCTCCAGGAGCGGGGGGCGTCCTGGAACTCCTCGTCGGGGAAGCGGTACTCGTCCTGCGGGTCGCTGCTCACCAGCGACATCGCCATGGAGCGGGCCGTCGCCTCCGAGACGCCCGCGACCCGCGCCGCGGCCGCGAGCTCCCGGGAGAACGAGATCGCGCCGGCGGGAGCGGGAGCGGCGGTGACCATCACCGCCGCCGCGATCACCGCCGCCACGATCCCGGTTACGCGCTTGAACATGAGATGCCCTTCCTGTCGCGTGAGGATCAGCGGGACATGTCGCCCCGCCGTCACACACCGTTCCGCAGGTCACTCACCCGACAGTCACTTCACAATTACCCAGAGTCACAGTTGACCTTCGCGGGAGCCTGTCACGCCAAGCGATTGCCGCGCATTCAAGGCACATTTGACGTACATCCCTGATCACGAATGGCGATTTTATGATTACATTGAGTAATGGAAACGGAAGGCTCGGATCTCGAGTTCAGGATTCTGGGGCCGTTCGAGGTGCTGCGGGACGGCGTCCCGGTGCCGATCCGGGCGGCCAAGCTGCGGACGTTGCTCGTCTCGCTGTTGCTCGACGCCAACAAGACGGTCTCCGTCGAGACGTTGACGAACCATTTGTGGGGAGACGACCCGCCCGGAGGGGCGAGAAACACCCTGCAGAACTACGTGTTGCGGATCAGGCGCCTGCTGGGGTGCGCCGGGGACGAGGGCCCGCTGCTCACCTGCCCGCGAGGTTATCTGCTCAGGGTGGCCGACGACCGGCTCGACCTGCACCGCTTCGAGGCCCTCACCCTCCGTGCCAGGGCCGCCTTCGCCGCGGACGCGACGGAGCGGGCCGCCGCGCTGCTGGCCGAGGCCCTGGGGTTGTGGCGCGGGGAGCCACTGCAGGACGTGCCGTCCGAGACCCTGCGGCGGGAGGTCGTGCCCGTGCTGGCCGAGCGCGGGCTGGACGCGCTTCAGTCCCGCATCGAGGCCGACCTCGCACTGGGCCGCCACGAGGAGGTGCTCGCCGAGTTGCGCCGGCTGACCGCCGCGTATCCGCTCAGAGAGCGGTTCTGGGCGCAGCGGATGCTCGCGCTGTGCAGATCGGGACGCCAGGCCGAGGCTCTGCGCTGCTACCACTCCCTCAGCGAGGTCCTCGCCGAGGAGCTCGGCGTCGACCCCGGCACTGAGGTGCGGAAACTGCACCAGCGGATTCTCGACGACGATCCCGCGCTCACCGCCAGGAGATCTTCCGGCAACCTCCCCGGCGAGATGACCACGTTCGTGGGCAGACAGCGGCAGCTCGACGACGCCGCGCGGCTACTGGAGACCAGCCGCCTGGTCACGCTGACCGGGGTGGGCGGAGTCGGCAAGACCCGGCTGGCGCTGCGACTGGCCGCGCAGGTGTCGCCCACCTTCCCGGGCGGAGCGTGGATCGCCGACCTCGCCCCGCTGACCGACCCCGCTCTGCTCGACCGGACCGTGGCCCAGGCTCTCGGAATCCGCGACCACTCCGCGCGCCCCTGCCTGGACATCCTCGTCGAGCACCTGAGCGACAGCAGGACACTGCTGGTGCTGGACAACTGCGAGCACCTGGTGAACGCCGCCGCGACGCTGGTGACCGCGCTCCTGCGCTCGGCGCCCGGTCTGCGGGTGCTCGCCACCAGCCGGCAGCGGCTCGGCGTCCAGGGCGAGCACGTCCTGCCGGTACCGCCCCTCTCCGTACCGCCCACGACATCGGCGGACGCGGACGCCGAGCCGGCGCTGACCCACTACGAGGCGGTGAAGCTGCTCGCCGACCGCGCCGCGGCCTCGGCACCGGACTTCCAGATCACACGGCACAACCGCGACGTCGTCGCGCAGCTGTGCGGACGGCTGGACGGCGTGCCACTCGCGATCGAGCTGGCCGCGGTCCGGCTGGGAACGCTCTCCGTCCAGGAGATACTCGACCGGCTGGACGACCGCTTCCGGCTGCTCGCCGACACCGACGCCGAGAACTCCCCACGCCACCACCGGACCCTGGGCGGCGTCGTCGACTGGAGCCACGACCTGTGCACCGAACACGAACGGCTGCTGTGGGCCCGGTTGTCGGTTTTCGCCGGTGAGTTCGACCTGGAGGCGGCCGAGGTGGTGTGCTCGGGGACGGGCATCGACCGCCACGACGTCCTCGACCTCCTCACGGGCCTGGCGAACAAGTCGATCCTCGTCGTGAACGGCCAGGACGGCAGGACGCACTACAGCCTGCTGGAGACCATCCGCCGGTACGGCAGGCGGCGCCTGATCGACCTCGGCCAGGAGACCGTGATGCGGCGGCGTCACCGTGACCACTATCGGAGCACCGCCGCACGGGCCGCGGCCGACTGGTGCGGCCCTCACGAGGTCGGATGGCTGTCACGACTGCGGCAGGAGCTCCCCAACCTGCGGGCGGCACTGGACTTCTGCCTCACCGAGCCGGGCGAGGCGCGGAGCGGTCTGGAGATCACCGTCAACCTCACCAGGACCCGGTTCTGGTTCTTCAACAGCACCATCGGCGAGGGCCGTCACTGGCTGGAGCGCGGGCTCGCGCTCTCCCCCCGCCGGCCGGACCCCCTCCAGGTCGGCGCGGTGGCCATGGTCGCCTGGATCGCCCTCTGCCAGGGCGACAGGCAGGGTGCCGACGCCTTCATGGCCCGCTGCCGCCGCCTCGCCGCACAGCTCCCCGACACCGACGTCCCGGCCGCCGTCACCTGCGTCGAGGGCGCCCACGCGATGCTCGTCCACGGCAGCCCTCGCTCCATCCCGCTGCTGGCGCAGGCGAGAGACCGGTTCCTCGCCGACGGCGCGATCGGTGACGCCCACATGGCCACCATGCTCTGGGCGATGGCCTGCGCCTTTCTCGGAGACCGGGAGCTCGCCGTCACCGCCGCCGAGGCCTACCTCGCCGACGCCGAGGCCCTCGGCGGAACCTGGGCCCACTCCTGGGCGCTGTGGGGCCTCGGTCTCGCCGAGTCGCGCCACGGCGACCCGGTACGGGCCGCCACCCTGTTCCGCGACTCGCTGCGCCGCCAGTACGACATCGACGACCGCTGGGGACCGGTGTGGGGCCTTGAGACACTCGCCTGGACCGTCGCCGCCACCGGCCGTCACGACCGTGCCGCCGAGCTACTCGGCGCCGCGCACCGGCTACGGCGTACGACCGGGGTGGCGCTCATCGGCCTGCGGCCGTTTCACGACGCCCACGCCGAGGCCGAACGGCTGATGAAGAACGCGCTCGGGGCGTGTGGATACTCCCTGGCCTTCGAACGGGGGGCGAGGAACACCGATGTCATCGGCCTCGCGTGCGCGCCCCCGTGAGCCGGCACCGCCGACGGCCACCACGGCGATGAGCGGTGTCGTCTCCGCCCTGGATCGATGTACGACAGGCGGCAGGTCCCTTTCCTGACCGGTCTCGGCTCAGATGATTCCGCCGTTGACCCGCAGCACCTGGCCGTTGACCCAGCGGGCGGGGCCGGCGAGGAAGGCAACCGCCTCGGCGATGTCCGCGGGCCGGCCCAGCCGCTCCAGCGGCGGCTGGGCGGCCAGCCTGGCGACGGTCTCCTCGTCCTTGCCCTCCAGGAAGAGATCGGTGGCGGTGGGCCCGGGGGCGACGGTGTTGACCGTGACGTCCCTGCCGCGCAGCTCGCGGGCGAGGATGAGGGTGAGCCCTTCGACGGCGCCCTTGGATGCGGCGTAGGCGCCGTAACCGGGCGCGGCCAGTCCGATCACCGAGGTGGAGAAGGTGATCAGCGCGCCGCCCTCGCGCAGCCTCCTGGCGGCCTGCTGGGCCACGGCGAAGGTGCCGCGTACGTTGACGCGGAGCACGCGGTCCAGCACGTCCAGGTCGAGTTCGGCGACCGGGGTGGGCGGGTTCATGATCCCGGCGGCGTGCACGACGACGTCGACGCCGCCGAAGGTCCGTTCGGCCGTGTCGAAGAGCTCCGCGACCGCCCGCTCGTCACCGACGTCGGCTCGGACCGCGATCGCCCGGCCGCCCTCGTCGGCGACCTCCGCGACGACGGCCTTGCCCTCGGTGTCGTTGCTCGCGTAGTTGACCACGACCGCGTAGCCGTCGGCGGCGAGCCTGCCCACGACCTGGCGCCCGATGCCGCGTGAGCCTCCGGTGACGACGGCGACGCGGGCTGCTGTGCTGCTCATGATCGGTCACTCCTCCAAGAACTTATGTACACTATGTATATATATGAATGTAAACACAATGTCCATATATTCCATGGAGGTGGACGGTGACGCAGCAATTCCCCGCGCCCGCGCGTCGCGGACGCGGACGCCGCCCGGCCGCCGAGGTGCGCCGTGAGATCCTGCGGGCGGCCGGCGAACTCCTGCTCACCGAGGGGATGGCCGCCTTCACCATCGAACGGGTCGCGGCACTGGCGGGCGCGAGCAGGGTGACGCTCTACAAGTGGTGGCCGTCCAAGGGGGCGCTCGCGCTGGACGGCTACTTCGCCGCCGTCGGCCCCACCCTGGCCTTCCCCGACACCGGGGACATCGCCGCCGACCTCACCGCGCAGTTGCGGGCCTTCGTCCACCTGATGCGCGACACCCAGGCCGGACGCGTGATGCCCGAGCTCGTCGGCCACGCCCAGACCGACCCCGAGCTGTCGGCGCTGCTCCGCGAACGCTACTCGGCACCGCGCAGAGCACTCGCCGTCGAGGCACTGGAGCGCGCCAAGCGGCGCGGGCAGCTACGCGAGGACGTCGACCCCGAGGTGGTCGTCGACCAGCTCTGGGGCGCCTGCTACCACCGCCTCCTCATCCCCGACCAGCCTCTCACCGACGAGTTCGCCGAAGCCCTCGTCCGGAACCTGCTCGCCGGGATCGGCAGTGACCGATAAAACGGCTTACGAGAAACATCAGACCGATAATGTACGTTTCGCGACCCCGAT
This sequence comes from Streptosporangium sp. NPDC000509, assembly GCF_042898365.1. Lineage (NCBI taxonomy): Bacteria > Bacillati > Actinomycetota > Actinomycetes > Streptosporangiales > Streptosporangiaceae > Streptosporangium > Streptosporangium sp. NPDC000509. The sequence goes on along the minus strand of NZ_JBIAYX010000014.1, from coordinate 41,402 downwards.
AACGAGTCCAAGATCCCGGAGCGGCATGGGCGCTCTGACAGGCTGACCCGCCATCCGCAAGTGTGCGACAAGTGGGGGCCGCCAGGCTGGGCATCGGTCGCAGGCGGAAGAGGGGCATATGTTTGGGATCGTTCGCCCATGCAGGCACGGGATGTGCGGCGGGCTGTTCAAGGAGTGGATGGCGCACCTGTGCGGGCTCTGCCTGGCCCTGCGGGATGAGCACGGGCACGCCTCCCGGCTGGTGACCAACTACGACGGCCTGCTGGTGTCCGTGCTCACCGAGGCACAGGCACCGGCCCCCTCCCCGTACCGGCGTGCGGCCGCCTGCGCGCTGCGCGGGTTCAAGGGCGCGGACGTCGCCCAGGCCGAGGGGGTACGGCTCGCCGCCGCGGTCTCGCTGATCCTGGCCGCGGGGAAGGTCAAGGACCACGTCGAGGACGGCGACGGCGTCTACGCCCGCCGGTTGGTGGCGGCCGGCGCCGGGCGGGTGGCCGCGCGCTGGTCGGCCGCCGGATCGGGTACGGCCGCCGCCCTCGGATTCGATCCCGCCCCGCTCCTCGCCGCGGTCGAGGAGCAGACCCGGCTGGAACGGCTGCCGAACCCGAGCCTGCTCCAGCTCACCGCCCCCACCGAGGCCGCGGTCGCCGCCGCCTTCGGGCACACCGCCGTACTGGCCGGCAAGCCGCACAACCGGGAGACCCTGGAGGAGGCCGGACGCTACTTCGGCCGCCTGGCACACCTGCTGGACGCCGTCGAAGACCTCGCCCGCGACCGCGACCACGGGGCCTACAACCCGCTGACGGCCTCGGGCACCGACCTGGCCGCCGCGCGGCGGCACTGCGACGACGCCGTGCACGGACTGCGCCTCGCGATGGCCGAACTGGACCTGGAGCGACGTCGCCTGGTCAACGCCCTGCTGGTCGCCGAGACCGGCCGTGCCGTCGATCGGATCTTCGCCGAGGCCGAGCGGGAGAGCCCCGAGGCACCCCCTCGTGACCCGCGGCTGAAGCCCGATCCCGGCGGGCTGCTGTCGCTGCTGTGCATGTCGGCGGCCTGCTGCACCTGCGGACTGTACCGGCCGCCGTGGGACGAGGACCGCTACCGGTCGTGCGGCGAGCGCTGCGACCCCACCGGCTGCGACGCCTGCGGACAGTGTTGCAACGGCTGCTCCGGGTGCTGCGACTGCTGCGAGTGCTGCAACTGTGACTGCGGCTGACCGCACCGGCGGGCGGCTCGGCTTCCTCGTCATGGATGAGCAGTTCCTCGGGCGGCGGGCTCGACCCGGGGAACGACTCGGGGAAGAACGCTCCCCGCTCCAGGTGGGCCGTCACGTTGGCCCGGTAGAAACCGGGCCGCAGCGCGCGGAGCCTCTCCAGCGCGGTACGAAGCGAGCGCACCGAGGTGAGCGGGTCGAGTCCGTGACGGCCGGTGGGGATACGGGGGAACCTCACGGCTCTGGCGCGGAAGTTGAATCTGGTCACGTGGTGGCGCCTCGGCCGTGGACGTCGATGGGGGCGGAAACATCCCTAGCCGCTTGTGGAGATCCCGCACCGCGACGATATCCGTGTCGCCCGACGTGTGTGTCCGCCACCCGCAGCAGGCGCCAGGCGCAGCGCCTCTGAGACGACGGGCAGTCCACTGGCCGTGGTCATCACATCTTCTGGCGCAGGACCGGAGCCCGCCCGGGATGGGCCTCCGATCGCCTATGTCCCTGCTCCCCGTATCCGTACACACATCGTGGTGTAAGCCCTGGACAGGGCGCCTGAGGGCTATGTCGGATCTCCGCAGCCTAAGGATTTCATTATCTAGATTTGTAGCCATTTGGGCTCTTTAGAGCTTATGTCGGGTATATCGGTAGGAGTTCGCTTTCACAGCGGATCGTATTTCGCGTGAAACCGGAAGGGGGCATGGGTCATGACGAGACCCGCAAGCCTGGAGCATCACCCCGATCTCATCGAGATGCGGGAAAGGTACGAACGAGCGGGCTCCAGTTCGGTGGCCCAGGCCATCGAAGGACTGGGCCTTCTGGCGGGCCTGTATCTGGCGATCTCACCCTGGGTGGTCGGCTTCAACGGCCTGTCCAGGCTCTCGGTGAGCAACCTCGTCACCGGTATCGCGGTCGCCGCGCTGGCTTTGGCCTTCGCGTCCGCCTACGGCCGGACCTACGGGGTCAGCTGGGTCGCGCCGGTCATCGGAATCTGGACCATCATCGCTCCCTGGATCACCGGCTCGGCGACGAGGGGAACCATCTGGAACAACGTCGTCACCGGGATCGTCATCCTCCTGCTCGGTCTGGGAGCGGTGGCGATGGGATCCAAGAAGATGGCCGGAATGTCACACAAGGGGAATATGTCCCACCGAGGAGACACCTCCCACAGGACGGACATGCCCGGTCGAACGGACATGCCCAACCGGCCGGACTACCCCAACAGGCCCGACTATCCCAACAGGCCATAGACAGATGGATGTGAGATCAGCGCGACGGCTGCTCAACCCGGCCAGGGACCGGGTTGAGAGCGCCGTCTCCGGATAAGCCCGGCCCCGGCCGGGCTTTCGTCGTCTTCGGGGCATCCGTCCTCCGCCACGGACCCCGCCAGGAAGACGGGAGCCCGCCGGGAAGGCCGGAGGGGACGGTTCATTCGAACAGGGTGTGCCGCTCACCGCGTCGGCGCCTGCGGGCGATCCTGATCCCGACCACCACGATGTCCACCACCGCGACGGCCGCCAGGACGGCGAGGGCCACGGTGAGCAGGGTGAATCCGCCCTGAGCCGCGAACACCGCCAGAACCGTGCAGACCACCAGGCCGAAGATCGCCAGAACGAGCCGCAGGTTCAGCGCGCTCTTCGGATGGTCGTGCGTACCTGGCTGCTCCTTCATGGGACCACCTCCAGGGCGATGTCGATCCCCCACCTGCTCATATCTATGCGGGGGTATCTTTTCAGCCCCTACCCAGGACATCCCTCACCATCCACGACACCGGAGTTCGCCGAGAGGGCGCGGGGCCGGCCCGGTAAGCGGTTCCCGGCGATCGCGAAAACCCCCGGAACGCGGAAAGACCTCCGCGGGTGGATTCCACCCGCGGAGGTCTTTCCGCGTACTCGCCGTCGAGCCGTCCCCGAGGGTCCGGGACCCGAGGGACCGGCTAGTAGATCGGGCGTGAGGAGGAGCGCAGCCGCTCCAGGGCCTCGGCGAGGATCTGCGCGCCATCCTTGTCGCTGCGGCGTTCCTTCACGTACGCGAGGTGCGTCTTGTAAGGCTCGTTACGCGGCGGGGCGGGCGGGTTCGCCTCGTCCTGACCGGCGGGGAGACCACACCGGGGGCAGTCCCAGAACTCGGGGACGGCCGCGTCGCTGGCGAAACTGGGGCGCGTCTCGTGCATGTTCGCGCACCAGAAAGGCACCCGCACACGGGGGGCCGCCTCGCCGCGCTCCGCCTCCCCCATCGGGCCGGCACCGACACGGCTGCCACGGATCGCGTTGCCACTACCCACGGATGAACTCCTTGCTCGATGGCCCCGCCGCTTGGGGATGCGGGGACTGAACCACTGTCACGCCTGTCGAAGCCAGGTCAGGGCCGCAGAAGCAGGCCCAGCGCGATGATGCAGACGAACCAGACGACACCGGTGATGACGGTGAGCCTGTCAAGGTTGCGCTCCACCACCGAGGAGCCTCCGAACGACGACGAGAAACCGCCACCGAACAGATCCGAGAGGCCACCGCCCTTGCCCTTGTGGAGCAGGACGAGCAGCATCATCAGCAAGCTCGACAGGATGAGGGCGATGGAGATTCCGATTGTCACCGTTGACCTGTTCCCTATGTGCGCGTGACCCGCGTCCGGGCACGACCCTTGTGTACGCCGATGGCGTGACGATTCAAACCTGCTCTAAGAGGGTATGACGTGCTGTCAAGTCGCACCCACCGAATGGCTCAGTCAGTTCGACAATTCGCCGAAACGGCAAATCTTGACGAACTCCCCGGGATCGAGGCTCGCGCCACCGATCAGGGCACCGTCGACATCAGGCTGCGCCATGATGCCCGCGATGTTGTCAGACTTGACCGACCCACCGTAAAGGATACGGACACCGGCGGCCACTTCTGCGTCGTACAGCTCGGCGAGTCGCGCCCGGAGTGCCCCGCAGACCTCCTGCGCGTCGTCCGGGGTGGCCACCTCGCCGGTGCCGATCGCCCACACCGGCTCGTAGGCGAGCACGATGGAGGCGACCTGCTCGGCGCTCACCTTGCGGAGCGCGCCGTCGAGCTGCGCGACGCTGTGGGCCACCTGGTCGCCCGCCCTGCGCACCTCCAGGCCCTCCCCCACGCACAGGATGGGGGTGAGCGAGTGGCGGTAGGCCGCCTGCACCTTGGCGTTGACGACGTCGTCGTCCTCGCGGTGATACTGGCGGCGCTCCGAGTGACCCGCGAGCACGAAGGTGCAGCCGATCTTGGAGAGCATCGCCCCGGAGACCTCGCCGGTGTAGGCGCCGCCGTCGTGCTGTGACAGGTCCTGCGCGCCGTAGACGATCCGCAGCTTGTCGCCGTCCACCAGGGTCTGCACGCTGCGCAGGTCGGTGAACGGCGGCAGCACGGCCACCTCGACCCGGTCGAAGTCCTTGTCGTTCAGCGCGAAGGCGAGCTTCTGGGTGTGCGCGATGGCCTCAAGGTGGTTGAGGTTCATCTTCCAGTTGCCGGCCATGAGCGGCTTACGAGGTGTGCTCATCGTTCGCTCACCACTCCTTGTTCACTGGGCGGGCGGCGTCGGTCGTCGACCGGCCGCTCCGCTCGTCGCGTGCGTTCACTTTCTACCGCTCCAGCGCCACGAGTCCGGGGAGGGTCTTGCCCTCCAGGTATTCGAGGCTGGCACCGCCACCGGTGGAGATGTGGGAGAACCCGTCCTCCGCCAGGCCGAGCCTGCGCACGGCCGCGGCCGAGTCTCCACCGCCGACGACGGTGAAGGCCTCAGAGGCGATCAACGCCTCGGCGACCGCGCGAGTTCCCCCGGAGAAGGCCTCGAACTCGAAGACGCCCATCGGGCCGTTCCAGAACACCGTCCTGGCGTCGGCCAGCTTGCCCGCGAACAGCTCGCGGGTGCGCGGGCCGATGTCGAGCCCCTCGCGGTCGGCCGGGATCGCGGTGGCGTCGACCACCTCGTACTCGGCGTCCTCGGCGAACTCGACGGCCGCGAGCACGTCGACCGGCAGGACGATCTCGACCTCGCGCTTGCGCGCCTCGTCGAGGAAGCCCCGCACCTTGTCGAGCTGGTCCTCCTGGAGCAGCGACTTGCCGACCTCGTAGCCCTGGGCCTTGAGGAAGGTGTAGGCCATGCCGCCGCCGATGAGGAGCCGGTCGACCTTGGTGAGCAGGTTGCCGATCACGCCGAGCTTGTCGGAGACCTTGGCGCCGCCGAGCACCACGGCGTACGGCCGCTCGGTCTCGTCGGTCAGCTTCCTGAGCACCTCGACCTCGGCCAGGACGAGCCGGCCCGCGGCGTGCGGCAGCAGACCGGGCACGTCGTAGACGCTGGCGTGCTTGCGGTGCACCGCGCCGAAGCCGTCGCCCACGTAGACGTCGGCGAAGGCGGCGAGCTTGGCGGCGAAGGCGGCCCGCTCCTCGTCGTCCTTGGACTCCTCGCCCGCCTCGAAGCGCAGATTCTCCAGAAGCGCCACCTGGCCGTCCTGGAGGGCCTCCACGACGGCCTGGGCGGACTCGCCGACCACGTCGGTCGCGAAGGCGACGTCGGCACCCAGGAGCTCACCCAGCCGCTTGGCGACCGGGGCGAGGGAGTATTCCGGGTTCGGCTTGCCCTTGGGGCGTCCCAGATGCGCGACGACGACCACGCGGGCGCCTCGGCCCGCGAGCTCCTTGATCGTCGGCACCGAGGCGCGGATGCGGCCGTCGTCGGTGATGACGTCCCCCTCCAGGGGGACGTTGAGGTCGGCGCGCACCAGGACGCGCCGACCGTCCACGTCGAACTCGGAGATGTCCTTCATCAGAGGTCGGCGCCGACCAGCTCGATGAGGTCGGCGAGGCGGTTGGAGTAACCCCACTCGTTGTCGTACCAGCCGACGACCTTGACCTGGTTGCCGATCACCTTGGTGAGGGGCGCGTCGAAGATGCAGGACGCCGGGTCGGTCACGATGTCGGCGGAGACGATCGGGTCCTCGTTGTAGCTGAGGTAGCCCTTGAGCTCGCCCTCGGCCGCGGCCTTGATCGCGGCGTTGACCTCCTCGACGGTGGTCTCACGGCCGACCTCGACGGTGAGGTCGGTGGCCGAGCCCGTGGGGATCGGCACGCGCAGCGCGTAGCCGTCGAGCTTGCCCTTGAGGTCGGGCAGCACCAGGCCGATGGCCTTGGCGGCGCCGGTCGAGGTCGGCACGATGTTGATCGCGGCGGCGCGGGCGCGGCGCAGGTCGCTGTGCGGGGCGTCCTGCAGGTTCTGGTCCTGCGTGTAGGCGTGGATCGTGGTCATCAGACCCTTCTCGATACCGAAGGTGTCGTTGAGGACCTTGGCCATTGGCGCCAGGCAGTTGGTGGTGCAGGAGGCGTTGGAGATGACCGTGTGGTTCGCCGGGTCGTACTTGTCGTGGTTGACGCCCATCACGACGGTGACGTCCTCGTTCTTGGCCGGAGCCGAGATGATGACCTTCTTGGCGCCGTTCTCGGCGTGCACGCGGGCCTTGTTGGCGTCGGTGAAGAAGCCGGTCGACTCGACGACGACGTCCACGCCCAGGTCGCCCCAGGGCAGCTTGGCCGGGTCGCGCTCGGCGAACGCCTTGATGGTCTTGCCGTCGACGATGATCTCGTCGGCGGTGCTCTTAACCTCGTACGGCAGACGGCCGAGGATGCTGTCGTACTTCAGCAGGTGCGCGAGCGTGGCGTTGTCGGTCAGGTCGTTGACCGCCACGATCTCGATGTCCTTGCCGCTGGCAGCGACCGCGCGCCAGAAGTTGCGGCCGATGCGGCCAAATCCGTTGACGCCTACGCGGATGGTCACGGTGCCGATCTCCTCGTACGTCGATGCGCCGGTCTCTCGGATCCGGCGACTTGATGCGGGCTGAAACCTCAACCACGAACCTTATCGGACCCAAATTGGCCTAGACCACTTGAGGGGGTGCCCCGTTATTCGCTAACCCACGAACAGGTATCGCACCATTCAAGTAAAGTGCCCGACTCGTCACTACAAACACCCCAACCCCCAGGAGAAACTGCTGTGACAGATAACGACCCACACCTGGCGAACGGCCTGCTACCTGGCATCCTCACCGGCCTGCTGGGCACCGCCGTCGGCGCCGCGGCCTACGGCGCGCTCATCGCCTTCAGCGGGTACGAGATCGGCTTCGCCGCCATCGGCGTCGGTCTCCTCGTCGGCCTCGCCATGATCGCGGTGAAGCCGACCAGCCCGGTGCTGCCGCCGCTCGCCGCCTTCTTCTCCCTCGCCGGCGCCGCGCTCGGCCAGATCGTCGGATCCACCATCGCCTGGGCGCAGGTGTCCGGCGAGGACTACGGCCCCGCCCTCGCCAGGGTGCTCGACGCCTTCCCCGAGCTCCTGCGCCAGGACCCCATCTCGCTGCTGTTCTGGGTGGTCGCCGCCTACGCGGGCTTCAGCTTCGTGAACAGGCGCGTCAAGGCCGCCCGGGAGGCACACGACGCCCGCGCCGCCTCCTCCGTCTCGCAGCCGGACGAGGCCTCCGACCACACGAACTACTTCGAGCCCAGGAAGCAGCCCTGAATCACGGGTCCGGCCGAACGCCCCTGCCGGTGGTGCGATCCCGACGACGGCCTAAGGGGCCAGCATGTCGACGGTGAGATTGGCCTCGGTGTTGGGAACGCCGATGTCCTGGGCCCGCTTGTCGGCCATGGCCAGCAGGCGGCGGATGCGACCGGCGATGGCGTCCTTGGTCAGGGGCGGGTCGGCGAGCTGCCCCAGCTCCTCCAGGGACGCCTGCTTGTGCTCCACCCTCAGGCGACCGGCGATCACCAGATGCTCGGGGGCCTCCTCCCCGAGGATCTCCAGGGCACGCTGGACCCTCGCCCCCGCCGCGACCGCGGCACGGGCCGAACGGCGCAGGTTGGCGTCGTCGAAGTTGGCGAGCCGGTTCGCCGTCGCGCGGACCTCGCGGCGCATCCGCCGCTCCTCCCAGGCGAGCACGCTGTCGTGGGCGCCCAGCCGGGTCAGCAGCGCGCCGATGGCGTCGCCGTCGCGGACCACCACCCGATCGACGCCGCGCACCTCCCTCGCCTTGGCGTGGATCTTCAACCTCCGCGCGGACCCGACCAGCGCGAGCGCCGCCTCGGGCCCCGGGCAGGTGACCTCGAGCGACATCGAACGCCCCGGCTCGGTCAGCGAGCCGTGCGCCAGGAACGCCCCCCGCCAGGCCGCCTCCGCGTCACAGGTCGCCCCCGCGACGACCTGGCGGGGCAGGCCCCTGACCGGGCGCCCGTGGTTGTCGATCAGACCGGTCTGGCGGGCGAGCGCCTCCCCGTCGCGGTAGACCCGCACGAGGTAGCGCGAGCCCTTGCGCAGCCCGGCCGGGGCCAGGACGAGCACCTCGGCCTTGTGCCCGAAGACCTCGCCGATGTCCTTGATCAGCCGCCGAGCGGTGACGTTGGTGTCAAGCTCGGCCTCGATCACGATCCGGCCGCTCACCAGGTGCAACCCGCTCGCGAACCGCAACAGCGTCGACACCTCGGCCTTACGGCAGCAAGGCTTCAGGATCGGCAGCCTGCTCAGCTCGTCCTTGACCACACCTGTCATCGCCATGCGTGTTCGTCCTCCCCCATACAGACCCCTTGCGACCCGAGATAAATCGGGCTCACAGAAGTTTCTCGCACTCCTGAGCACCGCTGACCAGGATCAACGCTTCTCACGGAAAATCTCGTCCAGGACGGAGGCAAGACGTTGTGCATCGTGTCGCGGGGAGCCGTCCTCGTCCGCCACGGAGGCGAGGACCAGCCTCCCCCCGAGATCTGCCGCGGCCTTGTCCAGCTCATCACGGTCGTCGATCACCCCGGTGTCGGCGACGACGACGTCGATCTCCAGGGAGGGCGCGTGCTCGCGCAGCACCTCCAGGTGCTTCTGGGGGGAGAATCCGTCGGTCTCCCCCGCCTGCGGGGCGAGGTTCAGCGCGACCAGACGACGGGCGCGGGTGGCGTGCAGCGCCTCGGCCAGCTCGGGCACCTTCAGGTGGGGCAGCACGCTGGTGAACCAGGAACCGGGACCGAACACCACCCAGTCGGCGTCCAGGACCGCACGGACGGCCTCGGGGCACGCCGGCGGGTCCTCCGGGAGCAGCGAGATGGCCCGGACCCTGCCGGGCGTGAGCGCGCAGGCCACCTGACCGCGCACCGTGCTCACCTCGCCGTCCAGCTCGACCTCGGCGGCGATGTCGAGCGGCACCGAGGCCATCGGCAGCACCCGCCCGTGCGCGCCGAGCAGCCGTCCGAGCCAGTCGAGGCCCGACACCGTGTCGCCGAGCCGCTCCCACAGCGCCACGATCAGCAGGTTGCCGATCGCGTGGCCGTGCAGGTCGCCCTCGCTGCGGAAGCGGTGCTGGACGACCTCGCTCCAGGTGCGCCCCCACTCGTCGTCACCGCACAGGGCCGCCAGGGCCATCCTCAAATCCCCCGGGGGGAGCACACCGAGCTCGCGGCGAAGACGGCCGCTGGAGCCCCCGTCGTCGGCGACGGTCACCACCGCCGTCAGCCGGGAGGTGACCCTCCGCAACGCCGACAACGAGGCGTACAGCCCGTGTCCCCCACCCAGCGCGACGACCTTGAGACCTTCATTCACTCCCGGCCCACATCCCGATGGCTCACCTGCACCTCCATGCCACCCTTGTCGCGCAGCCGCCCGCCGATCTGCTCGGCCATGGCGACGCTGCGGTGCTTGCCGCCGGTGCAGCCGACGGCGAGCGTGGCATAGCTCTTGCCCTCGCGGGTGTAGCCGGAGGCGATGATGGTGAACACCTCCTCGTAGGCGTCGAGGAGCTCCTTCGCACCCGCTTGGTTGAGAACGTACTCCCGTACGGGAGCGTCCAGTCCGTTCATCGGGCGGAGTTCGGGGACCCAGTGGGGATTGGGCAGGAACCGGCAGTCGACGACCAGGTCGGCGTCGACGGGCAGGCCGTACTTGTAGCCGAAGGAGACGACGTTGACCCGCAGCCCTGGACGGTCCTCGCCGCCGAAGAAGGCGACGATCTTCCCGCGGAGCTCGTGGACGTTGAGGTTGGAGGTGTCGATCACCAGGTCGGCGTTCGCCCGCACCTCGCGCAGTATGCCGCGTTCGCGGGCGATCCCGTCGACCAGACGGCCGTCCCCCTGCAGCGGGTGCGGGCGGCGGACGTTCTCGAACCTGCGGACCAGCTCCTCGTCACTCGCCTCCAGGAACACCACGCGCACGGCGACGCCGCGCCCCTCCAGCTCCTCGATCGCGCTGTTGAGGTCGCTGGTGAAGGCGAGGCTGCGCACGTCGACCACCGCGGCCACCTTGTCGGCGGCCAGCTTGACCCGCCCCGCCTCCTCGGCCATGGCGAACAGCAACCCGGGTGGCAGGTTGTCGATGACAAACCACCCCAGGTCCTCCAGGGCCTTGGCGGCGGTGCTCCGCCCCGCCCCCGACATTCCGGTGACGAGGACGAACGCGGGCTCTCTTTCGCTCATGGGTTCTGCCCCTTCAAGGCCGACACGATCGTCTCGGCCGTCGAGGGGCCGATCCCGGGAACCTCGCAGATCTGTGCCGCGGTCGCCTCCCGCAGCCGCTTCACCGATCCGAAATGCTTGATCAACGCCTGCCTGCGGGCCGGGCCGAGACCGGGAACCTCGTCCAGAGCGCTTTCCTTGACACTCTTCGACCGTTTGGATCGATGGTAGGTGATGGCGAAGCGGTGGGCCTCGTCGCGTACTCGCTGGAGCAGGTAAAGGGCCTCGCTGGAGCGGGCGAGGATCACCGGCAGGTCCTCGCCGGGCAGCCAGACCTCCTCCAGCCGCTTGGCCAGCCCGCACACCGCCACGTCGTCCACGCCCAGCTCGTCGAGCGCCCTGCGGGCCGCCGCGGCCTGGGCGGGACCTCCGTCGACGACGACGAGGTTGGGCGGGTAGGCGAACTTGCGCGGCTTGCCGGTCTCCGGGTCGATGCCCGGCGTCCGCGGCCCGTCGCCGGCGCCCCGTCCTCCGCTTAGGCCCTCGGCCGTCTCCTCGGCGGGGCCCGCGGCCGACCCGTCGGCGGGATCGGCCCCGGTGTCGGCGTCGAGCTCCCCGGTGGCCGAGCGCTCCTCCAGGTAGCGCTTGAACCGGCGGGAGATCACCTCGTGGATGGAGGCGACATCGCCCTCGGTGGAGCGTACGGAGAACCTGCGGTATTCGCTCTTGCGCGCCAGGCCGTCCTCGAAGACCACCATGGAGGCCACCACGTCGGTGCCCTGAATGTGGGAGACGTCGTAGCACTCGATGCGGAGCGGCACCTGGTCCAGGTCGAGGGCGTCGGCGACCTCCTGCAGCGCCCTGCTGCGCGCGGTCAGATCGCTGGCCCGCCTCAGCTTGTGCTGCTTCAGGGACTCGACGGCGTTGCGCTCGACGGTCTCCATCAGCGATCTCTTGTCGCCGCGCTGGGGGACCCTGATCTCCACCCGCGCCCCGCGGTGCTCGCCGAGCAGCTCGGTGACCGCTGCGGCGTCGGGGGGCAGGACCGGGACCAGCACCTCCCTGGGCAACGCCTCGGCGGCCGCCTCGCCGTACATCTGCAGCAGGAACTGCTCGACCAGCTCGCCCGGCGCGGCCTCCTCGACCTTGTCGACCACCCAGCCGCGCTGACCCCTGATCCGCCCGCCGCGGACGTAGAACACCTGGACGGCGGCCTCCAGCGGATCCTCCGCGAGGGCGACCACGTCGCAGTCGGTGTTGTCGCCGAGGACCACGGCCTGCTTCTCCATCGCCTGCCGCAGCGCCTGGATGTCGTCGCGCAGCCTGGCGGCCCGCTCGTACTCCTGCTCGACGGCGGCCTCGCGCATCTCGCGCTCCAGCCGCTTGATGAACCGGCCGGTGTTGCCCGCCATGAACTCGCAGAAGTCGTCGGCCAGCGCCCGGTGCTCCTCGGCCGTGACCCGGCTCACGCAGGGGGCCGAGCACTTGTCGATGTAGCCGAGCAGGCAGGGGCGGCCGATCTGCGCGGCCCGTTTGAAGACCCCGCCCGAGCAGCTCCTGATCGGGAAGACCCGCAGCAGCAGGTCGACGGTCTCCCTGATCGCCCAGGCATGGGAGTAGGGGCCGAAGTAGCGGGTGCCCTTGCGCTTGGCGCCGCGCAGCACCTGGACCCGGGGGAACTCCTCCCCCATGGTGACCGCGAGGTAGGGGTAGGACTTGTCGTCGCGGTATTTGACGTTGAACCGCGGGTCGTACTCCTTGATCCAGGAGTATTCGAGCTGGAGCGCCTCGACCTCGGTGCCGACGACCGTCCAGTCGACGTCCACGGCGGTGGTGAGCATGGTCTGGGTGCGCGGATGCAGGCCCGCGAAGTCGGCGAAGTAGGAGTTGAGCCGCTGGCGCAGGCTTTTGGCCTTGCCGACATAGATGACCCGGCCTTCCGGGTCCTTGAACCGGTAGACGCCGGGGGACTCGGGGATGGACCCCGGCTTCGGCCGGAAACTCACCTGACCACCCACAGATCTCGCCACACGGAAAGCCTATCGGCCCGGACCGACAGGTTTCCTTGGAGCTTTCCGCGCGACCCCGCTGCCCGAGCTCCCTCGCGCCTTCGCCGAACCTCCCGCACAGTCCCTGCCCGAACTCCCGTATGCCTCCGCCCCCCGCGGAGTCCCTGCCCGGACCTCCTCTCGACGGGCGCCGAGCCTTCCGCCCGCGGCCGGTTCACCGCCCGCGTCGCCGCCTCGGAGTCGACCGCCTCACAGCCTCCTACCGAGCAGATCGACGGAACGGGCCGTGGCCCGGTCCCCGCCCGGGACCGGGCCACGGCCTCATGCGACGCCCGTCGCCTCCTACAGGTGCTTCTGGCCGTACGAGGACCGCCGTGTGAGACGCCCGCCACCGCCGGGACGTTCCCCGGTGGTGGGCTCGCGGCGGTCAGGAATCAGGCGAGGACGATGGAGTCGCCGTCCACCTTGATCGCCTTCTCCTCCAGCGGGTCGGTGGCCGGGCCGTTCGCCACGGAACCATCGGTGATCTTGAACTTGCTGCCGTGGCAGGGGCAGTCGATGGTGTCGCCCTCGATCTTGTCGACGTCGCACCCCTGGTGGGTGCAGACGGAGCTGAACGCCTTGAACTCGCCCGCGGCCGGCTGGGTGATCACGATCTTCTGGTCCTTGAAGATCTTGCCGCCTCCCTCGGGGATGTCCGCGGTCTTGGCCAGGGCGTTCGCGGAGCCGCCCGAGTCGGCGCCCGCGCTCGTCTCGGCCGCCTCCGGCGCCTGCGACGCGGAGGTCGCGGAGGTGTCCCCGCCGCTCTCCGCCGGCTCCCCGTAGCCCCCGCACGCGGTCAGCACCGCGGCCATCCCGGCCCCACCGGCGCTGAATATCACCGTACGACGTGTCGTCTCAGTCATCTATATCCTCCAGAATCATCATCTTCAGGTACGGCTCGCACCCCGATGACGGTTCAGCTTGCCGCACATCGTGTCAGGAGACTGTGAAGAATTACTCCCTCGGCCCTCTTCGTGGACCATCCGGAGAGCCCCCGCCAAACCCTCGTCACGGGCCTCGGCCCCGGCGCACCAGGCCCGACCCGGCGGATCCGCGCCTCCCCGGAGGAGAGGTCGGCGCGAACCGTCAGAGCACGATGATCCCGTCGCCCTCGACCTTCAGCGCGTACTGGACCAGCGGCGCCTCCGCCGGGCCCTTGAGACATTCTCCGGAGTCGACCGCGAACTCGCTGCCGTGACAGGGGCAGCGGATGACGCCGTCCCCGATCCTGCCGACCGCGCACCCCCGGTGCGGGCAGCTCGCCGTGAACGCCCTGAACACCCCCGAGGCCGGCTGGGTGATGACGATCTTCCACTTGGTGATCACCTTGCCGCCGCCCACCGGGATGTCGGCGGTCCGTGCGATCACCTTCCCCTTGATCCCCGGCGGCACGATGGCGGCGGCGGACTCCCCGCTCGCGCACCCCGCCAGCGCCGCACCGCACGCCACGGCCCCCGCGGCGGCGATCACCTGCCTGCGCGCGGGCATGGCGGAGGTTTCCTGCATGCTCATCGCGGCCCTTCTCGCAATGTCATCCCCGATCGGAACCGGGCTCCCTCGTCCAGGGTATTGACGGGGGAGCCCGGTCCCGAATCCGGCCCTCAGCTGCCGAGGATCTTGCGCAGGAAGCGGCCGGTGTGGCTCTCGTCGACGAGGGCGACCTCCTCGGGCGTCCCGGTGGCGAGCACGCTGCCGCCCCGCGAGCCGCCTTCGGGCCCCATGTCGATCAGCCAGTCGGCGGTCTTGATCACGTCGAGGTTGTGCTCGATGACGATGACCGTGTTGCCCCCGTCTACGAGCTTGCCCAGGACGCCCAGCAGCCTGCGGATGTCCTCGAAGTGCAGGCCGGTGGTGGGCTCGTCGAGCACGTAGATCGTGCGGCCGGTGGAGCGGCGCTGCAGCTCCGAGGCGAGCTTGACGCGCTGGGCCTCACCGCCGGACAGGGTCGTGGCGGGCTGGCCGAGCCTGACGTATCCCAGGCCGACGTCGTTGAGCGTCTTCAGGTAGCGCTTGATCGCCGGAATGGAGTCGAAGAAGTCCAGGGCCTCCTCGATCGGCATGTCGAGCACCTCGGAGATCGTCTTGCCCTTGTAGTGGACCTCCAGGGTCTCCCGGTTGTAGCGCGCCCCGTGGCAGACCTCGCAGGGCACGTAGACGTCCGGCAGGAAGTTCATCTCGATCTTGAGGGTGCCGTCTCCCGAGCAGGCCTCACACCGGCCGCCCTTGACGTTGAAGCTGAAGCGGCCCTTCTGGTAGCCGCGGACCTTGGCCTCGGTGGTCTGCGCGAACAGGTCGCGGACCTTGTCGAAGACGCCGGTGTAGGTCGCCGGGTTGGACCGGGGCGTGCGGCCGATCGCCGACTGGTCGACGTGCACGACCTTGTCGACCAGGTCCATCCCGTTGACCCGCGCGTGGCGGCCGGGGACGGTGCGCGCGCCGTTCAGCTCCTTGGCGAGCGCGTTGTAGAGGATGTCGTTGACCAGGGTGGACTTGCCGGACCCCGAGACCCCGGTGACCGCGGTCAACAACCCGAGCGGGAACTCCACGTCGACGCCCTTGAGGTTGTGCTCACGGGCGCCCTTCACGGTGATCTGCCGCTTCCTGTCGCGCTTGCGGCGGGCGGCGGGGATCGCGATCGTCCTGCGCCCCGACAGATAGGCGCCGGTCATCGAGTCTTCCGAGGCGAGCAGGTCGGCCACGGTGCCGGAGACGACGACCTGGCCGCCGTGCTCCCCCGCCCCGGGGCCGATGTCGACCACCCAGTCGGCGGCGGCGATGGTGTCCTCGTCGTGCTCGACCACGATGAGCGTGTTGCCCATGTCGCGCAGCCTGATCAGGGTCTCCAGCAGCCGCTGGTTGTCACGCTGGTGCAGGCCGATGGAGGGCTCGTCCAGCACGTACAGCACCCCGACCAGTCCCGAGCCGATCTGGGTGGCGAGCCGGATGCGCTGTGCCTCGCCACCGGCGAGAGTGCCGGAGGCCCGGTCCATGGTGAGGTAGTCGAGGCCCACGTCGAGCAGGAAGCCCATCCGGGCGTTGATCTCCTTGACCACCCGCTCGGCGATGTGCATGTCGCGCTCCGAGAGCTTCAGCCCCGCCAGGAACGTCGCGCAGTCGCCGATCGACATCGACGAGACGTCGGCGATCGAGCGGCCGTCGACCGTGACGGCCAGCGAGACCGGCTTGAGCCTCGCCCCCTTGCAGGCCGGGCACGGGATCTCCCGCATGTAGCCTTCGTACTTCTCGCGCATGCCGTCGCTGTCGGACTCGCCGTGGCGGCGCTGCACCCAGGGGATGACCCCCTCGAAGGTGGTGTAGTAGGAGCGCTGGCGGCCGTAGCGGTTGCTGTAGCGGACGTGGACCTGCTCGTCGTGGCCGTACAGCAGGGCCTTCTGCGCCTTCTTGGGGAGCCGCTCCCACGGGGTGTCGAGGCCGAACCCCATGGTCAGGCCGAGCGCCTCGACGAGGCGCTCGAAGTAGTCGCTGGTGTGGCCCCCGGCCCACGGCGAGAGCGCGCCCTCGCCCAGCGGCCTCTCCGGGTCGGGCACGATCAGGTCGGGGTCGACCTCCATCCGGACGCCCAGGCCCGTGCACTCGGGACAGGCGCCGAAGGGTGAGTTGAACGAGAACGAGCGGGGCTCCAGCTCCTCGAACGACAGGTCGTCGTAGGGGCAGTAGAGGTGCTCGGAGTAGAAACGCTCGCGGTTGGGGTCGTCCTCGGGCAGGTCGACGAACTCCAGGGTGATCGTCCCGCCCGACAGGCCCAGGGCGGTCTCCACCGAGCCGGTCAGCCGGCTGGCCGCGCCCTCCTTCACCGCCAGACGGTCGACGATCACCTCGATGTCGTGCTTTTCCTGCTTCTTCAGCGTCGGCGGCTCGTCCAGGCGGACCACGGTGCCGTCGACGCGGGCGCGGGCGAACCCCTTGGCCTGGAGCTGGCTGAACAGCTCGGCGTACTCGCCCTTGCGGCCGCGGACCACCGGGGCGAGCACCTGGAAGCGGGTGCCCTCCTCCAGCTCCATCACCCGGTCGACGATCTGCTCGGGGCTCTGCCTCGCGATCGCCCGCCCGCACTGCGGGCAGTGCGGCTTGCCGATGCGCGCCCACAGCAGGCGCAGGTAGTCGTACACCTCGGTGATCGTGCCGACGGTGGAACGGGGGTTGCGGCTCGTCGACTTCTGGTCGATGGAGACCGCGGGCGAGAGTCCTTCGATGAAGTCGACGTCGGGCTTGTCCATCTGCCCGAGGAACTGCCGCGCGTACGCCGACAGCGACTCGACGTAGCGGCGCTGGCCTTCGGCGAAGATCGTGTCGAAGGCCAGGCTTGACTTGCCCGAGCCGGACAGCCCGGTGAAGACGATCAGAGCGTCTCGCGGAAGGTCCAGCGAGACGTCCTTGAGGTTGTGTTCACGTGCACCACGCACGATGAGGCGGTCAGCCACAGCAGTCCCGACGTCGTTGGTAGAGGGTTGGAAGTAGTCGCGGGAAGACTAGCGAGAGGGGCCGACAATTTTCCGGACCGGCGTTCGGAGTCTTTCCGGACCGGCGTCCGGGGTCGTTTTCCCGCCCCCTCCAGAGTACGGTCTCCCCCCGGATATGGCAGGTGGCCCACGACTTCAACGACGTGAACACCCCCCTTATGCCCCGTCCGGCCCGCCGGGCGCGATGATGATGGTGACGAGGGCGGAGCGCGTGCCGCCCCGTCTTCCCGCGACCCCGTCCGAGGAGAATCCGTGACGTACACCGGTGACGTGCAGGTCGGCGGCCCCGCCGACCTGCGCGAACTGCCCGCCCTGACGATCGCCAAACTGGCCGTCGGCCCGTTCGACAACAACGCCTACCTGATCCGGTGCACCCAGACCGGCGACGGCGCCCTCATCGACGCCGCCGCCGAACCCGACCGCCTGCTCGAACTCATCGGCGACCAGCCGATCAGCAAGATCGTCACCACCCACCAGCACGGCGACCACTGGCAGGCCCTGGAGGAGGTCGCCAGGGCGACCGGCGCCTCGGTGATCGCCCACCCGCTCGACGCGGGGGCACTGCCGGTGCCGGTGGATCTGGAGGTGGAGAACGGCGACGGGGTCACCGTCGGCGTGGTCAGCCTGGAGGTGATCCACCTGCGCGGGCACACCCCCGGTTCGATCGCCCTGTACTACCCCGGCCACCTGTTCACCGGCGACTCGCTCTTCCCCGGCGGCGTCGGCAACACCAACAAGGATCCCGAGCGGTTCGCCCAGCTCTTCGCCGACGTGTCGGAGCGGATCTTCGACAGGCTGCCGGACGACACCTGGGTCTACCCGGGCCACGGCAAGGACACCACGCTCGGCGCCGAACGCCCCTCCCTGCCCGAGTGGCGCGAACGCGGCTGGTGACCTCCCGCCTCACTCCCTCCCCCTGCGTCGCCTGACGCGGGCATGGCAGGCCGGGGCAACCCCTCGGCGCCGCCCGGACACGGCCGGTGACCGCTCCCGGACGCCAGGACCGACACCCGCCCGCCCGGGGGGAAGGCCGTAGCCGTTCCCGCTCCCCCGCGCACGTCATCGAGGCGGTCCGGTTCGCGGAAGCACGGTGGGACGGTGGTAGCCGTTCCCACCGGGCTCGCGGACATCAGCCGCCGAAGACCCGGAGGATCCGATCCGCGGCCTTGGAAGGATCCTCCACCCGCTCGACCAGATCGCCCCATGACCAGCGGTAGAACCAGCCCTCGGCGAGCGGTACGCAGTCGAGGGTCTCGTTGAACATCGCCGCCTCGGGATCGGTGACCCGCAACGACGGCGGGCTCCGCCTGAGCGTCACGTTCATGCCTCTCAGCTCCAGCTCGCGAGCGAGCATGCCGAGGAAATAGGTGCGTGTGTGCTCGTGCGGCTCGGTTGCCATGAGGCAATTGAACGCACCCGCGCCGGGCGGGGAAAGCGGATCGGGACATTCCAGGGCGAGAACGGGTCGCGGCATGGGATGTCCGCGACCATCGCCCCACCGCCCGGGTGAACACACTCCGGGCGGCCTCGGGCCAGGCCTCAGCCGACCCCGGCGGACGCCTTGCGCTGCTCCTTGCGCTTCTCCCGCTTGAACATCAGAACCCGCAGCGGGATCGCCGCCACGATCGTCATCTGCATGACGGCACCGACCTTGATCAGCGTGTCGCCGCCCGCCAGCCCCGCGACCCAGATGGTGAGACAGGCGACATTGATCATCATCCAGGCGAGCACGGCGGCGGCGAGGTTGCCCTTGGGCTTGGGGTATTCGATCCGGCTCACCATGAGGTACGCCACACCGAAGACCGGCAGGATCGTCCAGACCGACGGGGGGAAGAGCAGCACGACCGAGACCACGGTCATCGCCCCCATCGGGATGGGCAACCCCATGAAGTCACCGCTCTTGGTCTTCACCGAGGCGAAGCGCGCGAGCCGGATGACGCCGGCCAGCAGCACCGACGACGCCGCGGCCATCACCAGCAGAAAGGGGATCTGCTGGTTGAACCCCGCCCAGATGACCACCATGAAGGCGGGGGCGAAGCCGAAACTGATCACATCGGCGAGGTTGTCCAGCTCGGCGCCCATCGCCGAGGCGCGGAACTTCCTCGCCACCAGGCCGTCGAACAGGTCGCAGGTGGCGCCGATCAGCAGGAGCACCACGGCGGTGCCGAAGAACCGGGGGTCCGCCGCGAAGGGCTTGGCCTCCTGCAGCGAGCTGATGGCCGACCAGGCGAGCACGCAGACCGCGAGGAAGCCGCAGAGGGCGTTGCCCAGGGAGAGGGAGTCCGCGGCCGACAGGCGAAACGCCTTGCCCACCGGTCCTCGCGGCTCGTCGTCCGTCTCGTCCATCGGCCAGCTCGCGTCAGCCGTGGTCAAGGCTCGTCACCCCCGCGACCGTCTTCTCGCCCACGGAGACGGCGGGCGCGATTCCCTCGGGAAGGTAGACGTCGACCCGGGAGCCGAGCCTGATCAGGCCGATCCGCTCGGCCTTGGCCACCTTCGCCCCCTCGGCCACGTAGGGCACGATGCGACGTGCGACCGCGCCGGCGATCTGGACCATCTCGATGTCGCCGAGAGCGGTGTCCAGGTGCCAGACGACCCGCTCGTTGGTGTCGCTGTCCTTGTTGAACGCGGGCAGGTATCCCCCGGACACGTGCTCCACCGAGGTGACCGTGCCGGCGAGCGGCGCCCGGTTGACGTGCACGTCGAGCGGGCTCATGAAGATCGCTACCCGGGTGCGGCCGTCCGGCCACGGGTCGATGCTCTGCACCACGCCGTCCGCGGGCGACAGGATCCGCCCGGTGCCCGGAGTGCGATCCGGGTCGCGGAAGAACCAGAGCATCCCACCGCTGAGCGCGGTCAGCGGAACCGCCGCCAGCGCCCAGCGCCGGTCACGGCGGCTGAGCAGTGAGGTCACGGCGGCGGCGGCGACGGTCGGGAGCAACCACGGGGAGACGCCACGTGCCAGGCCCAGCGGACCTGGTATGTGGCTTGCTGAATCGTGGGACACAGGGAACCTTTGTGATGTCTTGCGGCATTAGACCGGTATGTCTACCCGCTCTGGGGCAGGATGTTACCCATCTCTT
Organism: Streptosporangium sp. NPDC000509; assembly: GCF_042898365.1. Lineage (NCBI taxonomy): Bacteria > Bacillati > Actinomycetota > Actinomycetes > Streptosporangiales > Streptosporangiaceae > Streptosporangium > Streptosporangium sp. NPDC000509. The sequence goes on along the minus strand of NZ_JBIAYX010000014.1, from coordinate 21,152 downwards.
AGCCTTTATAAGGCGCAATGAGACAAGCAAAGCGCCTCACACGCCGATTCGCTAGCCTTGCTCGACACTCGCCGGGGTGGTGTTTTCCTTGCCCGCGCGGACGTCACGCCGGACCTTGATCAAGCTGATCACCGTGGTGACGGCCATCGTGACGACGATCACCGACAGCGACACCCAGATCGGCACCTCGGGGGCCCAGGAGACGCCACTGGAGTGCAGCGCCTCGAGGATCAGCTTAACCCCGATGAAACCGAGGATGAACGCAAGACCGAAGCTGAGGTAGACCAGCTTCTGAAGCAGTCCGCCCAGCAGGAAGTAAAGCTGGCGCAATCCCATGAGGGCGAACGCGTTCGCGGTGAAGACGATGAAGGCGTCCGTGGTGAGGCCGAAGATCGCCGGAATCGAGTCGAGCGCGAACAGCAGGTCGGTGGTGCCGATCGCGATCATGACGATCAGCAGCGGGGTGACCAGGCGCCTGCCGTCGACCTTGACGGTGATCCTGGCGCCCACGTAGTCGTCGGTGTGCGGGAGCACCCGCCGTGCCCAGCGCAGCACCGCGTTCTCCTCGAGGTGCTCCTCCTCGCCGAACTGACGGACGAGCTGGACGGCGGTGTAGATCAGGAACGCGCCGAAGACGTAGAAGAGCCAGCCGAAGTTGGCCAGCGCCGCGGCGCCGATCGCGATGAAGATGCCGCGCATGACCAGCGCCATCACGATGCCGATCAGCAGCACCTTGTGCTGGTATATCTTCGGCACCGCGAAGCGGGTCATGATGATGTAGAAGACGAAGAGGTTGTCGACGCTCAGGCTGTACTCGGTGAGATATCCGGCGATGAACTGGCCCGCGGGGGTGGGACCCGCGATCACCCACAGCCCGATGCCGAAGAGCACCGCGAGTGTGACGTAGAAACCGACCCAGAACCCGGCCTGCCTGAGGGAGAACTCCCGGGGCTCGCCTCGGTCGACTATCCACAGGTCGAAGGCGAGGACGACCAGGAGGCCGCCGATCACGGCGAGCCAGACCCAGACAGGAACATTCACGGTTGATAAACCTCCGGCGGCGCGCATGACAGACTGCCGGAGGTCTCTCCCGCCCGCATGAAACCAGGTCGATGTGAAGCGGATCGACGATGCGGACCGACAGCCCCGGGGGCCTCGTGGAGCGAGACAACACCGTGATGACGAGACTGCCGCGAAGGGATACTCCCCCCCTAACCACGCCAGTATAGGCGTCTGGCATGGCGTCGCCTAATCCAACCTCGCGGCTCCTCCGCTTGTTCCATCGACCCCGAAATCGCCTGCCGACGGCCCCTTCCGGTCCTTCCGGCTCCCTTCCGGGACCGGGCGCGCGCCTTCCTTCTCCCCGCGTGACCGAGCACCCTCCCGCGGTTCTCTGATCGAAAAACCCCGCGCGCTCTCAGCCGGAGAGCCCCGCATAGACCGCGAGCACCGCCCCAAGCGCCTCTGCCTCGCCCGGCAGTTCGCGGCCCCGCAGGGCGGCGGCCCCGGCCAGCGCCGCGGCGAGCTCGTCGTCGGCGAGCACCCTCGCGACCGCGTCGCGCATCGCGGCGACATCCCCGTACGGCACCAGCAGCCCGGCCTCTCCCACCATCGCGGGGATGCCCCCCACGGCGGTGGCGACGACCGCCGTTCCCGCCCGCAGGGCCTCCTGCACGGTGAGGGGTTGCCCCTCCCAGCGGCTCGGCACCACCAGCGCCCTCGCCACCCCGAGCAGATCCCCCACGTCGGCGCGATCGCCGAGCAACCGCACCGGCAGGCTCTCCCGATCGATCCGCCCCTGCAGCTCCCCCCTCAGCGGCCCCTCCCCCGCCACCAGGAACACGACTCCGGGCGCGCGCTCCCGCGCGATCCGGCCGTGCCCGGGCTCGGTGGAGATCGCTTCCCGCGCGGGTTCCGCCTCCTGAGCCCCGCGCAGGGTCTTCGCGACGTCGAGCAGGGTCTCCAGGCCCTTCTGCTGGGCGAGCCTCGCGACCGTGAGGAAGATCATCCGGTCTCCCACCCCGAGCTCTCGCCGCATGTCGCCGGGCTCGCGTCCCGAAGGGGGCAACGGGGGCGCGGGGACGACCGCGGCCTCGACACGCGTGGCACCCAGGCTGCTCATCCGCTCCCCCAGGTCGGGGGAGACGACCAGGATCCGGTCGGCGCGACGGGCCACGATCCGTTCCAGGAGGCCGTGGACCGCGCCGACGGCGCCGCCCGCGGTGGCGGCGTTGTGCAGGGTCACCACCAGCCCTGTCCCGGTCCCCGCCAGCGCGATCGACGCCAGAGCCCCGGCCCGCAACCCGTGGGCGTGCACGACGTGCGCCCCGCGCAACGCGCGAAGCGCCAGGACCGCCCGCAGGTCGCCGGCCGGGCGAGGCCGGTCGGAGATCGGCACGGGCACGAAGCGCGCACCGAGCGCGGCGAAGCCGAAGGCCCGCTCCGTACTCGGCGGGCCCGCCACGACCACCCGGTGGCCGTCACGCACCAGCCCTCCGGCCAGCATCGCCACGTGCCGGCCGACCCCTCCCGCGCTCGTTCCCAGTACGAGTGCCACCCGCCTGCCCTCATCAGCCATCGGAAAGGCCACCCTCCTTCGCGACCCCTCGGCGGAGCCTCACCGCCAGCGCCTGGACGTCCTGCCTGTCGATCATCACGGCCACGGCCGCGAAAGCGACCACACCGGCCACACCGGCGGCCAGGCCCGCCGCCACGAACTCCCAGGTGGACACCGCACCCAAGGCATTGACCAGGGCGAGCCCCGCTCCCCAGGCGGCACCACCACCGGCCACGGTCGCGAGGAGAGTGCGTGGCGTCCCCGCCAGCGCGGCCGCTCCCCTGGTGCGAAGCACCGCGACGGCCAGGAGCAGCCCGCCGACGGTCATACCGACCGTGCTGCCCAGACCGAGCAGCCCGACCACGTCGGCCGGATTCCCCGCCGTGCGGGCGAGCACGATCTGGGCCACCAGCGCGACGGCCCACCCGGTCACCGAGGCCACGGCCGCCGACCGGCCCCGCCCGCAGGCGTACAGGACGCGGGCGAGGTGCAACATGAGCGCGTACCCGGCCAGGCCGGGCGCGAACAGCGCGACACCCCTCGCCATCTCGGCGGGGTCGCCGCCAGGGGTCCCATCGAGGAACACCCTCGACACCGGTACCGCGACCGCCGCCATCACCCCGGCCGCGAGCCCCGTGACCAGGAGCACGGCCCGGGTGGTGGAGGCGGTCAGAGCGTCGAAACCCGGCGTGTCCCCCTCGACCGCTCGGGTGGACAGCACGGGGAACGAGCTGGTGGCGATCGGCATCACGAGCACCGCGTACGGCAGCTGGTACAGCGCCCAGGCGTAGGTGTAGGCGGCGATCGCGCCCTCGCCGCCCAGTTCGTTGGCGAGGCGGATCACGACGATCAGCGCGATCTGCTGCGCGATCAGCACGGCGAGACCCGCGGTGGCGAGACTCCGCGCCCTGGCCGCGACGCCCGGCGGGAACGACAGCGAGGGCCGCAGTCTCAGCCGCAGCCGGGCCACCGGACCGATCACGGTGAGCACCATCGCAGCGGCGGCGACGGTCGCGCCGAGGGAGAGCGACAGCTGCCCGGCACCGCTGAGCTGCGACAGGTCCCTCGCGGCCTCCTCGTTGACCGCCTCGAACAACAGGTTGGAGGCGACGATGAGCAGGCTGGAGACCAGCGGCGCCAGGGCCGGGCCCATGAACCGCTGGTGGGCCTGGAGCACCCCGTACAGCACCACGGCCAGGCCGAAGAAGATCATCCGGGGGGCGAAGACGACGAGCAGGCCGGTGCCGGCCTCGACGACGTCCGCCAGGTCGCACGGGGCCGGATTCGCCACGAGCAGCGCGACGATCGGCCCGGCGAACGCGACGATGAGCAGCGTGAGCGGCACCAGGACGAGCATCGACCAGGTGAGCAGCGCCGAGGTGGTCCTGCTCACCTCCGCCCTGGCCTCGGGGTCGTCATCGGACCTGGAGGCCGCCGAGGCCAGCACCGGCACCACCATCCCGGCCAGTACGCCACCCGCGACCAGCTCGAAGACGATGTTGGGCACGTAGTTGGCCGTGTTGTAGGCGGTGCCCAGGCAGCTGTTGCCGACGCTCTGCGACTGGACGAGATAGCGGCCGAAACCGACGAGCCTGGCCAGGACGGTCACGACTCCGATGAGGAGCGCCGCTCCCGCGACCCCTCGTGCGATCCTCGTGCTCATCGGGTGGCGGGTGCCTGCTCCACAGGGCGACGGCCGAGCATGTCGAGGCGGTGCAGGACGGGGTTGCCCGCGATCACCTTGGTGAAGCTGATCTTCTCGGAGGCCGCGGTCAGCGCGACCACGGTGCCGAGCACGGCCAGGCGCCCCGGACGCCCCAGGGTGATGGTCGCGGCCACGCCGAGCAGCGCGCCCAGCGCGTTGGCCCCCGCGTCACCGAGCATCGCCCGCTCGCCGAGGTCCTCGGGCAGCAGTGCGGCGGCGGCCCCCATGGGGAGCGCGACCACGGTGGCCGAGGCCGGGTCGTTTCCGAGCAGCCCCGCGGCGAGCAGGGGCGCTCCGGCGAGGAGGCCCACCTTGACGGCGCGACCTGGCCGCAGGTCGAAGAGGTTGGCCAGGTTCGCGCTCCCCGCGATCAGCACACCGTTGACGGCGACGTCGAAGGGGTGACGGGAGGTGAGGGCGGCCGCGGCCAGGCCGGTCGCGCCGATACCGAGGAGCTTCACGGCCCCGCTGGTGACCTCGCCCTTGGCCAGGGCGCTCAGATGCCCCTTGAACCCCTTGGACGAGGTCGCGCCGTACAGGTCGTCGTAGGCGCCGAGCCCGCCACCACCGGCCACCGCCAGCAGCGCCGCCACGCGGACCCTGCCGGGAAGCCCGGGCATCGCCGCCGCGGCGGCACCGGCACCGGCGACGAACGCCAGGCCCTCAAGCAGGGTGATCGGCTCACCCCTGTGGTTCGTGCGGGCCCAGGTCTCCGTGTCGCCGACCGGAGGCCTGCGGGTGAAGGCGGCGTACGCGGCGCGCGCGGCGACCGCGCCGAGGAACGCACCGGCGAGGGCACCCGCGAGGGCGCGGGGAAAAGCGCGACGAGCCATCGGATCATCCTCCGGAGGTGGCCGTGGGGACCGTGGGGGTCGGCGTCGCGCTGGGCTCGATGCCGGAGACGCCGGGGCCGATGCCGTACTGGCCGGCCAGCCCGGTGAGTTGCTCTCGGAGAGCGTAGACCACCACGACGCGTCCTGCGGGCATATCGGCGGTGTCGACGCTGGAGACCTTCTCCGTGAAGGCCGCGTCCTCGCGGAGCGCGGCGATCACCCCGCCGGGCGCGACGGAGGTCTGCGTGCCGGCGATCACGGTGCCCTGGCCCGCGTCGTCGAGGCCGAGCGCCAGCGTCACGAGCGTGCCCGCCTGCGCGCTCGCGGTCTCCCCCGCGTACGCCTCCGCCGGGGCGATCATCAGGGCCGTCTCGGCGCGCCTGGCGGGCTCGCCGGTGACGGTGAGCAGGCCGGCACGCTGGAACGCGTCGAGGATGCCGGCTCCGGACGGGTGCTCCTTGCCGATCTGGCTGGAGTCACTGGTCAGGATCGCGCCGGCGAGCACCTCCGCCGCCTTGTCGTGCGCCGTGTCCTCGACGGAGAAGACGGTCTCGGCGGCCTTGGCCCCGACGGCCAGCTTGTCGACGAAGCCCGCCTGGGCTGGGTCGGTGTACCGCTCGGTGAGGGTGATCCGGCCGGTCACGCTCCCCCCGGCCTCCTCGATCACCTGCTGCGCCGCCTCGCGCACGCTCGCGGTGCTGCCCGGGGCCTCGACGATCACGACGCTCCTGCCGACGAGCGCGTCCTGGACCATCCGGGCGGTGCCGCCGGTCACGAAGGCGTCGTTGGCGGCCTCGCGCTTCTGCAGGGCGTCCACCTGGTCGCGAAGCTCGTTGTTGCCCTCGCGAAGCTGGTTGGCCAGCGACTCGCTCGCCTTGATGACGGGATCTTCGAGCAGGGTGGTGCCGAGCACGATCCCGACCGACAACGCGAGGAAGATCGCGACGATGGAGACGAGGTGATAGCGGAAATCGATCACGAGAAGAGTCCGACCAGCCAGAAGATGAAGCCACTCCAGACGTCGCGGACGCTGTCCAGCCAGATCTTGCCCACCGGGGAGACGACGATCGCCACTCCCATGGTGATCAGCGTGGTGGCGACGAGCAGGAGCAGGGACGGTGTGGAGATCCGGCTGCGATAGAGCCGGCTGACGCCTTTCGCGTCGACGAGCTTGCTGCCCACCCGCAGGCGGGTGAGGAAGGTGCTGGCCATGCCGGAGCGGCCCTTGTCGAGAAACTCCACCAGGGTCGCGTGGGTGCCGACGGCGACGATGAGATCGGCGCCCTTGTCGTCGGCGAGCAGCATCGCGATGTCCTCGCTGGTGCCGATCGCCGGGAAGAGCACCGCGGTGCGGCCCAGCTGCTGGACCCGCTCCAGCCCAGGCGCCCTGCCGTCGCGGTAGGCGTGCACGACCAGCTCGGCGCCGGTGGTGAGCGCCTTGGTGGAGACGGAGTCGAAGTCGCCGACGATGATGTCGGGCAGGTAGCCGGCCTCCAGCAGCGCGTCGGCGCCGCCGTCCACCCCGATCATGATCGGGCGGTATTCGCGGATGTAGGGGCGGAGGGCGGCGATGTCCTCCTTGTAGTGGTAACCGCGCACCACGATGAGGACGTGCCTGCCCTCCATCACGGTCCGGACGTCGGGAACGCCGATCCCGTCGATGAGGAGGTCGCGCTCGCGGCGGACGTACTCCATGGTGTTGGCCGCGAACGCCTCGATCTGCACCGTCAGCCCGGCACGGGCCTCGCTCATCGCGGCCTCGATGGACTCGGCCGTCTGCACGTCGCCCTTGCCGACCACCTCGTCGTCGAGGTGAAGGACGCCCTCGTGCAGCCTGACCAGGTCGCCGTCCTTGATCCGCTCGAACAGCTCGGGGGTGGCGTTGTCGACGAACGGCACCCCGGCCTCGACGATGATCTGCGGGCCGAGGTTGGGGTAGCGGCCGCTGATGCCGGAGGCGATGTTGACGACACCCGCCGCGCCGCACGCGACAAGAGCCTCCGCGCTCACCCGGTCAACGTCAACGTGATCGATAATCGCGATTTCCCCGGCCCTGAGGCGCTTGGTCAGCCTCTTGGTCCGCCGATCGATTCTCGCCACTGCCGTCACCCCGGGAAGGTCCGTGACCTTCCTGCGGCGGAGGTACCTTGTGAGCCTGTCTTGAAGCTCTTCAGTCGGCACCTTCATCACGCCCATCCTGCCAGAGTGAACGACCGGGAGAGCCAAACAGGCGGCAGCGTGTTAGATACGTCACCCGATACTCCTGAGACCTGCTCCCCTGGAACGCGAGGATTACTCCTTCAAGCCCTCACGTACCGCCTCGCTTCTCGAATCCGGCGTGTTCGGCCTGTTTCGGGTCACGCCTTGTCGGCGGCGGCGATCGAGAGGAGCTCCTGGGCGTGCGCGCGGCCCAGCTCGGAGTCCTCAAGCCCGGCGAGCATGCGGGAGAGCTCCCTCGCCCGGCCGTCCTTGTCGAGGGCGATCACGCCGCTGCGCACCACGCTCCCGTCGTCGGCCTTCTCCACGACGAGATGCTGGTCGGCGAAAGCCGCGACCTGCGGCAGGTGAGTGACGACGATCACCTGGGAGGTGCGGGCCAGCCGTGCCAGCCTGCGGCCGATCTCCACCGCGGCCTTGCCGCCCACGCCCGCGTCGACCTCGTCGAAGACGAACGTCGGAACCGGGTCGGCGCCGGCGAAGACCACCTCGATGGCGAGCATCACCCGGCTCAGCTCACCGCCGGAGGCGCCCTTGTTCAGCGGCAGGAGCGGCGAGGCCGGGTGCGGCGCCATGCGCAGCTCGACCTCGTCGACGCCGTGCGGGCCGAACTCGGAGGCGGCGGTGATCGTGACCGCGACCCTGGCGTGCGGCATGGCCAGCGCGGTGAGCTCCTCGGTCACGGCCTGCCCGAACCGCTCCGCGGTCGCCGTCCTGACCCGGGTCAGCTCGGCGGCCAGCTCGGTGAGGCGCGCGGTGAGCTCCTCGTGCTCGCGGGTGAGCTCACCGATGCGGTCGTCGTCACCGTCGAGTTCCGCCACCCGCGCGGCGGCCCGCGCGGCCCAGGCGAGCACCTCCGCGGTGTCCTGGCCGTATCTGCGGATGACGTGGATGAGCGCGGCCCGGCGCTCCTGCACCACCGCGAGCCTGCCCGGGTCGGCGTCGACCGACTCGGCGTACGCGGCCAGCTCGGTGGCGACGTCGGAGATCAGATAGCCCGCCTCCGCGAGCCGGTCGGCGATCCCGGCGAGCGAGGGGTCGAAGTCGCGCACCGCCTCGATGGCCCCGCGGGCCTCACCGACCAGCGCGATGGCGTCCGGCATGGCCTGCTCACCCGACATCGGATCGCCGAGCAGCGCCCGGTGCGCCGTCTCCGCGGCGCTCCTGAGGGAGTCGGCGTGGGAGAGCCGCTCCTCCTCCTCGCGCAGCTCGATCTCCTCGCCGGGCTTGGGATCGGCCTTCTCGACCTCGCCGAGCCCGAACCTGAGCTGGTCGGCCTCCTGTGCGCGTTCCCTCGCCTTGGTGGTCAGCTCGGCCAGCTTCTCCGCGGTCTCCCTGTGCCGCTTGTACGCCTGCTCGTAGGCACGCAGCGGCTTGACCAGCTCCTCACCGGCGTAGCGGTCGAGGGCGGCCCGCTGACGGCCCGGCTGCAGCAGCCGCTGCTGGTCCATCTGGCCGTGCACGGCGACGAGGTCCTCGGCCAGGTAGGTGAGCGTGCCGACGGGAACCGTCCGCCCGCCCAGCCAGGCACGGCTGCGCCCCTCGACGGAGACCGTGCGCGAGATGATCAGCTCGCCGTCCTCGACCACGCCTCCCACGTCCTGCACCTGCTGGGCGACCCGCCCGGCGGGGTCGACGATCAGCGTGCCCTCGATGGTCGTCTTGCCGGAGCCCGGACGGACGCGGGCGGGATCGGCACGGCCGCCGAACAGCAGCCCCAGGCCGGTCACCACCATGGTCTTACCCGCGCCCGTCTCGCCCGTGACCACGGTGAATCCCGGCGCCAGCTCCAGGACGGCCTCATCGATCACGCCGAGCCCCTGGATACGGACCTCCTCGACTCCAGGTCGCACTGGTCCCTCCCGTCACATCGAATTCACCGAACATCAGTGCGGTGCGCGGGCACGATCCTACGCGCTTGAGGCGTCGCCCGCCCGGACGAACTAGGGCCTCACGCGACCCCGCCACCCCTGTACGGGGAGATCGAACTTCGCGACCAGCCTGTCGGTGAACGGCGCCCCGGTGTCCTCCAGACCGTGCAACCGCGCCAGCCGTACCGGTAGCTCCGCCCGCCGCAGTTCCACCCTCGCACCGGCCGGCAGGTCGAACCTGCGGCGGCCGTCGCACCACAGCACCGCGCCCGCCGTCTCCGGCTGGACCTCCAGTGCCAGCTTGGAGCGGGGAGAGACCACCAGGGGCCTGGCGAACAGGGCGTGGGCGCTGATCGGCACGAGCAGCAGCGCCTCCACCTCCGGCCACACGACCGGGCCTCCGGCGGAGAAGGCGTACGCGGTCGAACCGGTCGGCGTGGCACAGATCACCCCGTCGCACCCCCAGCGCGACAGCGGGCGCCCGTCGATCTCGGCGACCACCTCGAGCATCCGCTCGCTCTTCTCGACGGTGACCTCGTTCAGCGCCCAGCTGTCGGCGAGCAGCTTGCCGTTGAGGCGGGCGGTGACCTCGATGGTCATCCGCTCCTCGACGTCGTAACGGCCGTCCACCACGCTGTCGACCGCCTCCGCCAGGTCCTCCACCTCGGCCTCCGCCAGGAAGCCCACATGGCCGAGGTTCACCCCCAGCAGCGGCACTCCCGCCGGGCGGGCGAGCTCGGCCGCCCGCAGGAGGCTGCCGTCGCCACCGAGCACGATCATCATCTCGACGGCGTCGACCGCCGCCGGACCCGCGGGTACCACGTCGGTCCCCGCGCAGGCGATCTCCTCGGCCTCGACGCTGAGGACCCGCACGGTCAACCCGGCGTCCACCAGCCGCTGGATCACCATCCGGGCGGTGTCGACGGCCGCCGCCCGCCCGGTGTGCGCGGTGACCAGCACGGTGCGCTTGGCAGTCATCGACTCTCCTTGAACGTGGAGATCCTCGCCCCCGGGTGGGGGAGGAAGTTGAGGTCTGAGTGGCAGAGGATTCGGAGGTTGAGGTCTGGACGGCCGGCAGGCTTCCGGGTGGCGGAGGTCTGGAGGGCCGAGGCCGGGCGCTGAAGGGCCGGGAGCCGGAGAGCTGGGCAGCGGCTACCGGGGGCCTTCCGCCACCGCTCGCTCGATCTCCGCGTCAAGGTCGGGGACCGGCGGAGCACCCTCTCCCCTGCCCAGCCAGATGACGTACTCGACGTTGCCGGACGGGCCCGGCAGAGGACTCGCGGTCACCCCTCGCACGGTCAGGCCGAGCGTCCGCGCGGCCTCGGCCACGTCCCTTACGGCCCCGGCGCGAAGTTCCGGATCGCGGACGACCCCTCCGGCGCCGACCCGCTCCCTGCCGACCTCGAACTGGGGTTTGACCAGCATCGCGAAGTCGGCCCGTTCCGCGGCGCACAGGACGAGGGCCGGCAGCACCAGGCGCAGGGAGATGAAGGAGAGGTCACCGACGATCAGCGTGGGCGCCTCGCCGAGCATGTCGGGTTTCAGGTCCCTGACGTTGACCCGCTCCATCACCGTGACCCTGTCGTCGGTCCGCAGCGACCACGCGAGCTGGCCGTACCCGACGTCGACGGCCAGGACGTGCGCCGCTCCCGCACGTAGCAGTACGTCGGTGAAGCCCCCGGTCGAGGCTCCCGCGTCCAGGCAGCGGCGTCCCTCCACGGTGAGGCCGAGAGGACCGAAGGCCTCCAGCGCGCCGAGGAGCTTGTGCGCGCCCCGCGAGACATAGTCGGGTCCCTCGGCCGCCTCCGCGACCACGATCGCCGAGGCCGTGTCGACCTGGGTCGCGGGCTTCGCCGCCACCTGGCCGCCGACGCTGACCCGGCCGGCCTCGATGAGCTGGGCCGCCTGCTCGCGGGACCGCGCCAGCTTCCGGCGGACGAGCTCGCTGTCGAGACGTGTCCGCCGGCTCACGGGCGCCGATCCCGGGTGCCGTCCACCGAGGGGCGCCCCTGCCCGGGAAGGGCGTGCGCCAGGGCCGGTCCCGGCCTCGGCACGCCGCCTGGCCTTGGCACGCCGCCCGGTGAGGTCGGTTCCCGCTCCGGGGCACCGTGCGCCGGGGCGGTGGCCCGCTCCGGAGAGCTGTCCGGCGAAGCGGACTCCCGCCCCGAGGTACCGTTCACCGCGGCGAGCGCCTGCTCCAGTCCGCTGAATACCTCCTCGAAGACGTCCGCGTGCGCGGAGACGGGCAGAGCGCCGAGACGGGTGAGCCCGCCCAGCGCGGCGTCCGCCCGCTCGTCGCCCGTCTCCTCCAGCAGGTCCGTCATGTGCCCCCTCCGGAACCGCTCCTGGCCGCTTCGGCCGTCATGGTCGTCTTCGCGGCCCTTGCCGCCGTACGAATGCGGCTTCCGCCGTACGAGCACCACGCTCACCGGCGCCGCGCCCGTGGATTCCCCGACCGTATCGGAAGCCGCGCCCCTCGTCGCCTCGGCGGGCTTTCCCGCCTTTCCGGCTTTCCCTCGCCCATGCACGGGCTCCCCTCCTCGACGGGTTCTCCCCACGCCGCGAATCCCGCCCCCTCCTTCCCTTGAACGCAGGGGGATCCGCGAGGGCCGACCCGCACAGACGCGGGGTATTCGCGGCGGCCGATCCGCACAGATACGGGGGGATCCGCAGCGGCCGATCCACACAGGTCGGCCCAGCGCGGGCAAGGAAGGGAGAGATCTTCCAAAGATGGGTAAACCGCGAACTATCGCGGGAACCTCGATCGTTGTCATGCCATTAAGGTCGGCGGCCGTCGGCGCATAACCCCGCGATGTCGTGAACGCCATTGCGGAAGCCTCTTTCTCCGGTGCCCCCGCGCCGGATTGCATGCCGTACCCATGTGGAACGCTACCGTCCGTACCTGAAAGGGATTCGGATCGGTCAGGGAGAAGAGAAGGGAGCGCCACGCGATGGCGACCGTCGACGAGTGCCGGGTGGCACTGCGCAAACTCGGCGAGCAGTTCGACGAGGTTGACCGGGAGAGCCGCGACAAGCACGTGGTCGAGCGCAGTATCAGCTGCCACATCAAGGATCTCGGCGTCACCTTCTACGGCCACATCCACCACGGCGGCCTCGGTCCCTTCGAGGATCTTTCCCCGGACGACCGCAGGCAGGCCGAGGTGAAACTGACCATCGGCAGCGATGATCTCATCTCGCTGGTCAACGGGGACCTCGACATGGGACGGGCCGTCTTCGGCGGCCGGATCAAGGTCGACGCCAGCTTCGGTGACCTTATCCGCCTGCGCAAGCTCCTTTGAGGATCCCGCCCGAGGGCGGGATCACACGGGCGGAGAGGGTCACGCAGGGCGACGGCCCGCCCGGCCCCCGGCCTCCCGGCCTGGGCTCGGCATCAAGGGGAGCACGTGAGGTCGCGCCGAGAAGGGGATGACGAGGGCTGGGCGGCCGTTGGAGGAGGCCGGGGTCGAGCGGCCGTCTCAGCCGGAGCGCGAGGCCCGTGGCGAGAGCGCTGAGTCGAGTGCCGCCTTCACCGCGTCCTCGTCCGCCCGGCCCTCGCCCACGGCCTCCCAGGTCGCCGCGGAAGCCGCGCGGAGCCCGTCAAGCGGCCCACCCCCGCCTTCGAGGGTGAGCACGCCCTCCTCCCAGCGGGCCGTCCACCCCTCGCAGGTCCACCCGTCCGCGATCCTCCGCACCTCGGGGTAGGGCCGGTGCAGGTCGGACAGATCAGCGGCGATGTAGGTGGGCCGGTGCCGGGGAGCGGCGGTCAGCACGTCGAGCGGGCCCGCCACTCCCGTCAGGACCAGCAGGCTGTCCACCCCCGCGTTGGTCGCTCCCTCGATGTCGGTGTCGAGCCGGTCACCGACCACCAGAGGCCGCTGCGATCCGGTGCGGAGCATCGACTCGCGGTGCAGGGGCGGCTCGGGCTTGCCCGCGACGATCGGCTCCACCCCGGTCGCCGTGGCGATGACCCTGACCATCGAGCCGTTACCGGGAAGCTCACCCCTGCCCGTCGGCATGGTCGAGTCGGCGTTCGCGGCGACGAAGAGGGCTCCCCCTCTCACCGCGAGCGTGCCCTCGGCCAGCAGGCCGTAGGAGAGATCGGGAGCGATGCCCTGGACGACCGCGACCGGCCCCTCCAGGGCGGTGCTGACCGGGCGCAGTCCGTGGACGCGCAGTGCGGAGCGCAGCCCCATCCCACCGACCACCAGCACCGCGGCGCCCGGTTCGACCCGCTCGGCCACGACCCGCGCGGCGGCCTGGGCGGAGGTCACGACGTCCTCGGGTTCCGCCGGGGCGCCCAGCGCGCGCAGGTGCTGGGCGATGGCCGCGGGGGTGCGTGAGGCGTTGTTGGTGACGTAGGCGAGACGTACACCACCCTCCGCCGCCCGGCGCAGGGACTCCGGGGCCGCCGGTACGGCGTTGCGCCCGAGGTACACCACCCCGTCAAGGTCAAGGAGAAGGGTGTCATACGGGTCGATCAGCGTATTCGTGTCCACCGGCCCATTTCATCACCCACGTTCCACCGCCCGCACCGCTCCCATGCGGCGGAACCGCCTGGATCACGTCCTGCGAACCCGCACGGATCAACCGGGCGAGCATCCTCGGTGCGTATCGGCAGGGCACCCACCGGTCGCGCCGACAGCAGGAACCGATCACACCGGCAAGGTCGGCACCGATCACATCCTGCGGGCGTTCGGGATCACAACGGCGAACTCGTACGGATCACATCCTGCGGGCACGCAACGTGGCGCGAACACTTTTCAGCGCGGAAACATAGTGCCGCAGGTCGGGCCGCATCGCGACGGCGATCGCCAGTGGCTCCTGAGCCCCCTCCATGTCCCCGGTGCGCCACAGGGCGAGCCCAAGACCGAAATACGCGTAGTCCTCAGCCGGATTGGCATCGATGATCCAGCGAAAGCTGTCGACGGCGTCGGCGTACTGCCGGGAGTTGAACTGTGCTCGGGCGAGGGCCTCCCGGATGCTCCGCGACTCCGGCTCCGCGTCGGCCGCCCGCTCCAGCAGCGCGGCCGCCGCCGCCGGACTGCCCTCGGCCAGCAGTTTCGTCCCTCGTTGAAACCATTCGTAGACGTCCCCGGCCGGAGCGCCCGTCTCGGGGCTGGGGGAATCAGACGGACCGCCGCGTCCTTGGACCATTATGTGAGGCCTCCTTCATCGACAGACGACAGATCTGGCCGATTTCCTGACGGACCAGGCACCATCGCAGACTCGAAGCGGCCCCCGGCCGTTTCAGGCCTTTATGGCAGCATGCCCTCTATGGCGAATCCTGAACTGCCGATACCCGGCGGGCTGGTGCTGCGCCCGTTTCACGGCGTGCGGTTCACGGTCGACGATCTGGCCGGAGTCACCTCCCCGCCGTACGACCTCATCGACGAGGCCGAGGTGCGGAAACTGCTCGACCTTCACCCCAACAATGTGGTGCGTTTGATCCTTCCCGGCACCGACCATCACAAATACGCCGAGGCGCGGGAGACTCTTCACCGGTGGCTCTCCTGCGGGGTGCTGACCGCCGACGAGACACCCGCGGTCTACATCTACGAGCAGTCGGGTCCTGGCATCCTGCAGCGCGGGATCATCGGTGACGTGGGCCTGGCCGGTCCGGAGCTGGGCATCATCCTTCCTCACGAGAACGTGATGCCCGGACCGGTCGCCGATCGGCTCGCGCTGATGCGCACCACGCAGGCCAACCTGGAACCCATCTTCCTGCTCTACGACGGTGCGGGCGGCGCCACCACACACCTCGTCGACCGCATCGCCGCGTCCCGGCCCCCTCTGACGGAGATGGAGACCGAGGACGGGGTCAGGCACCGGCTGTGGGCCGTCACCGACACCGGCGAGCTCGCCTCCATCGACGCCGACCTCCGCCCCCGCCAGGCCCTGATCGCCGATGGGCACCACCGCTACGCCACCTATCTCGCGCTCCAGCGGGAACACCGCGCCTCCGTCACTGCCTCCGTCACTGCCTCCGTCACGAGTGACGCCGCGACAACCACGTCCATGAAACCCACGACAGCCGTGGAATCGGTGACGCCCATGACGGACGGCACCCCCGTGGAGTCGGCGGAAGCCACGAATCCCGGGAAACCCACTAAAGCCACGGCCTCGGTGAGCCCGGTGGAACCCACGGAAGCGGTGAGCCCGACGAGCCCTCCGGAGCCCGGTCCGTGGGACTTCGGTCTCGCGCTCCTGGTGGACTCCAGCGCCTACCCACCGGATCTGAAGGCCATCCACCGGGTCATTCCCGGACTGCCGCTTGAGGAGGCGCTGGCCAAGGCGAGGGGCTCGTGGCAGGTGCACGACCACGCGGACCTCGCCGAAGGTCTGGCCGCACTGGAGGAGACCAGCGGACCGGCCTACCTGCTGTCCGCCGGCGGGTCCGCACACCTTCTCACCGACCCCGACCCCGACCAGGTCGAACACGCCATGCCGTCCGAGCATTCGGCCAGGTGGCGGGCGCTGAACACCTCCATCCTCGCGGAGTTTCTTCTGCCGAAGGTGTGGGGGATGCGGGACGACGAACAGTCGGTGCGCGTCGTCCACCACGACCCGGAGGCCGCCGTACGGCTCGCGCGGGCATCCGGTGGAACCGCGGTGATTCTGCGCCCGCTCGCGGTCGACGAGGTGCTCGCCGTCGCGGCTCAGGGGGAACGAGTGCCTCGCAAGTCCACCTCCTTCGGTCCGAAGCCCAGAACCGGTCTGGTTCTGCGCACGCTCACCCCGGGACGGACACCTTCCGAAGAAAACCCGCCCTCCGCGAAGTCAGGATCCTGAAACTCAGGAGGGCCGGACCCCTGAGAAGAGCCGGATGCCGCGGAAACTCCGAAACCCTGCGTTTCCCGGGCCTTGGAGGTCGGTCCGAGATCTCGGAAAGCCAGTCCGACATCTCGAAATCCTGCATGCTCTGGGGAAGTAGGGCGTCAGTTACCCGATCTCGCCGGGGTGAGCCGCGGCTCCTCCCCCCGGTCCCGTGGCCTCCTCCTCGCATGCAGGAGTGAGCGCACCGGCCGAGGCGGGACGGGCACGGGAACCTCCTCGTCACAGGCCAGGATCGTGATGACCTTACGCTCAAGACGTCTCACCGAACGCACTTCGACCTCGTAGCCGGACGACTTGGCCCCTTCGCTTCCCCACCATCTCCGACGCAGCGAACCCGTCACCTCGACGATGTCATCGGGAAGCCAACCGGCCACGGCCTCGATGACGTCGGTCTCGAACGACGCGCACGGAATGGTGTCGACCCGGGCGCCGCGCCCGCGGTGTCGCCGCCGGACGATGAGCCGCCAGGTGCCGAGCGTGCCTCCGCTCTGCAACGCCCTGATGTGGGCCACCTCAGGTAGGCGGCCCACGAGAATGACCTCGTTACGATCCATGCGATCCTCCCTCGATCCTGCCTGTCGAGGACGACTCTCTACGATGTGAGCTGCACCGGAATGGCCGAATACTGTTCTGTGGATACCGGTTCCAGTTATGAGGTGGCCTGTGGACAACATCACCGCCCTCGGCGGGGACGTCTATGAGATCGATACGAGGATGGCCGGGTACTCCAGCATCACGGCCGGATACCTGATCCTTGGAGACCGTCCCTGCCTGGTTGAGACCGGCACCTCCACCTCCGCCCCCGTGGTGCGTGATGCCCTCACCTCGCTGGGCGTCGGACCCGGAGATCTCGCCACGGTCGTCGTCACGCACATCCATTTGGATCACGCGGGCGGGGTCGGCGACATCGCCGGTTTCTACCCGAATGCGGAGATTGTGGTTCACCAGAAGGGTGCCCGGCATCTCGCCGATCCATCCAGGCTGATGGCGAGCGCGCGAATGGTCTGGGGCGACAAGCTCGACACCCTGTTCGGCGAACTCTCCCCGACAGAAGCCTCGCGGATCCGCGCGCTCGACGACACCGACACGATCGACCTCGGCAACGGGCGTACCCTGAACAGCCACTACTCGCCGGGGCACGCCAAACACCATGTCGGACTCATCGACTCCGGCACCGGAGACCTCTACGTCGGCGACGCGGCCGGGGTCTACCTTCCCGAGACGGGCGACCTGCGTCCCGCCACGCCTCCGCCGGACTTCGACCTGCGGACCGCGCTGGACTCGATCGCCCTGTTCAAAGCACTGGGCCCGCAAAGGCTGCTCTTCAGTCACTACGGACCGGTCACGGATGTGGAGGAGATCCTGGGACGCTCCGCCGAGGAGCTTCGTGTCTGGGTCGACCTGACCCGTCAGGCCCACACGGAGGGCATGGACCTGGATCACGCCGTTGCCATGGTCAGGGAGCGCACCCGCGACCGTTACGCGGCATTGAGGACGGACGAGGCGACCGCCGAACAATTCGAGCTGCTGAGCGGCGCCCCGTCCAACGTGGCCGGAATCCTGCACTGGCTGGATCGAATCCAGCCGTGAAAACGTGCCCTGCAAAGCTCGGGACCGTTGTGACTCCTCCGCTCCCCGAAAGGAGCGGCTTCTCGCCTCCCTCCGTCGAGGTAGGCGACGGCCAAGCCCTGACCGTTTCAAACACAGGGGCGGTGACAGGGAAGCGATTCACCGGGTAAACCTGGCAGTCTCCTCGCTGAGAACGATGGAGACACCTCCCGCATTCCGGGTGGACAGCTCGTCCACCCGGAATGCGGCGAAGGTTCCCTGGACTTACTTCTTCTCGGCCTTGCCCCGGCCCTGCTCGTCGTCCTCG
This sequence comes from Streptosporangium sp. NPDC000509, assembly GCF_042898365.1. Taxonomy (NCBI): domain Bacteria; kingdom Bacillati; phylum Actinomycetota; class Actinomycetes; order Streptosporangiales; family Streptosporangiaceae; genus Streptosporangium; species Streptosporangium sp. NPDC000509. The sequence continues at coordinate 3,259 of NZ_JBIAYX010000014.1, read as the reverse complement.
CGCTGATCCTCGTCCTCATCGGAGTCGGTGTCGGAGGCGTCACTCAGAATGTCGCCGAAGTCGGGCTCGATGAAGGCAGGGCCGACAGCGTGCTCCACCTTGCCCGGCTTCTCCTCCGTCTTCCGCTCGGCGTCGGCCGCCTCGCCCTCGGAAGAGACCTTCTCGGGGGAGCTCATCTCGGCAGAGTGCTCTTCGTCGACGGCACCGTTGTCCTGAGCGTCATCGGCAGTGGGACGGTTCGCGTCGAAGTCGTCGTCAAAGAGATCGTCTTCGGCCTCGATCTCCTCGTCCAGAGCCGCGACGTCGTCGATATCGGCGTCATCGTCGACGTTGACGTCATCATCGCCCTCGGCACCGGCGTCATCGTCGGCGCGGGTGTCATCGTCGACGAAGACTTCCCCGTCCTCGATGTCGTCCTCTTCGATGTCCTCGATGTCCTCGATGACAGCGCCCGTCAGCTCCGCGTAACGCTCGGCCGCATCGGTCTCGCCGTCCTCGTCGAAGGTCATCGCCCGGCCGAACCACTCCGTGGCCGGCCCCGCGTGACCGGCCGCGGACAACGCGTCGGCGTAGGCGAAGGCGAGACGGGCCGACCAGGGCTGGGGACGGGTGTCACGCAGCTCGGGAAGGCGCTGGAGGGTGATGACCGCGGCGTCGTTCTGACCGAGGTCTCTCCGGGCGCCGGACTCCACGATGGCGAGCTCGATCTTGCCGACGCGGTCGAGTCGCTCGGCCTCCTTGGAACGGACCAGGTCAAGCGCACGCTCGGGGCGGCCAAGACCGCGCTCGCAATCCGCCATGATCGGCAGGAACGAGTCGGAACCTGTCATCCGGCGAGCCGCGCGCAGATCGCTGAGCGCCTCGGAGAAGTGGCCGGCACGGTAGGCCGCGATACCGACGGCCTCACGGATCACTCCGATCCTGGCCGCGAAGCGGCGTGCGACCTTCGTGTGCTCGTAGGCCCGCTCCGCGTCGTCCTCGCCAAGGGCCCTCTCGGCCGCCACGAGATGGCGGGAGATCAGATCCGCGAGGTCGAGCGGAAGAGAACGCAGCTCTTCGCGGATCTCCTTGTCGAGCTCCTCCGCGGTGATGTCCGGCGCGAGCTCGGGCAACTCCTCACGCTGGCCGCCGGGAGCCTCGTCGCGCCCCCCGGACCGGTCGTCCCGGCCATAGCGGGTGCGAGAACCCTCACCGTCGCGGTCGCGGTTCCCGAAGGGACGACCGCCGCCCGAACGATCGTCACGGTTGAACGACCTGCGCTCACCACCGCGGTCGTCGCGGTTGAACGGAGGACGGTCACCACCGCGGTCATCGCGGTTGAACGCGGGACGATCCCCGCGATATCCACCACCAGGACGATCATCCCGGTTGAAGGACCTGCGCTCACCATCCGGCCGCGAACCGTAGCGGCTACGAGTCTGGTCGCGATCACCGTACGAACGACGCTCGCCACCACGATCATCACGGCTGGACGACGGCCGATCATCACGGTTGAACGGAGGACGATCCCCCCCGCGGCTGTCACGGTTGAACGACCTGCGGTCACCACCGCGATCATCACGGTTGAACGACGGCCGATCCCCGCGATACCCGCCACCCGGACGGTCATCACGGTTGAACGGCCTGCGCTCACCACCGCGGTCGTCACGGTTGAACGGAGGACGGCCACCACCGGGGCGATCGTCGCGGTTGAACGGCCTGCGCTCACCACCATCGGGACGCGAACCGTACTGACCGCGCGACTGGTCACGGTCACCGTACGAACGACGCTCGCCACCACGATCATCGCGATTGAAGGGCCTGCGCTCGCCACCACGGTCGTCACGGTTGAACGGAGGACGGTCACCACCGCGGTCGTCACGGTTGAACGACGGCCGATCCCCGCGATACCCGCCACCCGGACGATCACCGTACGAACGACGCTCGCCACCACGATCGTCGCGGTTGAACGGAGGACGGTCACCACCGCGGTTGTCGCGGTTGAACGCGGGACGATCCCCGCGATACCCACCACCGGGACGATCGTCGCGGTTGAACGGCCTGCGCTCACCACCATCGGGACGCGAACCGTACTGACCACGCGACTGGTCACGGTCACCGTACGAACGACGCTCGCCACCACGATCATCGCGATTGAAGGGCCTGCGCTCGCCACCACGGTCGTCGCGGTTGAACGGAGGACGGTCACCACCGCGGTTGTCGCGGTTGAACGCGGGACGATCCCCGCGATATCCACCACCCGGACGATCATCCCGGTTGAACGGCCTGCGCTCACCACCGCGATCATCACGGTTGAACGAAGGACGACCGGAACCGCGGTCGTCACGGTTGTAGGACGGCCGGTCGCCACGATCACGGGCTCCGTAGGAGCCACCGCGAGACTCGCGGTCACCATAAGAACGCTGGCCCTCGCCACGCGGTCCTGAGGACCTCTGCCCGCCCCCTGCGCGGTCGTCACGGTTGAACGGAGGACGACCGGAACCGCGGTCGTCACGGTTGTAGGACGGCCGGTCGCCACGATCACGAGAGCCGTAAGAACCACTCGGGCGCCCTTCTCGGCGCTCACCATACCGGGGACCGTCACCCGGACGTCCCCTGTCACCACCTGCGCGATCGCTGCGGCGGCCTCCCTGGCCGCCGGATCCGCGGTTTTCGCTCTCTTCGCGACGGCCCGCGCCCTCAGGCCCGTTGTCACTGTTCACTTCTGGTCCATTCGTTGGGTCACTCTGCGAGCGCGTCCCATCTCCTCGTTCGGATGAGACGTTCGCTATCCGGGCGGTCTCCGGCCGCGGGGTGCGCCCCGTTCGCTATCGCTGCCCCGCCCCTATCGTGGTCTGGCGCGACGAAGGCCACCCGCTGGTGGGGTGGCCCGGCCCTTCCAGCCTAGCAAGCCCTTGAAAGTCCATACGCCCTTCCCTTGCACCCATGAATGATCATGGACATCACGGCGGCCCCTTCGCGGATGGCTTTTGAGAGAATCACGGAGCCATCCGAGCTGCCGGCCGGTACCTTGCCGCAGGAGTTGAAGATCGCTTGGCTAACACTGCTCATAACGCAAAAGGGCCCCTCAACGGAAACCCCCACGCCGAAAACTTCGAGCCCCGGCCTTCCAATACCCCGAGCGTCCTTTAGAGGGGCCTGGGGCATCGCTTGAAAAAGGCCCTGGAAAGCACGAAAGGGCCCCCACCAAACGGCGGGAGCCCTCTCATGAAAGATTGTCCGGCGGTGACCTACTCTCCCACACCGTCCCCGGTGCAGT
>NZ_JBIAYX010000013.1:228129-300021 GCF_042898365.1 Streptosporangium sp. NPDC000509 | reverse complement strand
GCCGCGGCCGACGGCGCGGGCGCCTCGTTACCGGTGCACGCCGTGACCAGCGCACCCGCACCGATAACCGCACCGCCGACGAGGAAACCCCTGCGAGCCAATGGGTTGGACATGTCAATCTCCTTGCGATTTTTTGTGAAATGAGGTGAGGGATAACGATCAGGTAGGAGATCGCAGGGAACGCCGCTGGAGCAGCACGGCCACCACGATGATCAGGCCCTTCGCCACCAGCTGGTCGCTGGTGTTGAGCCCGTTGAGAATGAACAGGTTCGTGATCAGGGTGAAGATCAGCAGACCCAGGATCGACCCGATGATCGACCCGCGGCCCCCGGTCAGCAACGTGCCGCCGATGATGACCGCCGCGATCGCGTCCAGTTCGTACAGGTCCCCGTGCGTGGAGGAACCCGTCGTCGTCCTGGCCATGATCAAAACGGCCGCGATCCCACAGCACAACCCCGACAACGCGTACAGCATCACGGTGTGACGCCGCACGTCGATACCCGCCAGCCGGGCCGCCTCGGGATTACCGCCCACCGCATAAGTGCGCCGGCCGAACGTGGTGCGGTTCAGCAGGATCCACCCGGCCACCACCACCAGCACGAAGATGTAGACCAGCACCGGAATGCCCAGCACCCGCGACGTCGACAACTCCACGATCATCTCGTTGCCCTGCTGCACCAGCTGGGTCCGCCGATCCGACATCCGCTGCGCCAGACCCCGGGCCGCCACCAGCATCGCCAGCGTCGCGATGAACGGCACCATCCGCCCGTACGAGATCAGCAGCCCGTTCACCAGGCCCGCACCGGTCCCGACCAGCACCGCGCACACGATCATCACGAACGGGCCGTAGGACTGCGTCGCCAGCGTCGTCGCCCACACCGACGCCAACGCCATGATCGCGCCCACCGACAGGTCGATACCCCCACCGATGATCACGAACGTCGCACCCACCGTGATCACCCCGATGGTCGCCGCCAGCGACAGGATGCTCACCATGTTCGAGGTCGTGGCGAAGGTGTCGGGCACCGTGACCAGACCCACCGCCGCCAGCATCACCAGCGCGAACGCCAGACCGAGGTGCGGGATGTTGCCCAGCCGGGCCAGCGGCCCCTCCGCCGCGACGGGTTTGTGGGCCTTCTCCTCCACTCGCACCTGCTCGTCGACAGACGGCAGCCGAGGCTCGCTCATACCGGACTTCCTTCCATGATCATGTCGAGGACGGCGTGCTCGTCCAGCTCACCGGCACCGGCCTCACGAATGACCCGGCCCTCACGCAACACCAGCACCCGATCGGCCAGCCCCAGAACCTCGGGAACCTCGCTGGAGACCAGCAACACCCCGATCCCCTCGTCGGCCAACCGCCGCACCAGCGCGTACAACTCCGCCCGAGCCCCCACATCCACCCCGCGGGTCGGCTCGTCCAGCAACAACAGCTTGCGATCGTTCAGCAACCAGCGCGCCAGCACCGCCTTCTGCTGGTTACCACCCGACAACGTCTTGATCGGCCGCTCCGGATCGGCCGGCCGCATCTCCAGCGCCCGCACCATCTCCCGCGCGTCCGCCGCCTCACGACGCCGATCCATCCAGCCCAGCCGCGAATACCGGCCCAGACTCGCCAGGCTGATGTTGCGCGACACGCTCTGGTCCAGCAGCAACGCCTGCGCCTTGCGCTCCTCGGGCGCCAACCCCATGCCCAGCCGCACCGCATTGGTCGTGCCACCGCCCCGGCGCACCACCTTGCCCTCCAGCATCACCTGCCCGGAGAAACGCCGCGCCCCGTACACCGCCTCGATGATCTCCGAACGGCCCGAGCCGACCAGACCGGCCAGCCCCACGATCTCCCCCGCCCGCACCGAGAACGACACATCGGAGACACGGCCGGGAATGCTCAGCTCGCTGACCCGCAGCACCTCCGCCTTGCCGTCGTGGGTGCCGGAGGCGGGACGCTCGGGGAAGACGTACTCGACGTTGCGGCCGGTCATCAGCGAGACCACCTTCGAGGTCGGCGTCTCCTTGGCCGGCAGGCCCACCGCGACCGTGCGACCGTCCTTCAGCACCGTCACCCGATCCCCGATCTCGCGGATCTCCTCCAGCCGATGCGAGATGTAGACCACCGCCACCCCCTGCGAGGTCAGCTCCCGGATGATCCGGAACAGGTTGCCCACCTCGTCATGGGCGAGCGCCGCCGACGGCTCGTCCATAATGATCAACCGGGTGTCGTGCGACAACGCCCGCGCCATGCTCACCACCTGCTTGGCCGCCGGAGACAACCGCCCCACCTCCACCGACGGGCGGATCTCCCCGTGCCCCAGCCGCGCCAGCAACTCCCGCGTCGCCCGCGCCGACTCCCCGCGGCTCACGAACCCCAGCCGGGCCGGCTCATGCCCCAAGAACACGTTCTCGGCCACACTCAGCCCGTCCACCAGGTCAAGCTCCTGATAGATCGTGGAGATCCCGAGCCTGATCGCCGCGATCGGGCTCGACAGCCGCACCTCCTCACCGTTCAGCGTGATCGTCCCCTCGTCGGGCTGGTGGGCACCGGCCAGGGTCTTGATCAGAGTGGACTTCCCGGCACCGTTCTGGCCGAGCAGACAGTGCACCTCGCCGGCACGGACCTCCAGGTCGACGCCGTCCAGGGCGCGCACTCCGGGGAACTGCTTGACGATCCCTCGCATTACGAGGAGGGGTGCCGAGTCGGTTGACGGCTCGGGCATGGGGGGCCTCCGTGGATCTTTACGACTGAATCTCGATGGGGACTTCGCTGGGAACTCGATAGAAGGGGACGATGGGGATCCCGCCCGTCCGGCCGGGCCGGACAGCACCAGCGTGGCGCCGCCGAGGTCGGCGTGAACGACGGCGTCACGAATCCGGTTCTCCAACCGGACGGACGGGATGTTCGTGGGGGCGATACCGGGTCTCACGAGATATGGCGTCTCATTCGCGCTCCTTCTCGGGTGCCGGTGCCGCCAGGCGGGCGTCGATGGCAGTGGGGTTGGAGAGCACTCTCTCCGTGACGATCCCGGCGGCGCCGCGCGAGGCGGCGCCGAAGCCGAGATCGGAGGCGACGAATTCGCAGCGGGCGGCGGATCCCTCCACGCCCAGCCGCTTCAACTCCGCCTGCGCCACGGGGATGAGCCGGTCGGCGAGCTTGGCGAAGTAGCCGCCGATGACGATGACGCGCGGGTTGAAGAGGTTGACCAGGGTGGCCGAGCCTCGCCCGAGCCAGCGGCCCACCTCGCCGATGGCCAGGTCGACCCGGGGATCACCCGCGGCCCACCGCAGCTCGATCTCGGCCAGCCGCTCCTCCGGGTCGCGCATCACCCCGTCGTGCATGCCGTAGGCGTGGTCGGGGGTGGCCATCCGGACCAGCGCGGCCAGGCCGACCTTCGTCTCCCAGCAGCCGATCCGGCCGCAGCCGCAGCGCTCGCCCGAGGGGTCGACCATGACGTGGCCCACCTCTCCCGCGAAGCCGTCGGCGCCGCTCAGCAGGCGTCCTCCGGAGATCACGCCGCCGCCGATGCCGACCTCGCCGGTGAGATAGACGAGATCGGACGTACCGGAGGCGACTCCGCCGGTGAACTCGGCGAGGGCCGCCAGGTTGGCGTCGTTGTCCACGCTGATCGGCACGTCCGGGGGAACTCCGGCGCGTACCAGCCAGTCCACCACGGGGACGCCGTACCAGCCCAGGTTGGGGGCGACGTCCACGGTGCCGGTGGCGGTGTCGACGAGACCGGGAACGGCCACGGTGATCCCGGCGACCTTGACCTCCAGGAGGTCGAGTTCGGCCATGGCCTCCCCGATCACCCGGGCCAGCTCCGTCAGGGAGCGCTCGGAGTCGCAGCCCATCGCGTCGAAGCCGACCCGCCGGTCGATCAGCACCCTGCCGCCCAGGTCGGTGGCGAAGGCGGCGATGTAGTCGACGTTCACCTCAAGGCCGAGGGCTCCGACCCCCGCCCCGTCCAGCGCGAGGGCGAGTCCGGGGCGGCCGACGGCACCCGCGTGCTGCGGCCCGATCTCCTTGAGGAGGCCTCGGGCCTGCAGCTCGCTGACGAGGCTGGTGACCGTGGTCTTGTTCAGACCGGTCTCCATGGCGACGACGGACCTGGACCGCGGGCCGTACTCGCTGACGTGACGCAGCACCAGGGACAGGTTGGACCGGCGCACGGTGGCCTGGTCGGCGGGTATACCGGCCGACCTGTTCGAGCTCGTCGAACCGCCGTTGCGACTGCCGGTCCAGCTACGGTGCACGTCACTCCCCTCAATTAATTTGCATGACTGGCCGAATTAAAGGCTCAGTCCAGGTTGGGGCGCAAGGTCCGAAACGTTTCGATCTGCGTAACGTTTTCGTAACACGGTCGCGCGTTTGCGCGTGTACGTCACACGAACGACAGATACCGAGTCGTTACCGTCCTCCCCGGTGCGCGACAGGACACCTGTGTGTTACAAATCCAATTAATTTCTATCCGAGACAAATAAAAGCCAGGTGGCCGTGTGACCCAGGAGCAGCACCAGGCCCGCACGGTGGGCGGCACGCCTCAGGCCGCGGGTCCCGCCCTGCTCCGCCGGACGAACCTCTCCCTGGTCCTGCGCCACCTGCGCGAGCACGGGTCCACCTCCCGGTCCGACATCGCGGAGGCCACGGGCCTGCACCGGGCCACCGTCTCCAACCTGATGGTCGAGCTCCTCGACCGGCGGCTCGTCCAGGAGGTGGGCGTCGACCACGCCGGCACGGTCGGCCGCCCCCGGCGGGCGGTGGCGCTGCACGGCGCGCACATCGGTGCCCTCGGCCTGGAGATCAACGTCGACTACGTCGCCGTCCACGGCGTCGACCTCGGCGGCAACGTCCTGGTCGACCGCCGCCTGGGCTTCGACGCGGCGGGCAGCGGTGCCAGCCGCTCGCTTCGCGAACTCGGCCTGACGGCTCGCGAGGCCATCGAGGAGATGGCGCGCGCCGGGGCCGCGCCGGCGGGCATCGGAGTGGCGGTCCCCGGCCTGGTCGACGTCGACCACGGGGTGGTCGCCTTCGCCCCCAACCTCGACTGGCACGACGTGCCGCTCGCCGCCCGGCTCTCCTCCGCCCTCGGCCCGCTGCGCGTGCCGGTCACGGTCGACAACGACGCGAACCTCGCCGCTCTGGCCGAATACACCTCGGGAGTCGCCGCCGGTACGGCCGACATGGTCTACCTCACCGGCGAGGTCGGCGTGGGCGGCGGCATCGTCGTGAACGGCAGGCTGCTGCGCGGAGCGGACGGCTTCTCCGGCGAGGTCGGGCACCTGCCGGTCGACCCGAGCGGCGGACGCTGCGGCTGCGGGCGGTTCGGCTGCTGGGAGACGAAGGTGGGCCTGGCCGCGCTGGTGCGCATGGCGACCCCCGAGCGGGCGTACGGGCTGGAAACGGTCCCGGTGCCCGATCCCGAGGAGCGGGTGGCCGAGATCGCCCGCGACCTGGCCGCCGGCGACCAGCAGACGCTGGTCGCGGTCGCGGAGGTCGGCCGCTGGCTCGGGCTCGGCGGCTCGATCCTGGTCAACCTCTTCAACCCGCGCGTGATCGTCGTAGGCGGTTACTTCGCCACCCTGGCCGCATGGCTGCTCCCCTTCGCCCAGGCGGAGCTGGAGCGTCTGGTCGTCGCCGGCCCCGCGGCCCGCTGTCGTTTCATCGCCTCCGACCACGGCTTCGGCGCCGCCTCCCGGGGCGCCGCGAACGTGGTGATCAACCAGATCGTCAACGACCCTGCCGCGATCATGCCGCCCGCCGGAGCCTGACAGCCCCGGCGGGGCGGGCGGTCTCTTCTACGATCGAGGATGTGACCGCCCCGATCTCACGTTCCAGTGCCCGGATCCTGCTGGTCGACGCCGACGAGCGCCTCCTGCTGTTCCGCTACCCGGCCCCCGCGCAGTGGCCCGCCGAGCACTGCTGGATCACCCCTGGCGGAGGGGTGCACGACGGCGAGACACTGACCGCCGCCGCGGTCCGCGAGATACGCGAGGAGACAGGGCTGGAGATCACGGAAGAACGCCTGGGGCCCGTCGTGGCCCGCTCCTCCGGCCTCACCTGGTTCGGAGACGTCCAGATCGCCGCGATCGACTCGTTCTTCTTCCTGCGCGTCGACGAACACGCCGTCGACGTCTCGGGACAGGAGGAACTGGAGCGTTCGCTGATCTCGGCGCACCGCTGGTGGACCCGTCACGATCTCCTCACCACCGATGAGACGATCTTCCCCCTCAACCTTGGAGCCCTGTTGTCCGATCTCCTGGACGGAGACCTCCCCGCCGAACCCGTCCCGCTGCCCTGGCACCACGACGAGTAGTCCCCGCCGACGGTGACGGGCGGGTGTGCCCGCCCGTCACCGTGTACGTGCCGCCCCGGGGATTCGAACCCCGAAACTCCGGTTCCTGAAACCGGCGCCTCTGCCGTTGGGCCAGAGCGGCCGGGCGTGCCGTACGCACGCCGATGTCACCGATGTCACTGGATCGCCTGGGTCGCCTGGCCGTTCTCGCTCGACGTCCCGGAGCACTGCGCGTGGTGAGTGGTCGCGCCTCAGGTCGTCGCGTCCAGGGTCGCCTTCGCTGGAAGTCACCGTGTCGTCGCGTCGTCGGAACGGCAGGGCTCGAACCTGCGGCCTTCCGGTCCCTGGCCGGATGCTCTTCCTGCTGAGCTACGCTCCGTCACGCGTCCGGTCCGGTTGGCGTGGGCCGTACCGGACGCGTCGCGGGCCTGCGAACCGGGCGGGGGTCGCCACTCCCGTCGCCGAGTCCCAGTCCCATGCCCTTCTCCTGCCAGGGCAGAGCCGCAGCGGGGGTTCGAACCCCGTCCTGCCGGGTGGAAACCGGCTGCCTTACCGATTCGGCCTCTGCGGCGTGTCTTCCGAGATGAATCCTTTCCCCCTTCCCACGAGAAGGTGTGAAAGCGTTCAACGTACTGCGCCGTGAATTTATGGAGGGCGGGGAAACCGGCTTCCGTGCACGCTGGTCGAAGCAGCCCCCATGGTTCAGGAAATGAAGAAGCCGCCTGGACCGATGTCTTGGGCGGCTCGGCGGTTTCCCTCGCAAGGACTAGCCGCCTGCCCCCTCGGGAGCCGGTGTACCGTTATTGAGCAGCGAAAACATCTCAAGGCTTCCCTGCCACACCGGTGACGCGCCGTACTTCATCGTCGATCCTTTCCGAGGTGCGGAGCGGATGCCCCGGCCTTTTCTTCATTGAAGTACAAAGGCAACCTTCGATGCCAGTGGTTTTATCCGCGCTTTCCTCGCCCGAGGTTTTCGACGGCCGTTTTCCGCGGCTCGCGGAGAATTCGTCGTTCGTCGCGCGCCGGGCTTGCCGGGCCCGTACTCGCGTTCTTTCCGCCGCGAATCCGGGTGGCCCGATCCGTCCCGCCGATGCCCGGCCGCCCGAACGTCACCTCCTCACCGGGCTCCCACCGCGTGGGTGGCAGGCCGCGGAGCCGGGTGACGGCCTCTCGTCGCGACCACCTCGCGGTTGTGCGGCTGCGCGGGCTCCCGTGTGATCGATGAGAGAACCGATCGCGTGAACCGGTGTCCCTCATCTTCTGGTTAGGTGAGCGACATGGCACTTCACCCCAATATCGATCCCGGACTGGCCGCCGCCCTCGAGGCGAGTCCCCTGCCCGCCGCCGATTTCGGCGCCATGCGACTGGAGGACCTGCCCGACGTCCGTCTCCAGCTGGACGCGGCGCGTGCGGCGATGCCCCCGCTCGCTCCGGACGAGCGAGTCGTGATCGAGGACCGGACCGTACCCGGCCCCGAGGGCGATCCCGACATCCGGTTGCGGATCTACCGGCCCGCCGGGCAGGAGGGCACCGTCCCCTGCCTGTACTGGATCCACGGCGGCGGGATGATCCTCGGCGACGTGGAGACGGAGGACGCGCGCCTCAATGAATACGTCGCGGCGCTGGGATGCGTGATCGTCTCGGTCGACTATCGACTCGCACCGGAGAACCCGGACCCGGCGCCGGTCGAGGACTGCTACGCGGGTCTGCTGTGGACCGCCAAGAACTCCGCCGAGCTGGGCATCGACCCGGAGCGCCTCGCGGTGGGCGGGATCAGCGCGGGAGGCGGGCTCGCCGCGGGCACCGTGCTGCTGGCACGCGACCGCGGCGGCCCGGCCCTCGCGTTCCAGCTCCTGATCTGCCCGATGCTGGACGACCGCAACACCACTCCTTCCAGCCACGAGTTCGTCGAGGCGGTCGTGTGGAACCGGGCAGCGAACCTCTTCGGATGGAAGGCACTGCTCGGCGAGCGATCGGGCGGCGACGATGTCTCCCCGTACGCGGCCCCGGCGAGGGCGACCGACCTGTCAGGGCTGCCCCCCGCGTACATCGACGTCGGCGAGCTGGAGGTCTTCAGGGACGAGTGCTTCGACTACGCCCTGCGGCTGGTGCGGGCGGGTGTCTCCACCGAGTTCCACCTCTACCCGGGGGCCTTCCACGGCTTCGACGGGATAATCCCCGAGGCGGAGATCAGCCGCAGGGCCGCCGCCGAACGGGTGGTCGCGCTACGCCGGGCCCTGCTGCGCTGACCGGGCCGGGGATCGAACGTCCCGCTCAGCGCAGCACCGGGTAGTTGGCGCGGATGAGGCCGTGCGGGTCGCGGGAGCGCTTGAGGTCGCGCAGCCGGGCCAGCACGTCGACGGGGAACGCGGCCGCGGCCCGCTCACCGGGACTCAGCGAGGTGTAGGGCTTGCGTCCGCTGCTCCACGGGACCAGGTCCGCTGAGATCGCGTCCTGGCGGGCCCGTACGGCGGTGGCCGCCTCGGGTGAGGGGGCGAGGCCCAGCATGGCCAGCATGTAGGGCTCCGCCAGGTGGCCGCAGGCGCCACCGTTCGTGGCCGGGCGGGACAGGGCGCCGCCGAGGTGGCGGATCTGCACGCTCAGCAGCGGAGCGATCGGCGCGGTGAGCAGCGTCGCCACGACCTCGTCGGCCAGGTCGGTCAGCAGCTCTCCCCGGTTCACCCCCGCTCCGGGAGCGGTGGGCTCGGCGCAGACGGAGTCCAGCTCGGCCACCCGCAGCGGGCCCCTGCTGTCCGAGATCACTCCGTCGATCTTGTCCAGGCGGCGCAGCAGGTCCTGGGCCTCCCCCGTCTCTCCCAGGAACGTCGCGTCCACGGCGACCATGGGCGCCGCTCCGGGAAAGTGCAGCAGGTCGAACCAGACGCTCAGCTCGTCGGGGGCATCGGCGGTGATCTCCCGGAACGCCTGGAGCACCAGCGGGGCGCTCTCACCGGGCCACATGACGCGTCCCCCGTACAGGTGCGGCGCCGGGTGCAGGTCGAACTCGACGGCGGTCACCACGGCGAAGTCGCCGCCGCCTCCTCGCAGCGCCCAGAACAGCTCGGCGTCGGACTCGGCACTGACCGTGGCCCGCACGCCGTCGGCGCCGACCACGTCGAAGGCGCGCACGCTGTCGGCGGCGAAGCCGTGGCGGCGGCCGAACCAGCTCAGGCCCCCACCCAGGGTGTAGCCCACCACGCTGGGGCCCGAGGAACTGCCTGCCAGCCCGGTCAGCCCGTGTGGTCCGGCGACGGCGAGCACCTCGCCCCACCTCACCCCCGCCCCGACCCGCGCGGTGCGCTGCCGCGGCCGTACGTCCACCCCGCCCAGCCGCCCGGTGCGCAGCAGGATCACTCCCTCCACGTCGCCGCTCGCGCCGTGCCCCAAGGGCTGGGCGGTCACGCACAGCCCGGCGAGGCGCGCCCAGGTGACCAGCGCGGCCACGTCGTCGGCGTCCTCCGCCTCGACCACCGCCGCCACCGGCTGGTCGACCGCGAGGTTCCACGCCCGCCTGGCCTGCTCGAACCCCTCGTCTCCCGCCGCCAGCACCGGCCCCCTGACCGCGCGCCGCAGATCGTCCCCGATCGTCATGATCGCCTCTCCCCTTTCACCGTTACCGATCCCCACTGTCGAACGAGCCGGCTGAGATCGAGCTGAGGTCGAGTTGAGATCCGGGATCTGCGCTAACCCGAGCGGATCCCGTGCAACCTTCCGTCTCGTCGCAGCGTCTATAGGGGTCAAAGCGGGGCATGCGCCACGGGGACAGACAGGCGTGTGAGCCCGGAAGCCTGCGAGAAGGGGACCCCCACAGGTGCGTGCACTGACGGGCAAGGCCAAGAAGGCGATCTACCGGCTGTTCGAGGCGAGGAACCGAAGGCGTGAACGGACCGCGCCGCCCCCGTCCACACACCAGATCAAGATCCTGATCCTGCACGCGTACGGCATGGGCGGCACCATCAGAACGGTCTTCAACCTGGCCGGCTACCTGGCCTCGACCGGACACGACGTGGAGATCGTCTCCATCCTCAAGGAGGCGGAGGAGCCGTTCTTCCCCATCGACCCGAGGGTGAGGTTCCGCTTCCTCGACGACAGGCTGGTCCCGCCGACCGGCCTGCGCGGCCGGCTGTCGAAGATACCGAGCAGGCTCATCCCGCCACAGGAGGCCGCCTACCACCGCTTCAACGTGTGGACCGACCTGCGACTGGCCCGCTGGATCCGCTCGGTCGACACCGGCGTCGTCATCGCCACCAGACCCGGGCTCAACCTGGCCCTCGCCCAGCTGGCCCTGCCGAGCGTCATCACCATCGGCCAGGAGCACGTGGCCCTGCGGGGACAGTCGCAGGAGGTACAGAAAGTCATCAAACGGCGTTACCGCAGATTCGACGCCCTCGTCACCCTCACCAAGGCCGACATGCGTGACTACCGCGCGACGCTGCGGCGAAAGCCCCGGAAGCTGGCGAGGATTCCCAACGCCGTACCGCCCATGACCGGCGGGATCTCCAAGCTGGAGGACAAGGTCGTGGTCGCCGTCGGCCGCATGACCAAGCTCAAGGGGTTCCACCGCCTCATCGCCGCGTGGGAGACCGTGGCGGCCGCCCATCCCGACTGGACCCTGCGCATCTTCGGCGCGGGACCGCAGGAGGACAACCTGCGCACCCAGATCGCCGAGGCGGGACTGCAGGGGAGGGTCGAGCTGCCCGGCCCCACCTCCGACATCGGCGCCGAGTTGGAGAAGGCTTCGATCTTCGTACTCAGCTCCCGCCACGAGGGCTTCCCCATGACGATCCTCGAGGCGATGGCCAAAGGGCTGGCGATCGTGAGCTTCAACAGCCCGCACGGCCCCAAGGAGATGATCACTGACGAGGTCGACGGGCTGCTGGTCACGCCGCGCACCGAGGCCAACCTCGCCGCCGCCCTCAGTCGCGTCATCGAGGACGGGGAACTGCGTCGCCGGCTGGCCGAAGGCGCTCTGGCGACCGCCGCCACCTACGACGTGGAGTCGGTCGGCGCCATGTGGGACGCCCTTCTGGAGGAGCTGCTGGCCCGCCGCGACGGCAGCTACGAACGGCCCTCCTGAGTCTTCGACCGCTACGGTGCGGCTCGGATGCTCCCGGACTCGGCACAGCGGACGGCCGCGCCGTTCCCGGCCTGCTCGGCGCCGGGCACCCCGCGACCTGGTCGACATCACGCTCGGAGCCTTCCCTCCCCGGCGGGCCCGGGGAAGAGCGGAACGGCTCACGGCCTCTCGGTGTCGTGGGGACCCGCCGGTCACCGGATCCACCGGCCACGAAATTGACGGTGGGAGAACGTAGGCTTCCGGCTGCCATGAAGAAAGAGGACTCAACGACGCACCTGACCTTTCGGCTGCTGGGCCCGCTGGAGGTCACCGACGAGGCCGGTCACCCGCTTGACCTCGGCACCAGGAAGCAGCGTGCCCTGGTGACGATGCTGGCGCTGGAGCCCGGCAGGGTGGTCTCGCTGGACGGCCTGATCGACAGGCTGTGGGCGGGCGAGCCACCCTCCGGTGCGACGAGGACCCTGCAGGCCTACATCGCGCACCTGCGCAAGGTGCTGGAGCCCGACCGCAGACCGCGCACCCCGCCGAGGGTGCTGCTCACGCGCGAGCCGGGATACCTGCTGGCCGTCGCCCCCGGTCAGGTCGACCTGGCGCGCTTCGCCGCGGGCGCCGAGGAAGGCAGCAGGGCACTGGCGCGCGGCGACCACCGGGAGGCGCTCCGGGTGCTGGAGGAGACGCTGGCGCTGTGGCGGGGTGAGCCGCTGGGCGAGTTCGCCGATCAGGAGTTCGTCCGGCCCGTCGTCACGCGGCTGCGCGAGCTGCGGGCCACCGCCGTGGAGGACGGATTCGAGGCACGGCTGGCGCTGGGCGAGAGCGGCGCGTGCGTGCCGGACCTGGAGGCCCTGGTCGAGACCCACCCCTACCGCGAGCGGCTCTGGGAGCTGCTGGTGCCGGCGCTGTATCGGAGCGGCAGGCAGGCCGACGCGCTCGCCGCGCTGCGCCGGGTCCGCGCCCTGCTCGCCGACGACCTCGGCATCCAGCCGGGGCCGCGGCTGCGGCGCCTGGAGCGGGCGGTGTTCGAGCAGGCCGTCGAGCTGGAGACCTCCGGCCTCGCTCCCGGCCCGTCTCCGGGTGCGGACCCGGTGCCGTCTCCCGCCGCGCTCGTCCCGCCCGCACCGGCCCGCGCCGCGCCGGGAGACGGGACCGGTGACCTCGTGACCGCCGGGACCCTGGTCGCCAGGGAGACGCAGCTGCGCCTGGTGGCCGAGCGGCTGGCCTTGGCGAGGCGCGGGAAGGGCGGGGTGGTGCTGGTGACCGGGGAGGCCGGGATCGGCAAGACCCGGCTCGCGCGGGCCGCGGCCGAGGAGGCCGCCGGGCGGGGTTTCCGGGTGGCCTGGGGGCGCTGCGTCGACGGCGCGGCCCCCGCGTTCCGGCCCTGGATCCAGGTGTTGCGCGAGTGCGGCGGAACGAACCCGTTCCACGGCGAGACGGTGTCGCCGGTCCGCGGCCCGAGCCCCGAACCCGGCCCGGACCGTCCGGGCCCTGAGCCTCGCCCGGCCCTTCCGAGTTCCGGACCCGGTCCGGGCAGCGCGGGCTCCGATGCTCCTCCCGGTCTCGGTTCCGGACCCGGTCCCGACGGTGAGGTCTCCGCGGGCTCCGGCGCTTCCCCCGGTCTCGATCCCGACGCCGCCCTGTTCGAGCTGTACGAGCGGGTGACGGCGACGCTGACCTCCACCGGCGGCCCGCTCCTGGTGGTGCTGGAGGACCTGCACTGGGCCGACGCCTCCTCGCTGCGGCTGCTCACCTTCGTCGCGGGCGAGCTGGCCCGCCACCCGGTGCTGGTGATGGCGACGCTGCGTCCCGAACCGGGCGACCACCCCGCGCAGCTGCGCGACACCCTCGGCGCGTTGTCCGGGGAGCCGGGGACCACGCACCTGGAGCCGTCCCCGTTTCGTGCGAAGGACGTGTCGTCCTATCTGCGTCTGCGACGGATCCCCGACGATCCCCTGCTGGTCGACGTGCTGCTGGAGCGGAGCGGCGGCAACCCCTTCTACCTGGGCGAGCTGCTGCGGCTGCGCGAGGGCGAAGGTGAGCACTGCCTGGTGGCGGGACTGCCCGCCGGGGCGCGTGACGTCATCGAGCGCCGGGCGGCGAGGCTTCCCGAGGAGACGCGGGAGCTGCTGCGGGCTGCGGCGGTCACCGGGCGCGAGGTGGACATCGACGTGCTCGAAGCCGTCACGGGCATCCCCGCCGAGCGGGTGATGGCCCTGCTGGAACCGGCGGTGGCGAGCGGGCTGCTGGCCGAGCCGCCCAGTGGTTCCGACTACCGTTTCTCCCACGCCCTGGTGCGCGACGCGCTGCTCGCCGGGCTCGGCCGCCTGGCGCGGGCCCGGCTGCACCTGCGTACGGGCGAGTGCCTGGAGGCCAGGCCGAGCGCCGAGCCCGCCACCCTGGCCCATCACTTCGCCTCGGCCGCCAGGGTCGGCGGCGCGTCCAAGGCGGTGGAGTACGCCTCCCGCGCGGCCCGGCGGGCCACGGCCCAGCTCGCGTACACCGAGGCCGTCGAGCTGTGGGAGCTGGCTTTGAACTCACTGCCCGCCGACGGCGGCCGTGGCGACGGCGGCAGGTCCAGGTGCGCGTTGCTGACGGAGCTGGGACAGGCTCGCCGTACGGTCGGCGACGCCGTGGCGGCCCGCCGGGACCTGGAGGAGGCGATCGAGCTCGCCCTGCGGCTGGGTGACAGGGATGCCCTGATCTCCGCGATCACCGTCTCCGGCGGACTCGCCCTGTGGTTGTGGCGCCCCTACGGGGTGGTCGACACCGCGATGGTCGCCGTGCTCGAGGACCTGCTGGCCGGGCCGCTCGACGACCGCGACCGGGCCGCGCTGCTGGGCACCCTCGCCGTCGAGCTGCACTACGGCCCGCGTCGCGCCGAGAGCGAGCGGCACGCGGCGCGAGCCGTGGAGATCGCCCGCGGTCTGGACGATCCCGCGCTGCTGGCGCGGACCCTGAACAACTACCTGCTCGCCTGCTGGGTGCCGGGCCGCAACCCCGAACGGCTGCGGGCCGCGGAGGAGATGCTGTCCCTGCCACATCTGCCGCGCGCCACCGAGTTGGTGGCCCGGGTCTTCCGGATGGCCTGCCTGATGCGCGCCGGCGACCTGACCGGCTGGGATCTCGATCTGGCCCGCTGCGAACGGCTGGTCGAGGAGGTACGCCGCCCCGAGCTGGAGGCCATGGTCCGCATCGCCCAGACCGCCAGGTGCACCCTCGAAGGCCGTTGGGCGGACGCGGAGTCGCTCGTCACCCGTTTCGGGAAGATGGGCTACGGCTCCAGCGTCTGGGGACAGGAGTTCCGGCTGCTGCTCACGATGTTCACCTGCGACCGGGGGCGCGGCCGGGTCGCGGAGACCCTCGACGGGCTGCTCGCCTCGGCGGAGGACCCGTCGCTGGTGCCGCTGCGCCCGATCGCGGTGCTGGCCGCCCTCGACTCCGGCCGTCCGGATCTCGCCCGCGAGCTGGTCGCCCGCTGGGGCACCGAGGTCGCGGACGACTGGATCGCCGACTTCCTCATCCCCGTCTGGGGCCTGGTCGCCGCCGGGCTCGGCGTCCCCGACCCCGAGGAGCTGTACGACAGGCTCGCCCCGCACGGCGACCAGCTGATCGTCGCCGGGACGGGCAGCACGGCGTGGGGCTCCACCCACCTGGTCCTCGCCGAGCTGGCGGCGCGGCTGGGCCGCGCCGGCCGGGCTCGTGAGCACGCCCGCGAGGCGGTCGAGACGCACCGGCGGCTCGGCCTCTCCCACCTGGAGGAGCGGAGCCTGCGATTGCTGGCCCGCCTGAGCTGATCCGGCCGGTCACGGTCAGGTCACCGGCCACCGGTTCACCAGCGCTGGTGGACCTGCGGGCGGATCAGCTCGTCGTAGATCTCCCGCACCCTCGCGAGGGTCGTCTCGGGCAGCGCGTCCACGGCGGCGGCGGCCGCGTTGGCGCGGGCCTGCTCGGGATTGCGGGCACCGGGGATGACCACGGAGACACCGGGCTGGTCGATGATCCAGCGCAGCGCGAACTGCGCCATGCCGGCCTGCGGCGGCACCAATGGTGCCAGGCGGCGGACCGCCTCCAGGCCGGTGGCGAAGTCGACCCCGGAGAAGGTCTCGCCGACGTCGAAGGACTCGCCGTGCCGGTTGAAGGTGCGGTGGTCGTCCGCGCCGAAGACGGTGGACTCGTCGTATTTGCCGGACAGCAGGCCGCTGGCCAGCGGGACCCGGGCGATGATGCCGACCCCGGCCTCGGCCGCCGCCGGGAGCACCTTCTCCAGCGGCTTGAGCCGGAAGGCGTTGAGGATGATCTGCACGGTGGCCACGCCCGGCCGGGCGATCGCGGTGAGCGCCTCGTCGCAGGTCTCCACGCTCACCCCGTAGGCGGCCACGCGGCCCTCCTCGACGAGCGTGTCGAGGTCGTCGAAGACCCTGTCCGTCGCGTAGACCGGGGTGGGCGGGCAGTGCAGCTGCACCAGGTCGAGGGTGTCGACGCCGAGGTTGGCGCGGGAGCGGTCGGTCCACGCCCGGAAGTTGTCCAGGGTGTAGGCCGAGGGTTCCTGCGCGACACGGCGGCCCATCTTGGTGGCCACGGTCAGCCCGGGCCTGGCCTTGATCAGCCGCGAGACGATCCGCTCGCTGCGCCCGTCACCGTACACGTCGGCGGTGTCGACGAAGGTGACCCCCGCCTCCACCGCGGCGTCGAGGGTGGCCAGGGCCTCGTCCTCGCCGACCTCACCCCAGTCGGCCCCCAGTTGCCATGCGCCGAGCCCGACGACGCCGACCTGCCTGCCCGTTCTTCCCAATTCGCGCTGTTCCACATCAGTGATCGTAGCCCGCACGGCGGGAATCACCGGTACCCGGGCGGGACAGGCCGGCGGTGCGGTGTTCCCCTCTTACCGCGACACGCTCGGTATCACGTGGGCGTCGGGACCGGGGAAGACAAGGCTTTGGTGCTCGTCGCCCTCCCAGCGGACCATGTAGGGCGGGCTTCCGTCCTCGTTGCGCAGTTCGATGATCAACCCGACCTTGCGAGGATCGCCGTTGCGGGTGCCCTCCACGATCAGTTTGTCGCCTATGGTGGCCTTCATGGTGTCCTCCGGATGTGAGGATGCTGCCCCCGTGGCCATCCTCCCTTTCCATGGGATCACTCTGCGGCGCATTCGTCCAGGTGGCAGGCACATTGAAGCCTGCCGGAGCATCCGTCGGCGTCAGACTTTACTTATATAAGTCGATACTGAGACAGTGAGGCCATGCACGCGCTCGACGTTCTCGGCGACCCGGTCCGGCGCCGGATCCTGGAGTTGCTCGCCGACGGCGAGCGGGCGGCCGGTGAGATCAGCGCCGTGGTGCAGGAGGAGTTCGGGATCTCGCAGCCCGGCGTCTCGCAGCACCTGCGCGTGCTGCGGGACAACGGGTTCGCGACCGTACGCGCTCAGGGGACCCGAAGGCTGTACGCCGTCGACCCCGCCCCGCTGCGGGAGGTGGACAGATGGCTCGACCGCTACCGGCACTTCTGGAACCAGCACCTCGACGCCCTGGGCACCGAGATCGCGCGGGGAAAGCGGGAGCGTCGTGTCAGGGAGGCAGAGTCCTCGCCGTCCTCGCCGTCCCCGCCGTCCTCGCCGTCCTCGCCGTCCCCGCTGGCCTCGCCGCCTCCGGGCGCCGGCGCCGACACCGGCCCGTGAGACCGGCCGCGCCGCTCCGGCCGCTCCCGCCGTCCCTGCCACCCGGAGGCTCAGGGTGAGCCACGCTCGAAGGGTCGTCCCAGCGCCCCGGGTTCGCGGCTCCGGTTCGTGAGCAGCAGCATCGCGAGCAGGGCCAGCAGGTACGGCGCCGCGATGAGCAGTTGCGCGTTCAACTCCACCCCCAGCGCGGGCAGCGCCAGGCGCATGGCGTCGGCGAGACCGAAGATCGCGCAGCCGAGCAGGGTGCGTCCCAGCCGCCAGCCTCCGAAGATCACCGCCGCGACGACGATGTACCCCCGTCCGGCCGTCATGTTCTGGTTGAACGAACCGACCTCGCCGACCGCGAGGTACGCGCCGCCCAGCCCGGCCAGCGCGCCGCACCACAGCAGTGCCTGACGGCGGCGCGCGTTGACCCGGATGCCGGTGACGTCGGCGGCACGCGGCCGCTCGCCGACCGCCCGCAACTCCAGGCCCCACCTGCTGCGCTCGACCAGCCACCAGGTCAGCGGGACGACGACGACCAGCAGGTAGGCCGGCCAGCGCTCGACGAACAGCGGGGGGCCGATCAGCGGTATGTCGCGCAGCCAGGGGACGCTGACCTGTGACACCTGGTGGGAGTCGAAGTCGCTGACCGTGATCAGGTAGCCGGTCAGCCCGAGGACGAGGGCGTTGAGCACCAGACCGGCCACGAAGGTGTCTATCTCCAGCCGGTGGGAGAGGTTGCCGTGCACGAGGCCGATGAGGAGACCGACCAGCACACCCGCGACCAGCCCCGCGGTGGCGCTGCCGGTGGCACTGGCCGTGGCGATCGAGCCGAACGCGGCGCCCAGCATCATCGCCTCGACGGAGATGTTCATGGCACCGGCCCGCTCGGCGAGATACTCCCCGCACGCCGCGAAGGCGAGCGGCACCGTGAGCCGTACCCCGCTGGACAGGATGGTGGAGACGTCGTCCGCGCCGATCACAGGGCCGTCCTCTCCGCGACGGGCGCGGCCCCGTGCCCGTCGCGTGCGGCGCGCACGCCGGTCCCGCGGCGCCGGAGCGCGGCGATGACAACGGGCGGGGCGACGAAGGCCAGCACCAGCAGGGCCTTCACCACGTCCACGACGAACGAGGGCACGCCGGTCGCGGCGAGGAAGCCGCCGCCGGAGCGCAGCGCGCCGAACAGCAGGGCGACCGCCACGGCCGGCACCGGCCTGTTGCGGGCGACGAGGGCGACGAGCAGGCCGTCCCAGCCGATGTTCATCGCCATGCCCGGCTGCAGCCGGTGGACGCCCACCGGGCTGGTCAGCAGCACGGCCCCGGCCAGCCCGGCGAAGGCACCGGAGACGGCCAGCGCCGCGCCGCCCAGCGCGCCGGCGCGTACGCCCGCGTGCCTGGCGGCGAGCGGGTTGAGTCCGAGCATGGTGAGCCGGAACCCCCAGCGGGTGCGGGTGATCGCCGTCGCGATGATCGCGGCTCCGGTCACCGCGATCAGCAGGCCACCGTTGACCTGCAGGTCCGGGTATTCCCCGATCGAGCCGAACAGCGCGCTCCGAGGCAGCGGGTTGGACTGCGGCGCGACGACGGCGTCACCGACCCGCGACTCCTGCAGCAGCCACGGCGTGTTCACCGCGAACGCGACGAGCTGCTGGGCGACGAAGGTCATCAGCAGTGTGCTGACCACGATGTTCACGCCCCGCAGCCGGTACATCAGCGCGCTGAGGCCAGCCCACGCGCCACCGGCCAGCGCGGCGACCGTGAGCACGACCACCAGCAGCGCCGGGCCGGTGACCGCGAGGCGCAGTCCCACCCAGGCGGCGAAGAGCGCCCCGACGAGCACCTGGCCCTCCTGCCCGATGTTGAACACGCCGGACCTGGCGCTGACGCACGCGCCCACGGCGACGAGCAGCAGCGGCGCCGTGTACAGCAGGGTGGAGGTCCAGGCCGTCGGGTCGGCCACACTGCCCTGGAAGAGTGCCCGCACCGAGGCGAGCGGGGAGCCACCGGTCACGGCGATCAGCAGCGACGACAGGGCGAGCGCCACGACCACGCCCGCGACGGTCGCCAGGCCGGTCCTCCAGCCGGACGCGCCGGGACCGAGGGTGAGGAGGGCGAGCAGGCGCCCGGACGGGTCCCGGCCGGCGTTCGGGGGGGTTTCTCTCATGCGCTCGCCCCGCCCACCAGCATTCCGAGCCGCTCGGCCGTGGCCTCCCCGCCGGCGAGGACGCCGGTGATCCTTCCCGCGGAGATCACCGCGATCCTGGAGGCGAGGGTCATGACCTCCTCCAGTTCCGTGGAGATCAGCAGTACGGCCACCCCTTCGGACGCCGCGTCGCGTAGCCGCCGGTGCATGTCCTCGATGGCGCCCACGTCCAGCCCCCGCGAGGGCTGGGCCACGACCAGGACGGCCGGGCGGGCCGAGAGTTCGCGGGCGAGCACGACCCGCTGCCGGTTTCCTCCGGAGAGGTCGCGCACCGGGGTGTCCGTCGACGGGGTGACGATGCCGAACTCGGCCACCATGCGGCGGGCGACGGCGCGCATCCTCCTCCGGTCGAGGAACACCCGGCCGCTCACGGCGTCCGGCGACTTCATGACCAGGTTCGCCGCGACGCTCATGTCCAGCACCAGCCCGAAACCGTGCCGGTCCTCGGGCACGATGCCGAGCCCGGCGGCGTGCAGCGCACCCGGGCGGTTCGGATCGACCGGTCTGCCGGAGATCTCGACCGTCCCCGAGTCCGGTACGGCGAGCCCGGACAGCAGGTCGCCCAGGCTCGACTGGCCGCTGCCCTCGGCCCCGTACAGGCCGACGATCTCACCGGGGGCGACGTCCAGCCCGAGATCGGACAGGACGGGCACGCCGTCGACGGTGAGGGTGAGGTCGCGCAGCCGTAGCGCGGGCGCCGGGGGGTCTTGGACGCCCGTGCCCGCCTCGTCCGCCTTGATCTTTTCTGCCCTGAGCTCCTCGGGCCTGAGCTCGGTCATCGTGGCTTTTCCCGGCCCGGCCTCCCCCGTCGCGGCTTCTGTGGCTCCGGCCTCGGGACCGGTCTCGGTCATCGCGGCCTTCCCGGGTCCGTCACCCCTCGCGGACCCGTACGTTCCCGGCAGCACGCCGAGGGCGGCGGCCTCGGCGCCCAGGGAGACCTCCCTGCCGACCATCCACCTGGCCAGCTCCCGGGGACCCGTCCGCGCGGTCGCGCCACGGAAGACGACCTTTCCCCCGCGCAGCACGGTCACCCGGTCGGTGGCCGCGGTGATCTCGTCCAGCTTGTGACTGATCAGGATGACCGCGCGGTTCTCCGAACGGACCGCGCGGCGCAGCACACCGAACAGTTCGGCCGACTCCGCCCGGGTCAGCACGGACGTCGGCTCGTCGAGGATGAGCACCGACGGGTCCCCGCGCAGGCACTTGATCAGCTCGACCCGCTGCCGCTCGCCCGCGGAGAGCCCCGCGACCCTGGCCAGTGGGTCGACCGGCAGACCGTAGCGCCGGGAGATCTCCAGCACCTGGTCACGGGCGGCGGCCCTGTCGATCCTCCCGGTGTCGCCCAGGACGACGTTCTCCCAGACCGTGAGCGGTTCGATCAGGCTGAAGTGCTGGTGCACCATGCCGATGCCGAGCGCCGCGGCCTGTCTCGGGCTGCCGATGTCGACGGGCTCGTCATCGCGCAGGACGGTTCCGGCGTCCCGCCGGACGAGTCCCAGCAGGATCTTCATGAGTGTCGACTTGCCGGCCCCGTTCTCACCGAGCAGGCCGTGGATCTCTCCCCGATACACGTCGAGATCCACGGTGTCGCAGGCCACCACCTGGCCGTAGCTCTTGCTCACTCCCCGCAGCCGCAGCGCGGGCACCGGCGGTGGGGAGAGCTCCCCGGCGTGTTCGTCTTCCCGCATCTCAGGAGCCGAGCCTCCGCACTTCCGCCTTGGGGTCGATCTTGCCGCTGCCGACGTCGGCGATGAACGTCTCCAGCCTCTCCCTCTGCTCGGGGGTGGGCTCGCAGATCCTCACGGTGGGGAACGGGTCGACGCCGAGCTTCCAGACCTTCTCCACGCCCATCCGCAGCTTCGCCGCGGCGAATTCCTCCAGCGCGGCCCTGAAGTAGTCTCCGGGACTGAAGAGCACCGAGATGTCGAAGGTGGGCGCGGTGGAGGCGCACCGGTCGGTGCCCGGGGTGAGGGTGAGCACGCCGTTGGCGTCGGCCAGCTCCGCCGACGCGTCGGTGGCGCCGCCCAGGTAGGGGTAGACGACCTTGACGCCCTGGCTGATCTGGGCCTGAGTGGCCTCCTTGGCCTTGGCCGAGTCGTTGAGGTCGCCGCTGTAGGTGACCGTCAGCGTGGCCTCGGGGACCACCAGCCGGATACCCGCCCTGAAGGCCCTCGCCGCCGCGGTGGTGAAGTCGACCTCCGGCCCGGTCACGAACCCGGCCTTGGTCTCGCCTTTCTCCTTCATCAGCAGGCCCGCCGCGTATCCGGCGGCGAGCAGGCTCTGGTCCGCCTCGTCGGTGGAAAGCATGATCCTCGGGGTCTGCGGGACGTTGTCCGAGGAGGGGACGTACCAGGCGGTGTTCGCGCACACCGGCTCCTCGGCGGCGGGGATCGCGTCCCTGAGGTCCGCGGCGCCCAGGGCCACCATGTCGACCTTCTGGCGGCACAGCGCTCGCGCGGCGTTGAGCGCCTCGCTGGTGTTGACGCCACCGCGTTTGATGATCGTCCAGCCCTTCGAGGTGGCGAACTCCTCCGCCGTGTCCACGAAGCTCTGGTAGTAGCCCTTGTCGTTGATGTCACCGGGGCTCAGCACCCCGATGACGACCCGGCCGTCGCCGTTGACGTCCGGCTGGCCCGGGAGCACGGTGCCGCCGTCCGTCTCGGCTCCCGTACCCGCCGGGACGGGGGTGGCCGCGCGGGGCGCCGTGGCGTCGCCGCTCGCGCATCCGGTGAGCGCCATCGCGGCGAGACAGGCGGTCAGCGTGGCCGTGACCCGGCCCGTTCGATGGTGTGCGGACATGACGATCCTCTCGATCCGATGCCCACGGGGCGCGGGTGGGGAACGAACCTTGGTCGCGGACAGGGGGTACGGGCTCGTTGGGGGCAGGTTGGGACGCTGCCATGTGGACGCTGCCATTTAACCGCCGTCGGCGTCCATCGTGTTCACCGCCTGCCCAAGACCGCCTGCCCGAGAAGGGAGAACTCCCCGGCAGAAAAACCTCCCGTGCCGTACACCCGGCCCGTGCGCATCCTCGGCAGGCGAGCCACGCGCTCGTCGACGCCCTCCTCGCCCGCCCCACCGCCGCCCCACGCCGCCCGCGCGGATCCTCGGGCAGGTGGGCCCGACGCTCCTCGGCACCCTCTTCACCCGACCCGTCATCGCCTCGCACGACCCGCGCGGATCCGGCGTACGATGCGGGCATGCCGAACATCGGGCCCACTGAGCTGCTGATCGTCGCCGTCCTGCTCGTGGTGGTCCTGGCGATCGTCGTCGGTGCCGTCATGGCGGCCAGGAAGGGCGGTCGCGCGGTCTCCGGCGGGGTGCCCACCGCGCCGCTGACGCCCCAGGGGCTGCATGAGACCGTCACCGGGCTGACCCGCCAGGGGCAGAAGATCCAGGCGATCAAGGAGCTGCGCCGATACTCCGGGCTCGGCCTGAAGGAGGCCAAGGATGTCGTCGACGCCGTGGCCATGGGGCGCGACCTGTGGAGCCATCCCCTCATGGCGCGCGTTCGCGCCGCCCATCCCGTGGAGTCCCCGAGCGCCGTCGCGATCACCGGGCCCGACCTCGCCACTCGCGTGCGCGAACTCAAGGCCGCCGGCCGCGCGGAGCAGGCGATCCACCTGGTGCGCGGCGAGACGGGCATGGGCGAGCGCGAGGCCGAGCTCTTCGTCGAAGCGCTCTGACCCTTCCCGAGCCCTTCAAGCCTCCTTCCCCGAGTCCCTCCGGCCCTCTTTTCCGGCCGCTGCGAACCGGGGCAGCCCGCGGTGAAGCCCTCGGCCCAGGCCGGCGAACAGGATCCGAGCGCTGTCACCCCTCAGGGTGTGGTGCGGGCGGTCAGCCGGATGTTCCGAGCATGCCGTTCGGGTCGAGCACGAACTTGGACGCGGCGCCCTGGTCGAACTCCTCGTACCCCTGGGGAGCCCGCTCCAGCGGGATCGGCACGGCGTTGACCGCCTGGGCGATCTGCACCCTGTCGTGCAGGATCGCCTGCATCAGGTAGCGGTTGTAGCGCATGACGGGGCACTGTCCCGTGGTGAAGGCGAGCGACTTGGCCCAGCCGAGGCCGAGCCTGATGGACAGCGACCCCTGCTTGGCCGCCTCGTCCGGAGCCCCTGGGTCGCCGGTCACGTACAGGCCGGGGATGCCGAGCGCGCCGCCGGCGCGGGTGATGTCCATGAGCGAGTTGAGCACGGTGGCGGGCTGTTCCCTGTCGGAGTCGCCACCGTGGCCGCGCGCCTCGAAGCCGACGGCGTCGACGCCGCAGTCGACCTCGGGCTCGCCGAGGATCTGCTCGATCTGGTCCTTCGGGTCGCCCAGCGACACGTCGACGGTCTCGCAGCCGAAGCCGCGGGCCTTTTCCAGCCGTTCCTTGTTCAGGTCGCCGATGATGACCACGGCTGCCCCGAGGAGGAACGCCGAGACGCCCGCGGCGAGCCCGACCGGTCCCGCGCCCGCGATGTAGACGGTCGACCCCGGCTTCACCCCGGCGCTGACGCAGCCGTGGAACCCGGTCGGGAAGATGTCGGTGAGCATGGCGAGATCGAGGATCTTCTCCATCGCCTGCTCTTTGTCGGGGAACGTGAGCAGGTTCCAGTCGGCGTAGGGCACCAGGACGTACTGCGCCTGCCCGCCGACCCAGCCGCCCATGTCGACGTAGCCGTACGCCGAGCCTGGCCGGTCGGGGTTGACGTTCTCGCAGATCCCGGTCTTGCCCTCCTTGCAGTTGCGGCAGCGGCCACAGGCGATGTTGAAGGGGACGGAGACGAGGTCGCCCTTCCTGACGAACTCCACGTCCGGGCCGAGTTCGACGACCTCGCCGGTGATCTCGTGCCCGAGGACGAGGCCGACGGGCGCGGTGGTGCGGCCACGGACCATGTGCTGGTCGCTGCCGCAGATGTTCGTCGCGACGGTCTTGACGATCGCGCCGTGCGGCACCTTGCGGCCCACGTTCGCCGGGTTCACCCCGGGGCCGTCCTTGAGCTCGAACCCGGGATAGTCGATGTCCCGGACCTCCACCTTGCCTGTCCCCTGGTACGAGACGGCCCTGTTGCTCGGCATGACGTCCTCCCTGTTCGTTTCCTCGTGGTGTGCCCTTCCGCGTGACGCCGGCGGAGCGGCCCGCCACCGTCGGGGGGACGGTCGAGGGAACGTGAGGGGAACGGTGACCACCGCATCCGAACCAAAGATGATTTTTCGCCTTTTTTCACCATATACCTGCTGGTTGCGGCGATATCAGGAGCCATCCCCCTCCGGGGTCCGCCTCCCCATCCCGCCGGATCCGGTGACCGGCGTGATACCGCGAGATCCCTGTCCCGCGTGGGGCCGGCAGCGGCGGTGGACCTCGTCGACCCGCTCGGTGAGCCCTCTTTCGTCGAGGTGTTCCAGGAGCGGCACCGCGACCCTGCGGCTGGTGCCGAGGGCCTGCCTGGCCTGACTGACCGTGAACGGCTGCGGCAGCCGGGCGAGCACCCGGCCCGCCAGGACGTCCGCGCCGGGCAGCAGCACGATCCCGTCCGCCACCCGGAGCAGCGCCCCCGCCCGTACGGCGGCCGCCAGCTCCCGGGGCCCCAGCCCCAGCTCGGCCAGCCTGCCCGCCTCAGGGGCCAGGAAGGGGCGCGCGGACAGCTCGGCGCCGAGCCGCTCGACGGCCCGGACGACCGGCACGGGCAGCACCGGGCGAGCAGAGGAGCCGCTCACGATCCGCCCGGCCTCCGGGGCGAGCGGCGGGCGCAGGAGCGCCGCGACCAGCCGACGGTCGGGCAGGGCCAGCTCGTGGCGGGCCGCCTCCACCGGCATGCCCGGCTCCAGCGGATGCGCCGAGGCGTGGCGCCGCACCACCTCGGGGAGACGTTCCTCCAGCATCGACCAGTGCGCCGGATCGACGTGCCAGTCGCCGCACACCGGCCTGCCCGGAGCACACCCCATCGCCACCAGATCCCTCGTACGCAGCAGCAGGTGGGTCCGCAGCAGGGAGGCCGCGTCCGGCGGGGCCGCCGCCAACTCGGCCGCCCGCTCCCGCGCCGCGCCCCGGCGGCGCAGGTCGGGCGGGCGAGGATCGAGCACGTTCGCCCGCGCGAGGACCCGCACCTCGCCCCGGTCGCGTCCGGGATCGCGCAGCAGCAGCACGTCGCCCGCGTGCAGGGGGAGCCGTCCTGCCAGGCGCAGCCGGGCGATCCGCCCACCGAGCGGCCGCACGTCGCACACCACCGCCGCGGAGCCGATGTGCGCGGTCAGCCGCCCCGGAAGATCACCGGCGTCCCAGCCCTCGGGACGCCCCTCGCCTCCGAACGCCTCGGGGATGTGTTCCCAGGAGCCCTCCGGTCCGGTGTCCCCGCCGGGCACGCGTGAGCCACCGCCTCCGAGGCCGTCCACCTCGGGCTCACCAGGCCACCGCGGGCCGTCGCCCTCGGGTCCCGACGGGCTGAGGCGCACGTCGACCAGGTCGGTGTACGTCCACGCGTCCGGGGTGACCAGGGCGAGGCCACGGCAGGGATCGCCCCGGCCGCGCATGCCCCGCAGGTTGAGCGCCACCCTGGCCACGCCGGTCACCGAGGCCACCGGCTCCTTCAGGCACTCCAGCGCCCGCACCCGCGCGGGCACGCCGCCGAGATCCAGCTCGTCCCCCGCGGTGATCGTGCCCGCGGGCAAAGTCCCGGTCACGACCGTGCCACTGCCGCGTACGGTGAACGCCCGGTCGATCCACAGCCGAACCGGCGCCCGGTGATCGGGGACGGGCAGTCCGGCCACCAGCCGGTCCAGTGCCCGGCGCAGTTCGTCGAGGCCCTGCCCGGTGCGCCCGCTCACGACCAGCGCCTCGGCACCGCCTAGGCCACCCGCCGCCAGACGGGCCCGCGCCCGCTCCATGGCCGCAGCCGGCTCCGCGAGATCGGCGCGGGTGACCACGAGCAGGCCGTGCCGCACTCCCAGGGTCTCCAGCGCCACCAGGTGCTCCTCGGACTGCGGCATCCAGCCCTCGTCGGCCGCCACCACGAACATGACGGCGGGCGCGGGACCGGCCCCGGCCAGCATGGTGGCGAGAAAGCGCTCGTGGCCGGGGACGTCGACGAAGGCGAGCCGCTCCCCCGAGGGCAGCTCCGTCCAGGCGTAACCGAGCTCGATCGTGAGCCCTCGCCGCCGCTCCTCGGCCAGCCGGTCGGGTTCCATCCCGGTGAGCGCCCGCACCAGGGTGGACTTACCGTGATCGACGTGACCCGCCGTGGCGACGACGTGCATCAGCCGCCCGCCCACGCCCCGCGTGCCGAGCAACCGCTCCGACGGTCACCCACGGCGGTGCTCCGCCCCGAGAACGGCGCTCAGCACATCACCGTCCCGGTCCGCGGGCACGGCACGCAGGTCGAGCAGGAGACGGCGACCCTCCACCCGGCCGACGACCGGGACCCGCCCGGTCCGCAGCGGCACCGTGAACCGCTCGGGCAGGCTGATCGCGGCGCTCGGCAGCCTCACGCCCGGTGCCCCGCCGCCGCCCACCGCCGCCTCGCTCGGCACGGCCCTCGCGTCGACCCCCGCCTCGGCCAGCCGGCCCGCGAGCGCGGCGGCACGCTCGCCGAGCAGCGCGGCATCGGCGTACAGGGCCTGGTGGACGGGGGTGGCGGGGCCTCGCAGGGTGGCCTCCAGCGCGGCCAGTGTCAGCTTGTCCACCCGGAGCGCACGGGCCAGCGGGTGTCTCGCACACCGCTCGACCAGGTCGCGCCGGCCCAGCAGCAGCCCGGCCTGCGGGCCGCCGAGCAGTTTGTCGCCACTCGCGGTGACGAGATCGGCCTCGGCCTCCAGGGCGCTCGCCGCGTCGGGCTCGCCCGGCAGCAGCGGCTCCCGCGCGAGCAGGCCCGAACCGATGTCGGCCACCACGGGCACACCGAGCGCGGACAGCTCGGCGACCTCGACCGAGCCGGTGAAACCCTCGACCAGGAAGTTCGACGGGTGCACCTTGAGGACGAAGCCCGTCTCCGGTCCCACCGCCGCCCGGTAGTCGGCGTAGGAGGTGCGGTTGGTGGTGCCCACCTCGCGCAGCCTGGCGCCGGTGGAGACGAGCAGGTCGGGGATGCGGAACCCGTCACCGATCTCCACCAGCTCGCCGCGGCTGATCACGATCTCCCGCCCGGCGGCGAGCGCGGTGGCGACGAGCACGAGCGCGGCGGCGTTGTTGTTGACCACGTGCACGGCCTCCGCGGCCGGAACGGCCCGCGCGAGCGCGTCCATCGCGCCCCGTCCCCGGCGGGCGCGGGCTCCGGTGGCGAGGTCGAACTCCACGTCCGTGCAACCCGCCGCGGCGGCCGTGGCCTCCACCGCCGCGGCCGAGAGCGGCGCGCGGCCCAGGTTGGTGTGGACCAGCACCCCGGTCATGTTGATCACCTGCCGCGGGCTCGCCGGATACGGCGGGAGCGCCGCCACGGCCGCGTCCGCGACCTCTCCCGGATCGAGCACGCCCTGCCGTACGCGCCGCTGTGCCCGCGCCACGGCGTCCTTGACGACCGTCCGCCCGAGCCGCCCCGCCGCCGCGACCAGCCGGGGATCGGCGAGGACGGCGTCGGTACGCGGCACGAGCCTGCGTGGGTCCACTCTCCGAACATAGGCGAAGGCGGGAGGAAATCGAATCCGCCAGGCCGAGGACCTGGGCCTTTGAAGCCCGCCCTCCCATTCCTGCCGCAGGGCGTTCCGGCGAGCGCGTCTCCTCTGGGCGTCGTCGGTCAGGACTTCCCGTCTCCGGTCTCGATGATGTGAAGCGCGCCTCACGTGGCCAAATGTTGCCGCCAGCGATCTCCGCACATCCTCGGTCCTCATTCTGAAACCTTGATAGGTCGGATGTCTAGAGGCGACGAACGACGCACGGGCGGATTTTCGTTGGCTTTTGTTACGGCTATTGACGCGATACATCAAATCTTTTAACTTGACCGAAACCACCCCAGCCCCAAACCTCACCACGCTGCCGATTCGACCGGACTCCCGAGTTGACCTGTCGTCGAGTTCGTCGTCGCATGCGCGATTTCGGTTGCCGGCGAGGCTGCACCACGCTTGGAGAAGCACCATGCCAGACCTGTCCCGCAGGCAGTTGATGTCGATCAGCGCAGCCGGAGCCGGAGCTCTGCTGCTCCCCATGCAATGGACGGCGGTGGCCCGAGCCGCTTCGGTGGCGCCTCCGGAAGTGCTCGCCGCCAACGACCTGGCCCTCTGGTACGACCGGTCCGCCGGCACCGACTGGCTGCGCGCGCTGCCCATCGGCAACGGACGCCTCGGCGCCATGGTCTTCGGCAACGTCGACCAGGAGCGGCTGCAGCTCAACGAGGACACCGTGTGGGCCGGCGGCCCGTACGACCAGAGCAACCCGAGGGGCGCCGCGGCGCTGGCGGAGATCCAGCGACTGGTCTTCGAGGACCAGTGGGCTCAGGCCCAGAACCTCATCGACCAGGCGATGCTCGGGAACCCCGTGGGCCAGCTGGCCTACCAGCCCGTCGGCAACCTCAGGCTGAGCTTCCCCGGCGGCACCGGCTCGACGGAGTACAACCGCCAGCTGGACCTCACCACCGCCACCACGTCCACCACGTACCTCAAGAACGGGGTGCGCTTCCGGCGCGAGGTGTTCGCGAGCGCCCCGGACCAGGTCATCGCGATCCGGCTGACCGCCGACCAGCCCGGCTCGATCACGTTCTCCGCGACCTTCGACAGCCCCCAGCAGAACACGCGCTCCAGCCCGGACGGCGCGACGGTCGCGCTCGACGGCCGGTCCGGCAATCACCGGGGCATCACCGGCTCGGTCCGGTTCCAGGCACTGGCCCGGGCCTTCGCCGAAGGCGGCACCGTCTCCAGCTCCGGCGGCACGCTTCAGGTCTCCGCCGCCGACAGCGTGACGGTGCTGGTCTCCATGGGCTCAAGCTACGTGAACTACCAGGACGTGAGCGGCGACTACCAGGGCATCGCGCTCGGGCACCTCAACGCCGCCAAGGACAAGACCTTCGCCGAGTTGCGCAGCCGGCACGTCGCCGACTACCAGAAGCTGTTCGGGCGTACGAATCTCGAACTCCCACGCACCTCGGCGGCCGACCAGCCGACCGACGTCCGGATCGCGCAGCACAACGCCGTCGACGACCCGCAGTTCTCCGCGCTGCTGTTCCAGTTCGGCCGGTACCTACTGATCTCCTCTTCGCGTCCCGGCACGCAACCGGCCAACCTGCAGGGCATCTGGAACGAATCGATGTCCCCGTCGTGGGACTCGAAGTACACCATCAACGCCAACCTGCCGATGAACTACTGGCCCGCCGACACGACGAACCTGTCGGAGTGCTACGAGCCGGTGTTCAAGATGATCAACGACCTCACGGTCACCGGCGCCCGCACGGCGCAGGCGCAGTACGGCGCCGGCGGCTGGGTCACCCACCACAACACCGACGGCTGGCGGGCCACCTCGGTCGTGGACGGCGCGTTCTGGGGCATGTGGCAGACCGGCGGCGCGTGGCTGGCCACCATGATCTGGGACCACTACAACTTCACCGGCGACGTCGAGTTCCTGCGGAAGAACTACCCGGCCATGAAGGGCGCCGCCCAGTTCTTCCTCGACACCCTCGTGGAGGAGCCGAGGCTCGGATATCTGGTCACGAACCCCTCCAACTCCCCCGAACTGGCCCACCACGCGAACGTCAGCGTCGCCGCCGGCCCCACCATGGACAACCAGATCCTGCGCGACCTCTTCCACGGGTGCGCCGAGGCGAGCCAGGTCCTCAGTGTGGACGCGAGTTTCCGCGCGCAGGTCCTGGCCGCCGCGGACCGGCTGCCGCCGATGAAGGTCGGCTCGCGCGGCAACATCATGGAATGGCTGTACGACTGGGTGGAGACCGAGCGGAGCCACCGGCACGTCTCCCACCTCTACGGCCTGCACCCCAGCAACCAGATCACCAAGCGCGGCACCCCGGAACTGTTCCAGGCCGCCCGGCGGACGCTGGAGTTGCGCGGCGACGACGGAACGGGCTGGTCGCTCGCCTGGAAGATCAACTACTGGGCGCGGATGGAGGAGGGCAAGCGCGCGCACGACCTCATCCGCTTCCTCGTGACGCCGGCCAGGCTCGCCCCCAACATGTTCGACCTGCACCCGCCCTTCCAGATCGACGGCAACTTCGGCGCCACCTCCGGCATCGCCGAGATGCTGCTGCAGAGCCATGCCGGTGAACTGCACCTGCTGCCCGCGCTGCCGGAGGCGTGGCCGACCGGGCGGATCGAAGGCCTGCGGGGCCGCGGAGGTTACACCGTCGGCGCGGCGTGGAGCGATTCCCAGGCCGACGAATTCCTGATCACGCCCGATCGCAACGGCACGATCAAGGTGCGCGGCCAGATGTTCGCCGGACGCTACCGGGTGCTCGACGCCACCCGCGGCGGCACCGCTCGCACCAAGCAGACCGACGAGCCCGACCTGCTCGAAATCACCGGACAGGCCGGTCACACCTACCGCGCGTACGCCTTGCAGAAGGTCAGGCTCGACGGGCCCGCCGAGGTCGCGCTGGGCCAGGAGGCGACGTTCACCTTCACCCTCCGTGCGATCGACATGCCGATCACCCCCAGGACGAGCGTGTCCCTCGAAGTTCCGGACGGGTGGACCGTCACTCCGGCGCAGGTCGTGTTGAAGCCCTTGCGGCCTGACTCCGAGGCCACCGCCGAGTTCAAGGTCACCCCCGCCGCGACCGGCTCGGCGACCACCGTGGTCCTGACCGCCAAGGCGACCGGCCGTGACTGGACCGCCTCCGCCAAGACCTCGGTCCGGCTGTGGGACGGCCGGGAGACGCCGCTGGAGCAGAACTTCACCAACGTCGCCGTGACCGACAACGGCAACACCGCCGCCGGCACCTTCGACGGCAACGGCGCCAGCATCTCCGCCCAGGCGCTGGCCCAGGTCGGCGTCACCCCCGGCAGCACGGTCAACAAGGGCGGGATCGACTTCAAGTGGCCGGCCGTCCCGGTGGGCACCGCCGACAACGCCATCGCCTCCGGCCAGTCCATCAAGCTGAGCGGCTCGGGCGCGAAACTCGGCTTCCTGCTGACCGGAACGTACGGCGCGGTGTCCGGGCCGGCCACCGTCGTCTACAAGGACGGCACGAGGCAGACCTTCACCCTCAGCTCCCCCGACTGGTACGGCGCCCCCAGGCCGGAAGGCGACGCCGCCATCGTGGCCCCCTACCAGAACCGGCCGGGAAACCAGCAGGTCAACACCCCCGCGACCATCTACTACGTCGGCGTGGCACTGCAGGACAAGGAGGTCTCCCGCCTCGACCTGCCGAACATCAGCGCGAGAGCGCAGTCGGGCGTCGCGACCATGCACATCTTCGCCATCGCGATAGGCGGATAGCACCCCCGGACAACCGCCGAGCCTGACCGAAGGGCCGCGGCGTGGCCACACCCGGCCACCCCGCGGCCCTTCCTGACATGCCGGAAACGTCAGGCCCGCACGCTGAACGGCGGAGGCGGACGGGAATCGAACCCGCCAGGCCGAGAACCTCGGCCTCGACGATTTTGAAGACCGCGGGGGCCACCAGGCGCCCATACGCCTCCGGGGGAGAACATACCCCCGAGCGGGTATGTGCATCGGGGCGGCGTGCCGGACGGCGGCGTGTCGATCTACCAGGGGAGACGCGGCATGGCGGAGAGCACTGTGGAGCGAGGCGCCTCTCCTCCCCGGCAGGACGCGGTGCGGCTCACCCAGTACGCGCACGGGGGCGGCTGCGCCTGCAAGATCCCTCCCGGTGAGCTGGAGTCCGTCGTCGCCGGACTGCTCCGGGAGGCGGACGGGCCACGCCAGGACCTCCACGGTGAGCTGGTCATCGGGTTGGACGACGGCGACGACGCCGCCGTGGTCCGCGTCGAGGGCGGCCGGGCGATCGTGGCCACCGCGGACTTCTTCACCCCCGTGGTGGACGACCCCTGCGACTGGGGGCGGATCGCGGCGGCCAACGCCCTGTCGGATGTGTACGCGGTGGGCGGGGAGCCGCTGGTGGCGGTGAACCTGCTCGGCTGGCCCCGGGACGTGCTGCCGATGGAGCTGGCCGGGGAGGTGCTGCGCGGCGGCCTGGAGGTGGCGCGGGCGGCGGGCTGCCACGTGGCGGGCGGCCACAGCGTCGACGATCCCGAGCCGAAATACGGGATGGCCGTCACCGGGCTCGCCGATCCTGAGCGGCTGCTGCGCATCGACGGCGGCCGGGCGGGCCTGCCGATCTCCCTGACCAAGCCGCTCGGCGTCGGCGTGCTCAACACCCGGCACAAGGCGACCGGCGAGGTCTTCCCGCAGGCGGTGGCCGCGATGACCACGCTGAACCGGGACGCCTCCCGGGCGGCGCTCGCCGCGGGCGCCGGGTGCGCCACGGACGTGACCGGGTTCGGCCTGCTCGGCCACCTCTACAAGCTGGCCAGGGCGAGCGGCGTCACGGCGGTGCTCGACGTGGCGGCCGTGCCGTACCTGAGCGGGGCTCGCGAAGCCGTACGGGACGGCTACGTCAGCGGCGGCACCCGGCGCAACCTGGCGTGGGTGGCACCGCACCTGGATCCGGGCCGCTTCGGCGAGGAAGACCAGCTGCTGCTCGCCGACGCCCAGACCTCAGGCGGCCTGCTCGTGGCGGGGGAGATCCCCGGCGCGCCGGTCGTCGGCGAGCTCGTCCCCCGCGAGGGTCCGGCCCTGCGACTGCGCTGACCTGCCCGGACACGGCTCGGATAAGACCGGCCAGGGCCAGACGAGCCTCAACCAGGCAGGGGCGGACCGGACCGGAGCGGACGACGGGGGCCTCTCCATGCGACCGGGAACCCCGGTAAAAGACGTCATCGGTCAGGAGTTCTCGTCCGCCCGTCTCCTCAGACGCTCCCGTTGGGGCACCACCGTGTACTTCGGGTCGGCGGCCGAGGCCTTGCCCACGGCCAGGACGCCGAAGCGGGTGCAGAGGGCGCCCGCGGTGAGGGCGAGACCGGACAGCGCGCCGAGGGCACGGCCGCGCCCGGCGACCGTGGCGAGCAGGGCGCCGCCCACCGTGAGGGCTCGGGCCGTCCGCATCAGGCGGCCCGGCCTGCCCAGCCGGTAGGGTTCGCCGACCAGGCCGAGCCGGTGCTCCAGCACCGCGCCCGCGACCGTCTCGACGGCGGCGCCCAGCATCGCGGTGACGCGGGCCGGGCCCGCCTCACGGCGCGAGGTGGCCAGCATGCCCACGGCGCCCGCACCGGCCAGCGCGCTCCCCGCGAACAGGAACGGCAGCTCGCGGTGGGCCTCGTGCCAGGCGGGCACGGCGGTGTCGGCGACGAGCACGGCGGTGTACGTCGCCATCAGCGGCCCGGTCACCACGGCCGCCCAGGCGGCCGCGTCACCGACCGCGGGCAGGGCACGGGTGACCTTCACCGGGAGCACCGGGATGCGCAGGACGAACCGGGCGGAAAACCGCGTGGCGAGCCCAAGGGTGCCCCCTGGGACGGGCCGGGCCGGAACCCGCAGGGCCGGCCAGGCGGGGAACCACGGGATGGACCGGGCGGGGATCTCCCTGACGGATCGGGCGGTGACGAGCGCGGAGGCGGCCGAGACGGCCGTCAGGGCGCTGTGGGCGGCCAGAAGCCAGGAGCCGACGCTCATCGGCGAGGTGGGCTTGAACACGCGCAGCATGTTGAGGAACCGTTCCGGCCTGCCGAGCTCGGCGACGAGGAAACCGGCGCCGGCCACGGCACCGGCGGCCGCGGTGACCCTGGCGGTGAGCGCGAGCCGGTCACGCCCGGTGAGCGTCGCCACGGCGGAGATCACCGACGCGGCACCGGAGGTTCCGCCCAGGTAGAGGTAGAGCGGCATGTGGGGCTCGTGCCAGATCGGGGCCTTGATGATCGGCTGCCCGTAGTAGGAGCGGAACTCGGCCCCGGGCACCATCGTCTCCTCACCGCGCCTCACCGCGACCACCTCAGCCCGGAAAAGGACACCGCCACCACTGCGACCATGGAGAGCGCCGCCCCGGCCGCCCAGCGCCACATGGCGGGCAGATCCCTGGTCGTGACCACCGGGTCGGGTGGCAGGCCGTACACCTCGGGCTCGTCGAGCAGCAGGAAGAAGGCCCCGTCCCCGCCCACGCCGTCGCCGGGGTCCGCCCCGTACAGGCGGGCCCGCAGCCTGCCCTCGCCGCGCAGCAGCTCCACCCGTTCCTCGGCGCGGGCCCGCAACTCCTCCAGCGGCCCGAACTGGATGGAGTCGGTGGGGCACGCCTTGGCGCAGGCCGGTTCCAGCCCGCCGAGCTGGCGGTCGTGGCACATGGTGCACTTGAACGCCCTGCCGTCGCGCTCCCTGCGGTCGATCACGCCGTACGGGCAGGCGGGCACGCAGTAGCCGCAGCCGTTGCAGACGTCGGCCTGCACCACCACCGTGCCGAACTCGGTGTGGAACAGCGCCCCGGTCGGGCAGACATCCAGGCAGGCGGCGTGCGTGCAGTGCTTGCACACGTCCGACGACATCAGCCATCCCTCGATGCCCTGCCCGCCGTTCCCGCCCGGCTGCTCGATGAAGGCCACGTGGCGCCAGGTGTCGGCACCGAGGCCGCCCGTGTTGTCGTACGAGGTGGCTCGGAAGACGAACCCGTCGTCGGGCACGTCGTTCCACTCCTTGCAGGCGACCTCGCAGGCCTTGCACCCGATGCAGATGCTCGTGTCGGTGAAGAACCCCATCCGCTCAGCCATCGTGGTACTCCTCGATGAGGTCGAGCAGCGCCCTGCCCGTGGGGCGTCTGCCCGGCCGTAGGTCGCAGGTCATGGCCTTGCTCTCCTGGATGTAGACGTTCGGGTCGAGCACGAGCGGCATCAGGTCGTTCACGACGTCGCCGGTGACGAGGCCGCCGCTGCCCCAGCCCCAGTGGTAGGGCAGGCCGACCTGGTGGATCGTCGCGTCCCGCAGACGCAGCGGGCGCACGCGCGAGGTCACCAGGACACGGGCCTCGATCGCGGTGCGGGATGTCACGATCGTCGCCCAGCCCCCGTTGACGAGGCCCAGCTCGGCGGCGAGCTCCGTCGACACCTCGCAGAACAGTTCCGGCTGCAGCTCGGCGAGATAGGCCAGCGGCCTGCTCATGGCTCCGGCGGTGTGGTGCTCGGTGAGGCGGTAGGTCGTGAGGACGTACGGGAAGCGCGGTGAGCCCGGCGGGTTGTAGGGGCTCTCCGGGCGCGGGTAGGTCTGGCGCGCCGGGTTCGCCCGCTGCCCGTACAGCGTGTTGCGCACCGGCGACTCGTGCGGCTCGTAGTGGGTCGGCAGCGGCCCGTCCGCCAGTCCCGCCGGGGCGAACAGCCAGCCCTTGCCGTCGGACTGCATGATGAACGGGGCGGTCCCGGCCAGGGCGTCCTCGGCCAGGGCTCCCTCGGGCGGCACGTACCCGGGCGGCTTGTGCCTCTCGAAGTCCGGCACGTCGAGCCCGGTCCACTCCCCCTTCTCCTCGTCCCACCACACGTAGGCCTTGCGCTCACTCCACGGGCGGCCCTCGGGGTCGGCGGAGGCCCGGTTGTAGAGGATGCGCCGGTTGGCGGGCCAGGCCCAGCCCCATTCGGGCGCGACCCTGTTCTGCTCGTTCCCCGGCCTGCGACGGGCCGCCTGGTTGACCTCGTCGGCGTGGACCCCGCAGTAGATCCAGCAGCCGCACCGGGTGGAACCGTCGGACTTGAGCTCGGTGTAGGCCGACAGGGTCCGCCCGTCGGGGCCGGTGCCGTTGATCTCACGCAGCACCGCCCGCGCCGACGGCTCGGCGTGCTCACCCTCCTCCGGGTAGTCCCAGGTGAGCTCGCGTACCGGCCGGTCGATCTCGTCGTCGGTCATCCGCCACCTGATCCGCTTGCCGAGGTGGTAGTAGAACGACAGGTCGCTGCGGCAGTCGCCCGGCGGTTCGAGTGCCTTCTCCCGCCACTGCAGCAGCCGCTGGGTGTTGGTGAAGGTGCCGTCCTTCTCCACGTGGCTCGCGGCGGGCAGGAAGAACACCTCGGTGGCGATGTCCTCGGTGCGCATCTCCCCGGTCTCCAGCTCGGGGCCGTCCCTCCAGAAGGTGGCCGTCTCCACCAGCGTCAGGTCGCGCACCACCAGCCAGTCGAGGTTGGCCAGGCCCAGGCGTTGTGCCCGGCCGCCGGAGGAGCCGACCGCCGGGTTCTCCCCCACCACGAAGTAGCCCTTGACGGTGCCGTCGATCTGTCCCATCACGGTGGTGAAGTGGTCGTGGTCGCCGGTGATGCGGGGCAGGTTGTCGAAGCGGAAGTCGTTCTCCTCGGTGGCGGCGTCGCCCCACCACGCCTTGAGCAGGCTCACCATGTAGCAGCGTTTCCTGCCCCAGAAGCCGGTCTCGGCCCCGGCCTTGGCCAGATAGTCGTCGAGCCCCTCGTGCCGGTGGGCGTGGGGCATCGGCAGGTAGCCCGGCAACAGGTTGAACAGGGTGGGGATGTCGGTGGAGCCCTGGATGCCCGCGTGACCGCGCAGCGCCAGGATGCCGCCGCCGGGGCGGCCGATGTTGCCCAGCAGCAGCTGCAGGATAGAGGCCGTGCGGATGTACTGCGCGCCCACGGTGTGCTGGGTCCAGCCGACCGCGTACGCCCAGGCGGTGGTGCGTTCCCTGCCCGAGTTCGCGGTGATCGCCTCGGCCAGTTCTGCGAAGTCCTCCGGGGAGATGCCGCACAGTTGCGACACCGTCTCCGGGGTGTAGCGGGCGAAGTGCCGCCGCAGGATCTGGTAGACGCAGCGGGGGTGGCGCAGCGTCGGATCCGTGAGCGGCCTCGACGGCGCGGCGGCGCCCCCGGAGCCGTACTGCTCGGGACCCGCCGCCTCGGCGTGCCGGGGTCCGCCCTCCATCTGCTCACCGCCGGCGTCGGACGCCTCATCCTCCTCACCGCGCTCGTAGGTCCAGCTCGACGGGTCGTACGCGCGCCTTTCCCGGTCGAATCCGGAGAACAGCCCGTCCAGGTCCTCGGTGTCCTCGAAGTCCTCGGAGATGATCGCCGAGGCGTTGGTGTAGGCCACCACGTACTCGCGGAAGTCCAGCTCGTTGGAGAGCACATGGTTGATCAGCGCGCCGAGCAGCACGATGTCGCTGCCCGCGCGGATCGGCAGGTGGCGGTCGGCGATCGCGCTGGTGCGGGTGAAGCGCGGGTCGATGTGGAACACCTTCGCCCCGCGCGCCTTCGCCTCCACCACCCACTGGAATCCCACCGGATGGCATTCGGCCATGTTGGAGCCCTGGATGACGATGCAGTCGGACTCGGCCAGATCCTGCTGGAAGTCCGTGGCACCGCCACGCCCGAAGCTGGCCCCCAGACCGGGGACGGTGGAGGAGTGTCAAATACGGGCCTGGTTCTCCACCTGGATCGCGCCGAGGGCGGTGTAGAGCTTCTTCATCAGGTAGTTCTCTTCGTTGTCCAGCGTCGCCCCGCCCAGGCTCGCGATGCCCATGGTGCGCCGGACCGTCCTGCCCTCGTACTCCTGCTGCCAGGTCTCCCTGCGGGTCCGCACCACCCGGTCGGCGATCATGTCCATCGCCGTCTCCAGGTCGAGCGGCTCCCAGTCCGTGCCGTGCGGCCGCCGGTAGAGAACTCGGGTCTGCCGGCCGGGGTGGGTGACGAGCTGCTTGCTCGCGGCCCCCTTGGGGCAGAGGCGCCCGCGTGAGATGGGCGAGTCTGGGTCGCCCTCGATCTGGGTGACCCGGCCGTCCTTGACATAGACCAGCTGGCCGCAGCCGACCGCGCAGAACGGGCAGACCGAGCGCGCGACGCCGTCGGCCTCCTCGGTGCGGGGCCGCATGGCGTCGGTGCGCGCCGAACGCGCGGCGTCGCCCCTGCCGTCCTCTCCCATGAGCTGCCGGATCACCGGCCAGCGGGAGATCCACCTCCCCCATGTCATCTTCGGGGCTTACCCCGGCTGACCTGCCCTGAATCACCGTCCGGGTTCGCAGAGCGCCATCTCTCGGTCCGGCGCGGAGAGCGCCCGGTAGCCCCCCGAGTGGAAGACCAGCGGGTCGCCCTCCCCTCTCCGGAAGTGCTCGACCTCCCCGACGAAGATCAGATGGTCACCCCCGTCGTACGTGGTCACCGCGCGGCAGGCGAAGTGGGCGACGGTTCCGGCGAGGACCGGCACCCCGCCCGGGGCGAGACGGGTCTCCACCCCGGCGAACTTGTCGGGCAGCGGTGTGGCGAACCGCCGTGACAGGTGCTCCTGGCCGGCGGCCAGGACGTTGACCGCGAACCGCTCCGCCTCGGCGAAGGCCGGCGCGCTGGGGGCCCGCCGGGACAGGCACCACAGGACGAGCGGCGGGTCGAGCGAGACCGAGGTGAAGGAGTTGACGGTCACGCCCAGCCGGCCACCCCGTGGGGTGGCGGCGGTGACCACCGCCACCCCGGTGGCGAACTGCCCGAGGGCGTCGCGCAGGGATCTCATGGCTCCGCCTCACTTCCCGGCCCGCGCCAGGTACTCGGCCGCGCCGGCCGGGTCCAGGAACCAGTCCGCGTAGTCGGACGGGTCGTCGAAGCCGTTGACGAAACGGGAGGCCACCTCGGGCAACCCTCCGGCCGCTCCCAGGAGCTCCAGCACGTGCGGTGGCGGGGGCGCGAGCAGCGCGTTCGTCCAGGCGGTGGCGTGCCGGGCGTCTCGCCAGTAGCGCTCGAAGACCCGCTCCATCCAGGCCGCGTCGTACGGCCGCTCGCCGCGCTCCAGGATGTCGGACAGGTAGGAGGCCGCGCACTTGGCGGCGTTGTTGGACCCCTGCCCGGTGATCGGGTCGTTGAGCACGACCACGTCCGCCACGCCCAGGACCGGGGCGCCCGACGGGAGCGTCGCCACCGGCCTGCGCACGACCGGCGTGAAGCGGCCGGACAGGACACCGCCGGCGTCGGTGAGTTCGACGTCCGCGGCGCGCTCGGCCTCCCACGGCAGGAAGGTCTCCAGGATCCGCCTGCTCATGGCCAGATGCTCGGCGGGGGTGGCGACCTCCGCCCAGCGGTCCATCGGCCCGCCGGGGACGCCCTCGAACACCATGATCTCGCAGGGGCCGGTGACGGTGAGGGCGGGGAACACGAAGTACTCGCCGACCCCGGGGATCATGTTGAAGCACACCGCGGAGTGGTCGGGCCGCGGTGTGAGGCCGTTGACGTAGGTGAGGGCGAGGGCCCGCTGCGGGGCGTGGTACGGCGAGCGCGACGCGTCCCGCTCGAAGAGCGAGGCGATCGATCCCTTGCCCGCGGCGACCATGACCAGGTCGTACTGGGCGGCGTAGCCCTCCAGGTCCTCCACGGTGGCGTCATGGATGACGATCTTCCCGCCGAGCCGCTCCACCTCGGCCATCCAGGCGGGCATCTTCAGCCGCTGGTCGACCGAGCGGGCGGGGGCGTCGAGCCGGGCGGCCCAGCGGATCGCCGGGTCCCCGTCGGGGCCGGCCACCGCGAACTGGATCCCGTCGATCGGCGGGCAGCCGTCCGCCCACAGGTCCAGGCCGAGGTCACGCTCGTGGCCGAGGGCGGTGCCGAACATGGCCTGGCTGGACATGACCCGGCCGTCGCGGATGTCCTCGGGGGTCCGGTTGGAGACGACGGTGACGTCGTAGCCGTTCCGCAGCAGGCCGAGGGCGAGGTGGAGGCCCGCCTGACCGGCGCCGACGACGAGGATTCTGCGCATGGTGAGGTGTCCTTTCGAGGA
Source organism: Streptosporangium sp. NPDC000509 (assembly GCF_042898365.1). Lineage (NCBI taxonomy): Bacteria > Bacillati > Actinomycetota > Actinomycetes > Streptosporangiales > Streptosporangiaceae > Streptosporangium > Streptosporangium sp. NPDC000509. The sequence goes on along the minus strand of NZ_JBIAYX010000013.1, from coordinate 260,145 downwards.
GGTTTCGAGAGCTTCGGGGATGCCTTGAGAGGGCTTCCCCGAAGCGGGGAACGATCGAGCGGCGCCTGGTGAAAAGGTACGACGGCCGCCGCCGCCCATGCCATCCGCTCAGCGCGGGTTCCATCCGTCTGGCGCGGGATCCTCCCCCGCCCCTCCCCGATTCGTCCTCACCTCGACGTCATGGCCGTCCGACTGCCGGGCCGAGTGCCGTCAGCCGCCGCGTAGCGTCTGGGACGGCGTCCGGCCGTAGCGCGCGCGGTAGAGGGCGGCGAAACGCCCCTGGTGCGGGAAGCCCCAGTGGGCCGCCACCTTCGTCACGGTGCACCTGGCCGGATCGCCGGCCGCCAGTTCGTCGTGCACCCTGCCCAGGCGCACATCCCTGAGGTAGGTCATCGGAGTCAGGCCGAGATGGCGGCGGAAGCCCTCCTGGAGCGAGCGTCCGCTGACCGCCACGGCGCTCGCGACCTCGTCCGTCGTGAGCGGCAGGTGGGCGTGGTCGTCGATGTACCGCATCGCCCGGCGCACCACCTTGGGCAGGGCGGGAGGCCGGGGGGCGTTCAGCCGCTCCAGGTAGTTGGACGGTTGCCCGGTGAGCAGGGAGGAGAGCATGGCGTTCTCCAGGTGGGCGATCGCGAGCGGCTGCGCGGCGAGCCCGTCGCCGTACTCGGCCTCCCTGACGATCAGGTCGGCCATCGCCTTCCAGGCCCTCGCCCAGCCGGCGGTCATGTCCATGCCCAGGTCGAAGACGATCGGCCGGTCGAGCCGCTCCCCGAGCATCCGCTCCATGGCGTCCTCGACGACCGGCCGGTCGAATTTGACGATCAGCTGGGGGCAGCCGGCCGCCCAGCGCATGTCGAGGTGTTCCGACGGCGACGGCAGGGAGGCCAGACCCGGCGTCGACACGATCTCCTGGCCGCCGCACCGGATCAGGCTGCGCCCGGCCAGCGGGATCTGCACCAGGAAGAAGGATTCGAGCTCCCCGGGCTCGATGCGGACGTCCGCCCCGTAGTCCAGGTAGTTCACCCGCACGGTGCCCAGCTGGACCGAGTTGAGCCGCGCGGCCAGCCGGGAGGTGCCACCGGTGAGCTCCAGCCGGTGGGGGCAGAACACTCCGGCCACCAGCTCGCGGGCCTCGTCGAGGTCCGCGGTGTCGAAGACCGGCCGGTTACCGAGCGGGACCGGCGCTCCACCCTCGCCCATCGACCCTCCAACCCTCCGCAACTCTCTATAACCGTCTGTAACCATCTGTGCTCGTGCATCTCCGCACGTGCCGCCGCGTGCGTAGGACGACGCGAGGTCGCGCACGGCCGGTCCTCACATGATCTACGGATCGGAACCGGCCGACCATGGAGAAATACGCAAAAGCCCGAGGGAGCGTGTCCAATAGTGGACAGGTCTCGCGGGCGAGGCCGGCGGCGTCCTCACGGGCACGTGGAATCCGCGTGGGTCACCGCGGAGGGGGCCTTCGGGAGACCCTCGTCGGAGGCCGCGCGCTCCCCGGTTTTCGGGTGGCGGCACGTGGTCCGACTTTGCCGTGGCTTTCATGCGCCGGTCCTACCGTGTGCTGGTGACGTCTTTTCACCGGTACCTCGCGGAGGAGGTCGCGGTCGACCACGCGGCGGGGCTCGTCCCCCGGCACGAGGCGCTGCACCGCCTCACCCTCCTCGGGCTGGAGGCACCCGCCGCCGTCGCTCTGCTCGCGACCTGGGAAAGCGGCGGAGGGAACGCGACCGCGCCGTCCGCCACGGGATCCGACACGGCGACGGCGTCCACCGTGCCACCGGGCGGCGAACCGCCCCCGATCTCCTCGCCCCTGCCGACCGAGGAGATCATCTTCCCCGGCACCGAGAGCGGCGTCACCCTCAGGGGCGCCTGGGCGGCGCCCGCGGACCCGCGAGGCGCGGTGCTGGTGATCCACGAGAACCGCGGGCTCACCGACCACATCCGGTCGGTCGCCGGGCGCCTGGCGGCCGACGGCTACTGCGCGCTCGCCGTCGACCTGCTCTCCCGCGAGGGCGGGACCGCCTCCTTCGAGGACCCGGCTCAGGCCACCGCGGCGCTGGGTGCCCTCTCCCCCGAGCGCCTCGCCGCGGACATGAAGGCCGCCCTGGGCGAGCTGGAGCGGGGCGCCTTCGGCAAGAGGCTCGGCGTCATCGGCTTCTGCCTCGGCGGCGCCATGACCTGGCTGCTGCTCTCCTCGGACGAGCCGCGCCTGTCGGCGGCCGTCCCGTTCTACGGCCCGTTTCCCGGCGACGCCGACCTCTCGGGGGCGAGGGCCGCCGTCCTCGCGATCTACGCCGAGCGGGACGACCGGGTCAACGCCACCCGCGAGAAGGCCGGAACCGCCCTGGAGAGGGCGTGCCTGGAACACGAGATCGTCACGTTTCCCGGCGTCGGCCACGCCTTCTTCAACGACACCGGCCCGCGCTACGACGCCGGCGCCGCCGCCGAGGCCTATCGGCGTGTCCTGGACTGGTTCGGCCGCCACCTGGGCTGAGCGTCCCGTCCGGCGGCCGACGGGCCCGCGCCGCGGCGGTCGGCGAACGCCCTCTCCGGGAAGCCTCCCGCCGCACGTCCCACACGTCCCGCCCATCCGCGCGTCCCCACCCGCCTGCGCGGTACGGTGACGCGCCCGGCTCAGGTCCGGGCACGCCCGGCTCAGGTCGAGGCGCGCTCGGTGAGGATCCCCTCGGGCAGACCTGTCACGACGACCTCGCCCTCCCGGTCGACGGCCGCGCTCACCTCCGCTCCGGCGACCCGCAGACCTCCCGCGAAGACCGCACCCAGGGGGGCACCGGCGAGCGGGCGCAGCAGCATCCGCCCCTCGGGCACGTCGGGATAGAGGCCGAGTGCCGCGTGCACGACGGTCACCGCGGCGGCGGCGGACCACGCCTGCGGGCGGCAGGCCGCCGGGTAGGGAACCGGACGCCCCAATGCCGACCTGTCGTCGCCGCCGAACAGCTCGGGCAGCCGGTAGCCGAACGTCTCGCCCGCGGTGAGCAGCCCTTCGGCGAGGGTCGCCGCGTGCGTGGCGAACCCGGCGCGGGCCAGTCCGGCGACCACGATCGCCGTGTCGTGCGCCCAGATCGACCCGCAGTGGTAGGACAGCGGGCTGAAGCCGCCCGCGTCCGCCGACATCGTCCTCAGGCCGAAGCCACCGGCCATCTGCGGGGAGACGAGGAGGTCGGCGATCTCCGCCTCCTCCACCCCGGTGAGCAGGCCGGTGCCGAGCAGGTGCCCGATGTTGCTGGTGAGCGCGTCGACGGGGCGCTTGTCCCGGTCCAGGGCGAGGGCGGGGAACCTGCCCTGTGGTCCCTCCACCCAGAACCTGGCTCGAAAGCGCTCGGCCAGCGCCGCGGCGTGCTCGCGCCAGCGGGCCGCGCCGGGGCGGCCGAACGCCTCCAGCAGGTCGGCTCCCTGCCTGGCCGCCTGGTGGGCGTAGCCCTGCACCTCGACCAGGGCGATCGGCGGCTGGGCCTGGCGGCCGTCGTGGAAGCGCAGCGCGTCGCCGGAGTCCTTCCAGCCCTGGTTCGCCAGGCCCCGGCCGCTGGTGTCGATGTACTCGATGAAACCGTCCCCGTCGGGGTCGGCGTGGTGGCCGAGCCAGCCGAGGGCGGCTTCCAGCTGGGGCAGCAGCGCGGCGACCTCCGTGGCGGGGGCACCCCAGCGCCAGGCGTCGTGCAGCAGGGCGATCCACAGCGGGGTGGCGTCGATCGTGCCGTAGTAGGCGGCGGGCAGGTGCAGGTCGTTGCCCTCGACCGTGAAGTCGTGCCGGCGCAGCTCGTGCATGATCTTCCCGGGGGCCTCGCCGGAGCCCGGATCCAGCCTGGTTCCCTGCCTTCGGGCCAGCACCCGCAGGGTGCCCATCGCCAGTTCCGTGCCGAGCGGCAGCAGCATGCGGGCGGCCCAGATGCTGTCGCGGCCGAAGAGGGTGAGGAACCAGGGCACTCCGGCGCCGAGGAAGACGTCGCCGGGGGCCGCGGTCTCGGCCAGCCGCAGCGAGCGCAGGTCGTCCATGGACTGCTCGAAGAGCCTGCTCAGCCGGTGGTCGGCGGCGACGACCCGGAGAGTTTCCTCGCCCGCCCACTCGGCGGGGCGATCGGGCGCGGTCACCACGGCCTGGGGGTCGCGTACCTCGACCCGCCACGACAGGGTGACCCTGGCGCGGGGCGCCAACTCGACCGGCCAGCGCAGGAAAGCCGTGCGCGCGGACCCGGCGGACTCGGCCCGCGCGCCCGTACCGGTCGCCACGACGCGGACGCCGCCGGAGTTCCAGGAGATCTGATCGGGCGCGGTGCGCTCGGCCGCCGCCTCCGCGGTGTCGCCGCCGGACTTGACCACCTCGATGGGGGCGAAGTCGCAGCCCAGCTCCAGGCTGACGACGGCGGCGACGGGAACGGTCGCGCTGGAGACGATCTCGACGCGTTCTTCCATGCCACCCGGTGTGACCTGCCGGAACCGCTCGATCCGTACAGTGGGATCGGGGACGGGGTCGCCCAGCCATCGGGCCAGCGTGACGAACCCGGTGGCGCCAGGCCCTCTCTGGGCGTGGCCCACGGCCTCGGGCTCTCGGCCGTCGATCGTCAGGACGGCCCGCGACAGGGCGCGGGAGTCCGCGTGGAACACGCCCTGGACACCGGCCGGGCGGATCTGCCCGTCGCCGCCGCTCAGCGCGACGGTCGGCGCCAGCACGGTGCTGACGAGATCGTGCAGCAGGGGCTGGAGGCGGTAGGCGTCGGCGGAGCCGCCCACCGCGACCGCCTGTGGGCTGGGGGATGAGGCGTCGTCGAGCACGACTGACTCCCTGAGATCGTATCGAGCCGGTGACGTCTTGACAGAAGACGGCCGGGGGGTGCACATTGCGAAACACTCTCTTTACTTGAACGATCCAACCATTACGCTCCGTTTACTTGAACGATCCAATCATGCCTCATACCCCTTTGAACGTTCAAACCCCTAGAAGGGTGCAAATGGCTGCAAAAGTGACGATCACCGACGTCGCGCGCCGTGCAGGGGTGTCGCGCCAGACGGTGTCGAACGTGCTCAACAGTCCCGAACTCGTCCGCGAGGAGACCCGCGACCGGGTGCGGGAGGCGATCGAGACGCTCGGCTACCGGGCCAGCCAGGCCGCCCGGCAGATGCGAACCGGCCGATCACGGCTGATCGCGACGCGTATCGAACCCGACCGGGACGGGATCAACGGCTCGGTCCTGGACCGCTTCCTGCACGGGCTGACCGCCTCGGCGGCCCGTGCCGGATACCGGATCCTGCTGTACGCGGCGGGCGACGAGCGTGCGGAGATCGACACCTTCGACGAGCTGGTCGGAAGCCACGAGCCGGACGCCTTCGTGCTCACCAGCACCTACCACGGCGACGGCCGCCCCGCGTGGCTGCGCGAGCGGCGGCTGCCGTTCGTCACGTTCGGACGGCCCTGGGGAGACGCGGGAGACGGCGACGCCGCTTCCGGCGGGACGACCGCGGATCCGGGGTACCCCTGGGTCGACGTGGACGGCGCGGCCGGCACCGCGGCGGCCACCCGCCACCTGCTCGACGCCGGTCACCGGCGGATCGGCTTCCTCGGCTGGCCGCGAGGCTCCGGTGTGGGCGACGACCGCAGGTCCGGCTGGGCGAGGACCCTCGCCGCCGCCGGGATCGACCCGGCCGGCCTGGACCAGGCCACGGACGACGGGGTGGCCGACGGCGAGAAGGCGGCCCGTGAACTGCTGCGTGCCGAGCGGCCGATCACCGCGCTGGTCTGCGCCAGCGACTCGCTCGCCCTGGGCGCGCTGCACGCCGTCCGCTCCCTGACCGCCTCGGGACAGCTGATCGCCTCGGGACGCCTGACGGCCGAGGGGCGTCTCACGGTCGCGGGACGGGCCGGCGACGAGGAGGGCCTCCCGGTCAGCGTGATCGGTTTCGACGACACGCCGGTGGCGAGGGCGGTGGGGCTGAGCAGCGTGAGCCAGCCGCTCGCCGAGGCCGCGGCCGGCTGCGTGGGCCTGCTCACCCGGCTGTTCGACCCGCCCTCCCCCGGCGACCCCGGCACCTCCGCGGCCTCCGTGATCTCCGCGGCCTCCCACACCCCCGAGGCCGGTGCGCACCTCCTGCTCCAGCCGTCCCTCGTCCTGCGGCAGTCCTCGTGGCCGCATGACCACCCGGCCGGATGAACACCTGACTCCTTTTCGGATCACCCCCCCCCAGAAAGATTGGAAAAGCACGATGAAACAGCCGACCAAGCGACACGGCCTCCGGAGCGCGGCGCTCGCCGCGCTCGCCGCGGGCGCCCTCGCCACCACGGCCGCCTGCGGCAGTGGTTTCGACGACTCCGCCGGGCAGAGCAGCGCCCCGCAGAGCAGCGGGCCCGCCAACCTTCAGGTGCTCTTCGGCTCCTCCGGCGACGCGGAGACGAACGCGTTGCGCGAGGCCGCCCAGGCGTGGTCGGCCTCCTCGGGCAACACCGCGACGATCACCCCCGCCCAGGACCTGACCCAGCAGCTCGGTCAGGCCTTCGCCGGGAGCAACCCGCCGGACGTGTTCTACGTCGACGCCGCGCGCTTCGCCGACTACGCGAGCGTCGGAGCCCTGGAGCCGTACGCGGACAAGATCTCCGAGGCGGCCGACTTCTACCCGAGCCTGCGCGAGACGTTCACCTACGACGGCACCTTCTACTGCGTGCCCAAGGACTTCTCCACGCTGGCGCTGATCGTCAACGACGACCTGTGGAAGAAGGCCGGGCTCACCGACGCCGACGTGCCGACCACCTGGGAGCAGCTCACCTCGGTCTCCAGGAAGCTCAAGGAGAAGGTTCCGGACGTCACACCGCTCGTCATCGGCGACACCCGCGACCGGCTCGGCGCGTTCATGGTGGAGGCCGGCGGCTGGATCGTGAGCCCCGACGGCAAGAAGGCGACCGCCGACACCCCCGAGAACGTCGAGGCCCTGAACTACGTACGGGGCCTGCTGAAGGACAAGCTCGCCCAGTTCCCCAAGCAGGTGGACGCCGGCTGGGGCGGCGAGGCCTTCGGCAAGACCAAGGCCGTGATGACCATCGAGGGCAACTGGATCAAGGGCGCGATGAAGGCCGACTACCCGGACGTCAAGTACAGCGCCCACGAGTTGCCTGCCGGCCCCAAGGGCAAGGGCACCCTGTCCTTCACCACCTGCTGGGGCATCGCCGCCAAGAGCAGATACAAGGAGCAGGCGATCGCCTTCGTCGAGGCGATGACCAAGGCCGACCAGCAGATGACCTTCGCCAAGGCGTTCGGCGTGATGCCCTCGCGCCAGTCGGCCAAGGACGCCTTCACCCAGGCCTTCCCCGACGACGCGCCGTTCGTCGACGGCGCCGAGTACGCCCAGGGTCCGGTCAACGCCCCCAAGATGGACAGCGTGCTCGCCGACTTCGACACCGCGATCCAGCAGCTGCCCGCGGGCGACCCCAAGAAGATCCTGGCGAACCTGCAGAAGAACACCCAGGCCGCGCTCGGCGACTGAGTCAGATCGGTGCGCGGCCCCGGCCCGGGACAGGGCCGGGGCCGCGCACCGGGCATGAGGGAGACTTACGTGGCCGAGACAACGACCGCATCACGGCGACCCGCGCGCCGGCTTGGTGACAGGACCAGGGAGAACATCGCGGGCTGGCTCTTCGTGGCGCCGGTGGTGGTGATCCTCACCCTTTTCATGCTGCTGCCGATCCTGATGGCACTGTGGGTGAGCCTCACCGACTGGAACGGGCAGGGCAGCCCGTTCCGGGCGCAGGTGCCGTTCGTCGGCGTGGACAACTACACCGAGCTGTTCGCGCGGGACAACCTGACCCGCCTGAACTTCATGACGAGCCTTCGCAACAACTTCTACTACGTGCTGATCGTGGTGCCCGCCCAGACGATCCTCGCACTCGGCCTGGCGTTGATCGTCAACCGCCGGATGCTGAGGGGAAAGACCTTCTTCCGCACCGCCTTCTTCTTTCCCTCGGTGACCAGCTCGGTGGCGATCAGCGTCCTGTTCCTGTTCATCTTCAGCAACTCCGGAGCGGTCAACAGGCTGCTCGCGTTCGCCGGCGTGAGCGGGCCCCCGTGGTTCTCCGACGCGCGGGGCGTACTGCACCTGCTACTGGGCTCCGTCGGCCTCGTCGACCCAGAGGCACCTCCCGAGGCGCTCACCGGCGGCGGCCCGTTCGGGCTCTCGTGGTGGGACTGGCTGTCCGGTCCCAGCGTGGCCATGTGCACGATCATCATCCTGGTCGTCTGGACCACCTCGGGCACGTTCATGCTGATGTTCCTCGCCGCGCTCCAGGACATCCCGGTGACCCTGGAGGAGGCGAGCAAGCTGGACGGCGCCACCTCCCGTCAGCGCCTGCGCTACGTGACGCTGCCGATGCTCAAGCCGACCCTGTTCCTCGTTCTCACCCTCGGACTGATCGCCACCTGGCAGGTCTTCGACCAGGTGTACGTGATGAGCCAGGGCAAACCCGCGAAGACCACCCTGACCCCGGCCTTCCTGTCGTACCAGACGGCTTTCAAGGAGCTCGACTACGGCTCCGGCGCCGCCATCTCGTTCGTTCTCTTCGTGCTCATCGTGGTGCTGGCGGCGTTCCAGCGGTGGGTCATGCGCGACAGGGACGCCGGGAGCGGCGGGGTCGCGAAACGCCGCGCGCCGCACCGAAGGAGGGCATGATGTCCGCGGCCAGAACCCCTCCCGACCGCGCCGAGGATCCGGGGAGGACGGGCGTGCTCCGCTCGCTGTTCTCCACCTTCAGCGGGTACGCCGTCCTGGTCTTCTTCTCGCTGGTCTTCCTCTACCCGTTCGTCATCCAGGTCGCCAACTCGTTCAAGACCGAGCCCGACGCCGCGGCGAACCCGCTCTCGCCGATCCCCGACCCGGCGACGCTGGCCGGCTTCGAGCGGGTGTTCGTCGACACCGGCATGCCGTTGTGGCTGGGCAACTCGCTGCTGGTGACCGTCGTCATCACCGTCGGCCGGGTGTTCTTCGACTCCCTCGCCGGATACGCGCTCGCCCGGCTGCGCTTCCGGGGACGCAAGGCGCTCTTCACCTCCATCGTCGCGATCATGGCGGTCCCCGGGGTGGTGCTGTTCATCCCGAAGTTCCTGGTGCTGAACCAGCTCGGCATCTACGACAGCTACACCGCGCTGATCCTGCCGATCATCGCGGACGCGGCCGGGGTCTTCATCATGAAGCAGTTCTTCGAGTCGATCCCGGTGAGCGTGGAGGAGGCGGCGCGGATCGACGGCGCGGGCCGTTTCCGCACCTTCTGGTCGGTGGTGCTGCCGATGGGGCGGCCCGCCGTGATCACCCTGACGATCATCTCCTTCCAGAGCAGCTGGAACGAGTTCCCGCACACCCTGGTGGCCGTCCAGGATCCCAGCCTGTTCACCCTGCCGCGGGGCCTCGCCGACCTGGTCAGCGGCTCTCTTGGAAAAGGCAGCCAGTATCCGCTCAAACTCGGCGCGGCGGTGCTCGCCACCATCCCGGTCGCGATCATCTTCGTGATCTTCCAGCGCTACTTCATCCGGGGCGCCAACGAGGGCGCGGACAAGGGGTGAGGCGGCGGGACGGGGAGTCTGCCGGGCGCTCAGGCCCGGCAGACTTCGTCGGGTGACACGGGGCGAGGCATAGCACGCTCGTACCGGGTATGTCTGGATGATGCTCATCTTCGGTCTGCGTACGGTGGCCCATCGGCTCGGGGTGGTAACCCTGACCTGTCGCAACTGCGGCAACACGGCGGCGCAGGTGCTGTCGCGTCGGGTCACCAAGTTCAGCCTGTTCTTCGTCCCGCTGTTTCCGGTACGGACGAGATACGGGATGCAGTGCACCTTCTGCGCGGCCTCGTACGCCATCACCAAGGACGAGGCGAACCGGCTGGCAATCCACTGACCCCCTTCTTCACCTGCACATATATCGACCTATCAGATGAAAGAAGGGATTTGTCTGAAACAAACAAAGAAGTGTTAATTATTTACACTTGTCGCGTTTCTGCTTTACGGTGCCGAATCAGCCGGTGTCCGAAGGGGACCCGGACCCCCGATTCCTGAGGAGACTCCGTGCAGAACGCCCGGCCGCGCCCGCACCGCCGGTCAGCCGCGATCCTGTCCGCCGTTCTCGCCCTCCTGCTCCTCGCGCCCGCCCAGACGGCGAGCGCCCGGTCCGCGGGCCCCCTGGCGGACGCCTTCGCCCGAGCCTCCGCCGGCTACGACGTGCCACGCGACCTGCTCGTCGCCCTCGCGTACGCGGAGACGCACCTCGACGGGCACGGCGGCGAGCCGAGCGCGAGCGGCGGGTACGGGGTGATGCACCTTCTCAGCACCCCCGCCGTACGCGTCCTGGAACGCGCGGCCGAGCTGACCGGCACACCGGCGGCGACCCTGAAGAGGGACGACGCGGCCAACATCCTCGGCGGCGCCGCGGTGCTGCGCTCCTACGCCGACGCGCTCGGCCTCGACGCAGGCGCCAGGAAGGACGCCGGACTGTGGTACCCGGCCGTGGCCAGGTACGGCAACGCCTCCGGTTCGGAGACGGCCAGGCTGTACGCCGACACCGTCTACGACCTCCTCGGCAAGGGCCTTGTGGCCACCGTCGCGGGCGGCGAGGTCGTCACGGTCGCGGCCGTGGAACTGCAGGTGGATCGCGGCGCCTACGAGGGCGTGCGGGAACTCGCCGCCAAGGCCCCGAGCCCCGACTACCCCGCCGCGAGCTGGGTGGCCGCCCACGCCGGCAACCGGGCCGTCGCGAACAGGCCGAAAAGCTCAAAGATCGATCGAGTCGTCATCCACGTCACCCAGGGGGCGTACGCGGGCACGATCTCCTGGTTCCAGAACCCCGCCGCGAAGGTCTCCGCGCACTACGTCGTCCGTTCCTCCGACGGTGACATCACCCAGATGGTCCGCGACAAGGACGTCGCCTGGCACGCGGGGAACAGCTCGTACAACGCCAGGTCGATCGGGATCGAGCACGAGGGGTTCATCAACAACGCCTCCTGGTTCACCGACGCGATGTACCGCGCCTCGGCGGCCCTGACCCGCGCCCTCTGCGACAAGTACGGCATTCCCAAGGACCGCTCGCACATCATCGGGCACAAGCAGGTTCCCGGCGCCACGCACACCGACCCCGGCTCCCACTGGGACTGGGCCAAGTACATGCGCTACGTCACCGGGGACACCGCGCCCTGGTCGGCGACCGTCGACAACTCCACCGCCGGCGCGTTCACCGCGAGCGCGAACTGGACCACCTCCACCCAGGCGGCCGGGCGCCACGGCCCCGACCACCGCCAGACCACGCCGGTGACCTCCAGTGACGTCGCCTGGTACCGGTTCACCGTCCCCGCCGCGGCCACCTACCAGGTCGAGGTCTGGTATCCGGCCGCCCCCGGCCACAACGTATCCGCCCCGTACATCGTCGCCACCTCCTCCGGCAGCAAGACGGTCTACGTCGACCAGCGCGCCGGGGGCGGCGCCTGGCGGAGCATCGGGACGTTCGCCCTGAAGGCCGGGACGTACAACACCGTCGGGGTGAGCCGCTGGACCTCCGGCACGGGACTGATCGTCGCCGACGCCGTACGCCTCACCCGGCTCTGAACTCCCCCGGGGCTCCCCTTGCTAACCCGCGGCGCGTTCCGTGAGCGGTCGCCGCCGCCGCGCGGTGTCGGTCAGCGAGGGCGGGCGCCAGGCTCCGTCGGGCTGGTACAGGTTCGTTCCCGGCGGCACGATCTCGTCGATCCGGTCGAGGGTCGCGTCGTCGAGGGTGAGCGAGGCGCCCTTCAGCAGCCCCTCCAGCTGGTCCATGGTCCGCGGCCCGGTGATCACCGAGGTGACGGCGGGATGCGCCGCGGCGAAGGCCACGGCGAGCTCGGGGAGCGAGCAGCCGATGTCCGTCGCGAGCTCGACGAGCTTCTCGACGACGTCGAGCTTGGCGGCGTTCTCGGGGATCGAGGGGTCGAAACGGGCGGGCGTGAGCGAGGCGCGGCCGGTGGAGAGGTCGACGGGCTGCCCCTTCCGGTACTTGCCGGTGAGGAACCCCGAGGCGAGCGGACTCCAGGTCAGCACCCCCATCCCGTAACGCAGGCAGACCGGCAGGACGGCGGCCTCGACTCCCCGGGCGATCAGCGAGTAGGGCGGCTGCTCGGTCCTGAAGCGCTGCAGCCCGCGGCGCTCGGCGACGTTGTGCGCCTCGACGATCTCCTCGGCCGGGAAGGTCGAGCAGCCGAAGGCGCGGATCTTCCCCTGGTGCACGAGGTCGCTCAGCGCGGAGAGCGTCTCCTCGATGTCGGTCGAGTGGTCGGGGCGGTGGACCTGGTAGAGGTCGATCCAGTCGGTTCCCAGCCGCCGGAGGCTCTCCTCGACCTCCTTGATGATCCAGCGCCGCGAGTTGCCGCTCCGGTTGGGGCCCTTCCCCATCCGGAAGTGCACCTTGGTGGCGAGCACGACGTCGTCACGGCGCCCCTTGAGCGCCTTTCCCACGATCTCCTCGGACTCTCCGGCGGAGTACATGTCCGCGGTGTCGACGAAGTTGACGCCCTGGTCGAGGGCGGCGTGGATGATGCGGACACAGTCGTCGTGGTCGGGGTTGCCGACGGCGCCGAACATCATGGCTCCGAGGCAGTGGACGCTCACCTCGATACCGGTGCCGCCGAGGACGCGATAACGCATGGGTCGTGCTCCCTTGATGGTCGTTCCGGACGTGGTGTCGCGACGCCCCGCATCGTAGGATTTAGAGTCGACTCTAGGTCAAGTCCGTATTCTGGCCGGCATGGGCACAACGGGTCTGAGCATCGGGCAGGTCGCCGAGCGCACGGGGTTGAGCGTTCACGCGCTGCGTTTCTACGAGCGCGAGGGCATCCTGGCCAATCCCGTCCGGCGTGACCCCGGCGGGCGCCGTGTCTACGGCGAGGACGACGTGGAGTGGCTCATCCTCTGCGTCATTCTCCGCGCCTCCGGCATGCCCCTGCCCGCGATCCGCCAGTACACGGAGATGGTGAGGCGGGGAGACGGAAACGAGGAGGAGCGGCTCGCCCTCCTGCGCCTGCACCGGGAGCGGGTGACCGCCCAGATCGACCAGCTCTCCCGCTGCCTGGACCTGATCAACCACAAGGTCGGGGTGTACGAGGACATCATCGACCGGGGCGGCGCCGGCCACGAGTGCGTCGCGCCGCCGTCATCGGAGAACAAGCCGGGGCGCGCGGAACGGTCCTGAGGGAGAGCGGTTCCGGTCAGTCCGTACGCCGCACGCGGATGCCGTGGGCGTCGGCCCGCTGGACACCGCCCGCGTCCACGTTGGAGATCCGGATCAGGCCCTCGACCGTGCCCTTCTTACCGTTGCCGGTCAGTTTGAGGATGAGCATCCCCGGGTCGCTCCCGTGGGAGGAGTGCGGGTCCCCGGAGAGCGGGTTCGGCCCCCGCGTTGAGGCGAAGGCCCACTTGTGGTCCGGGGAGACGGCGAAGAGGTCGACCGTCGGATCCGCGCTGAACGGCGAGACGAGGTCGACGGTGCCGACGTGGGCGCCGCTCGCCCCGTCGAAGACCTCCGCGACGTTGGCGTCACGGTCACCGGCCCACACGTGACGCTCCCCGGCGGAGGCGAGGACGCCGTGGGCGTCGCGCTCGGGCGAGTCGTCGTCGAAGAGCGCCTGGACCGCCGGGGTGTTGGGCGGGTTGGCGGGCGAGTAGCCGCCCATCGGCAGCCTAAAGACGCTGAACTGGTCGAGGTTGGCGGGCGTGCCCCCGCCCCCGTTGCCGAAGACGGTGTCCTTCGCCTCGATGAACCCGCATCCGTTCGCCGGGATCCTGGTCGCGTCGTACTCCCCCACGATCGACATCGGCGTCGTGTGCCAGTCGACCACGAGCATCCCGCCGCCCCGCAGGCTGACGAAGACCGGGCCGTTGTCCGAGGCGATGAACGGGCAGATCGGCGCGTTGTCCGGCCGGAGCACGGGCGACTGGCACGGCACGCCGTTCGGGGTGGTGCAACCGGCCAGGTCGATCGTCGCGGCAGGTTGCTGGACGAAGGTGTTCGAGGCGTAGTCGGTGCTGACGCGCTCCAGCTTCTTGCCGTTCTGGTTGGAGACGATCAGGTATCTGTCGTCCTCGGTGGGCCAGAGGGCGTGAGCCTGTCGTGCCCCTCCCGCTCCGACCTCGGTGAGCAGGCAGGTGAGCGGCTGCCGGGTGCGGGCGTCGAAGACGACCACGTGGCCGCTGGCGACGAAGGCGAGCGCGGCGTGGGTGTCGGCCTTGTTGAAAACGATCATGTGCGGGCGTACGGGCACGCTGCCGGTCCTCGCCAGGCAGAGGGACGAGGTCGCGCCGCCCAGGTCTATGACGTGGACGGGCCGCGCCGACGACAACTGCTTGGTGACGTCACGCCCGGAGTACACACTGACGGTGCCACCGTGGACGAGCCCGTTGGTATTGGACTGGTCGACGAGCCACACCTCGTACGACTTCTCGGCCGCCTCCTGGAACGGCGCTCCCGCGCCCAGGACCAACAGCGCCAGCACCGCGACGATCGCGGCCCGCCACTTCCCCATACGCCCTCCAGAACCACTCGGGCCGGAGCATTTCCCCGTATCCCTGCGGAGCCGACTGTTTTCCGCCTTTGGCCCCACATTCTTATAAGTCTAGAAATCGTATGATTTTCAAAGAAAGCAGGTCAAGACTCCCCCACTCCACGGGATGACGGACTTTCAATAAGCGACTAAACCTCCACAAGAGAAAAAAGAAGATATAACACCATTTCGATATATAAAGCCGTGGGCGGCCTCGGCGATGATAACCGCCGCCGGTGCGACACGGTGCGATGGAGACGGCGGCCGATGACCCGGTGCGCCGCGGTTCGGGGCGGCGTGCCGGAGATCGTGGACTCCCCGTGCCCGAACGCTCCGAAAGCCCCCGAGCGCCGTGGTCGCTATATTGGGTGCAATGAACGCGCTGGTCCGACGCCCTCTGGGCCAGACCTCCCTGTCCGTGACGCCGCTCGGCCTGGGCCTGGCGGCCCTCGGTCGTCCCGCCTACATCACGCTCGGCCGCGCCGAGGACCTCGGCGAAGGGCGGGACGTCGCCACGATGCGGTCACGCACCTGGGCCGTACTCGACGCCGCGTGGGCGGCGGGCGTGCGCTACCTCGACACGGCGCGCTCGTACGGGCGGGCCGAGGAGTTCCTCGCCGGGTGGCTGCGCGAGCGCGGGATCGCCCCGGGAGACGTCGTGGTCGGCTCGAAGTGGGGATACGCCTACGTCGGCGACTGGCGGCTGAACGCCGAGCGGCACGAGGTGAAGGAGCTCACCGCCGACCGGCTCCGCGTCCAGCTGGACCAGACGCGCGCGCTGCTCGGTGAGCACCTGTCGCTCTACCAGATCCACTCGGCCACGATCGAGAGCGGGGTGCTCGACGACGAGGACGTGCTCGACGGTTTGCGCGCGCTGCGGGCGGAAGGGGTCGCGGTCGGGCTGTCGACGAGCGGGCCGCGCCAGGCGGACACGATCGAACGGGCGATCGGGGCCGGGCTGTTCGACGCGGTGCAGTCGACGTGGAACCTGCTGGAACGCTCGGCCGGTGAGGCGCTCGGGCGGGCGCACGAGGCGGGAATGGGGGTGATCGTCAAGGAGGGCGTGGCGAACGGCCGGCTGACCGCTCGCGCGGCACCCGCCGCGCTCGCGACCGTCGCGCGTGAGCGGAACACCACGCCGGACGCGCTCGCGCTGGCGGCCGTACTCGCCAGGCCGTGGGCGGGCGTGGTGCTGAGCGGCGCGGTCTCGGCCGGGCAGTTGCGCGACAACCTCGGCGCGGCCGAGATCGAGTGGGACGCGGAGCTGGACGAGCGGCTCGCCGGCTTGGAGGAAGACCCCGACGGCTACTGGGCACGGCGCGGCGCACTGCCCTGGAGCTGACGGCGACGGAGCGCGGATGGGGCCCTATCGGGTCCTGAGCTGGTTGAGGGTGTAGCCGGTGGCCCGCTTGAACAGGTATTCGGCCCGTTCGTAGGAGAGCCTGCGGCGACCGGTCTCCGGGCACAGGTCGGCGGGTGCGGGAGGCCGGCCGGGGCCGGGTCTGCGGTCGGACAGGAACAGCGGGCCCCGGCGCCGGCCCGCGACGAGGGCGGGGATGAGTTCGGCGGTGCCGGAACGCCAGTGGATCCAGCCGGACCCGGTGGCCACCTTGCCGCGCATCCCCGCCAGGTCGAGGTCCTCGACGTTGAGCGAGAGCGCCGGGCCCGCCCCGGCCCCGCTCTCGTACAGCAGCGACCACAGGGCGCGTTCGCGCGGGGCGATGTCCGGGCGCTCCCAGAGCGCCTCGACGTGCGGCCTGTCGATGGGACGGGTGCGCCCCCTGGGCTCGGGCCTGCGCCCGAGCGCGGCGGCCAGGTCGCGGGGCACACCGCCGGTCAGGTCGCCGGACTGCCCGCTGTCCGCCTGACCGGCCGGCCTGCGATCCGGCCTGTCGAGCGGGCCCCGCTCCGGGTCGTCCCCCGGGCCACCGACCGGTGTGCCCCGGGCGGTGATCCAGGTACTGAAGGAGCGGACGGCCCCGCGGTGGCGGTTCCATGTGGCGGGGGCCGCGTTGCCCCACGCGTCGGTGAAGACCTCCGCGACCCGCGCGGAGCTCACGTCCGACAGCGGGATGTCGTCTCCGAGATCTCGGCGCAGCCGGTTCATGGTCTGACGGTAGGAGCGGACGGTCGCGGCGTCCAGGTCGCCACGGGCGAGGAAGGCGATGGCGGCCTCGGCCAGGGTGAGGCCCGCTTTCTGCCCGGCCCTTCCCGATGCCCCGGCCGGGGTGCCGGCCGCCCCCTGCGAGCCCACCGTTCCGGGTGTTCTCCGTGCGACGAGGGCGGCGCAGGCCGCGGCGCGTCGCGTGAGGATCGTGCGTTCCGGCACGTTGAGGGTGAGGGCCGCGGCGCGTTCGAACTCCCGCCGCGCCTCCTCGTGGCGGCCGAGCCTGGCCAGCAGGTCGCCGCGCACGCTGGGCAGGCGGTGGTAGCCCTTGAGCGCGGGTGCTCCGACGAGCGTGTCGGCGAGCGCCAGACCCGCTTCGGGACCGTGGGCCATCGCCAGCGCGACCGCGCGGTTGAGCTGCACGACCGGAGTGGGCAGCACCCGGACGAGCGCCGCGTACAGGGCGGCGATCTGCTGCCAGTCGGTCTCCTCGGCCGTACGGGCCTGCGCGTGACATACGGCGATGGCGGCCTGCAGCACGTACGGGCCGAGAGGTGCCTCACACCGCCTGGCGCGCAGCAGGGCCGCGATTCCCCGGTCGATGAGGAGCCGGTCCCAGCGTCCGCGATTCTGCTCGTGCAGCGCGACGGGCTCTCCCGACGGCCCTGTCCTGGCCGCCGATCGCGATGCCTGGAGCTCCATCAGCGCGACCAGGCCGTGCGCCTCCGCCTCGCCCGGCGCGAGTGCGGCCAGCAGGCGGCCGAGGCGCAGCGCCTCCTGGCAGAGGTCCTGGCGCATCCAGTCGTCACCGGCGCTCGCCGCGTACCCCTCGTTGAACACCAGGTAGACGACCTCGAGGACCGACGACAGGCGCGCCGCCCGGTCCGGACCCTCCGGGACCTCGAACGGGATCCGGAGGGCGGCGAGGGTGCGCTTGGCCCGGACGACGCGCTGCGCGACGGTCGATTCCGAGACGAGGAAGGCACGCGCGATCTCGTCGGTGCGCAGGCCCCCGAGCAGTCGCAGCGTCAGAGCCACCCGGGACTCGGCGGGCAGTGCCGGGTGGCAGGAGACGAACATCAGGCGCAGGACGTCGTCACGCACCTCGTCGTCGAGGGCCGCGTCGACGTCGGCCCCGGCGGTGTCCTGCCGGGTGGCGAGGTCGTGGGCGAGCTCCTCGTGCCTGAGGTCGAGCCGCTTCTCCCGGCGCAGGTGGTCGATGGCGCGGCGCTTGGCGACGGCCATGAGCCAGGCGCCCGGATTGTCCGGGACGCCGGCCCCCGGCCACTGTTCGAGGGCGGCCAGGAGCGCGTCCTGCGCGAGCTCCTCGGCCATCCCCACGTCGCCCACCATCCGGACGAGCCCGGCGACGATCCTCGCCGACTCCATTTTCCAGACCGCGTCGACCGCGCGGTGGGCGTCCCCGGACATCACGCGCTCGATCAGAGCATTCGCCCGGCCGGGTACGCAAGCATCCGATCAGTCCTCCGGGCCGAAGACCTGCTGGATGTCTCCCTCGCCGTCGCCGACGATCTTCCAGAAGCGCCGGGACAGCTCGATCGCCTCCTCCTTGGAGCGCACCTCGACGAGCGCGAAGCTGACGATCGCCTCCTTCGCCTCGGTGAACGGCCCGTCGGTGACGGTGATCTCCCCGGCGGAGGAGGAGATGTGGGTGCCGGCCGGGTCCAGGCCACCGGTCGCGAGCACCACTCCCGCCTGGATCATCTCCTGGACGAAGGCGGCCATCTCGGCGTGCATCGCCTCGGTCGGGGGTGCCATGTCGTCGCTGCCCCTGGTCGTCATCAGAAATCGCATTGCCGTATCTCCTTCGGGTGGTCAGGTGACCGATCCTCGCCGGTCCTCGGCTACGCGTCGAACGGATCGGCGGGAAATCGACACGCACCCTCTGACCAGGACAGTAGCCCGGATGTGACAGGGAATGCGATGCGGCGGTACGGGGAGGCGCGGGCCGATTCCGTGTTCGCGGCGTGTTCGCGACTCGGGCAGCGGCGCGCTCACCGGTCGGCTGCCGGCGAATCAACGCCTCCACCCCTTGGTCCGCCTGGCCCACGCATTCGTCTTAGGGAAACCTCAATAAAGTCATAAGCTTTTTAACGATCGCGACATCGGCGTATTCTCCCCGGATATCCTGCACCTCCGTGGTGAGAGAACGGGACCTCGCGACGAGGCCCGGCAGAAACGGGCACACGTTCCGCGACGAGCGAATTCCCGCCCACGATCGCCGCGTTTCCGTCTCAGTGAGGACGCCACGAGGGTGCCGTCCACCTTCCGGTCACCCACGTTCCGGAATCGCGTGGATCACCTCGGTGACCGCTATGATCCCTGGGAGATTTGCCGTGAACATCACCATTGTGATCAACTACCCCCTGTCTCATTCGATGCGAATTCCTCATGAACGGACCTGACCCCCATGAGTACCTCTCGCGAATCCGGCTGGCAGCCCGTGGAGCTCGATGCCGGTCGGCCACATTCGGCCCGCATCTGGAATTACTGGCTGGGCGGAAAGGACAACTACCCCGCCGACCGCGAGGCCGGGGACATGGTCGAGCAGCTCATCCCCGGCATCGTCGACTCGGCGCGGGCCGACCGGGCGTTCCTCGGCCGCTGCGTGCAATATCTCGTCGCCGAGGCCGGGATTCGCCAGTTCCTCGACATCGGCACGGGCCTTCCCACCGCCGACAACACGCACGAGGTGGCTCAGCGGATCGCCCCGGAGTCCAGGGTCGTCTACGTCGACAACGACCCGCTGGTCCTGGTTCACGCCCGCGCACTGCTCGTCGGCAACTCAGAGGGTGCCACCGACTACATCGACGCCGACCTGCGCGACCCCCAGCACATCCTGCGGGCGGCGGCGGAGACCCTCGACCTCACCAGGCCCGTCGCGCTGATGCTGCTGGGAATCCTGCACCACCTCACCGATGACGAGGAGGCGGGAAAGGTCGTGAGGGAACTGGTCGACGCCGTCCCCTCGGGCAGCCACCTGGTGATCGCGCACGCCACCGCCGAGGTTCACGGCGAGGCGATGCACGAGGCGATGCGACAGTTCATGGAGCGGGGCGGCACCCCGATCGTGGCCCGCGACCGCCACCACGTCGCCTCGTTCTTCGACGGCCTGGAACTCCTGGAGCCCGGCGTGGTCTCCTGTTCACGCTGGCGTTCGGAACGCACCCCGTGGGGCGATTCTCCTGAGGTGTCCCAGTTCTGCGGTGTCGCCCGCAAGCCCTGACGAGTCCTTCTCCGGCCTTTTGTCGTTTGCGTCCTTCCGGCCTCTCGGTGCGCACCGGCTTCGGTGCTCCGATTGCGGCACATCGCCCCGTACGTCCCCTGTGGGGGCCGGATCGCGACCCCTCGATGGCGCGGCGCGTCACGGAGAGCCCTCTCGCGCCCCCGACAGGGGGCGGAGTGCCCAAGCCTGGGCGCCCGACCGGCGAGAAGATTCAGCGGAGATCGTCAGACACGGCCCCCGAACCGGGTTTATTCAGGACGCTCCGGTGCAGTCCCATAGTCGTCCGCTCGTTGCCTCCCGCAGCAACCAACTGCGACAAACGGTGACATATCTCCACAAAAGGATGTTTTTGTAACGCCGACCCCGGATCGCGCACCACTCATCCGGCCAGGCCGTCGCGAAGATCAACCAAGATCGACATGGGAGGTCGTCTCCATGAACCCCGCTAAGGACCCCGCCTCACCGCCCCCCGGCGCCGCGCTGATCGTCGTCATGGGGGTGACCGGTTCCGGCAAGACCACCGTGGGCGCCGCCCTCGGCCAGCGGCTACGGGTGCCGTTCGCCGACGCCGACGACTTCCACAGCGAGGCCAACATCGCCAAGATGTCGGACGGGATCCCCCTCGACGACGAGGACAGGCTGCCCTGGCTGCGCGCGATCGGCACCTGGCTCAGCGAGCACGCCGCCACCGGCGGTGTGGCGAGCTGCTCAGCGCTCAAACGGAGCTACCGCGACATCCTGCGCGAGGCCGCGCCGACGGTGAGCTTCGTCCACCTCCACGGCGAGGTGGACGCCGTGCGCCGCAGAGTGGCCGGCCGCCCGGGGCACTTCATGCCCACCTCGCTGGTCGAGTCGCAGTTCAAGACGCTGGAGCCCCTGGAGCCCGACGAGCAGGGGATCGTCCTCGACTTCTCCGCCTCCGTGGACGAACTCGTGGACGCCTACCTCGCCGCGACCGCCCAGACGACGTCCGCCCCCGGAACGGAAACGAACCCGCCCCCCGCCGACTCCACCGCCCCGGCCGCGTCCCGGACCTCAGACCCGGACGACGAGGCCGGGAGCCCGAGGTGAGCCCCCTCCTCACCACCCTCGCCGCGCCCGCCGACACCTCCCCCGGAAGGCTCATCCCGGCGGCGCTCGTCGGCATCGCGCTGATCGTCGTACTGATCACGTACTTCAAGCTCCACCCCTTCCTGAGCCTCACCCTCGGCTCGCTCGCGGTCGGAGCCGTCGCGGGCCTCGCGATGACCGACACCATCGCCGCCTTCAGCGACGGGTTCGGCAGCACCGCGGCCGGTGTCGGCACGCTCATCGCGCTCGGCGCGATGTTCGGCAAGCTGCTCGCCGACTCCGGCGGGGCCGACGAGATCGTGGACACGATCGTCGGCCGGTCCAACCCCCGATCCCTGCCCTGGGCGATGGCCGCGGTGGGCGCGCTGATCGGCCTGCCGATGTTCTTCGAGATCGGCCTCGTCCTGCTGATGCCGGTCATCTTCCTGGTCTCGCGCCGCTCCGGCCTCTCCCTGATCCGGGTCGGCATACCCGCGCTCGCGGGCCTTTCCGTGATGCACGGGCTCGTTCCCCCGCACCCGGGCCCGCTGGTCGCCATCGACGCGCTCAACGCCGACCTCGGCATCACGCTGGGCCTGGGCGTGCTCGTCGCCATCCCGACGGTCGCCATCGCGGGGCCGCTGTTCGCCAAGTACGCGGCCCGCTGGGTGGACGTACCGGCGCCGGAGCTCTACGAGGCCCGGCCCTCGGCGGAGGACACCCGGCGCCCGTCGTTCGGCGTCACGCTCGCCACCGTGCTGCTGCCGGTCGCGCTGATGATGGGCAAGGCCCTCGCCGACATCCTCCTCTCCGAGGGCAACGTCCTGCGCACCGTGCTCGACTTCCTCGGTACGCCGCTGGTGGCGCTGCTCATCGCCGTCCTCGTCGCGATGTTCACCCTGGGCCTCGGCGCCGGAATGGACAGGAAGGCGGTCGCGAAGTCCCTGGAACAGTCGCTGCCGCCGATCGCGGGCATCCTGCTGATCGTCGCCGCGGGCGGTGGTTTCAAGCAGACGCTGATCGACACCGGGATCGGCGACCTCATCGCCACGTGGGTGGAGAACAGCGGCCTGTCGGTGCTGCTGCTCGCCTGGCTGGTCGCCGTGCTCATCCGGCTGGCCACGGGCTCGGCGACCGTCGCGACCGTCACGGCCTCGGGGATCCTCGCCCCGCTGGTCGCCAACCTCAGCGTCGGGGAGACCTCGCTGCTCGTGCTCGCCATCGGCGCGGGTTCGCTGTTCTTCTCCCACGTCAACGACGCGGGCTTCTGGCTGGTCAAGGAGTACTTCGGGCTCACCGTGGGCCAGAACATCAAGACCTGGTCGGTGATGGAGACGGTCATCTCGGTGGCCGGCCTGGTCTTCGTCCTGATCCTGAGCCTCTTCCTGTAGTCCCGCGAGACCCGCGGCCTTCGCGCGGCCCGGGACCGGTCAGTGGTGTCCGGAGACCGTGTCGCGCAGGCAGCGGACGGCGGAGGCGACCCGCTCCAGGCTCTCCTCGTCATCGGGCCCGGGACCGGCCGGTTCGCGCCCCTCGCGGACATCCTGGGCGATCTTCTCCAGGGAGTCCGCGAGGGCGCGGACAGCCTCCTTCGGAGGTGGCGGCGCGCCGCGCCCGGTGCGCGCGACGGTGGTGGCGGTCGCGTCGGCCACCTGTTCCAGCGCGGCCATCGCGGGCATCCAGGTGGTGACACGCCTGCTGATCACCGGCGGTTCGGACAGCGCCCGCTGGAAAACCGTCCGCAGGTCGGCCAGGGCGTCGTACGCCCCGCGGTGCAGTCGCGCCCCGCCGGCGTGCCCGCCGTCGAACGCGTGCCGCAGGTAGTTCGCGGTGGCCGTCACCGCGTCGGCGAACCGCGGCCCGACCGGCGCCTCCCAGCTCGACGACCACGGCAGGTAGCCCAATACCAGGACGATCACACATCCGACCAGCGTGTCCACCAGCCGGATCCTCCCCAGCTCGGGTCCCCCGCGGGTGAGCAGGTCCACCAGGAGCAGGACCAGCGGCGCCTGGAAGGCCGACATCAGACCCCAGTTGCGTTGCAGGCCGTACGGCAGGAGCGCCGCGCACACCGCGATGGGCGCCAGGAGCAGCGGGCCGTACGGCACCAGGACGAGTACGAGGGTGCCGATCAGTGTGCCCACGAGGGTGCCGAGCACGCGCTGCACGGCGCGGGCGAACACCGACCCGAAATCGGGCTTGAGCACCAACGCGACGGTGAGCATCATCCAGTAGGACCGCTCGAACCAGCCGAACTCGCTGAGCGTGGTGGCCACGCCCATGCACAGCGCGAGCCTGACCGTGTAGACGCGGGCGAGGTGGCCCCGCCACATCTGCTCCAGCACGTCACGGAGCCGGGAACGGTAGCCGACCCGTTCGTACGGCAGCTGGTCCTTCGCGACCTCGCCGCCGGACACCAGCTCGACGGCCCCCCGCACGGCGAGACACAGGGCGCGCGTGACGGGCGGGTCGCCTCGTTCGCAGGAACACGACGGCACCCGAGGCGCGGGTCCACCGGCGAGCGAGGCTGCGACGGCCCCGGGGGCGGAGGCGGCTCGCACGAGCGGTTCGGGCAGCCCGCGTTCCTCGTAGCGCAGCGAGAGCAGGGCGTTGCGGATCAGCGAGGCCTGGTTCAGCAGGGCGACCAGGCGGGTGCGTTCCGGGTCCAGCCCTCCGGCCAGGAAGCGGGCGCCGAGCACGACGTCGTAGCCGTTCTTGAGAGTGGTGTCGAACGTTCTCAGCGCGAGGGTGTCGTGATCGGTGAACAGCCGGTCGAGAGCCTCGTAGACCGCGATCACGGCGGCCCTCTCCGGCGCCCGGGGGTGGAACGGCCAGTCGGCGACCCCCAGCACGATCACCCAGAGCGCACCCAGCAGGAACGCCAGCGCGTTCGCGCCCGGCGCCCCCGGCAGCTTCACGCCGGTGGCGATCACGGTCATCACCAGCAGCTGCAGCCCGGCCGCCGAGCCCGTCGCCCCGCTCGTGCTGATGAGCGCGGACAGCACGGCGACCGCCACCACGACCGGCACCGTCCACCAGCCGTGGCCGTGGGCCGCGGCCCCGATGAGATACCCCAGCGCCCCCGCGGCACCGGCCGCGCCCATCCTGGCGATCCTGACCAGGTAGGGGCCACCGCGGTCGGCCAGACCGGCGTTCGTCGCGCCCATCGCGGGCAGCAGACCGGCCACGACGTTCCCGGAGACGAGTGCCACGAGAAGCGGGCCGGTCACCGCCACGGCCATGCGCAGCATCGGCCACCACCGTAGCGGCGCGGGTGCGGGCCTGACCGTCTCGACCAGCCAGCCGGGAGCGGCGTCGGTCAGCCGGTCGGCGGTCCGCCGGAAGAGCGAGGGCATCGCTCGCCGTCGCTCAGGGGATGATGGCGTCGACGTATCCACCGTCGACGCGCAGGGCACCACCCGTGGTGGCGGAGGCCTGTGGTGAGCTGAGGTAGACGACCATGTTGGCGATCTCCTCCGGCTCGATCAGCCGTTGCAGGAGCGACTGCGGGCGGTGCTCTCTCATGAAGGCACGCGGGGCCTCCTCCCAGGGCAGGTCACGGTCGACGAGTTCGTAGACGAACTCCTCCACGCCGCCGGTGTGGGTGGGGCCGGCGATGACGGAGTTCACGGTGACGCCGCTGCCCGCGGCCTTCTTCGCGAAGCCGCGCGAGACGGCCAGGAGCGCGGTCTTGGACATGCCGTACTGGATCATCTCGATGGGGGTGACGATCGCGGAGTCGCTGGCGATGTACTGGACGCGACCCCAGGAGCGTGCCACCATCCCCGGAAGGTAGGCACGGGTGAGGCGGACCGCCGCCAGGACGTTCACCTCGAAGTAGCGGCGCCACTCGTCGTCGGTGATCTCCAGGGCGTCCTTCGCTCCGAAGATCCCGAGGTTGTTGACCAGGATGTCGACCTCCGGCAGGAGGTCCACCGCGTGCTCCGCGCCCTCCTCGGTGGCGAGGTCCGCCGCGAGCGGGACGATCTCCGCATCGGGGACCTGCGCGCGCAGCGCCTCGCCGGCGGCCTGGACCTTGTCGGGTGTGCGGCCGTTGACGGCCACCGTCGCGCCCGCCCGCGCGAGACCGACGGCGATGGCGGCCCCGATGCCCTGGGTGGACCCGGTGACCAGCGCCGTCTTGCCGGTGAGATCGATATGCATGCGTCACGTCCTTGGAACCCGGTGCGGAGCCGCCCATCGGCGCGGGCGAGACCATCACGACCTGGTGATACGTCGTCCAGCTGATCCGGTGTTCGTTCCCGCGCCCATCGAGGTGGAACGCGCGGGCAGCGATCATTTGCAGAGAACCGGTCCGCATGACGACGCTTTTCCCGATAATGCGCTCATGTCCCTGTTCGGCACCGACGCGTACCGGAGCGAGACCGGTCTTCCACCGCTGGTGGCCCACGCGGTCGCGGTGGCCGAGCGACACGGATTCGCGTTCTCCTGCCTCCCGGAGCAGGGCCGCCTGCTGCGCGCCCTCGCGGGCGGCGCCACCCGCCGGATCGCCGAGACGGGAACGGGGTACGGGGTGGGTCTGGCGTGGCTCGCCACCGGTGCGCGACCCGGGGTCGAGATGATCGGTGTCGAACGGGACGAGCACAGGGCGAGAGGCGCCGCCGAGATCTTCGTCGGCATCCCGGGGGTTCGCGTCCTGCATGCCGACTGGACCGAGGTGTACGCGTACGGGCCCTATGACCTCTTGGTGCTGGACGGGGGCGGCCAGGGTAAGAACGGCGAGGCCGCCGCCGACCCCGAACGGCTGCTCACCCCCGGCGGCGTGCTGGTCGTCGACGATTTCACACCGTCGGCCACCTGGCCGCCGGAGCATCTCGGGCGACCCGACTCCGCCCGTGTCCACTGGCTGGACCATCCGGCGCTTCGCGCCGTCGACATCCCCCTGTCAGGTGATCTCAGCACCGTCATCGGAGTTCGCCGCCCCCTTTAGCCCGTTGCTCGGCGTACGGCGCGGTCGCGTCGGTTCCGGGTGGCGACGGAGTCGAGGACGGTCCCTCAGTGGTGGTAGGAGTGGACGACGGCGTGTCCCCTGCCTCGGCCGATGATCCACTTGTTGATGGGCGTGGTGACCAGGAAGGCCACCAGGAGGGCGAAGGCGAGGGCGCCCCAGAAGAGGCCGGAGGTGAGTTCCGCGTCCATCGCGCCGGGAACCGCGATCATGACGGTGTTGTCGACGATCTCCATGACGAGGATGGACAGGGTGTCGGCCGCCAGCGCCAGCCGTACGGCCTTGCGCCAGTCGACGCCGGCCCTGCGCAACCCGAGCAGGGTGAGGGCGTAGCCGAAGAAGAAGGCCAGCACGAT
Organism: Streptosporangium sp. NPDC000509; assembly: GCF_042898365.1. Classification (NCBI taxonomy): domain Bacteria; kingdom Bacillati; phylum Actinomycetota; class Actinomycetes; order Streptosporangiales; family Streptosporangiaceae; genus Streptosporangium; species Streptosporangium sp. NPDC000509. The sequence goes on along the minus strand of NZ_JBIAYX010000013.1, from coordinate 233,868 downwards.
GGAGAGGACGACGGTGGACACGTTCGGCCATCCCAGAGCCGTGCCGATCACCATGCCGAGCACCTCGCCGATGGCGCATCCGGTGAGGCAGTGCAGGGTCGCCGACGCGGCGACCCGCCAGGTGGCCTTCGGCGGGTGGTCGCCGGACCCGTGATCGGCCCCGTGGCCGGATCCATGGTCGGCCCCGTCGTCGGCGTGACTCGCGTACCGTGCCGGTTCGGACATCCCTACCTCCTCATGGCTCTCTGGCAAGAGCCTTAATCTATACCGGTGGGGGGTATGTGACAACGGCCAGAGAGCCCGGAGGGCGAACCGGTCGCCCCTATCTGTCGTCGCCGTCCCAGGCGAAGGCGTGGAACGGCGGGTCGAGGGGCGCGTCGATCAGGCGGTTGGCGAAGGTCGAGATCGTGTACGCGCCGACGCCGAGGACGACCTCAAGGGCGTTCCGCGCACTGTAGCCCGCGTCGAGGAACGCCCGCGTCTCCTCGTCGCCGACCGCGCCGTGATGGTCCATGACGGCGAGGGTGAACGACCGGAGCGCCTCGGCGCGCCCGTCCGGGAGCGGCTTCCCGGCGCGGAGCGCCTCGACGACCTCGGACGGGGCCTCCAGCCTGACCAGTGTGGCGGTGTGCATCGCCACGCAGACGTGGCAGCCGTTGCGGGTGGCGACCGTCATGACGACGATCTCGCGGTCGATCGGATCGAGGGTGGTCTGCTCGAAGGTGGCGCTCGCCGCCAGGAATCCCTTGAGCAACTGCGGGGAGGTGGCCATCCGGCCGACCGGCGCGGGGACGTAGCCGAATTTCCGCTTCACGTTCTCGACGGTGGAGCGGGCGTCGGCCGGGGCGCTCTCGGCGGTGTGGGTGGGGAAGAGGGGGTGGACGTCAGTGGTCACGGGAGCCTTCTCTCTGGGTGTTCCGAGCCCTCGGAACACGGGTTCGGCGATCGCACGTCACGGCGATATCGTCAACATGGTTGTCTATACCGTAAACGAGGTTGACGACTTTGGCAACGGCCGCCCCCGGACGCGGGCCCGCGAGGCTCAGCCGCCGCGGGCGGCGGTGATGAAGTCCCTGATGAGGCCGGGGTCCTTCACCCCTGGCGCGACCTCCACACCGCTCGACACGTCGACTCCCCAGGGCCGGGCGGCGGCGATCGCCTCGGCCACGTTCGACGGGGCCAGTCCCCCTGCCAGCATCCAGCGGCCCGCCGGGCGCCCGCGCACGGCCGCCCAGTCCCACGGCTCCCCCGAACCGGGCCTGGGCGCGTCGACGATGAGCAGGTCCTCGTCGAGGGCGCCGCAGCGCAGGTCGGTGCTCGCGGCCCCGGCGCGGACCAGCGTGACGCCGAGGTCCTTCAACGCGGTGAAGTCCCCGTGCGGGTGGTCACCGTGCAACTGGACGGCGCGCAGTCCCGCCTCCAGGGTGGCCGCCCTCACCTCCTCGGAGGGCTCTCCGGCGAAGACCCCGACGGTCAGCACGTGCGGGGGCACCGCCGAGGCCAGCTCCCTCGCCCGCGCGGGGGTGACCCGCCGCGAGCTCCTGGTGAGGACGAACCCGATGGCGTCGGCCCCCGCCTCGACGGCGGCCGTCACATGTCCGGGCTCGCGCAGCCCGCAGATCTTCACGTACACCCTGTGTACGGTAGCCCGTCTCCCCCACCCGGAACGCCTCAGAGGGCGTTCAGGAACCTCGCGGCGATCGGCGCCGCGACCTTGCCTCCCGCACCGCCGTGCCGGATGAAGACCGCGAAGGCGAGGGAACCCCGGTAGCCGATGAACCAGGCGTGGTCCCCGCCGCCGGCGACTTCGGCGGTGCCGGTCTTGCCCGCGGTGTCCGGCGGGAGCCCGGCCTGGGCGGCCGTTCCCCGGGCGACCACGGCGCTCATCATCGTCCGCAGCCCCGCGGCCACCCCCTCGTCCAGCGGCACCGGGGCGGGCGAGTCCGCGGGAGGCTCGTCGGTCGTGATCGCGGGCTTCCAGACACCGCTCGCCACCGCGGCGGCGACCTCGGCCATGCAGAGCGGGCTCGCCTGCACCGAGTTCTGGCCGATGGCGTCGGAGCCCAGCTCGTCCGGGTTTCCGGGCGGCTGGATCCGGCAGGAGCTCAGCCCCGGCTTCTCCCGGAAACCGAACCGGTCGGCCGCCTCGGCGCGCAGCTGGCCGTCGCGCAGCCGCTCGTACGCCTGCTGGGCGAAGGTGGTGTTGCACGAGAGCGCGAAGGCCGTGGTGAAGGCCACGCCGCCGTGGTCGACGCCGTCGGAGTCGCTGAAGCTCCTGCCGTTGGGGATCGTGTAGCCGGCGGGGCAGGCGACCTGGGAGTCGGGGGTGAGGCCACCGCGAAGCAGCGCGGCTGCGGTCACGACCTTGAACGTCGAGCCGGGCGGGTAGAGCCCGTTGAACGCCTCCCGCCCGTCCAGCGTGTCCGCCACCGCTCGTACCTGGGCCGTCCCGACGTCCACGGCCACGATCGCGGCGGGCTGGGAGACACCGTCCAGGGCACGGGCCGCGGCCGCCTGCACGGGCTGGGAGATCGTGGTCTTCTTCCCCGAGGTCGGCGGGAGCGGTGACTCCCGCAGCACCTGGCCGGAAGGCTCCTCCCGGACTTTCAGGATGACCGCCGTGTCGCCCAGCCCGGTGAAGTAGTCCTCCGCCCTGCTGTCCTGGGGGAACGGCACTCCCTCGCGGGTCACCGTGGCCGGTCGCCGGACCTCGGTCTCCTCCAACCGCACGCTCCCGCCGTTCTTGAGCGAGGGGTGCATCGTCTCGGGGGTCCAGCGCACCTTCCACACCCCGAACCGCGACTCCAAATGCAGGACGGAGGCGAACGGCCACTCGCCCAGCCCCGTGACCTGTCGTACCCCGTTGAAGGACATCTCGGCCGCGTCCTCACCTCGGTGACGCAGGTCGCCGGGGGTAAGGGAGAGCGAGGAGATCCGCAGGTCGCCGTCGAAGCCGCGGTGCCGCGGGCCGAAGTCGGCCGGGGGGTCGACGACCATGCCCTCCATCGCGGCGAGGTCGCCCCCCTGCCAGGCGGTGAGATAGTTCGTCGCGGTCGTCTCGGGACCGCTGTTCGGGTTCGGTGTGGCCGGGGTCAGCGTGACCAGGTTCGCCGGCGGTGAGGCGGGCACCGGGTTGGGCGACTCCCCCGCCCGTACCGCGTTCGTCCTGACCTCGGGGTCACCGGCCGGCGAGGGCGGTGAGGCAACGACGGCGCCCGGCGCGGCCACCACCGCGTACACGCCGAAGAGGAGGATCGTGGCCGCCGAGATGACCAGTGCGAGGAGCCGTCGATCACGCATACCGTCTACTCCCCCGGGTGTGCAGAGTTGCATACCAGAGAAAAGATCGTAAAGGCGACAAGAAGCAGCGAACCAGATTTTTCCCTACTTCGGTATGACACCGTATCCCGCGGCGCAACCGGGGGAGCTCCACGACAGGTCACCTCTCCCCGGCCGGGGCCCTCTCCCTAACGGAGACCGTCGAAAAGGTCGTCCTCTCGATCGCCCGCGGCGGGAACGTGGTTGATGTGACGGATGAAGGCCTCCTGCGCGAACACCTGGTGCTGCGCCTCCGCGGGCATGCGCAGCAGGAAGATGCTGTCGCCCTGGCTCGCGTGCGCCTCCAGCGCCTTGCGCTTGCGCTCCACCTGGGAGGACACGTCGACCACGGCGGTGATCTGCTCCTCGGGAACGCCGAAGTCGTCGGGAAGCTCGACGTCCTCGGGACCGGCGCCGATCGAGCGGAGATACGCGAACAGTTCGGCCGTCCGCTCCCGGGGCACGGCGGTGTAGTAGAGCTTGCGGGGAATGCCGCTCGCCTCGGTGGCGGCCACCGCGATCCGGTGGGCCTGGATGTGGTCGGGGTGGCCGTAACCGCCGTTCTCGTCGTAGGTGACGACGACCTGCGGGCGATAGCGCTCCATCAGCTCGACGAGCCTGCCGACGGCCTGCTCGAAAGACACGTTGGCAAAGGAGTCCGGCGCCTCGTTGGCCGCCCAGCCGACCATGCCCGAGTCCTGGTAGCCGAGCAGCTCGACGTGGGAGATCCCCAGATGGGTCGCCGACTCGCGGAGCTCCTCCAGCCGCAACGCTCTCACCGCCTCCGCGTCGTGGCCGGCCTCCCCCGGCTTCACCCCGCCGGGACCGTCGCCCTGCTCGCCGTTCGTGCAGGTCACCAATACGGTACGGACACCCTCGTCCGCGTATCTGGCGAGGATCCCGCCGGTGCTGATCACCTCGTCGTCGGGATGGGCGTGCACGGCCATCAGCGTCAACTTCTCATCCATGATTTTCCACCCATTCGCAAAAAGCCATGCGGACCGGCCCACTCTACGACCGCTGCCGAGAGGTCGAGCGCGACAGGCGGATCACCTGGAACGACGTCTCCGGGCGGGAGGCGTCCAGACCCTGAACACTCCGGGGCGAGCGGCCCACCCCGCGTCCCGCGTCGCGGGTCCCCCCTCGTCGGGTACGCCGCGCCGGCCGCTATCCGGGCGGGGGGTAGAGGTCGAACCCGTACAGGCCCTGATCGCCACCGGCGGCTATGGCGAACCCGGTGGGAAACCAGGCGAGGCAGTTGAGGCCCGCCTCGACCCGTGCCCCGGCGGCGAACGAGTCGCCGTACCTGTCCCACACCCGGATGGTGCCGTCGTCGGAGCAGGTGGCGAGCAGGTTGCTGTCGGGCGAGATGGCCACCGCGCGGATCCTTCCCTCGCCGCCGGACAGCCTCGCCCGCTCCGTGCCACCCGCCGACCAGACGCGGGCGCCGCCGTCGTCGAAGCAGGCGGCGAGCCAGGTGCCGTCGGGGGCGATCGTCACCCCCCGGGCGGGGCCGGGGCATCCCTTGAGCGAGGCCCGCGACTTGCCGTCGGCTCCCCACAGGCCGGCCGTGCCGTTGGCGGAGAAGATGGCGAACCACCTGCCGTTCGGCGCCACGGTGATCTCCTCGATCGCCTCCACCCTGCTTCTCAGCGTGGCGTACCTGGCACCGTCCGGCTTCCAGAGCTGGATCTTCCCGTAGATGGACAGCGTGGCGAGCCAGCCGCCGTCCGGGGAGACGAGGAGGTGTGCCGTCGCCCTGATGTTCGCGACCAGGACGGCGCGCTCGGTGCCGTCGGCCCACCACACGCGGGCGGTGCCGTCTTCGGAGCAGGTGGCGAGCCAGGTGCTGTCGGGAGAGATCACCACCTCGCGCACCGGCCCGGTGTGACCGTTCAGCACCGCCCTCCTGCTGCCGCCCGCACCCCACAGTCGTACGGCCCGATCGGCCGACCAGGTCGCGAGCCAGGTGCTGTCGGGGGCGATCGCCACCCCCCGCAGGCGTCCGGCGTGCCCCGTCGGGATGGCTCGCCTGCGGCCACCGGCCCCGCGTATCCGCACGACGTGATCGGTGGACCAGACGGCGAGCCACGTCTTGTCCGGTGAGACCACGCCGTGGTGACCGTCTTCCAAGGGAACGGTGAGGGTCGCCTCCTCTATCCTGTCCTCGTTCCAGAGTTTCACCGATCCGTCACCGGAGTGGGTGGCGACCCAGCTCCCCTCGGGAGAGATCGTCACCTGGCGGACCGTCCCGGTCCTCCCCTTGCGGCTCTGCCTCGCGGCGCGCTCCGACTGCCAGATCCGGATCGTCCCCTCGTCGGAGCAGGCGGCGAGCCAGGTGCTGTCGGGAGAGATCACCACCTGACGAACCACCCCCGCATGCCCCGTCAGAGCGGCCCGCTCACCACCGTCGGCCTCCCA